>JAPYUP010000005.1 GCA_029940695.1 Candidatus Thalassarchaeaceae archaeon
GGACAGCGATGGCGATGGGGTCGGCGACAACTCGGACGCCTTCCCCGGAGACCCCACGGAGACCGTCGACTCGGACGGCGACGGGGTGGGCGACAACTCGGACGCCTTCCCTGAGGACCCCACGGAGTGGGTGGACAGCGATGGCGATGGGGTCGGCGACAACTCGGATGCTTTTCCCATGGACGCCAGCGAGAGTTCCGACTCCGACGGGGACGGGGTCGGCGACAACCTCGATGTTTTTCCCATGGACGCCAGTGAGTGGGTCGATGCAGACGGGGACGGCTTTGGCGACAACTCGGATGCCTTTCCGATGGATGCCAGCGAGTGGGGTGATGCCGACGGGGACGGTGTCGGTAACATCGCAGACGCCTTCCCGCTGGACGCAAATGAGACTTCGGACGGCGATGACGACGGGGTGGGCGACAACTCGGATGTCTTTCCCGCGGACCCCGCAGAGTGGGCGGACAGAGATGGCGACGGTGACGGTGACAACTCGGACGCCTTCCCCGAGGACCCCACGGAGACCATCGACTCGGACGGCGACGGGGTGGGCGACAACTCGGACGCCTTCCCCGAGGACGCCACGGAGACCACGGACACCGATGGGGACGGGATGGGAGACAACCTCGATGCCTTTCCCATGAATGCCAGTGAGAGTACCGACTCAGACCTAGACGGGGTGGGTGACAATTCGGACGCCTTCCCACATAATCCCAAGGAATCCAGCGATATGGACGTAGACGGGGTTGGCGACAATCTAGACGCGTTCCCAGAAGATGCATCGGAGCAGCACGACTCCGACGGCGACAGCCATGGCGACAACTCAGACGCCTACCCACTGGACGCCGAAAGATGGGATGATGGTCTACCGATGGTGTTCGTTCTGCTGATCGTTCTCAGCGCCCTGCTACTTGTCGCACTCACAAAACCAAGGAGGCGTTCCCACTAACGTAGCGGAGTAAGACTACTCGCCTATCTCAATCAGGACGCTGCCCATGTCGACCCGTTCACCCTGCTCATAGTGCACCTTGGTCACCTCGCCCGCCTTCGGCGCCTGGATCCTGTGCTCCATCTTCATGGCCTCCACAACTAGCAGAGTCTGGCCCTCGCGGACCCGCTGTCCCTCCTTGACCAGTATCTCGAGGATTGTTCCCGGCATCGGCGCCGTTAGGCTGCCCTCATTGGCCGAGGGACCCGGGCTCCCCCTCTCGTGGTGGTGGACTACGTGGGTGTGACCGTCCATATGGATCCACCAGGCATCCCCTGACTTGGCCACGTGGACGAGCCTCGGCCTGCCGTCCACCTCTACCCTAAGCCTGCCCTGCTTCTCGTCCCGAACGACCACTACGTTGGGTGAATCCACATCGACCCCATCTTGTGAGAGCGTCGAAACCCTGACCCTGCCGTTCTCCTCACTAAGGGCAGCGCTGTACCTGCTCGAGTCACCTCCGACGCTCCACTCCATACTATCACCTTAGGGGAAGGGCCTCCGCAGGGTCCTGAACGGGTCCCCCGGATGGCCGGTGTGCTCGTCGACGGTACCAGCCGCGGGGTGGTCTGCTTGGGTACGGTCGAGGCCGAGCCTCTGTGCGGCTGCCGCAATCGCCACGAGGGTTCCTTTGTCGGCATCCGGTCCCGAGAGCTCCTCAGGGGGCGTATTGGCAAGGAAGTCGGTGTCTGCGTCGCCGCTCTGGAAGGCATGGTGCGCAGCAAGGCTGCGCAGGAAGCCAATGTTAGTCTGCACGCCTAGGGCCACGAAATCGGCCAAGGCGGTGTCGAGCCTTCGGATAGCGGCGTGACGGTCTGGGGCGTGGACGATGAGCTTGGCGAGCATCGGGTCAAAGTCGATGGTGACCTCGTCGCCCTGCCGGACCCCAGAGTCGACTCTGATTCCCGGCCCCATGGGGGCCTGCCACATCACGAGCCGTCCGGTCGATGGCAGGAACAATCCCCCTTGGGGGTCCTCGGCATAGATTCGCGCCTCGATGGCGTGGCCGCTCTGCTTGACCCCGGGCTGATCTATGCCCAACGGCAGGCCTGCGGCAACCTCGAACTGCTTCTGGACCAGATCAATGCCGGTGGTCATCTCTGTGACCGGGTGCTCGACCTGTAGGCGGGTGTTCATCTCCAAGAAGTGGAACTGCCCGTTGCCCGACAGTAGGAACTCCACTGTCCCAGCGCCGATGTAGCCGACAGACCTAGCTGCGGTGACGGCAGCCTCCCCCATGGCCCTGCGGATTTCTGGAGAGATGGCAGGCGAGGGAGCCTCCTCGATGACCTTCTGGAATCGTCGCTGTATGGAGCAGTCACGCTCGTTGAGGTGTATGGCACCACCGTGCCGGTCGCACAGCACCTGGATCTCGACGTGTCTCGCTCCAGTGAGTAGCCTCTCGATGTAGATGGTGCCGTCGCCGAAGGCCGCTGCGGCCTCTCTGGCGGCCGCTTCGTACTCCGCGCGCAGAGCCCTCGGCTCTCTGACCGAGCGCATGCCCTTCCCGCCGCCGCCCGCGCTCGCCTTGAGCAGCAGAGGGTATCCTACCCTCGCGGCAGCGGCAGCCAGCACCCCTAGGTGGTCGGCGTCCTCCTCCACGGCCATCTCCTCCCCCGGAATGACAGGAATCCCGGAGTCAATCATCAGAAGCCGGGCTGACACCTTGTCGCCCATGGCCTCTATGGCATCCCCCGGAGGGCCAATCCAGACCAATCCCGCTGCCTCGACGGCGCGTGCGAAGTCCGCCCGCTCGGAGAGGAAGCCGTAACCGGGGTGTATCGCTTCGGCCCCGCATCCCTTAGCAGCCTCGATGATGGCATCCCCGTTGAGATAGGTCTGGTCGAGCGTGTCCCCTAGCAGGTGGACGGCCTGGTCTGCGACCTCGACGTGGAGCGAGTTGGCGTCGGCATCGGAGAATACGGCTATGCCGCCCAGACCCGCCTCGCGGGCTGCCTGAAGCAGCCGAACGGCGATCTCACCGCGGTTTGCCACGAGGACCGTTGCGAACGGCCGTGGTGACTCCTCCATCCAATTTGGAAGCATGCTCAGCCGTCCTGATTCTCTGAAGACCAGGCAGGCTTCCTACCATCGAGAAACGCCGCAAGTCCCTCTTGGCCCTCAGCCGAGGCGCGCATCTCGCTGGTCTTGTCGAGCGCCCACTCACGCAGCTCCTCGTCCGTGCCCATCCAGCGATCGAAGGAATCTATCAGACTCTTGGCCTCCACAACGGCCACCGGACCCGTGGTGAGCACTGTCGCGATGGCCTCGTCGACGAGTCGTGACGCCTCCTCGGCGTTCGCGGCAATCTGGTCAACCATGCCGATCATCAGTGCCTCATCTGGCTCGAAGGTGCCTGCAAGCGTAGCGAGCCGTCGAAACTGCGCGCTGCCGACTCTTCTGTAGACATAGGGTCCGATTACCGCTGGCAGTATCCCCAGCTTGGCCTCAGACAGGGCGATTCGGGTGCCTGATGCCGCGATGGCATGATCGCAGCAGGCGACCAGCCCGGCGCCCCCTCCCAGGGCGACTCCGTGCACCGAAGCGATGGTGAAGCAAGGATGGGACCACAGCCCGTTGAACAGCTTGTCGAGCCGCTCGGCGTCAGCCCGATTCTCCTTCGTCCCCTTGGTGCCGCCCTCCCGCATCATGTTGATGTCGGCGCCGGCGCAGAAGTGCCTGCCATCGGATCCAATGACTAGGGCACGCAGGTGATTCGCGCCCTCCGAATCCAGCAGCTCCCCGGTGGAGCCCACAGAGCGTTCGGCCGTCCATGCGAGCACGTCGGCAATCTCGGAGATGAGTTGCGCGTTGAGCGCGTTGTGGACCTCGCTTCGGGTTAGGGTGAGGCGGGCGACGGGTCCGTCGATGTCAAGCCTGCATAGTTTGGTGACCGGTCTGTCATCGCTCATGCCCATGTCATCACATCCTGAAGACACCGTAGCCAGTGTCCGGCATGGAGGCGTTGAGACTGGCCGAGATACATAGTCCAAGCACGTCTCTGGTGTCCCTAGGGTCGATTACGCCGTCGTCCCACAAACGGGCCGTGGAGTAGTAGGGATTGCTCTCCTCCTCGTACTTGGACCTGATCTCGTCCGGGTCGGAATTGCCTACAGACGACAGTACGCTCGCGGCCTGCTCCCCCCCCATGACGCTGATTCTGGCATTGGGCCACATGAACAGGAACCGGGGGTCGTATGCCCGTCCGCACATGCCGTAGTTGCCTGCTCCGTGGGAGCCTCCGATGATGACGGTGAACTTGGGAACCGGGACGCATGAGACCGCAGTCACCAACTTGGCGCCGTCCTTGGCGATGCCGCCTGCCTCTGCGTCCCTCCCGACCATGAATCCGGTTATGTTCTGCAAGAAGATCAAGGGGATGCCTCTCTGGCCGCACAGCTCGACGAAGTGCGCTCCCTTCAACGAGGATTCCGAAAACAGGATACCGTTGTTCGCAAGGATACCCACAGGGTAGCCGTGAATCCTCGCGAAGCCGCAGACCAAGGTGGTACCGTAGCGTTGCTTGAACTCGTGGAAGCGCGAGCCATCGACGATCCTCGATATGATTTCACGCACGTCATAGGGCTTTCTGTTGTCACCGGGAACGATGCCCATGAGGTCCTCGACCTCGTGGGCTGGCTGCTCGGGCTGAGCGACGTCGAGCCTGTGCTTGGGGGCGATGTTGAGGTTCTCGACGATGCTTCGCACTATCCTCAGTGCCTCGGCCTCGTCCTCGGCGAAGTGGTCGGCGACCCCTGATTCGGAGGTGTGGACCTCCGCCCCACCCAAGTCCTGGGCAGTCACCTCCTCCCCGGTGGCCGCTTTGACTAGCGGAGGACCCGCTAGGAAGATCGTCCCGTTTCCCTTCACGATGATCGACTCATCCGACATCGCGGGAATGTAGGCGCCACCGGCGGTGCAGGACCCTAGGACGGCTGCGACTTGCGGAATTCCCTTGCTCGATAGGATGGCTTGGTTTCGGAAGATGCGGCCGAAGTGCAGCTTGTCAGGGAACACCTCGTCCTGCAAGGGCAGGAAGGCGCCACCAGAGTCAACGAGGTAGATGCAAGGCAGGTTGTTCTCCTCTGCGATTTCCTGCGCCCTGATGTGCTTCTTGACGGTCATGGGATAATACGAGCCTCCCTTGATGGTCGCATCGTTGGCAACGAACATGCACTCCTTTCCATGCACCACCCCAATCCCGGTGACTATGCCAGCAGAGTGCGCCTTGCCGTCGTAGAGCCCACCGGCAGCAAGCGATGACATCTCCAGGAACGGTGCCCCTTGGTCACAGACCTCGGTAATCCTTTCCCTCGGTAGGCGCTTGCCGCGCTCCCTGTGCCTCTCGACGTGGCGCTCCTCACCTCCCCGCCTTGCCGCGTCGAGCCTCTGTCTCAGATCCTCGGACAGCGCTAGGTTGCGCTCGCGGCGAGCCTCGAACTCGTCGCTACCACGGTCGATTCTGGTGGGCAGCCTGTCCATGTCTCTCAGGTCCCTCAGACAGAGCGTGAGCCTTCAATTGAATGGGCTCGACATCGCAGATGTCGATTTTACACGCCCAGTGCGAGCCTTCCGACGTCCCTCAGCCCGGGCGCCATCCCGACGATCAGCATGGCCACTCCTATGAGTAGACGGAGGTGCTGCTGGCGATGCTCAAAGTCCGCGATTGCGAAGAAGTACCAGATCAGTGCGCCGAGACCGAGCTTGACCGCAGTGAAGGTCAGCGCGGTGTCGAAGAGGTCGATGATGCCAGACGACAGGACGTGCTTCTCGTGATAACCGAAGAAGTCGATGCCTATCCACGTCGCCAGTCCATCGAGAAGCTGCCCCGCGACAGCGAGGAATATCAGCGGCTGCGCCATAGATGCCTTCAGCCTCAGTTCCTCTATCAGGTCCTTGTCAGGGGATGACAGCGCGTGATACTCCCCCTCGGTGAGTCCCGGTGGGAGGATACCTGCCACGAAGCCGCGGCTAGCCAGCTCGTCGGCCGCGGGCTTGCCCTGAGTGTACATTACGAAGGCCAAGGACACGGGGACTCCGATGACCACCACGGGCGGCCACAGATTCTCTGTGGGAGGGGGGTTCGCTGCCGAGAACGATAGCAGTGCCCCGAGGAAAATCATGGAACCCCCCATACCAACGAGGTATACCATCCTCTGGACGGGTGTGAAGCCAGAGATCGAGGAGCGCAACAGACGAGGTGTCAACAAGGCTACTGAGGCAGCTAGCAGCATTGGCCACATGCTAATCTGGCCTGCGCTCACCGTGGAGCTGCCAGAAATGGATGTCCCGTAGATCACCAGTTGTAGCAGAATCATCAGGGTCGCGATGCTCTCAATCTTGGCGGAGACCCACTCATCATCGGCCTTGCTGTCATTATGTGAGTAAGCGGCGGCCCCGGCCAGCACTACCCAGAATGCCCCTTGGAAGTGGATTCCCGGGCTGACAAAGTAGGGGGCGAGACCCGTCCCGAACATCTCGGCGTCCTCGACTATCTCTCCGAAGGCCGCCCAGGTGACGAACGGTAGCAGCGCGATCACGCTAGCGTCGCTGGAGTCGATTCCAAGACGGCGGAGCCACCAGGAAATGGCGACAACGAAGAGACCTAAGACGACGGCGTACGTGATGGTGTTGTAGTAGTTGTAGCCGGAATCTCCGCTTGACTCCCCCCATATAGGATTGAGATAGTGCTGGTAGAGTGACTCCGAGAGAGGATTGCTGGTGCCGATCTCATGCAGTCCGACCCCGACTACTACGAGGAAAACGACGACAAGAAGCGCGTTAATCGCCCAGCGCTCGTAGGAGTACATCTCCTCCAAGGGGTTGTGCATGTGATGGGGAAGGGCTTTCTTGGCTTATGCGTGGCGGCTCTGGAGTCACTCATCATCGTAAGTGATGCTCTCGTCATCGGCCAGCTCTATGATTTCCGAGACCTCGGTGTCGTCCATTGGTTCCTCCTGCGATTCAGCCAGCCTCCTCCTGCGGGCCTCGGTGAACCCGGGCACCATTATGTCGAACGAATCGGAGTCGGCGTCCCTTCGTTCCTCGAAGGTCTCCAGAGACTTGGAGCGGAGTCTCTGCCTCTTTCTGTCCTGCTCCAAGCCGAAGAGCACCGTGCTGTGCTCGGAGCCGCCGAGGATGCCTTCTATCGCAGGAGTGGAGAGTGCCAAGCCATCGTTGTCGCCCATTACGACAACGGTGGATCCGTAAATCGCAATCTCACAGTTCGACATCTCCTCAATTAGGCTGCGGATCCGACCGTTGGTGCCAATCAGTCTGCTTCTCATTCGGCGCGTCTGGTTCGGCTGACGCCCAACCCACTCTCGAATGTCGTAAATTCGCAGGAACATGTCATCCTCGATGAGCTGTATGGCACGCTTCGGTGCTAGGCCCCTGCCGATGGCCGTGACTACGTCAGGTATCTTCATCCTCTTGACGGGATCCGTGTCCTCGGACCACTGGATGGAGACGTCCCCAGTCTGCGAGTCCACGCTAATCTCACCCCCACATGCCTCCTCGATCATCCTGCGGGTCTGTCCGCCCTTGCCGATTAGCACGGCGATCCTATCCTTCGGCACTCGGCAGAGATGCTCCACGACAGCGCTCGACCCGCCACCCTGCTTTAATCCCCGCTAGGAAGCGGGTCGAGCTTCGTAACCGGGTCGTCGAGGACCCTTACGAGACTCTCGGCCACCGATATCTCGTGTCCCTGCCTGCCAATCCACTCGGTCAGACGAGTCACGTCCCTGACTAGGAACTCCTTGGCGCTCGGGTGCCTTGTAGTGACGCTTTGGCCGACGTCGATTACCCAAGGCTGGCCATCATGCCAGAGGACATTATACTCACTGAAGTCAGCGTGCACGAGATCGCAGGTCTGCCAGATTATCGCCGCTATCTCCAGCAGGTCCTCGAAAACCCCCATGGGATCCTCAAGCTTGATATCCTTCAGCCTGGGGCTCGCCGCTTCCTCGGTGCCGATGAACTCCATTACGAGGATGTTTTTCAGGCTGGACTTCGGCTCCGGGACCCTGAGACCGTGCTTCCTCATCCTCTTGAGGTTCCTGGACTCCTTGCGGACCCAGATGTTAACGAGTTCCCGGTGGCGTCGAGATAGTCCCGAGAACCTGGGATCGCCGTCGATGTACTTGGCGAGTCCCTTGAATACCGCATTGGTCGTGTGGAAGATCTTGACGGCAAGAGGGCCCTGTTTGGAGGTAGCTCGGAAGACGTGCGCCTCCTTGCCCCGTGCAATCGGGTAGTCGATGGTTTCGATGTTGCCCTGCTCCATCAACTTGTGCAGCGCCAGCAGCGTCGAACGGTCGAAGACTTGATCGAAGACACGCCTGTCCACCCACTCGTACTTGCCCTTGCCCATGACTCCCTGGAGGGCGTCCTCTATGTCGGTAAACATCCGCTTGAACCTAGGATCGGAAATCCACTCGTGCTTCTTCTCGGCCCTGAGCAGGCTGTCGATGTCGTCCTCGTCCCAATCCTCTTCTCGAGGCATTCACTCACCCGAAGAACGAGTCGATGTCGTCCTCGTCCCCATCATCCACAACCGTCTCTTCAGTCTCCTCGGTGGGCTCTTCCTCGTCCCCTTCGTGCACAACCTCAAGGTCGGGGGTCGGGGCTGCCTCGCCTAATTGTCCGACCTCGTCGTCCTTGGTCATACCGAACAGATCCACTATCTCTGGGAGGACGCCCTTTCGCGAGAGGTAGAGGGATTGAGTCTTGGTGTAGCGCATGCACACGTTCGCCTTCTCGTCCTGGAACTCCCATGGCTGGATGACAATCAGGTCGCCTTCGCGGACCCACTGCCGACGTCGCATTTTCCCTGGAATCCTTGCCAGACGGCTCTCACCATCTTCGCAGACCGACCTCACCCGGCGCCCGCCCAAAATCTGGTCGGCAATCGCGAACATCTCGTTGACCTTGCGCTTTGGGAGGGGCACGCGAATGCGGTCGCCTCCTGACTCGAGCTGCGCGAGCAGTTCTGTGTCAACGGTTTCCTCTCTACGAGCCATAGGGGGTGGGTTGAGCGGCCCCTATGTGAAGTTGAGCCTGTCAATCAAAGGCCTAGGAAGGCATCTGCGGCGCCGCTGACTATGTCAAGGGCTGCCTCGCTGAGCAGGCCTATCCCGAATAGGATCGTCAGGATGGCACAGATTGCGATGGCTGCCCTAAGGGGAATGGCACCAACGATGGGAGTGGCGTCCTCGGGCGCCTCGTAGAACATGACCAGCCCTATCCTAAGGTAGTAGAACAGCGAGAGAGCGCTGTTGGCCACGATGGCTGCTGCTAGCCAAAAGACGGGGTCGACGCTCACGGCCCAAGGTAGCACAGCACTGCTAGTGAGGCTCCCCGTCCCCGCGGTTATATTTACGATACCGTTGATCATCAGCAGTTTCGAGAGGAAGCCCGAGAACGGTGGAACCCCGGCCAGCGAGAGCATGAACACGAACATCGAGGCCGCGATTATCGGGTCGCGACGAGCCAATCCATGGAGGCCCTCGAGGCGATGGCTGCCACCCCCGGTCTCAATCATCGAAAGTACGAGGAACGCGCCGAGCTTGAACAGGACGAGTATGGTAAGGTGGAACAGCACGGCGGTGACTACGAGCGCGTTGGCGGCGGCGTCGCCCAGACCAGTTCCGATGGCTGCGAGCGCGGCGAGCATGTAACCTGCATGGGCTACGCTCGAGTATGCGAGAATCCGCTTCGGGTTGTCGCTGGAAAGCGCTGCTAGATTGCCCCACGTCATGGTAATCACGGCGATAGCGGCAATAATCGCCATCCAGAATCCCTCTCCGGTCGAGGGCATCGTGACGATGATGAGTACTCTCATCAGAGCTACGAATCCCATGGCCTTCGAGGCCGTTGCCAGCAATCCTGCGACTGGGGAAGAGGCGCCGGAGTAGGCATCTGGGATGGCGAGGTGGAAGGGAGCGGCGCCAACCTTGAATCCGAATGCCACGAGCATGAGGCCGACACCGATTACGGCTAACGGGTCGAGAGTTTCCATTGCACCCCAGGAGGAGGACAGTCCCGAAATGCTCAGGTCGCCGTTCCAAAGGTATAGCAGGGACATGCCGTAGATGCCAGCGGCCGAAGCCACCGAACCGACGATGAAGTACTTCGTTCCGGCCTCACCGCCCACGTCGGACTCCTTGTGGAAGCCGACGAGGACGTAGGACGAAAGCGAGGCTAGCTCCAAGCACACGAAGAGCATAAACAGATGAGTGGACTTGGCCATCAGGGACATGCCAAGCCCGGCCATCAGCAGAAGGATGTGGAAGTCGGCCTGCCTTCTGTTGTTATACAGAGAGATGATTTTGGCCGCTTCCGCCTCGGCGCTGTCTCGCCTCTTCGGGGTTGCTGCACTCGGGTCGGCGGGCAGCCTGTGGGTGGTCGCAATAGCGACGAGCAGGAGAGCGGAAGTGAAGATCACAGTGAGGAGACTGCTGAAGCGATCGATGTGCAGAACATTGCCGAAATCCCCGGACGTCTCGCCAAAGAGCATGGAGGCGGACAGCGCCACTGAGGAAGCCAGAAAAACCAGTGCTAGCGCATTCGGCAGCCGTGGGTCCCTAGTTAGGGTGAACCGGGTCCCGCCGAGGAGAATGGGGATGCGAACGCTCGTGAGAGGTATCCTCATCCTGGCATCGCCCAGATTGGGAATCAGTAATATCGCCAGCAAACCTGCAAGCATCACTAGCTCGGGAAGTATGAGGTCATAGGCCAATCCGTCCAACTCCGAGCTCATGGCCTCACCCCCTTGGAAATCATGGCATCTTTGAGTACGCCGAGCACCATCTCACTGCTCCAGTCAGACATCATGTCCCAGAAAATGAACGGCAGGATTCCAAACAGGACGGTGAAGGCTGCCAACACGAACATGCCGGCGTTCTCGTGCCAGGTGATATCGCGTGGGCTCTCATCGTGGAGGGTCTCGGGGAGGATTCCTTGATGGGGGTCGTTGGACTCAAAAATAGTCCTCTGCATCGAAGTGATGTAATACGCAGCAGTGATAATGAGCGTCAGCGCGGGCAGCAGGACCAGCCATCCGAAAGTCATCCAGAAGGCGATTAGTATAGCCACCTCGGCGACGAAACCAGCGAGCAGGGGTAGCCCGAGGCTCGCCATCCACCCAATCATCATGTGGCCTGACAACCATGGGCTATGGTGTGCGATTCCGCGCATCGATCCGATCTCCAGTGTGTGATAATGGTGCTTGAAGGCGCCGGCCACCGCGAACAGCAGCGGGCTGATGATGCCATGTGCGAACATCATGTACAACGCACCAGCGATTCCCAGAGGCTGCATCGTCGCGATACCGAGGAAAATCAGGCCCATGTGTGAGACCGACGAGTATGCCACCATTCGCTTGAGGTTGGTCTGGCCCAAGCAGACCCACGCCCCGTAGACCAGGCTCACCATTCCAAGCAGAATCAGCAGCGGCGTGAAGACGATAGTGGAACCGGGGAATGCCGTCACTGCAACCCTCAGGAAGCCGTACGCGCCCATCTTCAGCATAACACCGGCCAGAATCATCGAGCCTGCAGTAGGTGCCTCGACGTGTGCATCCGGAAGCCAAGTGTGGACTGGGACGCTAGGCATCTTGGTCGCGAATCCAATCAGCAGAAGTAGCCAGACGAAGTGTCTGAGTCCCTCGCTCGGAATCAGATTGTCATTTGCGAGCATCGTCACGAGGTCGAATGTGTGACCGGTTGCCGTGTCGGCGCTGGTGTGGAAGTACATCACGAGGAACCCGAACAGCATGACGACGCTCGCCGTGAAAGTGTAGATGAAGAATTTCATCGCAGCATAGCGGCGATCCTCTCCGCCCCACATCAGTATCAGGAAGAACATGGGGATCAGCGTTAGTTCCCAGAACACATAGAAGACAAAGAGATCAAGAGCCACGAAGACGCCTAGCAGCGCACCCTCCATGACTAGCAAGAGAGGGTGGAAGACGTGCCCGTGCTTGGCATCCCACTCGACCAGCATTGACACAGGGATGAGCATGGCCGTTAGCCAAATCATCGGGAATGAGAGGGCATCGGCACCGACGTGCCAGGACACCCCGATGTAGGGAATGAGGTCCATGGGAGTGTTCTCGAGATGGTAGTCTCCCAACTGTATGTCCATCCAGTTGATGTCGCTGAGCGAGGCCATGGCCGCCCATGTCGATATGGCGAACAGGGCGAGGGCAACACCGAGGCTCACGTTCCGGCTGACCCTTTTGATGCTCTCAGCTGCTTGCCCGGGAAGGACTAGGGGCAGCAGGAGCAGAGTCAGTCCCACCGCAATCGGACTCAGTACTAGGATGGTCAGCATCACCCGCTCACCCCCCAAGCCAGAGCGAAGATTGAGAGTGCACCGACCGCGGTCATCAGTATGTAGTCGCGGGCCCTTCCAGTTGTCACCTTGCGAATCTGGATGGATCCAAGCACGGAGTTGGACTCAACCTGCTTGACCAACCCGTCTACGACGTTCTTGTCGAACCAGGCGGCGAAGGCGGCGAAGGGGATCGCTGTCTTGGCGAGAATCCATTCGTAGAGGTCGTCGAAGTAAAGCCGGTTCTGTAGCGCCTCCGATAGGCTGGACTCCGCTATCTCGGATACGTCCTGCGAGCCGAATTTGTCAGAGAGGGAGACCAGCCAAGCGACCATCGGGTTGGACTTCTCGCCCTCTGCGAGCCTGCCACCATGAATACGGGCAGCATAGATTGGTCCAATGACCAGTGAGAGGAAGATGGTGGTCCAGCCTACCAGCCTGAGGTTCGTGTCAGAAGGCAGGAATGCGTGCTCGAGCGTCTCGAGAACCCCATGTAGCGCCAAGTGGTCCTTCTCGGCCGAGAGGAAGTCGACGACGCCCATTACAGACAGAAGGAAGCCGCCTAGGGCGCTGATTACAGTCAGGATAATGAGTGGTTCCTTGATCCAGGGCGTGGCCTCGTGAACATGCTTTGCGGCCTCGTGCTTTGGCTTACCGGCGAAGGTCATGAACCACATCCGAGACATGTAGAAGCCAGTCATACCTGCTGTCAGTAGGATCAGTAGAGCAGGGCCGAACATCAGTGGCTCCGCCTCGAGGCAGGCCTTCCACGTCTCAGCGATGATACCCTCCTTCGACCAGAACCCGCCTATGAGCGGGATGCCGATTATCGACATGGACCCGAACATCATCGCAGTGGCCGTGACCGGCATCTTCGATGCGAGACCGCCCATGTTGCGCATATCCTGGTGGTCGAAGTCGTCGTGACCGCGGTCCGCCCCATGGTGCAGGTGCTCGTGCGCGTGGTGGACCTCGTGGATGACCGAGCCGCTGGCCATGAACAGCATCCCCTTGGCCATGGCGTGATTGAAAAGGTGGAACATCGATGCCCCGAACACGAAAGCAGCGGCGTGGTGATCGCCGTGGCTGTAGAACCAGAGGGCGGAACCGAGACCGGTGAAGATGTAGGCAAGTTGGCTCATAGTTGAGTAGGCCAAGACCTTCTTGATGTCGTTCTGCACGAACGCTATCGAGGCCGCCATGAAGGCGGTGATGCCACCCACCCAGGCGACTATCAGCCCGAATTCCTCGAGTCCAGCAACGCCATGGTGGCTTACGTCGACGAAGGGCACCATGCGGGCGACGAGATAGAGGCCGGCGTTCACCATGGTCGCCGCGTGAATGAGCGCGGACACGGGCGTAGGGCCCTCCATGGCGTCTGGCAGCCAGACGTGGAGCGGGAACTGGGCAGACTTGCCTATGGCACCGATGAATAGCATCATGAGAGCCCAGAATAGCTGTCCAGAGTCTACTACAGCGCCACCGACCCCAGTGGACGGGTCATCGAAGACCACGGAGAACTCGAGCGAGCCGTAGATGTCGTAGAGAATTAGCAGCCCGACCATCAGAAACACATCGCCAACACGGGTGGTCAGGAAGGCCTTCTTGGCGGCGTATGCCGCGCTCTCCTTCCAGAAGTAGAACCCTATCAGAAGGTAGGAGCATAGTCCCATGATCTCCCAGAAGACGAACAGCCACAGGAAGTTGTCAGCGAGCACCATCCCGAACATGCCTAGAGCGAACAACACGAACTCGCTGTAGAACCGGTGGTTTCGGTTCTCGTTGATCTGGTCGGTGTTCATGTAGCCCAAGCTGAACCAACAAATCAGGAAGCACAGAAAGGTGGCCACGAACAGCAGCATCAGGGTGACGGAGTCGATCCACACGCCCATCCCAAGCACCCTCGTCTCGGTCATGGTGTAGTCCGACTGCATGACCTCGAAGGAAATCCAATCGAACCAGGTCGCAACGCTGTCGTGCTCGAAGTGAGCGGCCTCGGTCAGGTAATCGAACATTATCCAGAGAGCCACAGTGAGGGAGATTAGCAGAGAGCCGAGCCCGATGATGCCTCCTTCCTTCAGATTATTCTTCCAAGTCTCGTTGCCGTTGTAGGCCTGCCCGACGATCAAGATTACTGGGAAGGCGAGGAAGGGGGCCAGCACAATCAGGAACGTCGCCTCGTGCGACTCCATCCCCAGTAGGGACAGCACTGGCACGACCAGAAGTGCTGGAACCATAGGTAGGAGAAGGTTGTACTCATTTCCAGACTCCGCCATCCTACCACCTAGTTCCTCAGTTTGCTCGCACGTTCATCGAGGAAGATTGTCTGCTGTGTGCTGTACATCGACAGTAGGATGGCCAGTCCGATGGCCACCTCTGCTGCAGCGATCGCGATTGCAATGGCGGTGAAGACCCATCCGCTTACGTCACCGTAGTGGGCGGCGGCAGCCACGAAGTTCAGGTTGGCTGCATTGAGCATCAGCTCGATGCACATCAGCACCACGATTGCGTTCTTGTGGTAGAAGGTCCCGAGGAGGCCTATGCCAAACAGAATGACGCCCAGTCCAGCTATCCAGCTGGGATCGATCATTCCTCCTCACCTCCGATGTCCCATAGCAGATTGGTCAGGCGCTCGTCGCGCACGAGGTAGGATGCGCCGATCATGGCCATGGCGAGTAGTCCGCCGAGAACCACAGTTGCGACGGACCAGTCGTTGAAGAGGGCGTTCGCGAACTCTATGGTTGTAGGTGCCTCTCCGGTCTCGTCCCACATGGGATGCTCCATCACTTCCCTAAGCAGAATCAGGATGAAGGCGAAGATACCTATCCCGGCCATCGCCGAAAGCGCCCTCATCAGACCTCAACATCCTGTATTCTTCTACGAGTGAGCATGACACCGAACTGAACGACAATCATCACTGATCCTAGGTAAACGAGAATCTGAACAGCGGCCAACATCTCGGCACTGGCCATCAAGAAGACGGCAGCCACGGCAGTGAAGGTAAGCATTAGACATAGCAGCGAGTGCGCGACCCTTCTGGCAAACACACAGCCAATCGCGCCTGCAATCGCGGAGCCCGCGACGATGACGAATACGACAGCCTCAAAGTCAATGGGCACTGAATCAAGCCCCCGTCCTAGCCGCCTTCTTGGCCCGCCTCTCCTTCTTCTCCTTCTCCTTCTGCGCGCGCTTGGCGAGCTCCATGTCCACCCTCTCTTGGTGGACGGCTGGCATCACCCTGGTTCTATCAGCATCCATCCAGAGTTCCTCTCTCGAGAAGCCCGACATGCCGTCGTACTCGTTGGTCATGAAGAAGGACTCGAACGGGCAGGCCTCCATGCAGAGGCCGCAGAACATGCATCTGCCCAAATCAATACGACCCGAGACGATGTCCTGCTCCGCGGGTTTCAACGAATCGAGGTCGACGTCCTCGATTCCGGATCCGTCCGACCAGCGCACGGTAGCGATGTCGCCGGTGATGTCTATGACTTCGGCGAAGTCGTACTGCTGCGGAGCGATGCCATGGTCTTTGACGAGATCGAAGCCATTTGCGATTTCGTCGAAATCTTCCTTCGTCCTGGCTGCGTAGGTCCCTGCCTCGACCTCGCTACCGTAACCGTGCCACTCGTGAGTGTCGTCCATGGTGTCGAGGACGTCAACTTTGACCTCAGAGGTCATGTGGAGGCAGTCGTTGGGGCATATCTTTACGCATGCCTTGCATGCGGTGCAGGTCTCCCAGATGATGCCTATCCTGCCGTTGTAGTTACCGGGCACGAACAGCCAGGGCTCGAGGTCCTCGAGCCTCTCGTAGGGATACATCACCGTGACTGGCCTCTCCATGAAGGGCATGATTTGGCTCGTCTCGCGGTCAGCCGAGAATTTCTGGTAGGCGCTGGGGTGTTCCTCGCCGACCCTTCTCCTAGTCTCTGGGTCGACCATCTGGGCAGTCTGTCCGTGGTAGTCGTTTTTCAGAATCCTGAGTTTCCCTAGGAATGGAACGGTTCGCAGCGCCGTCTTCATCGTAATCCACATTGGTCGCACAACGAGGTTGCGGAAGCTCGGGGTTCCATGGGGGTGGTAGCTCATGAGCGCGCCTCCGAGTCCCTATGGCTTCCGGGTGAGGCCTTCACTGGGTCCCGCCCGGGGATGTAGGTGCTGTACGGTCGGCGCATGGTCTCTAGGGCCTCCTTGTCCTCGTCAAGGACGAGTATGGCAAAGCCTACCACGCCCATCAGCATCATTACAATCGGGGCGACGAGTCCCCAGCCGCTGTCCCAAATCCAAAAGAAGCCCCAGCCGCTGTCCCAAACCCAGACCCTGAGGAAGATGGCGAGGGCCAGATTGACGATTGAGAGAGGGAGGAGCCATCGCCATCCGAACTCCAGTATCTGGTCTGAGCGTACCCTGTGCAGGGAAGCGCGAATCCAGACGAAGACGGCGAACAACAGCCAAGCCTTCCCCAGCACCCACACGATTCCCGGGATGATTGAGAATAGAGTCCCTAGGGCCCCGCCGACTAAGGGCATAGATTCCAGGCTGCCTTGGAATGGAGCCTCCCAGCCTCCTAGGAAGAACAGGGCGAAGAGGAGGCACGCTGCGAACGATCGCATGTACTCGGCCATGAACATGAAGCCCCAGCGTAGGCCGCCGTACTCGGTCCACCATCCCTCGACTAGCTCGGCCTCGGCCTCGGGCATGTCGAAGGGGATGCGTTCTACCTCAGCAATCATAGTGATTAGGAACAGTACAGCGCCCAGTGGCATCATGAATACGTTCCAGATATCGCCCTCGCTAATCTGGAAGTCCACGATCTCGATGATGTTGAAGGAGCCACTGAGCACGCAGACGCCGAGCACGGTAATCAGCAGAGGGATCTCGTAGGCGGTGAGTTGGGCCGCGGAGCGCATTCCTCCGATGAGGGTGTACTTGTTGTTGGACGACCAGCCGGCGAAGAAGACCCCTAGAGGGGCAACCCCGAAGACAGCCATCATAAAGATCGTCGAGAGCTCGGGGCTGGCGATGTAGAAGTGAGGCCCGAAGGGGATGAAAGCGAACACCAAGACAGTCGTGGAGATGATAATCACGGGGGCTACTTCAAAGACGATCTTGTCGGCGTTCTTCGGTACGATGTGTTCCTTGCCTGCGAACTTCGTGAAGTCCGCGAAGGCCTGGAAGAATCCCGGGAGAAGGAACCAGTAGCCGTGGTAGCTCCGGTTGTTGACTCTGGAGACCGTCTCCAGAGGGTGGTCATTACCCCAAATCGAGTTGAGCAGCCTGTTGCCCCACCCTATGGGTGCGCCCATGCCGAACGGAAGCTGGTTCCACCACTCTCCGGCCGTCACGCCACTCTCACCGACCCATAGGCTGCGGAGGGTGGTCGTGGCACCGAGCCTGTCCATCAGGCGCCCGATGAACTTCCGCTCGATGTAGGGAATCGGCAGCATGGTCATCATGACCGTGGTGAACACGATTGTGCAGACGATTGTAGCGTTGAAGAACGCCTCCAAACCGGGCTGCATGGCTGCGAACTCCCTCTGGAGGTCGAAGATCGGACCGATGACGATGTCGTGTGGCCAAATTCCCCTTGGAAGTGAGATGGTCGCCTGCAAATCGATGTCCCCGGACGGCAGAGTGTCATGTAATCCATCCATCGACCAACCAACGAACCTCTCAACCCACCCCCTAAGGTCCAGCCAGTCGCTGCTCGGCATCATATCACCTATCCGTCTCCCCTATGCACGGGTCAAACGAGCCCATGATGGCCGGGATGTCTGCAACCTTGTAACCGATCATGCATTTGGATGCATATGGGATGGTCAGAAACATCGGCGAGCGGATGGATACGCGGTACGGCTGTTTGCCGCGAGCCTCACCGCCCCCTACAAGGTAGAACATCGACTCGCCGCGGCTGTCCTCAAAGTGGTGGAAGCCAGAGGTGCCTTCGGGTGCCCTACTAGGTGCCTTCGCTAATATTGCGGGGTCGCCAGGCTCGTGGTAGGTGTCGGCACCACGAGGAATCTTTTCCAGTGCCTCGAGGACCATTAGGGCGCTGATGCGCATCTCCTCGACTCTGACTCTGTACCTGTCGTAGCAATCAGCCCCCTTGATCGACGGCCGCTCGACAGGCGGCTCCCAGTCTAGCTCACTGTAGACTGAATAAGGGTGGGCTCGACGAACGTCGTAATTCACGCCTCCAGCGCGGAGGTTCGGGCCAGAGACTCCGTGGTTGGCCATCTCTTCGGGCTTGGCGTACCCCACGCCTTGGGTTCTGATGAGGAAGATGGTGCTCTCGTCGAACAGAGCCTCGTACTCCTGAATCCTATCTAGGAAAAGGCTGACCTTGGCCCTGGCCCGCTGGGCGAAGCCGTGTGGAAGGTCGCGCTTGACGCCCCCCACTCTGGGGAAGTTGTAGTGCATCCTCGAGCCACCCAATTCTTGGAGCAGATCCATCATCATCTCTCTCTCGCGTAGGCACCAGACCATGATGGACAGGTTGCCGATGTCGGGACCATAGGCACCCAACCACATCAGGTGGGATGCGATCCTCTGCAGTTCCACAGCGATGAGTCGGATGTACTCGGCACGTTCGGGAACCTCGACTTCCAGCAGGTCCTCGACCGCGTAGATATAGGAGTGCGACCAGGTGTTGGCGCTGGCGTAGCACAACCGGTCACAGTAGGTGGTGAACTGGGTGAAATCTCGCGCCTCGCCTATCTTCTCGACGCCTCGGTGGATGTAGCCGAGGTCGGGCTCGGTGTCAATCACAGTCTCTCCATCGACCTTGACCTTGAGGGTCCACAGTCCGTGAGTCATGGGGTGCTGGGGGCCCATAGAAATCCACATTTCCGCCAATCTAACACCTCCTCACTTGATTTTGCCAGCGTCGGACGGCTTGCGCAGGAAGCCCTGCGCATCGTCGTACATCTCCTCGAAGTCGTGGTATCGCAGCCTGTGCTGCTTCTGGAGCGGATGGAAGCCGGGCGGCGTCTCGTGCGGCTGAAGGACCCTGCGCATTCCTACGTGGCCCTCGAAGTCGATGCCGACCAAGTCCCAGGTCTCCTTCTCATTCCAATCGGCGCCGACCCATATGTCCTGGACCGATGCCACGCAAGGCTCTCTGGTCTCGGGTAGGTTGACACGTACCTCAATCTCCAGCGGCACCCCGTTGCCCTTGACCTTCGTGGGGTCGATGACGATGGGTTCGACCATGCCATCGATCACAGGAGGGTTCGACACTGCCATTCGCAGAAAGTGGTAGACGACCTCCCAGTTCTTCTCGGGACCCCCCTCCGGCCAATGAATACCCGTGATCATTGAGCAATAGTCCACTCCGTGGGTATTTCTGAGGCTCTCGGCCAAGCCACGCCACCGCTCAGGGTCGCAGCTTACAATAACCACGTTCCGCGGGCTCGTGCCACTGTTTCTCTCGGCCACCTCGGCCGTTATGCCGTCCATCTCGGACACCGCAGCAGCCAAGCTCTCGGCAGCTGACCTCTGTGTAGTAGTAGAAACGACTTTGCCCACGCTTGGCCCCCCTAGTCATCTCCGATGATAATCGGGTTCAGTGAGTCTGGCCTACCGTCATCTGGAAGAGCGCCGATACGGATAATCTTCTGCCGGAGCTTGTCGAAGCCGTCAATCAGGGCCTCAGGACGCGGCGGGCAGCCCGGGATGTAGACGTCGACGGGGATTACGGTGTCGACTCCTTCGAGGATGTTGTAGGACTGGAAGTACGGGCCACCGGAGATTGCGCACTCGCCCATGGCTATGCACCACTTGGGCTCGGGCATCTGCTCCCAGAGCCTGATTATGGGGTCGGCGAACTTCTTGCTTATCGGACCGTTTACCAGAAGCACATCGCACTGTCGGGGGCTGGAGCGGAAGAAGACGCCGAAGCGCTCGGCATCGAACCTACTAGCACCCGCCGCTGCCATCTCAAGAGCGCAGCACTTGATTCCCAAGTGTAGGGGGAACAAAGATTTCCTCTGACTCCAGTTGAATACTCTGCCAGCGAGGACGCCGATGACGTCCTTGATTCGGCTTGCCTTCATCGCCTCTTCGGTGACATCGCCCACTGTGTCGACCAGCATCCTGCTGTTGAAGACCGAGTAGTTGTGCCCATCGTCTGCCATCGCTTCACCTCAGATGTATATTCTGCCTCGCTTGCGGAAGACGTGCCAGACACCCAGCCCCATTAGGAAAATGAAGACAGTCATCGTCAGCAGCGCGTCGATGACCTCGCTGTCCTTGAGCACTCCTCCCCCCTTCTGTATGGCCATGACACCGCCAAAGGCGAGGAACATGAACGCGATATCGAAGACGAGGAACACAATTGCGTACCAGTAGTACTGGAAGTGGAAGTTGATATCGGCTTCCCCCATAGGATCAGAGCCGCACTCGTATGTGCTATCGCGACGCAGGTACAGGCTCTGGTCGGTCTCGTACCCGGGTAGAAGAATAGATCTCATCTTAGTGCCGTCGGACCCCTTCTTAGTCGGCCTCAGAAAACGGGTTGCGATGAAACTGATTACCGGGAATCCAACGCCGACGAGGGTCATGACGGCAACGGGGAGGTACATCTCGGCAACTGTAGTCATCATATCACCATCGGTCCCGTAGGGACCGTCATGGACCGCCACGAAAAAACCGGACATAAGCGTATCCGAAGGTGGGTCTAGGACTCTGCTCAGTCATCGTACTCGTTGTTGAGCGACTCGACCATCAGACGGTTCTCGGAACGAGAGCGGGCAAACAAGTAGAGCACGAGGAGCGAACCCACCACTATGACCGCAATGGCCAGGACATCCTGCATCTCGTCGGAGAGTGCACCAACCCCCAGAGTGGAAGTCATCGTCAAATCCACGGGTTGTCCTGCGACTGGTAGGTCCTTCGGCTGCACTGTGATTGTGAAAGTATAGTCGTCCTCAGCGATCATCTCGTTTGGGGGCGTCACCCTGACCTTGACCTCTCTGGTTTCACCCGGGTCTAGTTCGAACTCGTCGCTAATCACATCGACCGTCCATCCCCTGAGCGAATCGCTGGACAGGACTTCGACGTCCTCCACCGTATTGCCATGGTTTGAGACATAGAGGGTGAATTCAGAGTGCTCTGGATATGGAGCCTCCTTCTCGTCAGAGGACTCCAGTGTGAAGCGAAGGTCGTGAATGGTCCTGATGTCCACTGCGATATCGACGAAGGAGGGAATCTGGGCCGTGTTCTTCTTCGAAGTGACGCCTATCCTCAAGACTCCCGAAGTTCCGCTCTCGATTCCCTCTAGGACTTCGAACTCTATCTCGACGAGAACCTGGTTATTCGCGGGGACCCTGACGTCTCCTTCGACCTCGGAACCATCTACGCTGACGGTCCGGAGAACCGATGAGTCCATTCCTGTAATCGAAATCACGACGTCATCGGCGCCGCCGTCCCCGGTGTTGGAAATCCAGAGAGTCAGCGTGGTGGAACCTCCTGGGGGTAGGGCCATGTTCATCAATTTCGGATCGTCCCCTGGATTCTCGAAAGCCACGGCCATGCTGTAGTTGTAGATGGAGACGATGACAGACACCCTGTCAATCATCAGAACCTCCGTTCCGACGATGCCGATTCTGACTTCGAACTCCTCCGACTTGTTATCGGCGTTGTCCGAGACTAGGACTTCCAAATAGATGCGTGCGGTCTGCTCGGAATCGAGGGTTACCAGAGTGACGTTGTTGCCCTCGAAGTCTTTGAATCGGGTCGGCCACTTGGTCTGTTCGCAGGTGTCGTTGATGTCTGGGTCGCAGGAGCTTAGTCCATACGAATCCTGAATGTTGCCAGTGTTGGTTAGATCGATGGGAAAGGCAACCCATTGCGTGAACCTGCCAGTCTGGGAGTCTGAGGGGAAGTCCATGCTCCCGCTGTGAACCGGCGCGACCGTCACTATGACAGAGACCTCGTCATGAGTGGTTCCGGATGAGCTCACTATGAAAGTAATCGGGAACTCGGTGCCTGCTTTGCCGCTGGATGGGACAGTGATTTGCGCTTGCACGTACACCCTGTCGCAGTTTGTCGATGTCGTGCAGTGCCTGCCATCCACGGTAACGGAGTTCGTCGAAAGGTCCACCTGCCAACCAGGAATGAGGTCCTTGACTCCTAGGGCGTAGGTGTCTTGGCCGTTCCCGGTGTTCGTGACTTGGATTGAGGTCGACTCGGTGGCGCCTGGTTGGACGTTGCTCAGCGTCGGTTGGGTGAGCGAGAGTGAGGCATCTCGGACCTGCCCGAGAGTCACCCTGAGGATGGATTCACACCCTACGCTGCTGCCGGCTCGACCCTGGATGTAGACGTCAATCGTGCCGGGCTCGACGGAGTCGTCGGGAACTATGACAAAGTCGAAGATGGTCGAGTCCTGAGAGCCACCCGGCTCGGATAGCAGCCTGCTGGTAGGGGTGTCGAACTCCACCCAATCACTAATGTCGTATCCCTCAGCCATAGCAATCGCACTGACTGTCCAAGCCGTGTTGCCAGTGTTCACCAAAGAGAAGGAATTGGTTGCCGATTCTCCAGGGTCCAGCGTGTGAGAGGAGGCTTGCAACGAGGAGTCGCAGGTCTTCACCTCGGGAATCTTCAGGGTCAGTGGGATGCTGTCGTTGGCCTGATCGAGCGTGTTTGGGTCACTGGTCATGGTCGCCTCCATGGTGAAGCAGTGGTTGCCGGAATCGGTGGAGCTGCCATCGGGCAGATTCACCATCACGGTGGCTTCCTCCGACTCGCCCTCGCTCAGGGACATTTGCTGCGGATCTACACTGGCATCGAGGCCGTCCGAGTCGCAGTCGCTGGATGAGGTCATGCTGAGCTGAATGGTCTGATCGCCATCGGCCTCACCAGTGTTCTCGACGTCGACTATCCACTCGACCTCGTCTTCCTCTCCGTCATAGTTGATGGCGCCATTGCTGGGATTGGAATAAGTGAGCGTGACGGAGTACTGGCCACCGCCTTCGGCGGACGTAGTCACCTTGATATCCCCGTTGGCAGTTTCTATTCCTGCAACTCCAGTAGCAGTCACCGTAGTCTCGCATTCTCCTGATGCTTGGTCGTTGACGCTCACCGTTAGCGTCCTGGCCTCTGAATCGCCTTCGTTCAAGGAGAATGGGGTCCCTCCGTTCTCGATTGACGAGGTGAAGCCGTTGCAGTCCGAGTCCTGCGAAGTGCTCATGGTTACAGTCAGGTCCTCATCACCATCGTTGGTGATTGTGATGGTGTACTCGGCCGGGTCGTCTGTGGTGGCCTCCTTGGCCATGGAGTCCGCCGTCAAGAACAGGGAGGCCGCAGCTAGCACCGTTGGCGCGAGCAGTGAAACGAGAAGGAGGGCAGTGAAAATGGTCGCTGAGTCAGGCCTTCTCATCGAATGACCGACTCAATCGCCCCTCTAAGGGCTTCGGGCACTGCGTGCGCCAATTATCGCGGTTCTGATAGGTGTTGCAAGGTCGTTGGTTAGTCGAGTTCACTCTCCCTTGTGATCGGGGTCGGGCACCCATTCCTGTTTGCTCGGGTCCCATAGCCAGCCAGGGTACTCCGAGAAGCGCTCCAGGTTCGGTTCACTCTGCTCGGCCTCTAGCTCGGCTTCCTGTTCGGAATCCCACCACTTCTCGTCTTCGTCTGTAGGATATGCATCATACTCAGTCGACTCCCGCCGCTTCCCGACTGAAGGCATCCGGTCCAGTAGGACTTTGAGGTTGCCACCAGACTTCTGGTAGAGTATGGCTGCGGCGCCAGCGAGTGTCACAATGAGAAGGATTGCGAGTCCAAAGACCCAAATCGGTGTCCCATCGTCCGAATCATCAGGGATCACGTCGATTTGCAAGCTGATGCTATGGCCGGAAACGTGCTCGGCATCTGCGAGCATCAACACCACCTCCCCATCGGATCCCGAATTTGGGATGAAGGAGATCTGCACCGATCTCGTCTCACCCGGCTGCATCGTGACTAGGATACCATCCAGAATCCTAATGTTCCAACCAGTGGGCCCTTCGGAAACTAGACGATTTGAGACTACGGAGTTGCCGGTGTTCTGCAGCTCGAAGTACAGAGTCGTAGAGTACCCCTCGTGAGCCTCGTTCATGTTCTGGAGCGTCCACGTGACCTCGTTCACGATTTCAACCAGGAGGGAGACGGTGTATCTTGACTCGATTCCACCGTCCGAGAGGACGAGGGTGATTTCGGGTTCGGAGCCTGCTTTCTCGTAGACTGGGATAACTATGGTGCACCACACAGTGGCTGTTTGGCCGGGAGTAATCTTTGAGGGGTTGACTGAGCATGTGGAGGACCAATCTTCACCGGGTAGCTCCATGCTCGCATCTGGCTGCCAGCTCGACGAACCGTCATTGGTGACCTTCCACGCCATGTCGAAGCCTGGAGCCCCGACAGGATGAGCTCCAGACCCCAATGGGGTATCGGACGATGAGCCGTTGGTGAAAGAGACCTCGTAGAAGGATATCGTCGGAACGGCGCTGGAGATGACTTGGAGAGTCCTGTTCCAATCAACAGAGAAGCCGTCGTCCGTTAGGAACCGAATCTCCACTAGACCGCCGGAGGCCAATCCGTTGCCCTGAATCGAGAAGGACCATTCAGTTGATGAGCCTCGCTGTATGGAAACGTTGTCCAAGCCACTAGGAATCGTCCATCCCCCAGGCAGCGCTCTGTCTATCGGTGTCAGCAGCAACTCACGGTTCCCCTGATTGGCGATCTGGAGGGTTATCTCGTGCAGGGCATCAGCGGTCACCTCTGACTCGGTGCCACCAGAAGTCGGTGTGAACTGGATGGAATCATAGACATCGATGACCAGGGGCAAGTCATATGTCCACGTATCAGAACTGACTCTGGATTTGACTACCAACTGGGCGTTGAAAGTCGCACCTGCGTCGATTAAGACCCCCGGCGGCTCGATGCTGATTCCCACAGAAATCGAGCCTTCCTTGCTTAGCGTTCCAGTGGATCCCTCAGCGGAGCCTGGGAATGGGCCGATGTCGTCGAAGCCGAGATTCCATCCGGCGGGGGAGACCAGTTCGACATCGTAGGTCTGGGCACCGTTGCCTTGGTTCCGTATCTCTACCTCCAAGTTGGTGTTCTCAAAGGAGTTCGCTGTAATCGACTCTCCGGGCAGCGTGACATCGGGTTGGGCTAGCACGGGAACGTCGAAGAAAATCTCCAACTGCGACTCGATGTCGTACTCCACGTCGGTTGCGGTAACGACTATCACGTAGGTGCCGGGTTCTGGAGAGGCTGGGTGAACCAGTGTGAGATTGACAGTAGTTGACTCCGCTGGTCCCAGGTTGATGTTGAATGCGTCAAACGCCTTGAACCAGTCGAATGAGGCCCCGTCCCTGGACCTCACCGGGTCAGATGCGTCGATGGTGGCGTTGGTCTCGAACAGAGCCAAGTTGGTCATCACAATGGCCCAAGTGGTCGTAGTGTCCGTTGCATCGCCTAGCGTACTCCAAGGTAAGTCGGACGAGGCCTGAATCCCGGGTGCGCTGACGGGCACGATTCTCACGAGGATGTTGTTTTCCTCGGAGAGTTCCTCGAGCTGGTCATTGGGGTCTATCTCAATCCTGATCTCTGTTTCGACTGCGAAGAAAGGGGTCCAGTCCCATTCCAGAAGAGCGTCCTCACCAGGGGACATCCCCAGGGTCTTGGTTCCGATGTGATTGCTGTTCACATAAGCAGAAACATGAACTTCTGGGAAGGAGCCAGAGCCTTGGTTGACGATGGAGACCGAGAACTGAGCCTCCTCTCCGACTTGGGGTATCGGTGTGGATATTTCGAACGAGCTAGGGATTACTGCGGGATCAGGGATCAGGTCGTTGACGTTGACCCCCCTGACCGCTATCGCAAATGGTTGGTAGGTCCTGCTTCCACCATGTGAGAAGTCCTTGACCTTGACGTTCCAGACACCTGTAGCAGCGGAGTCGATGAGGACGACTTCGACGTTGTTTTTGTTGTCCTTGGTCCCCCCTGTGGTCGACTTACCGTTGCTGAAGTCATTGCCAAAGTATGTGACCTGCCCGTCTGGAGAGGTGACCTCCAGATTCAGGTCGTTCCTCAACTGGGTATTGGACCAAGTCGACCCCGGATAGTCCGACCATGTGAGTACCACCTTTAGAGGCTCACCAGCACGGGTGACATCGAAGTTGTACTGCGCCAGCTGTCCGCTGGATAGACGTGATCTGTCATCCACATACGTCCCAATGTCACCATCGGGAACCAAAGTGTTGACGAGGTTCAGCCTCCCCCATCCTTCGTCTTCGTTGGGGATGTCACGGGTGCCCATGTCTACAGCACCGAGAATGAGCATAGCCTTCACCAGAGCTCCTTGAGGAGCCGGTCTCTCGGCAATCTCCATCAGGTACTCCCTGACTATTACCGAGGCTCCGGCAGCAGCCGGCGTTGCCATCGAAGTTCCGCTATATTCCACATACCACTGATTGTTGAGATTGTTGGGTGCGTCCTCGGCCTCCTGTGCCCTGCAGGATCTCACATAGTCCCCAGGGGCAACTAGATCAGGCTTGATCCTGCCATCATCCGTGGGGCCTCTGCTGCTCCAGTAGTACATCTCGTCGGGTGAGTCATACCTGTTTACGTGAGCACCCACGGTAATCACGTTCTTCGCCGTCCCAGGAGGTGAGATCCCGTCATCCCTCTCGTTGCCCGCCGCGAACAGAACCGTCATCCCCTGATAGGCCCAGTACTGATCCCAAGTGGAAGTACGATCGTCAGCGTCCTCCGCTTGGGTGGTGTAGTCGCCACCGGAGCCTAAACTCCCCCAACTGTTTGCGTGAAACCTAGCTCCACCCGAGTTGTAGGCGGTGCTTAGCAGCGTGTAGACCCCAGGTCCACCCAAAGTGCCCGTATCATCATCCTCCATGGCCTGCAAGTAGAGTTCCGCCTCTGGGGCCACGCCCTCGTAGGTACCGGTTCGGAAGCCTGAGCCAAGGACCGTACAGGATACGTGGGTACCATGTCCATCGTTCGTGTCGGCTGTCGAACCATCGCCCGAGACGTCGATTCGCTGCACAATCCTATTGCCGAAGTCTCCATGGTCATGATCGATGCCGGTGTCCGCCACAGCAATCCTCTGACCGCTGCCGTTTAGGCCTGTGATGAATGTCGTCTCCGCTACGTCGACGCCCATGTGGGAACGGACTTGGTCGTTGAATATTGAGAGAGTGGGGGTGGGGGCGAGAAACGCGGTTTGCGGATGCATGGCGATGTCTATGGCTTCGGATGTCGACAGCAACCCGAAGTGGATGCCGCCCCCGGGGGACCAAGGCTCTTCCAATGATAGGTGTGCCAAGTCGTTCAATGACCCCCCCAGTCCGAGTCCAGGAGTATCTAGTCGGTTGAGTTCCGCATCCTTCCAGCCTAGCAATTCGACCTCTGTGGAAGCATCAGGAGCGCGGTCCCATAGCAGGCTGTGGAGAAGCAGTGCGACAGGCACCTCGTGGCTCGAAGTAACGATGGACAGGCCGCTAACGATCTCTAACTCCGCCCCAGTTCCCTGCACGAGGAAGCCAGAGGGCGGAATCGTCGATCGGATCGCCACATCGGCCGAGTCGGAAATCTCAATACGAGCGTCCCACAGACCGACCTCAGAGTCAATGAGGACGATTATGAGGTCGGGTCGAGGTGCCTTGAGACGGTCTGGAAGTTCAGTGCTCAGAAAGAGGCCCGAATCGGTGTAGATTCCGATTGAAGAATCGGCTTGAATTGGCCGTGAGGTCTCGGAACCAGACTGTATCGTCGGAGCACCGAGGTTCCTGATGCTGTTGGGATCCGGGGAGATTTCGATTCTAGTGACCTGCGGCTCAAGGGGGCTTGCTTCGTCAGAGTCGATATTCGCGTCATGGCTTGTTATCGGAGTGTAAGAGGCGAGCAGCAGGACTAGAATGAGTACCGAGACTTGCTTTTTCATCTGAGTACTCCCCTATTCAGATTCAATTTGAGGCTATGGGTTCCACGGTAATCCTGCCGTGTGATTGGTTGGTTGGTTGGACTAGAAGACTCTGAACGGAGCCTCGTCCACGAACACCTCCCTAGTCCAATCGCCGACCTTGTGAGTCCATCTCTCCGAGCCATCGCCACCATAGTATTGGTAGTTCAGGATGATTTCGATCGTGTATTGCTCCCATACCGATTGGCCGACGACAATCATCTCTAGATTGTCTCCAGCGATGGAGGTGTGGGCGGCGATTTCGTCTATAGCGAAGTCAGAACGGCCTTTTTCAATCCCGTCTGCATCGAGGAACCTCATTGTCAGGATGACATCTTCTAGGGTCCTGCTGCCCTTGTTGTCCAATTCAGCGAGTACGACATGGCCGGAACCTGCCTGCATGTAGGCGACATCCACATCGACATTGTCATAGGGGACAACCCATATTAGGACGAACAAAGAAGCTGAGAGGATTAGGAACGCGGTAATCGAGGCGAAGACCACGCGAGTTGGAGTGATGACTGCGGCAGCGCGCTCCCCGATCTTCTCGAGAATGACGTGGGCGGCCTCGGAGTCCTGGTCCTCACCAGTTTGGGTACCCACCTTCTCCAACAGGCCCATCATCCATCACCCCATAACGTCGCAACCAAAGTGAAGATGCCAGAAGAAAGCGGCTCTGGGGCCATGATGTGACTTGTGGTTCCAGAGAAACCGGGAACCATGTTGAGCAGAGATAGGTCGGATGCCAGGCCGTTGACACCCAAAGTCGTACCAGAGGGTACTCCACCCGTCGTCTGTGCATCGAGCAAGACACCTCTGAGGTCGAAGTCCCTGTTGTTGAAAGTCGCGGAAGCCCTCGCAGACACGATGATGCGCCCGCCCTGAACCTCCTCGATCTCTATGACGCTGTAGGCCCCAATAATCTCCCTAACATGAATCGTCGCGCTCTTCAGATTCTCTCCTAAAGCCTCCATCTCTTCGAGGACGATCGGCGGCATGGTTGGGACGTTCGTTGCGCGCATGTACAACCTGTCGACACCATCTCCTCCCGACCTGACGTTCAGGCCATACGACGTAGTGGGCTTGATGACCAGCCTGTCCGACATGCCCTCGGCCAGCAGAACGATGTCCCCCCTGCTGTTGATAGCCCTGCCGAGCGCCTCAATGTACAACGACATCCCCTCACGAGAGGCAGAGAAGTCGAGGATTGGCATTCCTTGGAAGGCTATGTTTTGGGTGATGTCGAAGTTCAGGTCCGGTTCGGTCGTCAGATTCATCGAACCCGGAACTTCGGTCAGGAACATGGTTGCCGGCCACCACGATCCATCCATCCACTGCATTTGCTGGAGCATGATTGAGCCTACACCAAAGCCGTCGGTCCTGTACTGCTCCGGAACCGTCATGTCAATCGAGAGCGCTGTGCCTAAACTAGCTTGGATCTCGACTGACTCCGGGATGTCCTGAACCATCATCTCAGTCCGACTGCCTGCCTCCCTGTCAATGAGCAGGGCGTGGAACCAATCAAGTCTGGTGGACATCCTGTACAACGTAGAGGTGGAGACCTCGGTGATGCCTCCCACTGTATCGATATTGAAGACCGAGTCGAGTAAGAGCGAGGTCGAAACACCTGGCTCAAGGCCTTCGAGAGTAACGAAGAGGTCTTGCCCGTTGATGTCCTTGTAAACAAAGATGAACTCGGAATGCTGCGGTTTCCATCCATCGAGGCCGAGGCTGACAGCCCAGCTCTGGCCATTAGTCGTAGCCGTTCTTGAGATGGACAGGTCGATGGTGGGGGGTAGATTGGGTATCCAAGTCCTGAAGTGGAATCCATCGGCTATTCCCGAAGGAGCGGAGTTTAGGGACATCCCATGTACCCAATCGGGGTCTTCAACCACTTGCTCTCCCATTGAAGAATCCACCACTAGGTCGAACTCGGTGTCAGCCTCCATTCCGAGTCCGAAAGAGAATCCGTCCTCCCCCGATACCGATCCGGTCGATATGTCAGTGGTTATGCCTGCGAGAACGCTATTGACCGAACGTCCTAGGTCGGCAAAGCCGCCGATGAAGAAGGCTATTCCCGACAGGCCGCTCGAGGAATTTAACTGCGGGATTACCAACGATGGCCCAGATTGTGAGCCGGTGGGGATCTGCAGTGACACCGTCGATGGTAGGGGATCAATCTCAGCGAGGACCGTTAGGGGTGACCTTTCGCTGGTAGGAGCGTTTCCAACGTTTATCATAAACGGGTTCGAGGTCCCGAAGGTCGCATAGGCACTACCCATACCGGCTGAGCCAGAGGCCCCCTCTACCTGAGGTGGAATCCAACCTACTTCACTTAGACCGGAGATCCTCGAAGAGAGGGTGGAGGCATCGGTAGAAGGGTCGTGATGGAATAGGAAATGGTCTCCGGACATCGACAGTGGTGATGACGAATTGCTCAACTGGACCTCTATCTCAGTGATTTCAGACGGGGAAGACCAGGAGAAGGCATTCCCTGAGGTGGTTGTGAACGCAGCTGGGAACCCCGAGATCCTCGCAGCTTGACTTTGCTTCCCATCCATCCCGGTGTACACTATTGAGGCGATTGGGGTAGAAGCACTATACTCCATCCCATTTGGGGTGATTCTGACTGAGATATTGTCAGGGAGGTCTGATAGCATGATTGATTGGTAGGACGATCCGTTAATTTGACCGGTATCGTGATTGATGAAGGTTACAGACAGAGACTTGTTCGACTGAGTATCAAGACTGATTGATTGTTCGTCAGAGTTGTCTGAATCTACAAAGGAGAAGGCCTGAAGCATGCTCAATCGGATGCTAGCGGCGACTGGTACCAGTGGGTCTACGGGACCGTGGTCGGTTTGTATGGTATTCAGACCGCGATCTTGGGCAAGAATAACATGATCACCCGGTACAATTGGGTGTTTGGAGGACCCTATCTGCATACTTAAAGATTGGATGGGATAAAAGGACCTGCTTTCTCTCCAGTTGTCTGTGAGCAAGAGGTGGAAGGACCGGCCGTCAAGTCCGTCTCCACCACCCACCCCTCCACCAATAACCTCGACCATCGAAGAGGGGATTTCATTGAGGACGTTGCCAACGTCGAGGAACAAATCGACTATGTTGAGGATTACTGAGTCCATAATCTTGGAAAAGAAATCGAGGTTTTCCGTAGAATCGAGTGAGGTGTCGGGGTCTTCTGATCCCCCTAGGCCGAATGAGCCGAACACAGCAATTGCAGTTGGTATGGAACTAGCAGTGATTTTTATTCTCCTGTGGTCCTCCTCCAGTCCACCCCTAGTAAACCAAGACGTGTAATCCACTGACTCTAGAGACTGCTCTGAGCGCAAGACGACTAGGCTATTGGGAGGGTATGCTGGATTGATGGGCAGGGTAGGGTCGTCGACGTTCTGACTCGTGTCCCTAGTGAAGTTCTTGATGCCGATGATCAGACCGAGTTTCTCAGGTAGACCCCCGGGCAACTCGGGGCTGTCTGCTGAGCCGAGCATTCTGAAAATCCTGCTGATCTCGTTATTGGACAACGAGCCTGCCGGCATGCCTCTGAACCAACCCTTTGTGTCGGTAACGTTGCCAAAGTTCCCGTCTGACTCAGATGGGGGTAGATTCGATCTGTTCTCATGGAAGTGGATGTGCAAGTCAGCCCTCTCATCGGCCCAGTACTCGATTGTGGTGAGGCTGCGCTCGCCCTCCATGCCCGTCGAGGTAGGGAGCACGCTGTCGGTTCGGATGACGACCTCGGCCGAGTTTGGGATTACGACCGAATCGCGATGTGGATGAAGCCTAGCCTCTATGTAGGCAAGTTCCCAAATTTCCCTGTTCCCATTCTCGTTAGGTGGTGAAAAGTGCAGGTAGCCGAATCCTGCAGACACACCGCATGATATCTCTATCGAAGGCTTGGAATGGAGTTCGGAAGAGTTGTAGCGATTCGGGCAGTCGGACTGGCCGGAGTTTTCCAATCTCAGGGCAAATGGTGACGATATTGCCGCGAATGCGATGCCAGACTCAATGATATCCTCCGTTCCGGTATTGAGAAGGCCCAAAGTCAGAATGGTAATCAAATCGATACCTGCGGATGAGGTGTCAAAGTAGAAACGCTCGATTCCAACCTCGAACTCAAAGTCGTACGGTGCCGTGGTAAATCTCGAGTCAATCACCCAGATGTAGCTCTCACCATCCCCAAGAGCCAGGATTGAATCCGAACCCGAGTATGACATGGCCTTGATGATTGAGACCTGCAGCGAATCAAGGTCATCCCAGTCTGGGTCGTTCCGACTGTCCTCCAGAACCTGCACCGAGAACACAATGCCCGGTTCGATCCAAAGCGTGTCGCCCACAAGTCCCCAGCCTCCAATAAACTCCCACGAAATCTTCAGGCCGACCTGGATGTCGTCGTCACCGTCATCATCGATGTCGATTGCGTGGAGTAGCGGCTCCGTTTGCAGGTCGAACAAGGAAAGCAGGGATGCACTGAATGTTACCACCTCAACCTGTTCGGTGACGTTGCCGCTGCTGTTAGTATACTGTGTCCAAATCACGTAGTCCGTGATATTAAACAGCGTCTGCCATATGTTGTCGACGAAGCCGGGGGGTCTGCTACTGGAATCAATCAGCAGTTCGTACGGTGCTGGATGTATGGGAGTTGGGGGTGAGGTCTCGAGCATGGCAGCTCCCTCAACCGCTAATCCGACCAAGGATAGGGGGTCCGAGGAGTCGGACGGCCCCACAGCTTCACGAACAGCATCGATTCTCGGCTGAGCGAGGGTAGAGACCGAGTTTGAGTTCAGGATCTCCTGTCGCTCAGAGAGCATGTCAGTCAGTTCTTCAAGAATCTCGAAGTCTTGGGATTCTATCCTAACCTCGCCATTGACGCTGGAGAGAGGGGAAAACAGGGTAAGAACTAGCATTGCGGTCAGTAGTAGGGTGAGGTGGGTGGGACCACGAGGTACCCGAGAGTCGCCTTCAACATCGCTCATATCCAAGTCGCACCTCCTAGAGGTGCGCTATATGGTATTGCCCTGCCCGTACTCGGGACTATCGGAGTTTGAACCGAATACCGGAACGCGGTCATCCAAGGCTCACGAGCTCCTCGGAACCACAGTAAGGACAGTTAGTGTAGGCAGAGTCTATGCCTTCAGGAAGCTCTAGGTCAAACGGTCGACTGCATGACGAACACTCCCTCCTGACCTTCCTGTCGACAATTGTCTCAGGCTCGGAATCTTCTGGCTCCTCAGTAAGACCGGTCAGTACATCGTCCTCGGTCGGCGACAAGCCCGCTCGCTCGAGGGGGTATTGAACTGAAATCTGATCTGCCGTATCCATGTCAATCGGCGATACCATGTCAATCGTCTGTCGGGACGGGGGTTGGAAGGGAGACTCATCGGAACCCCCCCACATTGCAACTTGGGCCCCCTTCAACGATGATTCTGAACTAGGATCATCAGCCCCCTCGTCTTCAGAGATGTTCGAAACCCTACGCTTGACTGCTAGGTTGAATGCCACGAAACCGCCAAGGGACAGAAGCAGGAGTACAATGACTGCGATTAGAGCGATCGAAAACGGACCCAGCCCCCCCTGGCCATCCCCCTCACTCTCGACAATTACCAGCATCTCAGCCACGGACACCAGTCCCGCTTCGTTCTCCACCTGGCAGACGACGTATTGCGGACCTACGGTCGCGAAGATGTAAATGACTTGAGGGCCGCTGAATTGTACCTCATTAGCTGTTCCCTGTTCAAAGATCCACGTGTACTCGAGCCTTTCGGACTCCGAGTCCTCGGCCATTAGATGAAACTCTGTTGGAACTCCGACTTTGACCTTCAACTCTTCTTGTAATGTGCCGATAGCTGGGGGGGTAACGTCGATGATGGTGATGGTAACATCGTCCTGCGAGCTCCTGCCGGCCCTGTCGTTCACACGCAGGGAGATGACATGATTACCGGCAGCATAATCTGTGGAGATGTCGAAACTCAGGGTCGAACTGGGTTCAGTGACGCTGTAGTTCGATTCGATTACCACGTCGTCGAGTAGCCAGTCAAGACTATCGACACCCCAATTGTCAGTGAACGTGCCACTTAGGACGATGTTCTCGCCGAATCCCTTGAGGATCTGTCCCCCTGCTCCAATCGTCACAATTGGGTCGGAGATATCCTGAACCTGAATTTCTCTGGTTGAACTAGCGCTTCTGGAGTCTACTGACATCACGGATAGCCTGATTGTATAGTTTCCTGGACTGTCCCATGAATGGGAAGTGGTCGGCCCTGTAGCATCTGCTAAACCATCCCCGTCGATATCCCATGAGAATCCAGATTCAGGGATCTGGTTGGACTTGTTTGGAGTATCTAGTGCTGAGAGGGTGATGGTTGCACCGACGTCAACCGAATCCAATGAAGGCTCGCTGGAGATCGTTGGGTCAAGTACGGGGGTGAGGGTGATGGTTACCGTCACACCCGCAGGTGCGGTGCCCGCACCTCCCCCACCTGGTCCTGGACGATTGTCTACAATGACATAGATATCCTCGCCATTCGTATTGGTGGCCTCCCACGGAAGGTACCTCTCGTTGGTCACGAGGAGCATATCAGCGGAAACTATCCTCGAGGCAGCGGACCAGTTGACGCTGGGGGAGTAGAGAGAGTAGGCAGATTCGGTCATCACGAAGATATCGGGATAGCCCTCCATCGTCCTCGCGTGAATCTCAACGAACGTTCCGTCGTCCACGGAGAACGGGCCGTACGCTATCGCGTAGCCACCCACCCCTACCCGATGGATTGAATCCGAGAGAGTGTACTGCTGGGGGAAGACCGTCCCGCCATCGAGGGAGACTTCCGCGGATTGGCCGCCTTGTGCTCCTTCTCCTCCGTCTTGGGGATGTTCGCGGTTGTCCAGAACCAGATACCATCTCGTCTCCTCTCTATCGCTGGGAACCGTCCAATGCCATTCGCCCGAGCCGCTGAATAACTCGAATACCGATTCGCTCTGCCAAATGGAAGTCGAGCGGTATGACTGCTCGTTCTGGTATACTGAAACGCTGTTCGCTGAGAACATCAGGATGTCAATCTCCCGATTAGTCGACACTTCAAAGAACAGGGTTGTGCCGGGCTTCTGGATTCCAAGATCGACCCTGACGCAAGTCTGGTCTGCCATGCTCCAATTGTCAGGAAGCGAGGCAAGTTCGGAGTTGGCGCACGAGATGACTCCCTTCGGACTGGCGTTAACTGTCGAAGCCAATGAGCTCAGGACAAGGATGCCCACAACGACGACGTATGCCCAACGCATCGAGCGACCGTTCGCCCTTGCCTTATGAACGGTATCGCAGTCGCGTTCGGCTCCTGATTGTGCCGGACAAGCGAATCAGAGGTTTCGAGGGATTGGGGTTGGTGGGAACCAACGCAGGACGACCACGTCGCCGATAGAGCGCACCCAGTTCCATGGAATTGCCACATGAGTCCGCCCTTCCACGAGACCTTCTGGGGGGTCCGAGACGAAGATGTGCGTGCACGACCACTCGTTGACGTCAATCACGGTGTCGTGCACCGTACCAAGCAACCTGCCATCGGGGATTATCACGGGTAGTCCCCTTATGTCGGAGGCGTGACGGTCTGCCATCGGTGGCTGCCGCTCAGCATCGCGCATCAATATGACGGCCGTAGCGGGCTCACTTGCCCCTGTTCTTGTTCGCCTTGAGGCTCGGTCGGAGCTTCTCCGCACCCTTGCCCTTGTTATGCAGTCCTCGCCCTCTCTTTCCGGCACTCGTCTTGCCTCTGTGGGCCCGACCGCGGTGGCTGGAGCCTTTTGCTACCCAGCCCAAGTCCTTGTCGGACTTGATTGCTGGGTGAGAAGGATCAACGAGAATAACCTCGTAGAACTTGTTCTTTCCGTCCTCTCCAACCCAGTAAGAGTTGAGGACTTCGAGGTTTGGGTAGCGCGTGCTGGTTCGCTCCTCGGCTATTCTCTGAATTGACTTGGCCATCGTGATTTTCTTGACACCCGCCTTGGATGGCTTCCTCTTCATGTGGACCTTTCCCTTGCGCAGACCTCCGCGACGCACTCTGGTGCGAACTAGGACGATGCCTTGCTTGGCCTTGTAGCCGACTCTGCGGGCGGCATCCAACCGTGTCGGTCGCTCGATGCGCTGGAACACGGGTTCCTTGCGCCATCCCGCCATCCTAGCAGTGCGGTATCGAGGAGGAAGGTTCGCCTTCGGTTGTTTCCAGACATTGCGAATGTGTTGATGCAGACCCATAGGCTCACCTCTAGCGGCTCGCCGACCTTAATCGCCTTTATGAGCCTGCTTGCATATGCGGATGCGGTGATTGAACAGCACGTCGATATCGACCTCGTTGAGCACGACTCGCTGCGAGGTCACGAAGAAATTATTCCGGCTAACCTGGACGAGAGAATAAAGAAAATTCTGAACATGGGATTCTACAAGCCCATCATCGTCGATACGACGACCATGGTGATTCTCGACGGTCACCACAAATGGGCCGCTGCAAGGGTGCTGGAACTAGACAAGGTGCCCGTGGTGAGTGTCGACTATCTGGGAAACACCTCTATTATTGTGGATGTCTGGCCTGACTGCGGAAAGGATTCCATCACCAAGCAAGAGGTAATCGAAATGGGTCTGTCCGAGGGTGTCTTCCCACCTAAGACTAGTCGGCACAGCTTCGCCTTTGAAATTCCGGTAATCCAAATCCCCCTCGCTACGCTGAAGTCATAGTGGTCCGCGCTCCCGGACTTGAACCGGGGACCCCCTGATGGCTGCCTACAACCAAGTGTTTCCAGTCTACAGTCAGGTGCTCTAGCCAACTGAGCTAAGCGCGGTCCAACCAGTGGAGCGACTTCCTCCTTATCTCGCTTTCCGGAGACCCTTGCATAATCGACTCGGTGACTCCCCCCCATCCCTCAAGGTTAAGAAGTCCAAGAAAGGCACTTCGTGACCGTAGGCAGCGATGCCGGGGATGCACTGGGGTAAGACGGATGGTAGAGACGCCGGCGTCAGCGATAGACCAGATTCCAGACGGCAGGATTCCGACCGCTCTCGTCGACCAGGAGCTCGAGTCTTTCGGGACCCCCGACCCACGTATTCTGGTCTGCGGTTGCGGCGGCTCTGGCAACAACACGATGAATCGGATCACGCACATCGGAGTGGAGGGTGCCGTCACCGTCGCCATCAACACCGACAAGCAGCACCTCGACCACACCAGAGCGATGCAGAAGCTGCTGGTGGGCAGGCACATCACGAGGGGGCTCGGAGCCGGCGGTGACCCCGTCACCGGACGGCGCTGCGCCGAGGCCGGTCGAGACGTCATCTCCAAGATAGTCGGCGGTGCCGACCTCGTCTTCGTCACCGCCGGTCTGGGCGGTGGAACCGGAACCGGCATCGCGCCGATAGTCGCAGAGGAGGCCAAGCGCTCCGGAGCCCTGGTCGTAGCAGTCGTCACAACCCCATTCACGGTCGAGCGACGACAGCGTATGCAGCGGGCGCTCGAGGGTCTCGATCTGCTCAGGAAGGCCGCGGACGCAGTGCTCGTACTCGATAACAACAGGCTGCTGCACTTCGTCCCGAACCTGCCTCTGGAGGAGGCCTTCAGCATCATGGACCAGCTCATCGCGGAGATAGTCAAGGGAGTGGTCGAGACCATCACCCTGCCGAGCCTGATCAACCTCGACTTCGCCGACGTACGCTCGATCATGAAGGGTGGTGGTGTGACCATGATGCTCTATGGAGAGAGCGATCAGGGGCCCGAGGAGGTCGTGCACGAGTCATTGAATCACCCGTTGCTCGATATCGAGATTGATGGCGCCACAGGGGCACTGATTCACGTCACTGGCGGCCCCTACATGACCCTAGAGCAGGCCAATCAGGTCTGCGACCTGATGACGGCTAGGTTGTCCCCGAACGCCAATGTCATCTTCGGTGCCAGGCAGGACCCTGCCTTCGGAGACACAATCAAGGTCATGTCAATCATCACTGGAGTGGCCCACGAGCGGCTCGATAGAGAGATGATGAACGCCGACATGCTCGGTGATGCGCTCAACATCGCTAGAAGGACGCGAGAGCGGCCCGGCAGCGGTTTCCAGAGGTTCGATTAGGAGCACGAGGGGGGATAAGCCTCAAACGGGTGTCTCTAGGGATGATTGCCATGGAAAGAGGAATAATTGCCTTCAGTGTCGCGATTCTTTTTCTCTCTTCCACCTCCATCGTGCCCGCCTCTGCCCAGGCTGCTGAGGACCCCAAGCAGCCTTCCGTGGACAACCCCCACATGCACTTGTGGGGCACAGACGACCTGTCATCATGCTGGACCCACTTCGACAGTAACGATTCTTCAGGCTCGGCAGAGAGCGGCTACGGGGAGCAGATATTCGGTGATGGCCAGCAAGTCTCCGTCGACTACACATGCTCGATGCAGGACACTTTCCTTCAGGACATGTACCTGAATTCCAATGGCACTATTGAGGTCGACTTAGTCGTCAACATTTGGTCGGGAGATTGCGACCAAGGCTCGGAGTGCAAGAACCTGACCCTGACGCTATACCAAGGAAACATCCAGGTAGCTCAGAAGGAGTTCCAAGCGGTTGACAACAACGGCAACGATGAGATGATTTCCTGGGACATTCCGGTTGACCAGAATACCACGAGGTGGAACAAGAGCAGCGAGGAACCTCGGTTACAAGTCGAGTTCTCGTGGCCAGGTTACAATGGCATTGATTGCATCCTCCCATTCGTTGACTGCTCTGGTTCGTTCAGGATGTACTACGAGAACAACGAGGACGGGAACGATGCGACTGTCAATTTCCCAGTGGTGAATATGACCGAGGCTGGTCCGAACGGAGAGGGTCCTGTGGATGGTGAAGATGACGAAGGATTCCTGCCTGGATTCGGCCTTCTTGCCGGCCTTGGCACGCTTGCCCTAGCGTCAGTGACTAGTCGATCAAGGACCGAAGAACATTAGTCAGCCCCCCTACGGATTCGACTCACACGAGATGGGATAACCTCAAACGAAGCGTTTCTCGTGCGGTTTCCGATGACTAGCAGAGTCGTAGCGGTGCTTCTCATCATGCTGCTGGGATCTTCGACGGCAGTTGCTCCGGCATCGGCCCAGACCGTGGACCCCGAGCAACCCTCTCCGAGCAATACAGTGTTGTACTTCTGGGGGAATGACGACATTTCCGACTGCTGGGGGAATTTCGATGCCGAAGGCTCAGCAGGTTCTGCAGATAACGGGTATGGGGATGAGGTTGACGGAAGTGACAACCAGCGTCTGGAGGTCGACATCACCTGCCAGCTGAAGTACAACTTCGATGAGGACGTGTTCCTGAACCCGACTGGTAAGATATCGATCGAATTCGGCATCAGACTGGATCACGCGGAAGCTGAGTCGGACGAGGACGAGGACCTGAACATCACCCTGATGAAGGGCAATCTGGAAGTTGCCAGCAAGTCATTCCCCGACCTCGCGATAGATGAGGACATACAGATCACCTGGGATCTCGATGTCGAAGAGAACACGACTAGGTGGAACCTAAGCGGCGATGAGCCACGAATCAGGTTCACTATTTCCAAGGTGGGTTGGGATTCTTCGGGAACTCCCTGCGAGGGTGTTTTGCAGGTGCTGAAATGCGGAGGTTCGTTCCGGCTGTACTACGCGAACAATCAAGATGGGATGCGTTCCCAGATTCAGTTCCCAATCGTGGATGCTCCCGAAATCGTCGAAGATGAGGAGCCTGAGGAAGACGGGATGATTCCCGGGGTGGGGTCGCTACCGGGATTCGGACTATTTTCTGGGTTGGGTGCTCTGGCACTGGCATCTGCGGCCAGGCGCACTAGGTTATCTGGCCATTAATCACAGGCCATCGAAGCTGACGTCGGTCTCCTCGCCGCTACCAAGGTCCTTGATCCTGACATTTCCCTCTCCCCACTCCTTTGGCATTACCATGACAAGGCGCTCGGCGCCCGTCCTCTTTGCGTGCTTGAACGCCCACTTCAGCCGTTTGTCCTCGAGGACTAAGTCCACTGCTCGCCCACTCGCCCTCAGGCGCTGCGCAACTGACATGGCTGCGGGTCGGAGGCTCTCGTCACTGCAAACGACGAGGTCATGGTTGCCGGTCGAGAGTTCTGGCACGAGGCCTTTTGTTGCAAGGAGTTCCATGATGACCATGTCACCAAAGCCGAATCCTGTGGCGGGCATGTCCTTGCCCCCAAGGGCCGAGAGCAGCCCGTCGTAACGGCCTCCGCCAACAATCGCCCGCAACTCACCGGCGCGGTCATGCGCCTCGAAGACCGGGCCCGTGTAGTATGCGAGGCCACGGACCACTGAGGCATCGAATGCGACCCACTCCGAGATCCCATATGCGTCAATCATAGAGAAGAGCGTTATTAGTTCGGACATCGCAGTGCTGTCCCCGCCCAAGGCAGATTCGAGAGCGTCGAGGTCCTGTAACCCCAGTGTGGAGCGAATCTTCGAGATGGCATCAGCACCCAATCCCTGCTCAGCGAGTTGTGCGCTCATTACCTCCTCCGAGATCTTGCCCATCTTGTCCACGATTACGCAGACCGCAGGGAAGTCCTCCCCGGACACACCCGCCGAATTCAGTACCTCCTCGAGCACCTTGCGGCTGCTGATGCGAATTACCAGATCCCCGGGACCTAGGCCGACGGAGCGGAAGAAGGCTGCCAGAACCGACAGCAACTCGACGTCCGCCTCGATGCCTTCCGCACCCCAGATGTCCACGTTCCACTGGTAGTGCTCCCTACCCCGGCCGCGCTGGGTCCTCTCGTATCGCCAGCACTGAGGAATGGAGAACCATTTGATCGGGGTTGGTAGGGCCCCAGCCTTGGCCATCACCATCCTCGCAAGGGAGGGGGTCATCTCCGGGCGCAGGGAGACCCTGCGCCCGCCCTTGTCCTCGAAACCGTAGAGTTGCTGCGTTATCTCCTCCCCCTGCTTGCGAGTGTAGAGTTCCTCGTGCTCCAGCATTGGCGCGTCATATTCCTCGAAGCCGTGGCTTCGAGCGGCCTCCCTGAAGCGCTCGAACAGCCAATTGCGCACGCGCATGTCCTCTGGGTAGAAGTCACGGGTGCCACGAACGCCCTGCGTCACGGTCCCGCCAAGAACGGAGTCACTTCAAGCCCTACGCCGATTTCGGAACTCCTCAACGCGTTCTTGCCGTGTGATGCGCCCATCGGAAAGAGGGAATGCGAACATCCGCAGAGCGAGGAAGGCGAGTAAGCCGAAGGCAGCAGTGTTAGCTGCCCACGAATATAGGTGATTGACGCCAAGGATATCAGCGAAGTAAGCGGTCGAAGCCGTCGAGACCACCAATAGAATGGCGTATATCGCCATCATCACAACTAGGCTCTTGGTGTACTTAGTTGGGGACTCGAAGGTCAGCCAGCGATGGAGGTAATGGGCCTGCCAAGAGCTGAGGAAGTAGGAAATCGCCCAAGCAGTGGCCGCTGGATATCCCTCCGATAGTCGCATTTCGTACAGCAAGACGTACAGAATGAAGAGGACGATGACGTTGATGCAACCGACAGCGCAGTAGGTCGCATACTCCCTCAGCAGCTTGCCCCAGGGGTACTCCTCGCTCACCAGCATCACTGGTCACCCAGCCAACTCGCCAGTGCCTCGGCTATGTGGATCGGCACGTCCTCTGCTAGGAGTCCGGGTCCGGTGCCAGCCGCAGCTCGGCTTCCCGCCTCTCGCAGTAGCGCGCACCCTAGCCTTGCCGCCGGCCATGCACTCATTCCCTGCGCAAGCAGACCCCCGATAGTGCCGGCTAGGAGATCTCCGGTCCCCCCCACAGCCATCCTAGGATGGCCGCCAGTAGCGAAGCATCGTCTTCCCTCTGGGCCAGTCAGATTGTCCTCGGAGCCAGTGATGACGATGGCCGCGTCCTCTCCCGAAGTGCGGGAGAGCGCACGTTCTGGAGATTCGTTTCTCAACCAGCGCTTGGCTTCGCCGGCGTGCGGGGTGGCTACGCCCTTGAGTCCGTCTGGCCAAGAGTCCTCTGGCAGAGCAGGGATGCCGTCAGCGTCAATCACCAGGGGGATTCCCTTCGCAGCTGCTTTGCCAATTAGCGAAGCCGTAGCCTCCATGGTGTCCTCGTGTCGGCCCAGGCCCGGACCAATTACAACTGCCTGAGGTGCCTTCGATGACTCCAGAGCGTGGGAAATCGTCTCTATCGAGGCCATAGTGAGCACTTCTCTATCAGGAAGACTCTCTGGAATCAAGGTTGCGGGCCACTCGGCGCGCTCGACAGCGGCAGATGGCATGGCCACGTGAACCAAGTCGCACCCGCTCCTTGCGGCCGCCATTCCCGCAAGAATCGGTGCACCGTGATAGGGCCCGCCCCCGATTACCCAGAGGCGCCCGCGATCACCCTTCCTCGCTTGGTCGAGTATTGGGGGATACCTCGCAGCATCCCCTCTCCCACAATCCTCTACCTCCTTTGGCCACGGCAGGGGGATGACAGTGACATTGCCGGTCTCCTCTGAGGGCATGCCGCGCTTTCGGCTGTGGAAGGTGATGGTCGCATCGGCAGTCAGCGCATCGCTGCCGCCTAGACCCGTGGGGATGTCACAAGCGAGCACTGGTCGGCCCAAGCCCCTCGCCCATCCCACGATCTCGTCAATCGGGGGCCTGAGGCTCGCCCCCGGTCCGACAGCACCGGCACCTAGGAGGCAGTCAACGACCAAGCCCCATGATTCGCCCTCGGGGCGCGTCGGCCATACATCGATTCGAATACCCAGTTCAGAAGTCGCTCGCCGAGCCTCGCTTGACGTTTCGTCCTTCGAAGCGGGGTGGCTGGCGAGCACGTGGGCATCGCACCCTGACTGGCTGGCGATAGCGGCCGCCACGAAGCCATCCCCACCGTTGTTTCCCGGGCCGCACAGAAAGAGGACGGGGTCACCATCCGACATCTCCATGGCGCGCTCTGCTAGCGCCTCGCCGGCGGCACGCATGAGTTGCGAGGCCTTGATGCCCAAGGCTGAGGCATTGCGATCCAGAACAACGACCTCGGCCCACTCTAGTTCCCAGCAGGCGGATTCGGTCATGCTAACCTCGGCATTCTAAGCGAGTTCGGCCTCAATAGTCGATCTCGAATGGGGTCTCCTCTCTCCATGCTGATCTACAAATGAATCGGGTAACTTCTCCCCCACCTGAACGACGAATGGGTCATCCCCCCCGGGCAGCATGTGAATGGGTGCGTCCGCACCCTTGGGAACGTTCCTGTAAAGTGGGCGTGGCTCAAGCTCGAAGTTTCCAGATAGTATGGCCCGTACGAATACAAAAAATCGACCGGTTCTAGAGAGATGGGTTTCTGTTGGGACTATCCTATTGAGAAGAACATACTTGTTGAGCGAGATGAAGAGGATTGCGGTGACCCCCCAAAACAGGAGGATTATCGATATGCCATGGGGGTTCGATGGGTTCCACGGGTCATGCACGTTGGCGAGGAGGTCGCCGAAGTAGGAGAGCATGAGCACGGAGAACATCAGCGGGAATCCGAGGTACATTATGACGTCCCACCAGCGTCCTATCCACCAGTCGTTATCGCCAGTGTTGATGAAATCGTCACGGAAGGCTGAGACGCCGTGGTCGATGTACTCCCTGAGATCGAAGCCATCGACGCCGCTCTTCTCCTGCCAAGCCTTGTACCTAGACCAGCCGTAGCTCCAGATGCTGTATGCGATGAACAGCCCGCTGAACATCAGTCCGTAGCCCCAGATGTGGTCCTGGACCTCTAGGAACTGCGGGAAGGCGACTCCCGTGGATTCGTCTATGAGAATCCAGGTCATCGCGCTGGGTAGCCCGAACAGAAAGATGGTCAAGCTGGTGAAGCCGACCGCTTGTGAGCGGTCGAAGCCATGGTCGACGAAGTTTCGCACGCAGAGCTCGACCGTCGAGATCATCGAGGTCAGCGCGGCGAACGAAAGGGCGAGGAAGAAGACGGTGACCATGAGGAGTTGGATTATCGGGCCGCCGGGGGCTTGTGCAAAGACCTCGGGGAGGACGAGGAATGTGATGGCGGAGCTGCCCCCGGAGACTGCGCTCAGAGGATCTGCGACCACGGCGAACACGGCCATCATGACCGTGAGTCCGGCGATGATGCTGATGCTGTTGTTGGCCAAGCACATCGTTGCTGCGTTCAGCGTGGTGTCCTCGTCCTTGCGCATGTAGACGGAGTAGGTGATAGCCATGCCCATTCCCGCGGAGCAGGACCACGCGGACTGCGAGAGTCCGTTTATCCAAGTCTCGGGCTGCATCAGATACTCCGGTTGAATGCTGAACATGTAGATGAAGCCGTCGAGGCTGCCGTCGCGCACGTCCATGACGAAGGATAGGAATAGCGCGACGAAGAGCAAGACGAAAAGAGAGATCATCAGCGTGACGTTTGCCTTCTCAATCGCCTTGGCCCCCCTCCAAATCGCCGCCATGGTGATTGCTACCGCCACCGCTTGGAAGAACACCACCTGCCCGGGGGACTGAAGGAAATTGTTCCAGACCTCGATTGTGTCGACTTCCTGGCCTAGCCCCCCTCTGACCGCGGTCAGGAAGTAGTTGACGCACCATCCTGTGACGACGGCGTAGTAGAAGCCGATTGCAGTGGAGATCCAAGCGGTCCACAGCCCCATCCATGCAAACCTCCTTCCAGCGAAGATGCGGAAAGTCCCCACCGTGCCGGTCCTGCTTCGCTTGCCCAGAGCGAACTCAGCGATGATCAGGGGTATCGACCAGACGAATAGGAAGATGAGCCATGGGATGAGGAAGGAGCCCCCCCCGTTGGCACCCACCATGCGTGGGAACCTCCAGATGTTACCGGTACCGATTGCAGCGCCGATGGTGGCGAAAATAAGCCCCAGCCTGCCGCTGAATTCGTCACTCGAGGTCTCAGTCTGCGGATTCATCTCGATTCCCGTTACGTCGCCACATCGGCGTGGTCCCTGGGCAGTCCCAACACACGCCCTTCCTCCGAAAACATCGCTCGCAGGGTGTACCCAAGTCCTCCCCAGACGAAGCTGGCGATTACGAGGAACATCAGGATACTAAGGACCGCGGAGCCGAATCCCGCTCGGTAGGGAACGGCAAGATCGTAGTAGTCCTCCCCCTCTTCCACCCCGGGGTAGATGAACGGGAATGCCCCGTTAGTAGTACCCAGCATCGCTTTGTAGTGAACCCTCCCAACGGAGGTTGGGGGCAAAGGAACGTCTGCTTCGAGCATGGTTCCGTTGGAGCCGTCACGCAGGATGCACGGCCCACCGGTTTCGTTGAATGCTGACCTTGACCATGGTTCTTCGACCCAGTATGCCGGACCGTAATCGCTCTGCTGCCTCTTCGGCTCTACGAAGCGCCACATCAGATGCGTCAGATTGATGTTCGTTGAGTAGGGGAATGTGACATCGAGGCAGAATCCTATTGGGATGTCGCCGCTCTCAGGAATTGTCACGTTTTCCGGGCCGGCAAGCCACTGACGCGCAGTAGTGTTCTCGATGCCCACTATGGCCCTGTAACGGGGATCGTCGGCTATCTCGGTCATGTAAAACGCGATTCCGACATTCCTGACCGCTATGTGAGCGATGTCTTCGGGGTACTCGTGGAAGGCGTTGCCAATCTCGATGGTGTAGCAGTACGAGTTGTGAACGCCATAGTGCCAGTCACAGAAGTCACCGGTAGTGGGGTACAAATCTGAGGATTGCATCGGTTCGTAATCGGTCATCTGTCCCATCACCTGGCCGTGGTAGACGAGATATTCGTCATCAGGGCTGTAGCAGTTGGTGCAGTGGCCCCATGGCCAGAGAACCAGCTCCGAGAAGGAGTGCCAAGTCAGGGTCGTCTTGAACTCCGAGGCCCCGTCACCGTCATCGTCGTTCATCTCCGTGATGTCTTGTATGAACTTGGTCTCTGGCTCAGTGTTTCCCCCCATCCAGTCCTCGTCGACCTGCCCGTCCGCATCATCGTCCTTGCCGTCGACGTGATCCTCGTTGACGAGCCCGTCGCCATCGTTGTCCTCGTAGTTCACAGGGCCGTTGTAGACGTCGTTGTTGGCACCGTCAACATAGCACATGCCAGGGAATAGCGGGCCGGTCGCGCCGAGCGGTGCGCCCCATTCGAACTGGTAATTACGATTCAGGTCGACGCCGTCGCATCCCTCGTCGACCGATTCGTCAATATCCGGTAGCGGAGTGAACCCTGTGACGGTGTTGTCGCGCAGGTTCTTCCTCCAGCCGGACGTGCGACAGTTCTCCCAAGCCGTGGGACCACAGAATTCCTCACGGTCGTAGCGGTTCCCATCGACGTTCAACATTGGAATGAGGTATATCTCACGGGTGTTCACCATGTCGGTGATGAACTGCTCAGAGAAGTCCTCGTCGACCCCGAGATCGCCTGGGCCGCACGGCGTACCGTCGCCATTGCTGTCCTGGTTCGACTCGTTGAGCAAACCACAGTCACCGTCGTCGTCGAGGCCATTCCAGGGGTCCTCGTCGATTAACCCGTCGCCATCGTTGTCGATTCCGGCCATTCCATAGTAGTAGGCCACGGTCTCGAGGAAAAACATCGGGACCTCGTATGACATCCACTCACGGGCGTGGTGATTGCCAACGAGCATAACGTCGGGCCTGTCATCGTAGTTGCCGCAGTCGCCGACGAAGACGTTGCAGTCGCCTCCCGCAGCGTCCAGGGTCAGCTTAATCCAAGGACTGGGGTGATTGTAGTACCATCCCTCGTAGTCGGTGGAAATCATCTCGTCCCCACGGGCGTTTACCCCGCCGATGAGGCCCTCGTGAAAACTCATTATCTCTGGGTTGCGATCCGCGAGGAACAGCATCCTGTTCTTCATCGAGAAGTAATCGTGGTACTCGCGAAACTGGGCCTTGCTGTCACCACCCCAGGGGAATATCTGGGATACGTACTCGTCTGACCAAATGTCCTCGGGTGCAGTTTCCGAGCCGACTTCCTGGGCGGAGGAGTGCGGTGCCATCGCTACCGGTGAGACGAGGGAGAGCAGCAGGGGCAGCAGCATCGCAGCCACCGGGACGCGCCCACCTAGAGGGTTTGAGAGCCCCAGCGTCCCGATTCCCTCATTCTGCATCCTATCAGTTGGCCGAGTCGCCAGTCGGTATTGAATCGCACGGAGTGCGGTCCGCGTATACGGACTGACTTTATCAAGGGGCGTTCAACGGACCGGACATGGAACTATTGGACGAGATCATGGCTGGCGAACCGAGCATCATGGATTTCTCGGGTGGCACGCTTTCAGTTTTCGTAGCGGTAATATTGCTGAGCGGATTGGCGGGCGTGCTCGCGCGGCGCCTCATTTTCCCCCTGCTAATGGACGTCCTCTCAAAGACCGATCGAATCGATGGCAAGACACTGTTCGCGCCCAAGTCGCTTGGCTGGATGATTGGATTCCTCGTCATGCACTTGGCAATTGACTGGATTGCAACCAATTCCGAGCCCGTTTGGGACGAAGAGCTGATGAGCACTGTTTCGAGAGCTAGCTGGGCAGCCTTCGTCGTGCTCATGCTGATTGCGGCATACAGGCTCGTCGACTACCTCGATGCCTTCATTGTCGTCGAGGGCGACGACATGGCGGCCCGACGCTCGCTGGCGAGCGTCGCAGAGTCCGTAGGCAGGCTCGCCGTCGTCGTAGTTGGTGTCTTCATCCTCGCTGGCCTTGCGGGCATGGATCTCAATGGCCTCATCGCCGGGCTAGGAATCACCGGTCTCGCTCTCGCGCTCGCAGCCAAGGACTCAGTGGCCAACGTCTTCGGCGCGATCTCGATTCTGATTGACAAGCCGTTCAACGTGGGCGACTGGATTGTCGTCGAGGACGTCGAGGGCGAGGTCGTTACAATCGGTCTGAGGACTACGCTGATTCGAACCTCTGCCGATACCATGGTCTCTATCCCCAATTCGAACATCACCAACTCGCCTGTGGAGAACTTCAGCCAGCGCCGCTTCCGCAGGATTCGGCCCAAGCTCGAGTTCGAGGCGGATAGCGACCAAGCCTCGTTGCGCAAGTTCTGCGACTCTCTGTGCAGTCAGATTCTGGATGACCCACGGGCTACTAAGCCCGAGGACTCTTGGGCCCGTGTCCAGTCCTTCGCCCCTTCCAAGGTGACTGTGGCCACCAATTTTTACTGCCTCTCCTCCGGAAAGACCCAGAGGGAACTAACTGAGGACATTCTGATGATGGCTAGGGCGAGGGCCTCCGAGTACGAACTGAAGTTCCATGAGCCCCGTCGCAGGGAGCACCAGTCACTGTGAGGGTGCTGGTTCATGAGCAGCCTGATTCTCATTCGGCACGGCCAGTCTTTGTGGAATGCTGCCAACCGCTTCACTGGATGGATTGACATCGACCTCTCTTCGAAGGGTGAGGAGGAAGCTGTCGAGGCCGGCATGAAACTGGCTGAAAATCTCATAGACAGAGTTCACACTAGCGATTTGATTCGTGCTCAGAGGACTGCTGAAATAATACTCAAACTCAATGAGGCCTCAGACGATGTCCCTACTAGGTACGACGAACGCCTGAACGAGCGTCACTACGGCTCTCTCCAAGGTTTGAACAAAGCCGAGACCGCCGAGAAGCATGGAGTTGAGCAGGTCAGGATCTGGCGACGTTCCTTTGACGTGGCTCCACCGGGCGGAGAGAGCCTCGAGATGACCGCTGCGAGGACCATTCCCTACTTCGTGGAGGAAATCGTTCCGGATCTCGAGCAGGGGCTGAACGTCCTGGTCTCGGCGCACGGTAACTCGTTGCGCTCAATCGTAATGCACATCGAGGCCATCACTCCTGAGGAAATCGTCTCGCTCGAAATACCGACTGGTGTCCCGCTGTTTTACACGTACGCTGAGGGATCCATCACACGGAATGAGTAATCGGCCTCTCAGGAGGCGGGGACGATGATCTGTAGCTCAAGAAGAGGCCAACACTGGCGATAAAGAACAGAATTGGTATGGACAACTCGTCGATCGAAGGGGGGAACTGATTGATGATGCTGCTAATTCCGAAGAAGGCTGCCATGATGGACAGGGCGCCCAACGTGCGGTTGTTGAACATCTTCTTCTGGAAGCCTCGCACGTGCCTTAGGATAGTCATCGCAGGCTCGGGCGCGCCAGACTGATTGGACACAGCCTCGATCACATCGAGCATGCATTGCTCGTACTCCCATATCGCCAACCCTCCACGATGGGCGTAGAATGCATCTGTAGAGCACCAGTCCTCTGGCGCAGTCGATCTCCATCCATCTATCAGGGACGAGCGGAGCTCGACGATATCCAACTCGCTCCCGTAATTATGATGAATCCTCGACAGGTCGTGGACTAGTGAAGCGAGGTCCCTGATAGCCGGGAACTCGCAATTAGGTTCGTTCAGGCAGTCCGCCATCCTCGGTCTACCTATCCTGACAGTCTGTCCGACGGTGTCGGACAGCCTCACGTCTCCTAAGCTCAGCATGCAGGGGACGTCCCTGGTGAACGGAGCACGCCAGATCAAGTCAGCCCGGAGGCTCTCCTCCAAGGATGCGAAGTGGGCGTTCCAGCGTCGTGGGTCGGGAGGAGTGGTTCTGACGTCCTCGACCTCTGTGTGATAGTTTCCCAACACGGCGCCACACCTGTGTAGCACCTCCTTTGCCTGCGACGCGTCCCCGGATTCCAGAGAATCGATTAGTTCGGAACCAGCGTCGGGTCCCCCATCCTTGGCAAATCGAACAAGGATGACGTCATCCCCGTTCCAAGTGTATCCCCCGCATGGAGCATCTGTGACCGATTGAGCCGAAGTGCAACGCCTCTTGAGGCGGCCATCGGAGCCCCAAGGAAGGAACTCGGCGAGCCACTTTGAGTCGGAGAACAGCGTGACTATGGGTCCGCGATTCGATGCCCCGGGCAACAGAGATTCGATTGCCCCCGGTTCTGGCACCTCGCCCCACGGCTCCAACTCTGATACGACTAGTTCCCAGTCCTCTGGACTGGCTAACTGCACTGGCTCGAGCATCTCGCATGTTAGGCCAATACCTGCGAATGCCACCGATTCGAATCCCGCTGGCGCCGATGCCTCGGTCTCGACCTCCGCCATCGCCACAGGCCTCCACACTCGAGTCCACTCGGCCACCTCGACGCCCCTATGTCACGACAAGGTCCCGGGCTTCATTGAATCGGTCAGCGAAGGCTTGAATCACAGGGGCCCAAGGGAGCGACATGGAGGGGGTGGATTCAGGTATCCCTCTCGCAGTCGACATGGACGGCACGCTGATTCTCACCGACATGAGTTGGGTGAGCTTCTCGAAGGTGATTGTGAGGAGGCCGTGGATTCTACCGGGAATGCTGCTCAAGGAACTGACTGGACAGAGGGCGAAGTGGAAGCGCGACCTAGCCGAGCGGCTTGTCTTCGATCCCTCCGAGCTCGATTATCATAGGGAGTTTCTGGACTGGTTGACCGGTGAACATGCGAAGGGCAGACACATAGTCTTGGCTACAGCATCCGATAGGATAGTCGCCGAACAGGTCGCCGGTCACGTCGGTCTGTTCTCCGATGTGATGGCATCGGACGTATCCTTCAACCTCCGTGGACAGCGCAAGGCAGAGTCATTGGTCGCTCGCTTCGGGGAGCATGGCTTCGGCTACGCTGGCAATAGCAAGCACGATTTGGTAGTCTGGAAGCACGCTGGCCAGGTAATAGTAGTGAACCCAGAAAAGGGGCTTCTAGACAGTCTCGGAGACGATGCCGACATCATCTTCGAGTAGGGCTCGTAGGGGCACAGTTGGGCTTAACCGTTAGATGCGTCGGGCGGATGCATGGGTCGACGTCGTAAAGGTATAGGGCGTCGGATTGACAATCTAGCAAAGTGGTTGTTGGGATTCAGGGTCATCGCTGCACCCGCTAAGCTCTTCTCGAACTCAAGGATGGCTTGGAGCTTCGTTTCGAGGCTAGATAGGGTTCGCGTCAATCGCCAGCGAGACAGAATCATGACGGAAGATTTGCCTCAGCACGTTTCGATAATCATGGACGGCAACAGGAGGTTCGCTTGGAACCTTAGCCTAGGGAGGGAAATCGGACACAGGCACGGCAAGGAGAAGCTCAAGGAGGTGATGGACTGGATACTGGAGCTTGGCATACCATACTTGACCGTCTACGCTCTGTCAACTGAGAACATCAAGAGTCGGGACCCCGAGGAGCTAGAGTCTCTCTACGACCTCTATGTTACGGGTCTGCGGGAAATAGCCGAAGATCCGAGAATACACTCCAAGAAAGTTAGGGTTGGTGCTGCTGGACGAATCGAGAGCCTACCAGACAGGGTAAAGGAAGCGATTTCCTACGCCGAGGAAAGGACGGCTACCTACTCTGATTTTACCTTCACGGTCTGCTTGGCCTATGGTGGCAGGGAGGAGATTGTCGATGCGGTCAAGAGGGTAGCAGCCGACCACGCCTCTGGCGATTTGGACCTCGAGGCAATCGATACCGCGGAGATCTCGAATCGCCTTTACGACGCACATATCCCCGACCCTGACTTAGTAATCAGAACCAGTGGGGAGGAGCGCGTCTCGAACTTCCTGCTCTGGCAGATTGCGTACGCTGAGCTCTACTTCACCGATGTTCACTGGCCGTCGTTCTCCATGGGAGACCTGTACGACGCCGTCGAGACCTACCAAATCAGGAGGCGTAGATATGGCGGATGAGGCATACCTGAATCCAGCCGTCACTGTCGATGCGATTGCTCTCCGCGAGGGTGTTGCCGGCACCGAGGCGCTTCTCATTAGAAGGGGGGAGCAGCCATGGAAGGGCAGGCTGGCGTTTCCTGGCGGCTTCGTCGACCGTGGAGAGGACCCGGAACACGCGGTGCTGCGAGAGTTGACCGAAGAGACCGGAGTAACGGGTTTTGAACCCGCGCTGTTCGCGGTCCACGGTGACCCTCACCGCGATCCTAGGCAGCACATTGTCACCATATTCTACAAAGTATCAGTGAACTCAGATGCAGTGCCGCTTGCAGGAGACGATGCTATGCACGCCGAGTGGGTCTCTATCGAGGGACTACAGGCCAATCAGATGGCTGGAGACCATATCCGAATCATAGAGCGTCTCCGTGAGTAATCCTATGACCTTGAAGCCTCTCGGGCGGTCATGAGTCGAAAGTTGAAAATCGATACTGGCGAAACCAAGTTCGGGCCCTACAGCCCCGGAATCAACGTGAAGGACCACATCTGGCTGTCCGGGCAGGTCGACGTGGATGCCGGTGACGACATAGAGTCGCAGACACGTGGCACTCTAGACAAAATCGACGATTTGCTAGCAGCCGCCAACAGCTCCAAGGCCGACCTCGTCAAGGTCACGGTCCTGATGTCAGACATCGAAGATTACGCCAAAATCAATGATATCTATGGCGAGTGGCTCGGTGACACTATTCCTCCAGCGAGAGCGGCCTACGGAATTGGTAAGTTGCCGATGGGTGCTCTCGTCGAGATAGTCGGCGAGGCGTTCAGGTACTCAGGAGAATATCGTAATACTGAAAATTCAGAAGAGTTAGTTAGTGACAATTAGGCGGCGAGAGTATGAGCGTGTTCAAGGCCTACGACATCAGGGGCATCGCGGGCACGGAGTTGGACTCGGAGTTCGCCGAGCGTCTGGGGAGAGCCCTCGCTACGCACCTTGAAGCGAAGTGCGTGGCCGTCGTTAGAGACATTCGTGACTCGGGGCCGGAGTACCACGCGGCCTTCGTGAAGGGACTGAATGCGGCAGGCGCCGACGTCGTAGACATAGGGATCTCTACCACGGGGGTGCTCTATCGCTCGACTGTAGACCTCCCTGTTGACGTGGCAGTCGCCATTACCGCTAGCCACAACCCACCTGAGTACAACGGTTACAAGATTTGCCACGGTACCATGCCGCTGGGTGGAGAAGAGTTGCAAGACATCCGGAGGACGTTCGAGGCAGGAAATTTCCGTAAGGGAGAGGGATCGTACAATGCGGCCGAGGACTACGAGGAGAGTTACATCGATGCGGTCATCGGGAGCACCGGCAAGCCCGCACGCGATATCAGAGTAGCTCTAGATTGTGGAAACGCTGTTCCCGGGCCCCTCGCCGTTAGACTCCTAGAGCGCCTTGGTGTCGATGTGATTCCAATCTACTGCGATTGGGATAATTCGTTCCCAAACCACCCCCCAGATCCCACGCGACCCGAGAACATGATCGATCTGGGACAAGCGGTAATCGAACACGGAGCTGAGTTCGGAATCGGGATGGACGGGGATGGGGATCGTTTGGCAGTGGTCGACGAGCAGGGGCGATTCATTCACCCTGATAGGCTGATGGGGATTTTCGCGAAGGATGTGCTGTCTAATTTGCCACAGGACGCTAGCGAGGAGCAGCGTACTATCTTCTACGACGTCAAGTGCAGCATGGCTCTCGAGGAGGCCATCGAGGGACTTGGCGGAGTTCCGCGCATGGTCCGCACTGGTCACACTTTCATGAAGCTCGAACTCAGGAATCATCCCACTGCGCCTATGGCTGGGGAAATGTCGGGCCACTTCTTCATGAACGATGACTGGCACGGCTTCGACGATGCACTGTACAACAGCGCACGGCTTCTCGAGATAGTCGGAAGAGACCAATCTCCCGAACAAGGGGGGCCCAAATTCTCTGAGCGATTCTCCTTCATGCCTGAGTACCCGACGACCAACGAGGGCAAGGTTCCGCTGTTAGGTGAGCGCGAGGAGGTCATGGCCGCAGTCATGGAAGCCTTCTCGGACATGGAGTGCTCCACAGTTGACGGAATCCGAGTGCGCTACGAGAACGGATGGTACCTTTGCCGCCCAAGCAACACCGAGCCAATCCTAGTAATGCGTGCAGAGGGACGCAGTCAGGAAGCTCTGGAGTCGATACTGGGCGATGTCGAGTCACGAATCGGTCACTTGGTTGAACTCGCGGAATTGCGCTGATTTCAACCGATTCGCTTATTCAGAATTTCATTGTGGTCGCCACGCTGCCACTGTAGCTTAGCCTGGTAGAGCGTCTGATTCGTAATCAGAAGGCCGGGAGTTCGAATCTCCCCAGTGGCTCCATCAAGCACTCAGGCCAAACTCATCGAGCCTGTCGGAGAACTTCCGGCAAGACTCCTTTAGCGCCCCGATTACAGGTAAAGAGTCGCCAGAGAGGAAGCACATGGTTGCACCGCCCCCGGTGCTGTTGTGGGTAATCTCGTGAGCAACGCCTCTCTGGTTGACGAGGGCGCTCGTGTGCCCCCCGCCGATGATAGTCATGGCTGAGGCCTCGGCACACATGTTGAGGATCTCTATGGTACCGAAGGCGAACCCAGGCAGTTCGAAGTAGGATGCCGGTCCGTTCCAGAGGATGCACCCCGCTTCCTTGACCAGTGGTCGGAGATTCATCAGAGTCTGGATGCCGATGTCGTAGATTGGGTGCTCGGTAGGGAGGTCCCCCAAAGAGAGAGGATGTCGTTCACCCTCAATCTCGACGGCGAGATCTCGGGGCAGGAAGAGGAGTTCAGCGTAATCGGAAGTTAGCTTCTCAGCCATTCCCCACGTCTCATCGAAGTCCTGGCCCATCATGTTCCTGATGAACTGCTTATTGCGCTCTCCTATATCGTTGCCATCGGCCCAGAGAATCAGATTTCCGGAGACGCCCACGAAGGCAATTCGGTCCACGTGTCCTCTGTCAATCAAGTTGAGAGCGACTTTCAGTGAGTCGTCGCACTTGGCTCCACCGAGGATTGCCAAGTAGGGGTTTGGGGGGTCACGGATAGCGATGCGCAGACTCTCGATTTCCTCCTCCATCAGAGAACCGGCGATGCAAGGCAGGGTGTTCGCGAATCCAGTTAGTGTCGGTGACCTCCTGTGAGCGGTTGCGAAGGCGTCAGTCACGTAGACGTCTGCCACAGAGGCTAATCTCGCCACAATGCCAGTCGACTCTGTGTCCTCGTTGGCGTCGTACTTAACGCCGTACTCCTCTTCGTGCTTCCGCACGTTGTCGAGGAAGATGATGTCACCATCGACCATGCCCTCAATCGCCTCGATTGCCTCGTCGCCGCACACGTCGGGAACGAACCTGATGGGCTGACCCAATATCTTCGAGAGGCGCTCGCAGTGTCTGGCCATGTCTGTGAAGTCCGTCCTGCCCGGTCTGGACTGGTGCGATAGGAGAGCAATCTTCGACCGTGAGAGTGATTGGAGGGTCGGGACGATGGCATGCAGTCTACTGTCATCCAGCAAAATTCCTGTTGCTGGTTCCAACGGCGAATTGACGTCCACACGGTACAGTATGGTGCGTCCCTCAAGGCGAACGTCGTCCAGCGACAGCACGCCTTCCACGACGCTCCCACCAACAGCCCGCCTTTGGCCGTTGTGGATACTGAAGAGGGTCAATTGCACCCAAAACGCCTTTCGTCTATGGCGGAGCAAGCGTGAATGTGGTATGGGACCCCTCCAATCTCACCGGACCCGGCGGGCAAGACTGGCGTGTGCCTGTCTCAGAGCTCGAATCCAGACAGTCCAAACTATCCATCAGCCTTGCAGAGGCAGGGATTGAGTCGGTATACATCGACGACCCCGTCGAACTCTACTGGTTGACCGGAGGACGTCAAAACTCCGCTATCCTGATTGGTGCCGACGGCTCTGGCATCGAGACACGGCACTGGGTCCGGCGATCGCTCGAGAGGGCGGAGTATGAGGCCGGTGGAGGCAACTGCCCCCACATCGTCGAGTCGCACCCCCGGATGGACGAACTCGAAGCATCGCTACTAGCGGCCGGATGCACGCGCGGTCCCGGACTCCTAGAGGGAAAGATTCCTTACGAACACTGGAGTTATTTCGACTCGAAACTCGGCGGACTCCGCGGAAATAGCGATGACTGTACCAAACTGCTCTTCGCATTGAGGGAGATCAAGTCCGATTGGGAGATTTCGATGGTTCGCGAGAGCGGCGATGTCAATCGATCGATGTTCGAGGCGATTCGGGATTGCGGCGGCTTGGGCAAGACCGAGCTCGAGATGGCTGGCGTCGCCGACGAAGTCAGCAGGTCAGCTGGATTTGGAGGCAGAATCCGCATGCGCAAATGGCCGATGGACTGCGATAGAGTAGTCATCGCCGCGGGTCACTCAGGAGCGGTACCCTCGTATTTCGACTCGGCTGTGGGGGGGCTCGGTGCCAGTCCGATATCCTCACTTGGCGCCGGTTTCGCCAAGGTCAAGAGAAATGAGCCTGTCCTCGTTGACATAGTGCACGTCCACAGAGGCTACGTCTCCGACTGCACGCGAATGTTCAGCGCAGGCTCGCTCTCCGGGGATTGGACCAGCAGGCTGGATGACATGATGGAAATCGGGGCTTCCGTGGTGGAGAGCTTGGGCAAGGGGGATGACTGCTCATCCGCATGGGACAGGGGCAGCAGCCAGGCAGCCGAGTTAGGTCATGCGGAACACCTCATGGGCATGGCCCCGGACCAGGCGAGTTTTCTAGGGCACTCGATTGGCCTCGAGTTAGATGAGACTCCGGTCGTGGCCCGTGGCTTCGATCGCCCTCTCGCCATCGGAGGCACCATGGCTATCGAACCCAAGGTCATCCACTCCGATGGTGCCATTGGAACCGAGGACACCTGGGTGAGGACGGATGATGGCATGGAGTGCCTAACTTCTGGTGCGGACTTCCCCCTGATTACGGAGTGGTGACATGCGCGAGAGGCCGGTAGTCTCGGTGTTCGGCTCGAACGACCTCTCTGACGCCCCTGAGACTGAAGTCATTTGCGAAGAACTCGGCAAAGCCATAGTTGATCTTGGATGCAAGGTTGCCTGTGGTGGTCTAGGGGGATCGATGACTGCCGTGTGCAGAGGGGCTCGGTCTAGCGATGGCTACCAGAGTGGGGACACTATTGGAATCCTGCCCATGGACGATGCAGACGCGGCAAACCCCTACGTCGACGTGGTAATCCCTACTGACCTTGGACTATTCCGCAACATGCTAGTCGCACGTGCCGGGGATGCGTGCATAGCTATCCGAGGTGGCTCGGGCACTCTCTCTGAGATAGCCTTCGCATGGCAGATCAACAAGCCTGTGGCCGCCATGTCCTCTACTGGAGGATGGTCGGGCGAGTTAGCCGGAAGTGCACTTGATCACCGAAGGAAGGACGTCGTCGCTGACCTGGCAAACGTAGACGATGCGGTGACTTGGCTCAAGGACGTCCTCGGCCTGTGAGGATTAGTCCTATGTCCGACGTCGTCCGCGACAACTCGTGAGTCGTACCAAGGTGGACGTTCAAAGGCGCCTCGCCCGCATCCTCAGGCACCGTCATGAACCTCATGGCAAACCAATCATCGACCCCTCAATTCTCAAAGGCGTACAGATCGATGACGCTGGCATTGTGGAACTCTGGATACGGCCCCCACACCCACATTGCCCCTGCTGCCTAGATGACTTGATTGATCTCAGGAGGGCGGTAAAGGAGCAGAAGAACGTGCTTGCATGTCACGTAGAGGTGGTCGGGGTTCCCCAATCCGACCGTTGGACTGCCGCTGTGAACGAGTAGAAGTAGCTACTCGTCGGGATTAGTGTCCGCAGAATCGTCCCAGCTCCTACTCTGTCGCTCCTCGACCTCCTTGAGTTTCGAGCGGATTCTGCTTGAGATCCACCACAATCCCACGCCGAGGCCGATAATCGAAATTGCGAGTGCTTTCAGCAGCTCCGGGTCGCTCCAGTCAGCCATGGTCTCGCCTACAGTGGGGGAATGACGTCAATGTCACAGGAACCCGATGTGTAAAGGCAGCATGTTAGGATGCCGCCATCAGCTACCAGATCCTCGTCCAAGCCCGGGGGAAGCTCCTCTGGAAGCTCAACCGTGCCTCGAACCAGCCTAACCAAGCAGGTTCCGCAGTTGCCAGAAGTGCAACTGGTTGGAATCGTGACGCCGGCGTGTTCGGCAATCTCCACCAAAGGAGTCTCAGGATCTGCGGGAGCGGTTCCGATAATCGCCGAGCCGCGATAGAACCGAATGATTGGAGAGCCCTCCGACATCGGAGTCCTCACCGGTCTTCCCAGCGAGTCCAACGTCCAGTTTGCTTGTTGAAGCGCAGTCCGGCCTTCTTCATCCACTTGTTGAACTTCGTGGCGCCGGCCCCGGTAGCGATGATGAATTCCTCCCTGTCCTCCTGGGCTTGTATGTAGCCCTTGGCGGCGATGGTCTGGTCGATCCACTCATCGATGCTCATCAGGATTCCCGTGAGGGTGCTCGCCTGGAGAGCGGCCTCCAACTCCTCCGTCGTGGCGCCTGCTGACTCGAGGTCTCTCTTCATAAGGTCGGCAATCGACCTCGACTTGTCCTTCTGGGGGGGTTTTACCACAGGCATCCGAGGCTTGATGTTAGGGTCTATCTTGATTCTCGACCCATTGTCCAGACGTCTCCCGACGACATGGGCCATGGATGCGTGGAACTCTTCCTCACAATCCCAGCAGATGAACGAGAAATCGGACGAGTTGTCCATGACATTACTACCTCGAGGATCAATTTCCTCGCCGCAGTGCGGGCAGGCATGGAGGCAGAGCGATGGGGCAATCTTCCTACGGAAGTCGACGATGTCCTGAGGGGTCCCGACCAAGTCGAGCATCTCGTGGTCCCTCGCAGCCTCAAGTCCCCTGGTCTCCAACTGGTCCCTAATCTTGGACCGCTGCTCGTCCTTGGACTCGTCATCGAGGTTATTCTCGAGCTTAACGATTAACTCGATGGTCTTCCCGAGCCTGTTCATGACCAGCTTCTTGTTCCTGAAGGACTCTACTCTAACAAGCCTGAGTTGCTCCTTCTTCTCCTGCAGCTCGGCGTAGATGTCCTTCTGCTCTCGCTTGAACCGCTGTTCCTCAATCTTGTCTACCTTCTTATGATCATCAGACAGAACATCAGCTAGGAAGCGCTGTCTGCTGGAGTGCCGGGGTCCAGATATGACGGCATCGATAACTGATTTTGCGACCTCTTTCTTGAGGCCGTAGTTGTTGACCAGAGTCTCGGCATCGAGCTTCTTGAGATCTCCGATTTTTATGCCGCCATCAGAGAGAATCTGGGCAGTCGTCTCATCGATGCCCCTTCGCAGAAGGGCGAGATAGGTATCCTTCTTTGCCATTCAACCCCTTCCATGGACCTAGGACTCTCGCACGCCCCCGGCCTTGCAGTGCCGAAGAGGGGGCCCTCTATCAAGTCGCTGTCACTTTTCTGGATAATTGGCTACATTGACGAAAGTCGGCGTATGAGAGTCACCCAGTCGAGAGCCTCTAGGTTCTCAGGTCTCATGTTTAACCAGCCGCTGGGTAGTCCCTCGATCTCGGTGTCTTGCATAGCCGCTATAGCTGCACCCCAGCGCTCCTTGTGCCAACCGCTCACGCGGGAAAGCCTGAGGGGGGACTCGGAGAGCAGGGTCCTGAGCTTTCTCCTACGATAGGCGAAGCAGTGCTTGGTAGTGATCCTGAACAATGCCTTGTCTAACTCCTCCACCTCTGGGCGGATTACAGGTCGGAGAGTCACGAGCCTTGAGTGTACGCGTGGTGAGGGGATGAACGAGCTCGGAGCAAGTCTCCTGTCCAAATTGATCTCGAAATCGAGCCACAGGTTCAGGCCTAGGGGCCCCATGTCATAGGGCGCTGTGGACATTGCCATCCTAGCAGCGAACTCGTCCTGTACGAGCAGTATCACCAGTTCTAGGGAATTCTTGGCATGGTGCACTCGAATTCTCTCTAGCACAGGGCTGGAGATCTGGTAGGGGAGATTCGATATCACGTGCGTAATTTCTGTGGGCCAAGCGGCAGAAACCGCGTCCACCTCACGAACTTCAATCTCACATTCGGTACGACCGAATACCCGTTGAAGGTGAGAGACTGACTCGGGGTCAATTTCTAGGGCGGTGACGCGGGCACTGGATCGCAGTAGCGCGAGAGTGAGCGATCCTGGTCCCGGCCCAATCTCGAGAACGTGGGAGTTCTCGTTCAATGGGCAATCAGATTCCATTGCAAGTTCGATGGTTCGCTCGATGGCATCGTCGTCGATGAGAAAGTGCTGACCGAGCGACTTCCGCGGGCGGGACCGATCACGAAGAAGGTCCACCAACAGGCGGGTGTCGAGGTCATCCAATGTCTGCACGTGTCACAGCTCTGAGCGTACCAGCAAATCAAGTAAGCGGGGAGTCTGAGCGACATCCTGCATCTCCTTGAGATATCGCTCAGCGAGTAGTCTAACGGAGTCGATTCCGCAGGCCTCGTCTATTTCCTCGAACGAGCTCCATCCAGCCAACCCCCTGGCTTGTACCATCTGGATGGCCTTCGAGTTGCCTATTCCAGGAAGCAGTTGGAAGGAATGGAACTTCAGCGATAGGTTGTTGGCGCGATTGTAGAAACCTAGGTGACGGTCTGAGTCGGCTTTGACGGACGCGCTCAACGCACCGACAATCTCCTGCTGCGCGGAGCCGCTCAAATCCTTTAGGCGGACCTCGGAGAGCGGGCCCAGGTGGTCCGACGGCAGGGTGATTGCCTTCCCAATCTCCATGCCTTTGACGTCAGTCACTCTAGACCTGACGATGTGAAGCGAGGGTTCGGTGATACATTGAATCTCATGTCCCATGGGCCTCCTCTCCTGAATACCCAAGACACGGAGATTCGTCTCGTCGTCGAAGGGGCCCTTCGGCTCCTCGTCGGCTTCTTGCCCATCTGTCGGCTGCATGACCCTCATGTCCTTCAGACAAGTTCCCCCTCATGAAATGAGTTGTTAGGTATTTGCTCAGAAAATCAGCGTCAGAGGACATGCTGGCGAATAATCGTGATGACTTCCTCGATTTCGGTGGTGTCCATTGCTATCCTCTTGCTGGCGATGATGACCCTCATATCAGCCACTATCAGCGGTGAGAGTTCTGCAATTTTCGAGCAAATGTCAGGATGCTGATTTAGCTTCTCGTTCTCCATCAGTGCGTCAAAGAGGTTGTTGAAGACCTTGGGGTCGGTCTTGAGGTCCCCGGTCGGATGCCCTGCGGCACTTGCCTTCCACTCTGCATGTTGGAGCGCCATGGTCTGTTCGTAGGAGATGTCGCCCCTGCGTACCCTCGCATCCATCAATAAATCCCGGACGGATGCGTAGTCGATGAATTCCCTATCTGCCCTATCTGCCATAGTTTCACCTATTCTATTGGTTTCAGGTGCTCTGGTCTGGCGACGACGGTCTTCTCCATGTTGCCGTCTGAGACCTTGATGACGTAAGCTCTCCCCTGGGTTCCGGTGATGATACCTGTACGACCTTGGAAACGTCGGTGTGGCATACCCTTGTGCTGGGCACCGTCAAGCACAATTGCAACCTTGTCACCATCTTCGTAAGCGTGCATGACGCGGCCTATGAAGAGCCTCCTGCGGTCCCTCTTACCCTTTCGCAGAATACTGCGAGTACCCTGACGTAATCCTTTAGTTCGAGTGACCATGTTCTCATCGGTCCTTTACTTGCGAAACCGGGCGACCTGTCGGGCGTTCTTAAGGACTCGGATGCCTGCACGGCCCTCAGTCATCAGCGTGTATCTCCTCGACGTCGAGCCATAGAACCTCGCACTCGCGGTCGATTGCACTTTGCACGGAGGGCACCGTGCGCCCTTCGTCGGAGTGCACGAGCTCCTTAACGTACGTCCCCGCTTCACAACGGGCGGAGAACTGGACCTCGTCTCCTTCAACCAGAATGCTGCCAACGGAGATGACTTTTCGCCTCCTAGTCTTGGCTGCTCTCCTGTGGGAGACGCGTTTCGGAGTCTCTTGGTCGATAACGACTCCGGAGAGGCTGGAGATTGCGCTGGTGACCGTTTCCTCGTCAGCGAGGTCATCGGCCCTGAAACGAATTGTGTATGTCTTCTCAGACCTAGACTCTTTCACCTTGCGGACCTTAGAGCGGTCGCACCAACTCAAACCATCGACCTCGACCTTGCCTGAAGAATTCTCGTTGACTCTGGCGACTAAGTCATCTAGGGAGTGGTCTCGCTTGGACGGTCGCTTGACTTCGAGAACGAATGGTCGTCCAGAACCCAAGCACCTAACGTCGATGTCCTCCCGACCCATTCCATGGAATGACGTGTCGTCAGCATCGAGAGCCTCTTTGATAGGTTCGCCGATGAGGTCCTGAACCGAGTCGGGGTACTGCAGCCCCGTCCCACCACAAGACTCGCAGCCCTCCGCCCTTCCTCTGCAGGCTCTACACGGCCAACGGGTCTGCGGAAGGTCGCGTACCAACTTCCTGTACCTCCCATAGAGGAAGAGGGGTCTGACGTCTACGTCTATTCGGAGCGTCAGCCCATCGACGAGGACCATGATGTCAGGCTTCTCTTTGACGAAGTCCACTCGATTGTTGACAGATCTGATTCGATGGTGAATCGCCTCTACGAGCGCGCTTTTCAGAGGATAAGATCCGGGGGCTCCGTACTTGCTGCGAATCCTGTCTTCCTCTTGAATGAGGTCCTTGGGCAGGTGGATGCCGAACTGGATGGTCGAGTAATCTGTGCCAGACAGGGACTCGGAAACCCGCTCCACGATATTTCCGATGTCCTCGAAAAGGTTCTCGCAAAGCGGGCAGAAGTCCTGAGTCACCTTGGATGGCAACTCCTTGTCGCGCACGTAGGCCTCTCCCCTGAGTACTGCGCCTGCCTCAGCTCCACGCTCGTCGCTCCTGCGTCCGCCGATACGATGCAGGCAGAAATCGCAGACTCCGATCTTGATTAGGTGAGCGATGCCAAGAGGGGCCGGGCATGGTGGCGCATCCCAGTTGACCGTGTTACCCTCGAAGTCGGAGTCATCGCCGTCGAACCAGACATCGTCAGGCTGCTTGTCCTCAATTTCCTCCGTTTCATCAAGTATGAAACCTGTCGAGGCGTATCCCGCGGATGCGTAAAGCTGCCACTCGTCTTCCTCGTCGAGCTCGGGCTCGACAGCCTTCGGTTCGTCCTCATCCATTCCATCGCCACCGCAACAACGGGGGGTACCCACTGCCTCGATAGCTGGGGGACCGGCACACTGCCTTTGACACCTTCGGCAGGGTCGCTCGGAGTCAGACGGGGGTGCCGAACTCCTCGGCGACCTTGCGTAGGTGACTGAATGAATGGATGCCCATAGAGCACCCAGTTGGCCACTCGAACTGGATGCCGTAGCGGCCCACGGGCTGGACTCTGGGCTTCTCCATCCGGAGTCGGGCGACCTCCTCTTCAAGCTCCAGGCGACGTTGTTCGTTCTCCTGACGGGGTTTGCAGTTAGCGCACTGGCAGTGCGAGCGGATCAAGAGGTAACTGACTCGGAAAGCAGATCCATCGGCGAACCTCAGAACACAGTCCTCGTTTCCTCGCTCAAGGTCGGTCAGCGAGTCTCTCCCCCCATGCCTAGGCTTGCGTCTCAAGTGGTTATAACTGTGGTTTTCTTGGTTCACAAGCGAGAGAGGGCGATGGCAGACGCGTACGCTCACTTGGTTGGGACGGAGTTCCCTGAGTTCTCGCTGAACAATGACGAAGATAGGACTGTCGACAGAGACTCGATCCTCGGTAGTTGGACTGTGATATTCTTCTACCCCAAGGACGGCTCTCCGGGATGCACTGTGGAGTCGTGTGGCTTCCGTGACAACTACAATCACTTTGAGCGGGCCGGGGTGACCGTCTACGGTGTTTCCTCTGACACCATCGAATCGCACCGTGACTTTCGCTCCAAGCACGGCCTTCAGTACAACCTGCTGAGCGATTGTGGTGGGGCCCTAGTCAAGGCTCTGGGGCTGAAGAAGAGTCTGGGCTTCCTCCGAACCCGTGTTACCTTCGTAATCGATGGAAAAGGCATAGTGCGGAGCACCTACACAAGCCAAATCAACATGAAGGGGCACGTAACCGAGGCTCTCAGGGCAATCGAATCCTAGGGTTCGGACTCACGAGGGTCCAAACCGAATCAGAGGGGCCTCAGTGGGTAGGGAATACACTGCCTAGCAGTCAGCTAGGGCTCTCACAAAACAGAGGAAATGTGAAGAAGAATATCCATAATAAGGAAGGTATGGGAAAGAGTGTCCTCCTAATATCGATTCTCTTATTTTCACTGCTACTGCCATTTGGTATTATCTCCCCCACTGAGGCACAGGAAACTTCTGACTCGCCGGTTGAACCCATTTGTAATGCCAATCGAAATGCCACATGGACAGTTGGGCTCATCTATTGCGATAATCGTGTGAATGAGGATTACACACTCTTCGCTCCGATGACATCCGAGAGCACATACCTCATTGACGCACATGGGCGAATGGTTCACTCGTGGACATCTCCTAGTGGACTGCCCCCCGGTATGGCGGTCTACATGCTCGAGGATGGAGATCTGCTGCGAACGACCGACCTTGGTACCAATTTTGATCCTGATGGCAACGGGGTTTCTGGTAAGATTGAGCGCCTGTCTTGGGACAGCCAAATGGAATGGGAATGGTATTTCCCCGGAGATACCAAGCGTAGCCATCACGATATCGAGCCGTTACCCAATGGGAATTTCCTGATGATCGCATGGGAGTTCAAAAACGAATCAGAATCCTACCAAGCAGGACGCGATCCCAACAAGATGGCTCATCACACCAAGCATTCGTCAGAGCTCTGGCCCGACCACATCGTAGAGGTTCAACCCGTCGGAACCGACCAAGCCAATATCGTCTGGGAGTGGCACATCTGGGATCATCTGATACAGGATTATAATTCCACCAAGGACAACTATGGCGTGGTCGCAGATCATCCCGAACTTCTCGACATCAACTTCGCGGATGCTCCGGGCCCGAACAAGTACAAGACCGATTGGATGCATTGCAATGGCATCGATTACAACCCAATCTTGGACCAAATTGCAGTGTCCTGCAGGAATATGAACGAGATTTACATCATTGATCATAGCACGACAACAGA
>JAPYUP010000043.1 GCA_029940695.1 Candidatus Thalassarchaeaceae archaeon
GCATCGTCGACTTCGATGACGAGCGCTGCATAGGCTGCAAGTCATGCATGCAGGCATGCCCCTACGACGCCCTCTACATCGACCCAAACAAGGGCACTGCGGCCAAGTGTAACTACTGTGCCCACCGAATCGAGCACTCCTACGAGCCATCCTGCGTCATCGTCTGCCCGACCGAGGCCATCATCTCAGGCGACTTGGAAGATCCCAACTCATCGATCTCAGGATACATACGAGACCACGAGACCACCGTGCGCAAGCCGGAGTCGGGCGCGAAGCCAAACGTGTTCTACATCGAGACCAGCGAAGAGATGCTCGACCCGCATGCCACCGAACGCGATGGCGAGTACCTCTGGACCGAGCAAGCAGCTGGAGTCGGTCACTTCGCCAAGTACGCTGAGAACAGAGCGGGAGCTGCCGATACGCAGTCGATGATCGTCCAGTTGGCGCTAGAGAAGAAGGCCCGCGCTGCGGCACCGCGTGATCAGGCGATCATTCGTGATGTGATGGCCAAACTGAATGAGGATGCTGGTAAGCCCAAGCGAACGTATGACCAGCCTTCGAAGGGGGTGCTCTGGGGCTGGGAAGTCACCGCTTACATCCTCACTAAAGCTATCGCCGCTGGAACCTACCTGGTTGCGATGCTGGCAATGTTCGCAGGCCTCATCGAGATGACCGACGATCTCTGGTGGGGACTCATCATAGGTTGCACAGCATTCCTTGGATTGACAGGCCTGCTTCTCGTGAAGGACCTCGACCGACCTGAGAGATTCCTCTATGTGTTGCTCAGGCCTAATTGGGATTCTTGGTTAGTCAAGGGTGCCTATGTTCTAGCAGGATTCGGCGCAGTTCTGGCTTGCAGTGCCGCGGTTCTCTTCTTCGGTCTAAATCAGGATTATCTCGAATACCTAGCCTATGCAGGAATCCCTCTTGCGATCCTTACTGGGGTATATACAGCTTGGTTGTTCGGTCAGGCACAGGGCAGGTCATGGTCAAATGACAACCTCCTGCTCCTCAAGTTCTTCACTGAGATGATAGTCATCGGATTCGCTTCCTTGATACTCCTCACATCTTCAAGCGCCACTTACCTCGTGATGGCTGCTGTTCTGTACTACCTCGTCGCCAAACATGCTCACCACCTGGTGATCGAGCCGCAGATGGAGACTCTGCACTGAGGTGGGATGATGGCTGAGGGATTCATCGAGAACCTAGCGCAGAAACTGCGCATCATACCCAACCTCGACCGCGAACACTCTAGCAACGGCGGTGACACTCTTCGCAAATTCCCGTCTTCCGAGAACTGGCACGACCACGTCGAGTTGGACGCCAACGAATGGCCGAAACGAGTCGAGCGCCGCTACTCGCTGGTACCGACCACCTGCTTCAACTGCGAGTCGGCGTGCGGGATGCTGGCCTATGTCGACAAGGAGTCCGGTCAGGTCACCAAGTTCGAGGGCAACCCGCACCACCCCGGGAGCCGTGGCCGCAACTGCGCCAAGGGACCGGCCACAATCAATCAGATACAGGATACCGAGCGAATCATGCACCCGATGCGCCGCGTCGGCGGGCGCGGTGAAGGCGGCTGGGAGCGAATCTCTTGGGACGAGGCTCTCGACGAGATATCAGCGAAGATCCGCGCCTCGCTGAAGACCGGGGCGAAGGATCGGGTCGTCTACCACGTGGGCAGACCCGGTCACGAGGGCTACGCCAACCGGATACTGAAGGCATGGGGCGTCGACGGGCACAACAGCCACACCAATATCTGCTCAGCGGGGGCACGTACCGGGTACGGACTGTGGCACAAGCACGACCGCCCCTCGCCCGACCACGCCAACGCGAAGGTCATCCTGCTGACCTCCTCGCACCTCGAGACTGGGCACTACTTCAATCCGCACGCGCAGCGGATCCTCGAAGGGATGATGGACGGCGCCAAGCTCATCGTCATCGACCCTCGTCTGTCCAACACAGCGGCCATGGCCGACCACTGGCTCCCCACATGGCCGGGCTCCGAGTCCGCGCTCTTCCTTGCTTGGGCGAAGATGATACTCGAGCGCGGCCTCTACGACCGCGAGTTCATGGAGGACTGGGTAAACTGGGAGATGTGGCTCGATGCAGCGCACCCGGACGAGCCACGCACCTTCGAGCGCTTCATCGAGCTGCTCCTCGATGAGTACTCCGAGTACACACCGGAGTTCGCCGCCGAGGAGTGCCGGATTCCCATCGAGCAGGTGATTGAGGCGGGCGAGGCAGTCGCCAACGCAGGCAGTCGCCTGTGCACCCACGTCTGGCGCTCCGCTGCGATAGGAAACCTAGGCGGCTGGCAGGTCGCCCGTACACTGCACCTGCTGAACGTGCTGACAGGAAGCGTGGGCACCGAGGGCGGGACCTCGCCGAACTCGTGGTCCAAGTTCAAGCCCGAGTTGTTCGACGACCCCCCTGACCCGGACGGCTGGAACGATCTGCACTTCCCGCCTGAGTACACGCTCTCCCACTACGAGATGAGCCACATCCTGCCGCACCTCGTCAAAGACGGCCGCGGCACGCTAGACGTCTACTTCACACGCGTCTTCAACCCGGTGTGGACCTACCCCGACGGCTTCTCGTGGATCGAGATGC
>JAPYUP010000044.1 GCA_029940695.1 Candidatus Thalassarchaeaceae archaeon
GCATCTCGATCCACGAGAAGCCGTCGGGGTAGGTCCACACCGGGTTGAAGACGCGCGTGAAGTAGACGTCCATGGTGCCACGGCCGTCTTTGACGAGATGTGGCAGGATGGGGCTCATCTCGTAGTGCGAGAGGGTGTACTCGGGCGGGTAGTGCAATTCGTTCCAGCCGTCTGGGTCGGGTGGATTGTCGAACAGTTCGGGCTTGAACTTGGACCACGAGTTCGGTGCGGTGCCGCCCTCGGTGCCCACACTGCCTGTCAGCACATTCAGCAGGTGCAGGGTGCGGGCGACCTGCCAGCCGCCCAGATTGCCTATCGCAGCAGCGCGCCAGACGTGGGTACACAGGCGGTTGCCTGCGTTGATGACCGCCTCGCCGGCCTCGATGACCTGTTCGACCGGTATTCGGCACTCCTCGGCGGCGAACTCGGGCGTGTACTCGGCATACTCCTCGAGCAGCAGCTCGATGAAGCGCTCGAAGGTGCGCGGCTCGTCAGGATGCGCTGCATCGAGCCACATCTCCCAGTTGACCCAATTCTGCATGAACTTGCGGTCGTAGAGGCCGCGCTCGAGTATCATCTTCGCCCAGGCGAGGAAGAGCGCAGGCTCGGAGCCCGGCCATGTAGGCAGCCAGTGGTCGGCCATGGCCGCAGTGTTGGACAGGCGTGGGTCGATGACGATGAGCTTGGCACCATCCATCATCCCCTCGAGAATCCGCTGCGCGTGCGGATTGAAGTAGTGCCCAGTCTCAAGGTGCGAGGAGGTCAGCAGGATGACCTTCGCGTTGGCGTGGTCGGGCGAGGGGCGGTCGTGCTTGTGCCACAGCCCGTACCCGAGCCGCGCGCCGGCGGAGCAGATGTTCGTGTGGCTGTTGTGCCCGTCGACGCCCCATGCCTTCAGAATCCGGTTCGCGTAGCCCTCGTGACCCGGTCTGCCCACGTGGTAGACGACCCTGTCCTTGGCCCCTGTCTTCAGCGAGGCGCGGATCTTCGCTGATATCTCGTCGAGCGCCTCGTCCCACGAGATGCGCTCCCAGCCCCCGGCGCCGCGCCGGCCGATGCGGCGCATCGGATGCATGATGCGCTCGGTGTCCTGGATCTGGTTGATCGTCGCCGGGCCCTTGGCGCAGGTGCGACCACGGCTTCCGGGGTGCTGCGGGTTGCCCTCGAACTTGGTGACCTGGCCGGACTCCTTGTCGACGTAGGCCAGCATCCCGCACGCCGACTCGCAGTTGAAGCAGGTCGTCGGCACCAGCGAGTAACGACGCTCGACGCGTTTCGGCCACTCATTGGCGTCGAGCTCGACGTGGTCGTGCCAGTCATCTGGAGAGGGGAACTTACGCAGTGCAGCGCCACTCTCCGGGGAGTGCTCGCGATCGAGGTTCGGGATGATGCGCAGTTTCTGCGCCAGCTCCTCGATGAGACTGTCCGCCATCATCTCACCTCAATGCAGGGTCTCCATCTGTGGCTCCATCACCACTCGCTTGCCGTGCAGCCACGCCGCGGCGAGCAGCACGAGCCCGGCGACGACCGCAATCGGCTCGCGAAGCACCATCGGAACGAACACCGCCGCACCGACCACTATCGTCTCGATGAGGAACTTGAGCGGCAGCATCCCGTCCTCGGACCACGACCTGCCCTTGGCCTGCTGGAACAACCACGCGGTGTAGACGCCGGTGAGGGCTGCGAGCGGAATCCCGGCATAGGCGAGGTAAGTCAGGAGCGACCGGTCGAGCCCCATGTACAGCACAGCGGCGCTGGCCGCCAGAACCGCTCCGAATCCAGCGAGGACGTAGGCGCCCTTGACCAGCCAAGAGTCCCAATTGGGGCGCAACAGGACGTAGAGGAAGCGCTCGGGCCTGTCTAGGTCGACGACCAGCAGGATCCCGGTGACCGTTAGGAAGCCGAGTCCGATACCAAGCGTAGACCACCACAACTCGTCAGTCATCTCGACTTGGCCTGAGAGCATAGCCAGCATGGCGACGATGTAGGTCCCGGATGCGATGGCCTTGGTCCAGATGTAGGCAGAAACCTCCCAGCCCCACAGAATCCCCTTCGATGGCTGGTCATAGGATCGCTTGGCGCGACCAGCCTCGTCGTCCAACTTGGCCATCACATCGCGGATGATGGCTTTGTCACGAGGGGCTGCGGCGCGGGCCTTCTTCTCCAGTGCCAACTGCACGATCATCGAATTGGTGTCAGCAGCACCCGCCCTCTCCTCGGCGTACTTGGCGAAGTGCCCGACCCCCGCCGCCTGGTCCGTCCAGAGGTACGCCCCATCACGCTCGGTGGCGTGCGGGTCGAGCATCTCCTCGCTGGCCTCGATGTAGAACACGTTGGGCTTGGCGCCTGACTCGGGCTTGCGCACGGTGGTTACGTGGTCGCGAACGTAGCCCGAGATCGATGAGTTCGGATCATCCAGGTCTCCTGAGATGATAGCCTCGGTCGGGCAGACGATTACGCAGGAGGGCTCGTAGGACTCCTCGATGCGGTGTGCGCAGTAGTTGCACTTGGCTGCAGTGCCTTTGTTCGGGTCGATGTACAGGGCGTCGTAGGGACAGGCCTGCATGCATGACTTGCAGCCTATGCAGCGCTCGTCATCGAAGTCGACGATGC
>JAPYUP010000029.1 GCA_029940695.1 Candidatus Thalassarchaeaceae archaeon
ACCAGAGACGGATTTGAGTTGCAGTTCGGCACCAACCATCTCGGTCATTTTGCACTAACTGGACACTTGCTGCCGATGCTTGAAAACATGGTTGGAAGTAGGGTTGTAAGCGTATCAAGCGTGGCCCATAATATGGGAACTATTGATTTTGATGACCTGCAATGGGAGACCAGGAGGTATAGCAAGTGGGGGTCATACTCTCAGAGTAAGTTGGCCTGCTTGATGTTCGCCATCGAGCTTGATCGTAGACTCAAGGCCTCTGGTTCCAATGTCATCTCTTTGGCCAGCCATCCTGGATGGTCCGCCACCAATCTGCAGCGGCACTCACTGGTCTTGAGGGTCGGCAACCTCATCTTCGCAATGCACCCCAGAAAAGGGGCGGCCCCCACCCTCTATGCTTCATCAATGCCCGATGCTACTGGGCATCTATACTGGGGTCCGGGAAGTATTGGAGAGATGTGGGGCTCAACAGAGAAATCAAAAATTAAGCATACTGCAATGGATGAAGATGTGGCAGAACGTTTGTGGAAGGTGAGCGAGGATCTTACTGGTGTTTCCTATCTGTCATAATCAAAGTAGTATGTCTTTTCCTAGCCGGGTAAAAAGTGGTCGAGTTTGGACAGTGTCTCGTCGGCGAAATGCAGGTACTGCATCACCCCCCTGAAAATATGGAGGGGGCACTGTGAGCGAGCGAGAGGGATTTGCGGATGTGCCTGTTCCGAGCCTCGAGAAGCTCGTCCAGCTCAGTCATCGTCGAAGACCTCGATCTCGACGGTCCGACGAATCAGGTCGGTGAACCGGGTGTTGAACCTTGTCGCCCTGACTATGTGGTTGTCTATCCAATGGTAGTTCCCCCCTCGGGGCTTGCCCATCAGCAGCCCGTGGTAGCGAAACCCGTGGGCATCGAGCCATCCTTCGGTGGCTTCTCGGTGCTGTTCAGTCCTCGCCGTGAAGAAGGTGATGATGTGTCCCTCTGAGTGCCACCCGTTGATTGTCTCCAACGCGTCTGGATAGGGGGTCGCCGTCACCATCCTCTCGGGCTCCTCGTTGGGTACGTCCTCGCCCACGGTCCCATCGATGTCAATTAGGTAGTTCTTGGTGGTGGAAGGGAGGACAGGACTGGCCTTGCGACCCTGCTCGTCGAAGGCTTCCTCCAAATCCTCCACGCTTATTGGCGTGCTCGGACCGTCCATAATGGATGGGCCGGTGACTTCCGGATTACCGCAATCGCATTCCGTTCTCCGAATCGTTATGAACGGGTAGGAGAGCCGGGGCTTGTGCCCGGTACTTTCGATCGAACTAGGGGGACGGCTCTGACGCGGGAGGTCTCCCCTGAATTCGTGCAGGCGGTCTCTGGTTTCTTCAACACGAGAGTCCCTGACTTCGATGCTGCAAGGGGTGCTCAGGAGGCCTACTTCGCCGCATTGCGAGCCCATGGCACCGAGGTCGTCACCCTCCCAGCGCTGTCCGGATACCCCGACTGCAGCTTCATCGAGGACACAGCAATCATCATCGACGACAAGGCGGTGATACCCAATCTCGGTCACCCCAGCAGAAACGGCGAGCAGGACTCAATAGCCGAGTTCCTCGCTGACGATTTAGAGATTGTGAGGATGCCGGCGGGCGCGTCACTGGACGGTGGTGACGTGGTGTTCTACGACGACCGATTCCTAGTCGGGTTATCCACTCGCACCAACCGGGACGGGGCCGATTTCCTCGCTGTCCATGCCGAGCAGGCGGGCTTCGGTACCCAGCTCTTCGACGTGCCCGATACAACGCTACACTTGACCACAATCTGCTCGAGCCCGAGGGCCGGCACGATGGTCGCAGCGGAGGGCCAGCTCGGGCCCGAGGACCTAGCCTTCGCCGAGGAGGTCATCTGGGTGCCCAACGAGGAGGGGTACGCGGCCAACACCATAGCATACGGCGACCGCATCATCATAGCCGATGGTTACCCCAAGGCCAGGCGCCTTATGCTAGACGCGGGCTTCTCGATAACCACGGTCGACATGACCGAGTTCAGGGAGGTCGATGCCAGCCTGACCTGCCTCTCGGTCTTCATCGGATGAGCAGGCGGGTTCTGCACGTCTCCCCGGTCGGTTAAAGTGCGGTTCGGGTCTGGTTCGGGCATGCACATAGTGGCCAAGGGCACGATTGGCGCAGGGGCGCTGGTTTTACTCGCTGGAATAGTGATGCTGGTTCTGGCAGGCTCTTCGATTCGTGACGCTGGCACAGAATGGGCTGCAGAGGAGACGACGGGGGCCACCCTGAACATCGCCGACGATGACAAGGCTGGGGACTTCGGCTTTTCCTTCTTCATCAGGGGGGAGTACACCGATGACGATAGTGACGGGGTGTGGGACCACTGCTCTGGAGTAGAGATCACAGTCAAGCAGAAGCCTACTGTCAACACAGATTGGGATGATGATCCGGATAAAGGAGGCAATGGAGAGGGAGGGGAGTTCTACTTCCAGGCGTCGGAGGACAAAAGGCACTCCTGCGATGTGGAAGAAGGAAAGGATCTGAACAGACCTGGTTTCGCCAAGGTCGGACATGCCTGCTTTGCCTGCTACGAGGGGACCTTCGAGTTCGAGTCCAACCAGCCTGTGTGGGTCGTCTACGTCGACGTGGCCCTCGGAGATTTTCTCGGTGGCCTATTCGCTGGGCTGGGGGCAGGGAGCTGCCTGTGCTGCGGCATAGTCATCATGGCCTTTGGCCTGATTCTGGCCCTCGTCGTGAAGGACGACGACCAGCCTGCAACCACCATCACGTACGGCGAGGATGGCAAGGTGATCGTGCAACAGCCCGGAGCGGCTCAGCAGCCAGTGCAAGATGGTGGGGGTGAAGCCCCCAAGAACGTCGATGATTGGTACGCCCAGACAGATGACGAAACTGAGGACTCTACCTAGTCTTTCTGAGGCTCGATACCGAATTCTATAACAATGACTCTTAGAGTCATTGAACAATGGCTGAGCGGCACGCTAAGGATTCCCTTGGTTCCACGAGGGTTTCCTTACCACTCCTCATGACACTCTTCTTCTTCCTCCAGACGGTCGCTCCACTAGCATCTGCCGACGCCAACGAGTTCGACGACATGACTCTGTGCAGCAGCCCCCTCGGTCTAGGGGGGCTGTGTGATGACCGAACCGACGCTGATGACGGCACCAGCGGCGACTCGTGGGTTGAGGGCATGTACTACTTCAACATGACAAGCACGACCACGTTGCAGTTCGAGGCGTCGTGGGCAATCAGGGAATGGGACAAGAGTGCTCTCGGCATGTTCTCCTCCTCATCCATGACCACCGCCCTCCTGCTCGACAACATAGGTGCTGACGACGGGCTTCCCGCCGATGTGCTGAGGGCTTCCCTAGACAACAACACAGACCCGACCGACCCGGAGTCACCGACAGTCGAGGAGACCCTGCTGGGAGAGATAGACGGCAGCGTCTCGTCCCTTCTGACCTCCTGGGGAACGGCGACGACTCCGGTGACGGCCTGGACAGATCAAATCACACTGCCTGATGGATTCGGAGGAAACACGAACGTCGACTGCACCATCGATCACAACAATTCGCAGAACGGAAACTCCTTCGATCCTCCCATCTGCATCCACACTAACGTCACCATCACTCTGCCCATATCCACCTATGGTAACACCCTGTCTGGGGTCAGCGCCGCGAACCTCGAGAGAGCTTACGAGGCCATGCTGGTCATGGGGGCGAGAGTCACCACCAGTTTCTCCGTATCAGCCGAACCTGGTTTCAAGGGGACGTACTCAATCCAGCCTCCCTCCTATGCCACCGTCGCCGAGGTTCAGGGGACCTACGCCCAGAGAGTCTTACACAATACTAGTGACTCCTACCACTCCGGTCTTTGGGTCATTGACAACCTGAACCCAATCGGAAGCGGGTCCGGGGCCCTGACTGGAAACCTTGTGATGATGATGGCTTTCCGTGAAACTGCCTTCACCAGCACCGTGGATATAGACTCGGATGAGAGGAGCCTGGACCTCAGCGTAGTTCTGGACATGACAGACGAGGAAAGTGTCTCCATCGAAGTGACCGCTGGTATTTACCAGGTACAAGCAATAACGATGAGTGAATGGGGAATCAGCCTGATGAGCCCCCAAATCGCTGATATCCCCGTCATCACGTCCGATGGCATTCGAATGGCCTATCACACCGGGCTTCTCGACATCGCTGACCTAGCCGAAGCGATGCCAATTGGCGGGATAGGCGACGCGCTAGCGAGCTCCAACCCTGATCTATCAATCACAATGGGTTCCTTCCAGTGGGTCTCGATTGCCCAGAGTCCCCTTTCCACTGGGGGCCTGAACTACACCCACGTCGCTCCCTGTCTGAAGGGTGTGAACTTCTGCACCGAAGGTGCGGTGGCGATGGACGGAAGTTATCCAGTCTACCTGCAATCCATCAGCCACACTTTCCCCTTCAGCCTCGCAGAACTGTTCGGAGGTAACCTCGGGGAGGATGCGGGCTTCCTCAACGATGTCACCGGAGACGATCTCAGCAAAATTCTGAACTCAGGCCTCGAGTTCTCCACAGTGCTGAGCGACGACGTCATGGAGGATTTCATCGGTGGCATGCTGCCAGAGGACCTCTCAGCTGACCTCACCTTCGAGATTCGGCTCCCGACCTGGGCCAGCACCAAGGACGGCGAAACCAGCATCGTGCTTGGATATCGAATGTCCGGCAACCACATTGGCAACGTCAGCCTAACGGGTTCAGACTCTTTCGATTGGGAGCACCCCCTCTGCTCGGATAACGGCTCTGCCTGCAGCGACAACAATCAGGATGTATTCTGCACCTCGACTATGAAGTCCTGCGCTAGGACCACCGTTGACTTGGACATCACCGAGTTCAGCACTACGAACCTGCTGCTAAGTAAAGGCATCACAATGGAGTTCGCTCTGACCATCAACATGTCAGTCCATAGGATTGGTCTTCCTTCCTCAGCGCTGAATTCTCTAAACACGGACACAACCAACATCTCACTAGAGGTGCTGCCTTCTGACCTCCTCAAGCTGATTGTCGATGTCGCTGGCAGGAGCGAGGATCCGTTTGAGTACGATTTCCCGTTATGCGATACCGGCATGAACTACTGCGACCAGAATATTCAGTTCAGCGCGAGCGGGCTCGAAACCTTCGCCGACAACTTCGGAGATGATATCACCTCCTATATTCAAGATTTAGCATTCTCGGAGCAGTCTGAACAGAATTCGTTCTTCGGAAAGCTCGACTTGTCTGGCGTCAAGGTCGAGACTACGCTGACCGGCCTGAACGACACGGACGACTCGGTTGGCGACGAGGAGGGAATCACCCTGTCTGTACACGTCCCCAGGGTCAGGGTCACCGCGGGTCTGGATAACACGTGGTTGGAACTCATCGCGAAGTTGCGAGGCGACGAAAGTGTTAGTCTGAAGTTAGGCGTTGACACTAGCAACGTGCTAATTGCCCCCTTCCTCAATCCCATGATTGGCGCGATGGATGGGCTGACAGGTGCTCTGACGGCGGGCCTAGTGAGTGCGGAAGGCGTCACCGCTCCGCTCGTAGAAGTGCCGACTGATGGGTTCAATACGACGCTGAACGAGGAAATGGGGCTCTCTGTGACGGGGGAGATTAAGCTGAGGTTGCCCCTAGGAATCGTTCTTCAGAACATCACCTCCAAGGATGTACAGATTACTGAGTACATAGAAGAAGACGATGCTGGCAAGGGGATTGCTGGTCGACAGGTCATCGTGTACAAGCTGATGCCCGGGGCTCAGGTTGGGGGTGATGTGTATTCGTTCAACCCTATGATTGGGTGGAACTGGATAATTCAACAGGTGATCTATTACATCGGTGCCATCCTCCTGTTCTCCGCTTGGCGAATGAGGGGACGAAGGGTGAAGCGGAAACGGAAGCGCAGGACGATGGAGATTGAGCTCATGACAGAGGCGGCAGAGAACATCAACCGGGTTTACGTCCCATCGGCCCCAACCGTCGAGGTTCTTATGGTCGCCGACAACGGTATCGTCATCAAAAAAAGGCTGGCCGTGGGGTAAGGCGTGATGGGTTCCAAGGCGAAGCAGAGAAGTAGAGGCGCCTTCAAACCAACAAACGGAGCCTTGCGAGCATTATTGCTAGTGTTGGTGATGCTCCTCGCATCCCTCAGCGGCTGCTTCGGCGATGAGGCTGGTTCGCCCACGGCGGACAATCTGGTAGTGGGGCCGGATGTGCTGCAGTCGGGAGTGTTTCAGCAGGTCGAGTTGCGAGCCGTGACGGCGATGTCCGTTTTCGTTCCTTACCTCGTAACCGATCCTTCCACCGGCTACGTCCAGAACTCGACTGTCGTTGATCTGTCTTCAGACTCCAGCATGACGTTAGATATCCTCGCGCCGCCGCGAACCGATACAATGGTCCTCTTGGTCGGCGCCAAGGGACGCGAGCACTGGCCAATTCGCGATTCGAGCGAGTCGTGGTTGACCTGGTCGTTGCGCGCGGGCGGCGAGGGCGAAGCGGGCAACGGAATCGTACGCGTTGCGCACGGGGAGAACAGCAGTTTGGATACTGTGAACCACAGCGCCGAGCGAGGAGGACGCGTTTCGGTCAAGACCGTTCAATCAGTGCGCCCCTCGCTGATGGGGCTTGACCAGGGCGGAATGCATTCGAGCGGCCTGCTGCACGGCAGGATGGTCTATGACAGGCTCTACGAGATTACCGACCCGGCAATTTCGATCTTTGACGTCGACGGACGCGAGGGCTACTACGACCGTTGGGCGGGTCAAGGAAACCCAGCGTACGAAGACGCGGCGATGTACTTGATTGACGAGATGGAGTCGTTTGGCTTGGAGGTCATGGCGCACCGCTTCGAGTTCACCGACATATTCGCCTATCAGAATCCCGAGGCCTACAACATCTGTGGCTACAAATGGGGTAGTGAGTTAGTGAATGAGTGGTTGGTTTTCGGCGCGCACTTCGACGTAGCACCCCCCGCGAATGCTGTCATACTCGACCCTCACACCACCGGTTCACGCACCTACGGAACTCGCGTCGGCGCCTACGACAACACCGCTGGAACCTCGATGGTGCTTGAGACCGCTCGCGTGCTGGCTCAGTTCGAAAGCCGTCGGACGATGGTATTCTGCCTGTGGTCCGGCGAGGAGGGCGGCACGCGAGGCAGTAACTACTGGACCGATGAGTATGTCCGACAGGACCACCCCGAGGTCACGGTCACGAACTACATCAATCTCGACATGGCCGGTGTGAACTGGCCTGGCGGAGGCGGAGCGCCCCACGGTGACCCAGACCCACAGATCGATGAGGACGGTTATCCCAAGGACTCCGAGGTCTGGCCGATGCGCGTCTACATTGGGCCGAGCGTCAACCACGACGAAATCAACCAACCTGGAATCGTTCGCTTGTCTGAGTGGATTGGCGCCGACGCGCTTGGCCTTGAGGAGCAGATTGGCACCCTTGTCGGGGTGAACTACTCCGAAGACACGTGGAAGACTGACGTGTGGCTGGACATGGAAAGACCTGAGATTATCGTCTATGAGGACACGACCGCGAGGAGCGACCACGCCAGCTTCCAAGAGAACCTCGGCACTGTCACAATCGGCTTCGGTGGGCTGGTCGACGGCTACTGGTGCTACCACCAGACCTGTGACACGCTGGAGGAGATGGAGGACTGGATGGAGACCACCAGCAAGGGCTACGGCGAGGAAAACAGTGGCGTGGCCAACCTCGTCAACAGCTTAGACATGATTACTTGGTGGGCCCTGATGACTTTCTTCCACTGCGACGAGAAGCCGGTTCTGAACGCTTACCTCTAGGTAAACAGCGTGGTGCCGGTGTATGTCAGATATACGACGCCGACGGCAATTGACAGCCAAGTGTAGTAAATGGGATCGGACCACGTCTTGATTTTCCTGCCGTCCAAGGGACCGAACGGAAGCATGTTGAACGCAGCAAGTATGGCGTTTCCCCACATCCATGTCTGGATAACGATGTCGAACAGCCCCAGAAGGCCACCGAATATGAGGAGGGAAACGTAACCAAAGCACCACAGCACGATGTTGGTGACTGGCCCGGCCAGTGCGATGCGCCCAAACTGGGGCCTAGTGGTGTTGCCGGCCACCATGACCGCGCCGGGAGCCATGAACAGGATTCCTGTAATCGCTGCGATGAGAATGCCGAATCTCAAGCCCGCAGGGTCGGCACGGAACTCGGCCCAGCAACCATATTGCCTTGCAACGAACTTGTGGGCGAACTCATGGAGAAGAAAGGCTGGGGCGAGGGAAATCAGCGAGAGTATGCAGAAGAGCAGGAAGGAAATTGGACCGTCGCTAAGAGCTCCGATTATCCCACCGCTGAACATAAGGGCTAGAGCAACCGTGAATGCCAGTGTGGCCAGCATGAGGTGTTCGACCTCTGTCTTGGAGAAATGCCATATCGAGCCCTTGTGAATAGGAATAGATTTGGTGGTTTGGGGGGCGCCGAAGACACTGACTAGAGGTCTGCCTTGGTGATCTATCCGTACCACACGGATGTTTGGCTGCCTCCAGGATCCGTCATCTCTGGCTGGTGAGTGCCCATCCGCCCGCTCCCTCTTGTCGAACAGGTCGTCGTCGATACGCCACGCCCTCGGGTCCCTCTCTGCGGCCATGCTTACTCCCCTAGATGGATGTTGACGCGCCGGTTGCGCGCTCCCTTGTTCTCAATCTTACCCACCCGGAGTCTGCCAATCTCCCCGGTGCGCAGGACGTGGGTGCCACCGCATGACTGCAAATCGACGTCATCGCCGATCTTGACAAGGCGGATGCTCTGAGCATCCGCGGGAGGTTTGACTGTCATAGTGCGTGCCAGTTCGGGCCGGGCATCGAACTCTTCCCTGCTTATCCAGACGGTCTCGACCTTGTAATCCTCCTCGACCAGGCGGTTAATCTCGTCATGTAGGTGCTGCTTGTCGAGAACGTGGCCCCCGAGGTCGAAGTCGATGCGGCTCTTGGCAGACCCCACCGATCCACCAGTCACACCGCATGGCACGATGGAGCAAAGCAAGTGGGTAGCTGTGTGCATGCGCATCAGCAGGTGTCGGTGGTTCCAGTCGATTGTCGCGGTTACTTCGCTGCCTAGGGTGGGTGGGGGCTGGCCCTCAAACGGTACGTGGACTATGTCGCCCCCAGAGCGAATGGTAGCACCAATGGAGACTGAGGCGTTCTCGAGGTCTATTGAGCCTATGTCACCAGGCTGGCCCCCGCCGGTGGCATAGAAGACCGTCTTGTCGAGCACGACCCCGCCACGATCGTTGACTTCTATGACCTCGGCCTCGCAGGTCCTTAGGTAAGCGTTCTCGCGAAACACCTCCAGGGTCCTCTTGGTCATGTGTCTCAAAATCCTTCATGCCTTACCTATCAAGGCTCGCAGCGCCGTCAATCATCCAACAGGCCCTCGATTTCCTCGAGTAGGTCCTCCCATGTCATTGGGCGGCGCTCGGGGTCTGCGCCGAACACGGAGAGCAGGTCTTCTCGTTCGAACTTATCAGGGGGGTCGTCAAGCCACTTGTTCTGGTTCGCGACGTCTCGGATGATGGAGCGCTTGCGCTTCTTCCTCTCCTTCTCGAAGCGAGCAACGACCTCCTCATGGGTCTTGGCCTTGGCGGCCCCCTGGTGTTCGTTGACCAAGCCAGCGTACCTAATCATCCACTCACCATGGGCATCATCGTCGATATGATTGGCCGGATCGGCCAGCATGGTGATGAGTTCTCTGGTCAGACGCTGGGCCTTCGATTCGGCCTTGCCACTGGTCAGGCGGTCCCTTGACCTAGCGTGGCCATCGATGCAAGCGCGGCAGCGCTCTGAGCCGGGCACATCCGGCGCGTCGCACGCCAAGCAGCATACTGCGAAGCCCATCTGCTCCATAGCCCGCCTCGGTAGCGACATGAGGTGGCGTGCGAGGCTGGGGGTTCAAACCTGTGGATTCAAAGGAAGGGGGGCCTTGAGATACTCATGGCTACGGCGATAACCCTAGCCCGTCTGCACCGTGGCTATGGCTCGGGAAGAGGACGAGTCGATGTGCTGCAGGACTTCAGGATGTCCATTGAGGAGGGGACAATCTACGGCCTGTTGGGTCCCTCTGGCTGCGGGAAGACCACACTGCTGAATGTGGTTCTGGGACGCTTGGTCCCCGAGTCTGGGGAAATCGACGTTTTAGGGACAAGGCCGGGGGGGGCGGGTTCCCCGGTTCCCGGCAGTGCGGTAGGCTACTCACCCCAAGAAATCGCCCTATATGAGGACCTTTCAATCGCCGAGACTTTTCTGTTCCACGGCCGTCTGCATGGGATGGGGCGAGACAGGATCGCCGAACGGCAGGCTTGGCTGATTGGCTTCCTCGACCTGCCCGGCGGTGACAGGCAGGTCGGCAAGCTCTCGGGCGGTCAGAAGCGCAGAATCAGCCTCGCTGTGGCGCTGCTGCACGAGCCGCAACTGCTCCTGCTAGACGAGCCGACTGTGGGCGTTGACCCTGAGTTGCGTGCCCGAATATGGGGCCACCTGCGAAAAATAGCGGACAGCGGGACCACTGTGATCCTGACCACCCACTACATCGACGAGGCCGGCCAAGCCGACCGTGTCGGCCTGATGCGTGGGGGCAAGCTGCTTGCCGAGGACGCGCCGAAAGCCCTGATGGAGCCCCATGGACACACATCGCTCGAGCAGACCTTTTTGATGCTGTGTCGAAGGAGTGGTGGGGGTGCCTCAACATGAACGTGGAACGAGTACGAGCCATAGGGGCGAGAAAGTTCGCATCACTGCGTCGAGACAAGCGCATGTTCGGATTTATCGTCCTGATGCCGGCCCTCCAGATTTTCCTGTTCGGCATCGCCATTGGCCAAACCCCTCACGATCTCGACTTCGGATTCATCGACGACAGCGATGGGTCTCTGGATGGACTCGAGACAGGTTTGCGGGCCTCGGACGCGCTCATCGTACACGATTACGAAAGCGTCGAGCATGCTAGGGCCGCGATTGAGGAGGGGGAGATGTGGGGGGCCTTGGTGCTGACCTCGGACGCCCGTCTGGAAATTCACCTCGATAATTCAAACCAGCAGGTCACCAACACAATCCTCGTCGAAGTGCGCAACGCCATGGAAGGGGCTCTCGCGGAGAAGGGTGCCTCGCTACCGGTGGAAATAGCAGACCCAGTCTTCGGGGAGCGCGACCCCTCGTTCATCAATTTCCTGGCCCCTGGCATCATAACTCTAGTCTGCTTCATGTTCAGCGTCATCCTGACGTCGATTGCGTTCGTCGGCGAGCGTTATGACGGGACATTGGACAGGGTGTTCGCGGCGGGAACGAGGCCGTCAGAGGTGCTGCTGGGGCACATGGGCGCGTTCTCCACCATTCTAATCGGTCAAGTTCTAGTGGTCATCGGAATCTCGGTCTACGGCTTCGACATCCCGGTCAACGGGAACCCGGTCCTCCTGTTCCTGCTGGCGCTAGTTCTGGGGTGGGCTGCTATGTGCTTGGGCCTGCTGGTATCGAGCAAGGCAAAGTCGGAGTTCCAGGCAATGCAACTCAACATGCCCATCCTCTTCCCGGTGCTCCTGCTCTCGGGCATCTTGTGGCCGGTCGAGGCCCTACCGGGATGGATCCAGCCAGTCTCCTACTCCCTCCCTACCACTTGGGCGGCCGAGGCGTTCCGATCGATTATGATTCGTGGGTGGGGCCTTGAGAGCACGGGGATTCTCACCGCATTCGCCTTCAACGCGGCCTTCGCACTCGTCATGCTAGGGATAGCGATTCGAACTCTACGGGTCCGAGAGTAATCAGTTCCACCATTTTAGGCGGTCGGTGATAAGTTCGCCGGAGGCGGCGGCGCTGAGTATCATCGTGGAAGGGGTGTCCGGCTTGAAATACGGCTGCGCCTATTGCGGCCCAGAGCACTTCCGTGTCCTTGATTACGGACCGGTCGTCGGCCCTCCCCCTTGGAACCTTACTGTGACCGAAGTCCTCTGCTATGGTCTCACTCGATGCCAATCATGTCCTCGTGGCCGCACTCGGGGTAGGCGCATATCACCTTGTATCGGTCCCTCTTTGGCGTGGGAATCACCATCCTCACCCCACACATGGAGCACTGGTGAATCATTGTCTCTGGCCCCTCCTTCACGTCGGATTCGAAGTCCTCTATGTCTTCCAAGCGCACCTCGTCGGTGGATGAGGTCCATCCAATCTGATCGGTGTAGGTGTCAGTGTCCTGGGTGATGCCCCTCGCCTTGAGGCCAAGCTTGATTTTGATTCTCCGACTCCTCTTCTTCCTCTGACCAATGGGTGGTTCGCCAGGCTTGCCCTTCTTCGGTGGGGCTGGCTTCTTGCCCTTGGAGGGTCGCTTGCCCTTCTTCGGTGGGGCTGGCTTCTTGCCCTTGGAGGGTCGCTTGCCCCTCTTCTTGGGGGGAGGTCTTGGGGCACGTAGCTTGGGAGAGGGGGGGTTTGGCTGCGGCTTTGGAGGTGCAGGGGGGGGTGGGGGTGGCCTTCTCTTTGGTGGAGGGGGGGCCGAAGGAGGGGGTGGG
>JAPYUP010000006.1:0-51372 GCA_029940695.1 Candidatus Thalassarchaeaceae archaeon
AGCCTTCGTCCTGTCCTTGGCCTTGCTGACCGCCGTCCTGGCCCTGTTGTCCTTGGCCCTGTCCTTGGCCCTGTCCTTGGCCCTGTCCTTGACCTTGGCCCTGTCCTTGACCTTGGCCCTGTCCTTGGCCCTGTCCTTGGCCCTGTCCTTGGCCCTGTCCTTGGCCTTCGCCGTCCTCGCCTTCGCCACCGCCCTCGGTGCCTCCGTTGCCCGAGCCGTCTCCGTTGCCCTCGTAGTCCGGGTCGTAGGCATCTGGGATGCCGTCGCCGTCGGAGTCCGAGGCGGCCCCGTCATTGGGGTCGTTCGGGAACGGGTCGTCCGCGTCGTCAGTGCCGTCTCCATCGGTATCAGCCGAGTTGGGGTTGGTTCCAGTCTCGTACTCCTCCGTATTGGTCAAGCCGTCACCGTCGGGGTCGCCGCTGGCATCGCTAGCCGAATTGGGATTGAGGCCGTAATTGACCTCCCATCCATCTGGCATGCCGTCGTTGTCAGTATCAGGGTTATTCATATCAGTTCCAGCGTCTTGCTCCTCGGCGTTGGTGAGTCCATCTCCGTCCCAGTCGGCCCCGCCGTCAGACGGGTCGAGGGGATCGGAACCATCGGCGCTAACGCCGGTGGATCCCGCCATAAGCACTAGGAGAAGCGCTATCAGTACACTCGTATTTTTCGTTCTCTTCATTTTCATTTCACTTCCAAATTTAGTATAGGGAACCCGCTGTTCCCTCTGTCCGGGCGTGGTACGCGCTAATCGCTGCGCGAAGTCCTCGATTCGGGAGCTGTGGATGGTTGCTGGAAGTGAGCCTGCGCAACGGTTCGTCAGCTGTCACAACGCTACACTGAGCGCCATTCCGGCCGTTTTCGAACTCGTCCTTACTTGTTCTGGCTCCTCCTCTTTTGTTCATCCAATCTCACGGGCTTTCACAGGGAACCCACTGTTCCCTCTGACTCCGGAGAGTAATAGGCCGTATTTCAAGCATTCCCGTGGGCGATTCAAGGTGTCAGTCGGGATAACTCGGCGTTGAATCTCGCACTCCGCAGGAAGTGGACGACAGGGACGACCAGCGTGCCTAGAACCAGGACGACGAATATGAGGCCCGACCAAAGCTCGATTTCGCGGCCGAGGGTCAGGTACAGGAGCCATCCGACAAGGACCGTAATCCAAGGGAGGTGTCGGAGCGTAAACAGGGCGAAGCGCGCGTTGAGAACTTCGTCCGAGTAGTACTGCGGAACCTCTTCGGGATCAGCCAAGCCATGCTCGATGCCACAGCGGGCGCAGACGAGGTAGCGCGGCCCGTTTCCGCTGATGAATTGGCTCTGTGGGTAGTTCTGCTTGCACATCCTACAGGTTGGCATACGCTTCGGTCTGACCACCTGTGACCGCTCCTTCAAGGCTACGGTCCGGCATGGGCGTCTGGAGTTGGGCTTCGATTCCGATCAGTCATCGATTGCATCGTCGATGAACGACGTGTCGAGCTCCTCTTCCTCGGAATCGTCCATGTCCAACTCGTCAGCCATCTCGTTAAGGTCGTCGAGTTCGACTTCCTGCTCAGAGTCCATCAGCTCTCCAACCACTGCATCGGGGACTTGCGAAGATTGATCCTCAGGGAGCCCGGGCTTTTCCGAGGTTGGGGACTCTGATGCCCCCAATGATCCCGACTCGGAGATGTCGAGCATCGAAATGGGGGAGATGTACTCCTCTTCCTCATCGAGGCCGGCCGCTTCGCGCTCCAATTCCTCCTCCATCTCCACTTCTAGGGTCCCGAGTTCCCAGGGCTCGGGTGCGGACCTCCCCTTCGGCTTGATGATGAGTACCGCACCAAGGAGTATCATCAGCGCGGAGATGAGGGCGATGAACATGTTCAGGTCGCCCTCCATGAGCTGATCGAACCACGATACGCCAACCGAGTCCCTGTCCGAGCCGCCGACCTCGAGGGAGTACTCGATTAGTGGCTTAATCTGGATTGGTTGCACTCCGAGCCTGTGTACCTCGCCGTCCGAGGCGACCACGGCGATCCAGTAGGTGCTGGAGGGGTTTATCGGAGTGGGGCCGAGGGCGTCGAAGGTTGCGTTCGAGGCCGTGATGCCCGAGGCGACCAGCATGGCCTCCCTAGTGTCCGAGAACTCCGTCGTGCTGGCGTACACCGTGTAGGAGATGACCTGTGGGTCGTTGGAGGCGCCCCACAGTATCTCGACGTGCGAGCCCGAGGGATCCCAGTAGACCATGATCTCGGAAATCTCAGGTAGATGAATGCCGGGATCGAGGGCAATCTCATCGACGGTGCTAATCATCGTGGTTGCGAGCTTGTCGTACCAAGCATTGCCGGAACTGTCCACAGCCACTACAGCGACCCACATCGGGATGTCAGGGGAGATACTCCCTCCGCCCGATAAACTCTCGATCAAGACGGGGGTTCGGACGCTGCGGTCGACCACTAGGGCAGGCACGAGGTTGTCGGCGCTATCGAACGGGTTGCCGGCGACAGCGTATATCCAGTACTCCCCGATGTCTGAGGCGGTGCTGTAAACGAAATCGACGAATACGCCGTCCCCGGTATCGGGCGATCTGTCATCGAGGGTTGGGGCGGGGATTCTGTCTGGCGGGGAGAGGTCGCCGCGGTTGTCTAAGGGAGTAACGAGGGCCATGTTGTCGCCCAAGTCGGTGAGCTGGACGTTGCCAGCGATGTCGTGGACGGTCACCGTGACGTAGAGCGGCACTAGGGGTACTATCTCTGCCGGGACCAGGCTATCGGCCTCGGTGCCGTACAACGCCCTGCTGATCGTCACCTCGAGCTGGGGGGAGTTTTCTATCTGCCTCTGGTCGATCGTGGTGAGTCCACACTGCCCGGACTCCTCGCAAATCGAAGAGATGAGCGTGAGGTCGTCAAGGGGATAGTCCGAGGCCCATACCATGTAATGGCTGAAGTCGTCGGCGATTGACCGATCCCACCTCACGTCGATGGCAGTTCCGTCATCAGAGGGATGATCCCAAGCGAGCAGCCCGGTGACTAGTTCCGGAGAGACCCACTCCAGCGAGTCGAGCTCGGAATACGTGGTTGTATCCACTACGAGCACGTCATCGACGTTCTGGTTACCCCAATCATCAACGGCGACAATCCCTATCCAGTAGACGATGCCATTCTCAAGAGAAGCGTTGCCGATCGAGTCTATGATTAGCTCGTCGGTCGTGCAGTCCGGCACGTAGGCAGCGACAGGCCAGCCGTCGACTGTAGTCGGCGCGGTCCAGCCGGAAGCTGGAAGCACGTAGATCACGTGGTAGGTGCAGTCCTCCTCGTCGTTGGGGGTCCAGGTGACTAGAATCCTCCCTCCTTCATCTTCGGGCACGTCGCTTGCAGCGGTGTCTGCAATCGGTGCGGGAGCGATGCCATCGTTCAGGCCTCCCGCAGTCACCACTGGACCAACGACAGTAGCGTTCACAGAATCGAACTGCCCGGCTTGGTCGACGCAAACGACGGCGAACCAGTATGGCGTGTTGCCTTCGAGATCCAACACCGTAGTGTTACCCGCGGCGAAGGCGAAATCCATTGGATCAGATAGGGCGAGAGCGTTGGTAATCTCTTGCTGGACGGCCCAAATCCTCGTCAGCGAGGGGTCGAGTTCCCGGCACGCCGACCACTCTACTGAGAGGCTTCCGGGGTTACCGCCGGAGACGGGGTCGACGATTAGCCACTCGGGTGGCGAAGGGACCTCGTCTGTTGGAGTGGCATTGCCATGCCAAGTAACGGGATCGCCGAGGGATCCATCGGGGTACTCGATGGTGATTGCCGCTCGATATTGATGGTCCTTGGAGAGCGCTACTTGGCTGCCGTTACTGTTCCCGGTGGTGAACACCGCTGTGGTCTGGGACCAGTAAGGTACTCGTTGGTAGGTGGGAAAGTCGTCCAAGTCGTCCTTGGTCGGGGACCAATTGGGGTCATCGGTCGAGTCCCACACGTAGACCCTGTAGGCTGTCCAAGCCGAGTCCTGGGCCGGCAGCCAGGAGGCCTGCAAAACGCCTCCACCGTCGTTTGGCCTATCAATGAGGTCGGTAATCATGGTCGGTGCCTCCAGCCTCTCCCAATCGTATGTGAGTCGGACCTTGATGCGTCCATCGGAGGGAGACTGGAGCTGCAGGTGAATCATCGAGGACATGGAGCTGGGTGGTGTGTTGAAGATGGCGGTCTGGAATGCATTCTCTATGCCAGAGTCGTAGGCCGCCAAGTCCCATGCCCCAGTGTAGTTCAGCAAAGTCGAGCTTGCCCACACCCATGCGCCCCTCTGGGGAGCTGTTAGAGTCAGGGCACCTGGGTAGAGCAGGATATCCGAGGAGTTGTCCTGGTTCCCATGAAGTGGGATGAGCATTGGGGAGTCGGGCGAAGCCAATACCGTGGCCATTCCAGGGTGAGTCGTGTCCGTGATGTCAATGGACCTGTCCACGAAGACGGCTGTCAGGGGCTGGGCCCTCCTCTGAAACACCCTAGGTATTTCATTGAGAGTTTCCATGGGTTGATAGACGTGCAGGCCATCACTTCCGAGGGCTGCTAGCCTGCCATTCGCGGCGTCGCCGCCGATAGCTCCAGTCAGCTCTCCAACGGCAATGATTCCATGGTCGTCGCCGACCTTGACCACGTTGATTCGGCTGGGCGAGATTACGGCCAAGTGCGTTCCATCTGTGGCGAGGTCGATGACGGGCCAAGCCTGCAGTTCCCGTGCCCCTGCCCCCGACTCCATCATCATCGAGGTCCCGTTCCAGTGCACTAGGGGATCTCTGTTAGTGGCTATGTGCACTCCCCAGTCATCGGCAGCCACCGCACGAACATTGTTGCTCGGGATCATGTCGATGTTGTATGTCCCGTTCGCCCTGTCGGTTGCCAGATCCCAAGCCGCGACTCCGGGACGAGTTGCGCCCTGGCCGTTGTGCGAGATGAACAAAGCGGCGTCGTGGTGGAGGTTCACGGAGGTGCCGGTTGAAGTGTCGTTGACCTGCCTAGTCACGGCCTCTGCGTAGACGATTCCCGCGACGGCATCCCCCACCAAGCCGTCTGCTCGGCCGATGGTCCCGACCAGTGACAGGTTCTGGTCGAGCACGTTGAGCCCTGTAGGGCCACCGGTGAGCACCGTGCCATTGCCCATCAAGGGTGATGGTGGGACGAATAAGTGGTTGATAATTGGCGAGGGTAGGCCATCTACGGTGGTGATGGGGTCGTCCCAGTCAGACCTAGAGGTGTTCCAAAGACCGATTCCGCCATGGGTAGCCACCAAGATGTGATCGTCGTATTCGACGAAATCGGTGACGATGTTGCTCGGGAGTCCTGCTAGCAGGCTGCCGTGGCCCCATGATCTGCTATCGAGGTTGAAGGTCTGGAAGCCGGCCGAGCTCCCATCGAATCCCATCAACCCCACGTACATCTGGTCCTCATTCATCAGCAATCCATCCATCTGGTTGTGGAGCGGAACGGGAGTGGATTGGAAGGTCCGCTGGCTCAGGTTGACTGACCAAAGACCGCCTCCCAACGTCGAGAGCCAGATCTCACCATCCCCAAGGAGAATCTCGTTGATTGACTCGTACTGAGTGTCAAAGCCGTACTGCCAGTTGACTGAGCCATTCTCTAGCAGTTCGCCTTGAAGAATCGTTGACCCGAGGAAGGAGTTGGGACCTGACCCTAGAGTCACCCATACGTGGGTCTCGTTGGCAATCATCTCGTGGACTACTCCAGAAGGGAGGCCCACCAACGCGTCGAATCCGCCTTCAATCAGGCCGGTGTTGTCGAGTCTATCGACCCTGTTGATGCCCGAGGAATCACCGGACCTGCCGATTGCATAGGCCCTCGAACCCTCGGTGGGAGCACGGGCGATGGAGCAGGCGTCCATCCCAGATCCGAGAACCTGCCCGGTCGAGGCAGTGGTTCCCGAGGTGATGACGCGACTGATTCCCCCCTGACCGTCATAATGTGCGACTAAGAGGACGTTGTCGTCGTGCAGCATCCCACCCGGAAAGACCTTGGCTCCCGAGACGCCGCTGTCGGGTGTCAGAGCGCCGATGAAACTGTTGGAGTTGTAGTTGAAGCGATCTATGCCTTGGTCCTCTGTGTCGAATCCGATGTACAAAATGTCATTGGTCTCGTCACAAGCGAGCGCCCTCGCGTCCCTGTCGCCAATGTTCGAGTTATCCTCAATGAGAGGGGTGATCCACTCGTTGCTGGTGCCGTCTCCGTCATTGTCTGCGAGGTCGAACCTAGCGACCCCGCCACCATCGAGCCACCACTGCCAAGTATCGAATCCAATGGCAATGTGGACGATGTCATTGCATAGCAGGATGTCTGCAGCGTATCCATCGGGAATGGCATCTATGTCAACTTCCCATGTCGACCAATTGCTGTTGTTTCCTGAGAGTCTCATTACCAGTCCGTCGTTGAGGTTGCCAGAACCGGCCCAGAGATCGTCGCCGACGACGGCCATCGAGTAGAAGTCGAGCTCTGACTCCTCGGGAAGGCCATCTCCAGGAAGCCATGACGACAGCCATGACTCGTTATCGGGGTTCCACCTGAGGATGCCGTTCATGCTAGCGAACAGGTACTCGCCGTCGTACTCGACCATCCCCCTGATCCTTCCATCGACGTCGTTCCACTGGTTCAACAGCGTCATGTTGCCCGCAGAGAACCTTCGGAGGATGTTGTCTCCGTAGGCCACCCATAGCTCGCAGGTGTCCGTGAGAGGGAAGCAGTCACCGAGGTAGCGCGCGTTGACGCGACCGACTTCGCCGATGGTTTCCAGATTGGGTTTCCAGGAGTCGGAGGACGTATTCCACCTCAGAATCGTTCCAACTTCCCCGCCGCCGCCCCAGCCAGAGGTCCCTCGAACTCCGATCCATAGTTCGTCGCCGATATGCCCGACACCATGGATGACCCCGTTGTACCCCAGACGATTACCCGCGTCGATGGTGGAGAGGCTGGAGTTGTTGTCCAGATTGATTCTGTGGACCTCGTCCCTCGAACTCCAGGAACCGGCCCGCTGTGGAGAGTAGTACATGATGTGGTCAATGATGACTGTCTCCGCTGGCGGATAGTCCGGCAGCGTCGGTCCATTCTGGTTCGAGCCCCGGTTCCATTGAATCAGGACCGCTTCGTTGACCACGTCAATCAGTGTTAAGCCAGAATCGCCACCAGCCCAGATGGTGCCGTCCTCACGACCTTCGATTAGGGTGGTGACGTCGTCATCGCTGATGATGCCCAGCGAGCCGTCCCAAGCAGGCAGCCACTCGTGAGAAGTGAGGTTGTAGCGGGCGATGCCGATGTTCTCGAAGCCTAGGTAAACTATGTCACCGAACTTCACAACCCTAGCTCTCTCGGTCTCGTCACCGGCCGTCCAGACGTCGATTACGGTGCCGTTCGCTGTGTTGATTACAGCCGCGCCCTCGGTTGTTCCGGCATACAGTCGGTCGGTTCCGATGACGTCCACGGAAATGACCCATCGGGAGGGCATGCCCGAGCCGCCACCACCACCGCCACCACCGCCAGTGCTCCAGCACTCTTCCAGAGTGATTGATGCTTGTGTGTCGGTAGCCCAGTTCCACATGCATGCCCCCCTGTTCGTGCCGGCGTAGATGCCGCCGGCATCGCTTGTGATGTCATAGAACTCGAAGGGGTCGTTACCCCATCCAGGGATGCTGGTCGGCAGGATTTCCCAGCTTGAGCCGTCCCACCGCGCGATGCCACCGTTGCTGTTCGCCCCGGTGTTCTGGACCTCCGAGCCCACGAGCAGGCCACCGTAGTAGTCAATGGCTATGGTGTTGACATCAGCGTCGGGGATACCGTTCTGGTCGTCCGGGGTCCAGAGGTCGATGATGTCCCTCGTCAGCCTGTCAATGATGAGGATTCCCAACCCGGGAAGCCCGATGTAGATCGTGTCGCCATCGACAGCCACTGGAGTCTGTTCGAGGTTGTCGGCTTCTAGGGACTGCCATGATCCGATAATCATAGGACCGCTCAGGTCTATTCGCATCACGCCTTCCTCTTGTGTGGCGATATATGCCACACCGTACCTCGTCGCTACATCTCGGATCGAGTCGGAATCCAAGCCGTTCGAGGTCGTAAAAATCTCAATGACCGCCTCTGTGCTTGTGGAATAGAGGGAGATTCCTGACTCGTGGTGGCCAATGACGAGAATTTCGTTGTTAGCGTCGAAGTCCATGCTAGTGACGTGGTACGAACTGAGACCCTGGATGTAGCCGAAGAACGATCCATCGACGTTGCTGAATCTCAAGGCTCCGGTACCCGTGGTGCCTACCCATACCCAGCCATCGTCGTCCTGCGTAATTTCAGTGATGGACCCGGGGTCAGAGACATGGTCGTTGAGGTCGATTGGGGGCTTCCAAACGCCTTCTCTCTTATCCATGATGTTGATGATGGTGCCCGAGGCTATCCAGAACTCCCCCTGCTCGCCGTCGTCAATGATGGCGGTGACTGCTGCGTCATCAATCGAGGGGCTGCTGACAACAACCATGGTACCGTCGGGGCTCTCCTCGAGCAATCTCCCAAGCGTGCCAGAAGAATCACCGATGAGAGCCATCGATGAGCCCGGGGCCCTCTCTAGGTCTCCGGGCCAAGCGCTAATCGAGGCTCCCGAGCCGGTGAGTGCGAAGTCGGAGAGGGGAGTCTCTGAGCGGAACAGCAAGACGTCCGTGTCGTAAGCCTGAACTTGCTCGTCACCGAGGATGTGAAGCCATCCGGGAGTCACAGCCAAGCCGACGACGGTGTCAGACGCGAGCCAGTTGCTCGAGGTCCAAGAACCCAGCCATGAGGAGGAAGAAATGTCGAGGCGATCGATTCCAGAATCCGAGGTGGCGATGTACAGGATGTCGTTGGCGATTGCCAAGTCGACAATCGAGTCGCCAGAGAGGAAATTGCTCGTGTCCCACACGGTGTTTCTGTCTATAGTGATCGGGTCCGCAGAGCCTGAAGTAGAGATGTTGTAATCGATGGCGTGAATACCGTGGCTCTCGGTAGCGACGAAGAGCTTTCGACCTTCGACCAGCATGTCGACAGGCCTCTCGGTTTCTTCTCCTAGACAGAAGCTCTCGGAATTCCATGTGGATCCCATGCTCGGCATTAGGTAGTGCAAGCCGCACTCAGTCGCCGCCCATAAGACACCGTGGATGTCAACTGCCATAGTCAGTATCGGGTCCGAGTGAGTGTGATTTACTTCAGAGGGGATCTCTTCGATGGTAGTCGAGTCAGAAAGGCGCATGGCGGAGACTTGTCCGTCCGCGGTTCCCATGTAGAGCACATTGCGACTGCCATCGACTACTAGGCTGCGACCGGCAACGTTCGGCTGGATATCGATGATTCGTTTGTTCGCGTTATTATCGAGATGAAGCAAGTCGTCGTCGACTAATAGATACAGCCTTCCATCAAACGGATTGAAGGCGCTATCGTGTATCGTCACCGTAAGAGGGGTCAGCGAGAGCTTGGGATCGACCGGTCTCAGTGCCTCGATGACAAGGTCTGTGATCTCTATGCCAGTAGGCAGTTGCCAAGACGCGTCACTAATCGAGTTCGGCTTGAGCGAGGTGTCGAGCACGCCATCAATCAGGGTGGGGGGGTGGTCGAGGAAATCATTCTGACGACCCAGATCACCCATTCCGCCCCAGTCGAGAATCTCGGTCTGGGTGTTCATCAGGGTCAATTGCGGCTGATTGGCCCAATATCCGTCACTTCCATTGACGGCGATCTCGAAGGTCAGGTTGTTGATGACTGCTCCTGGAGCGAATTCGAGCATCAAATCCCCATAGGCCGGGGTTCCATTGGCTGGGTCCGCGCCACCTGCTGCCAAGTCGATCCAGCCGGTGTCATTGGTTCCATTGACGCCCCAGGACCTCGAGGTCGCTGACCTCTGTTGGGAGGTGTCATCGAAGCTTCCATAGAACTCTGTTCCGGAGGTAGCCATGGAGCACCAAGGAAGCAGAATCATCAGGCAAACGAGGGGCATCGCGTAACCGCGACGCCTACCGCTCGACGGACCTAAGTGCATAGACACGAGACGGACCCCTCATTGTGCAATTTATGAAAGGTATGGGTAAACGTCTGCGTGCTGCTCACCATCCCGTCCATGCTTGTGATACTACCATTTCGGAATTGGACCGCACCAAGGATAGTTGTTGTCTTCACATTGGCAGGTCGAAAACATGTCCATGTTTGTTACCATGAAGACCTATTGGATTGCAATACCATATCAATAACCGTCCCGATTGTGTGAAAACCAGTGAAAAATCTCACAATCCCACGCAAATGATGGGGTTTGAGGTAGCCGTTCACCATGGTAGAACATCCTACGCCACAGGTGAGTAAACGAGGAAGGAATCTCATTTTCGGGGTACGAGGGGCCGATAATGACCCCATATATCGATAGGATAGCATCATAGGAGACAGTCCTGCCGGGGCACCCGAGGTGTGTCCTCTGGACGACAAACAACTGCGTAACGACGCGCTGGACTACCATTCATCTGCGCCAGCAGGAAAGATTACCGTTCTGCCCACCAAACCCCATAGTACGCAACGAGAGCTTTCCCTAGCTTACTCCCCCGGCGTAGCCTACCCGTGCAAGGAGATTCAAGCAAACCCAAACGCCGCCTACAAATACACATCCAAGGGCAACCTAGTGGCCGTTGTCAGCAATGGAACTGCTGTCCTAGGTCTTGGGGACATCGGCGCTTTGGCCGGAAAACCCGTAATGGAGGGAAAGGGGCTGCTATTCAAGGCGTTCGCGGATATCAACGTCTTCGACATTGAGGTGGATCGCGTCGACGTCGACCAATTCGTCGAGGCTGTAAAGGCGATTGCTCCGACCTTTGGTGGCATCAACCTTGAGGACATCAAGGCGCCTGAGTGCTTCGAAATCGAACGACGCCTAGTACAGGAACTTGACATCCCTGTGATGCACGACGACCAGCACGGCACTGCGATTATCTCAGGAGCCGCACTTCTCAACGGCCTCGAGATCGTAGAGAAGAGGGTTGGCGAAGTCAAGATTGTGATTCTCGGAGCTGGTGCATCGGCTATCTCGTGCGCTAGGCATTACGTCAAACTAGGAGTGGATTTGCAGAACTTGATCATGGTTGACTCTAAGGGTATTATCACCACCAAGCGCCGGGATAATGGCGATTTGAACGAGTACAAGGCCGAGTTCGCCAGGGAAATCGAAGATGGGGACATCGCTTCAGTAATAGAGGGTGCTGATGTCTTCCTAGGACTTTCCAAGGGAGGACTGTTGACCCCAGAAATGGTCGAGAAGATGGCGGATCGACCACTAATCTTCGCACTAGCGAATCCCGACCCAGAAATCACACCTGAAGAGGTTCTCAGCGTTCGCGAGGATGCGATTGTCGCAACTGGCCGATCTGACTATCCCAACCAAATCAACAACGTCCTAGGGTTCCCTTACATCTTCAGGGGTGCCTTGGACGTAAGAGCCACAGAAATCACCGAGGGTATGAAGATGGCAGCTACGAAGGCATTGGCACACCTTGCAAAGGAGCCAGTCCCAGATGATGTGCTCTCAGCCTATGGTGATGATCAGATGCAGTTCGGGCCCAATTACCTCATCCCGAAGCCCTTCGACGCGAGGATCCTGATTTGGGAAGCCAGCGCGGTCGCCGAGGCAGCCGTGAACGAAGGGGTTTCTCGCCTCTCTCCGGATGAGTTCGATGCTGATGCCTATAGGGAAGAACTCGAATCGAGGCTCGGTCTGACTCGTTCGATCATGAGGGGGGTCATCAACCAAGCCAAACGCGATGTCAAGAGGATCGTCTTCTGTGAAGGCGCGGACCCCACCATCATCAAGGCAGCCTCTCAGTGCATTTCTGAGGGTATTTGCGAACCGATACTGCTCGGTCAGATAGAGAGGATAGATGCGGTCAAGGAAGAGCTTGGTCTCGAGTTCGATTGTCAAACCATCGATGTCAGGTATGATCCCAGAAGGCGTGATGAGTATGCCGACGAGCTACACAATCTGCGAGGTCGTCGGGGGCTGACGCGTGATGATGCGGTTCGCCTCCTCAAGTCATCGACCTACTTCGGACCGATGATGGTCCGAATGCGCGATGCCGATGGTTACCTAGGAGGAGTCTCGCACGATTATCCCGACATTGTGAAGCCATGTCTGCAGGTCATCGGCCCCAACCCAGGTTCCCATAGAATCGTAGGGATGTACATGATGACCGTGAACGGGCAATTGATGTTCATTGGGGATGCGACCATCAACATATACCCGGACGCGAGAACGTTAGCTGAGATTGCCATCCAAACCGCCAAAGTAGCAAGGAGGTTCGGCGTCAAGCCCAAGGTCGCGATGCTTTCGTTCTCCAATTTCGGTACCTCTGACGAGTTGCGGACCGATCGAATCGAGGAGGCGATTGAAATCGTGAAGGAGATGGAACCCGACCTCGTAGTTGACGGTCCGATGCAAGCGGACACCGCCTTGGTTTCTGAAATCCAAGAGGACTATCCGTTCATGTCCTTCAAAGGACCGGCGAACGTGCTAATCTGCCCTAACCTCGCCTCTGCGAACATCGCCTACAAACTGCTGCAGCGCGTTGCCGGTGCCGAGATGACCGGCCCCATCCTAGAGGGGCTGTCTAAGCCCGCCCATGTCCTGCAGAGGCGCGACAGCGTCCGAGACGTAGTTCACATGGCTGCTATTTGCGCTGTGGACTCGCAACGCGCCTCTAGACAGAAGCTAATCGACTAGGGGCTTCGGGCCGGCTCCCAGTACCTCGTCGCTGCAGCCCGAGGCGTACTGCTCGAAGTTTTCGAAGAACATCTGCGCGAGCAGGTTCGCGACGTTGTCGAACTTCCCCTTGTCGTGCCAAGTCTCACGAGGACGTAGAATCCTTTCGGGGACGCCCTCGCAAGTGGAGGGGACGGAGAATCCGAAGCGCTCGTCTTGAATGAAGACGACGTCGTCAAGGTCACCGTTAAGGGCCGCGTTCAATAGCGCTCTCGTCCACTTGATCTTGATGCGGCTGCTGTTACCGTAGCCACCAGCAACCCAACCAGTGTTGATCAACCAGCACTTGGAGTCGTACCTCTTGATCTTAGCAGAAAGCAGATCGGCGTAGACGCCCGGATGCCGTGGCATGAAGGGGGCACCGAAGCAAGTGGAGAACGTAGCTTGCGGCTCGATGATGCCGACCTCGGTACCAGCTACCTTGGCGGTGTATCCCGAGATGAAGTGGTAGGCAGCCTGTTCGGGAGTCAGACGCGATAGGGGGGGCAGGACCCCAAAGGCGTCACAAGTAAGGAAAACGACGTCCTTCGGATGGCCTGCCATCGAATCCGGAGTCCTGTTCTCGATGAACTCAATGGGGTAGGAACCCCTAGTATTCTGTGAGAGCGAGGCATTTGCGAAATCTGGTGTGCCATCTGCGTTAAGCACGACGTTCTCCAAAATCGAGCCTGGAATCTGCGTGGTGGCATAGATGGCTGGCTCGTCCTCCTCGGACAGGTCAATCAGTTTGGCGTAGCACCCCCCCTCGAAGTTGAAAACGCCGTCGTCGGACCAACCATGCTCGTCGTCACCGACCAGTGCTCTTCTAGGATCCGCGGACAAGGTCGTCTTGCCGGTTCCAGAGAGTCCGAAGAACAAGGCTGAGTTCTCACCGTCCGTGTTCGCGGAGCAGTGCATTGGCAAGAGACCCTTGAGAGGCAGAATGTGGTTCATGATGGTGAAGATGGCCTTCTTGATTTCACCAGCGTAATGCATCCCTCCGATGATGACCAGCCCCCTATCCAAAGCCAAGACTACGAACGCATCGGAATGGGTGCCGTCACGACTTGGGCTTGCTTTGAGATCAGGAGCGTGAAGGATGGTGAACTCCGGGTCGTGTGCTTCCAATTCATCACTCTCTGCCCTGACGAACATATTGTGCATGAAGGCGGCGGACCAAGCCTTCTCCGTCACCAGTCTGACCGGCATTCTGTAATTCGGGTCAGCGCCGCAGAATGCGTCCTTGACGAACAGTTGGTCAGCGCTGTCTAGATGTGCTCGGACCATACTGAGAAGGTGGTCAAAGGTCTTGGGATCCGTTGATTTGTTGACCTTGCCCCACCAAACTTCGTCGGCCAGACCGGGTTCGTCGACGATGAACCTGTCATTCGGTGAACGCCCCGTGCGCTCGCCGGTCGTGACAAGGAGGACGTCGTGTGCGGTGAGCCTTGCCTCGCCTCTTTCAACAGCAATGGAATGAAGATTCTCCCAACCCAAGTTCCAATGGACCTCTCCCTTGGGACTCAATCCATGTGCTGACAATCGCACTGCAGACTCTTGAGGAGAACCTTGCAAACTGGAACCCTCCACACTGCGGGCTGCCACATCTTCCCTTCAAGCGTTGCGGCACCGCTCGATGGGTGATGCAAGCCGTCTGACGGCCCACTGTACGCTTGGAGGGGATGTGATTATGCCATGCACGCCTCGTTGGAAGGATGATGACCGATGATGAGCCGGATGACCGCATCATCCGAGAACGCGCGTTCAGGCGTTCCTCTGGAGTAGACATCGGCGGCATAGATTTCAAGGAGCGTGGTGAAGAACCTGTGAAGACCCTAGAGGAGGATGAGGCGATTGGAGACATCTTCGATCCGTTCGTAGAGCAAGGGGGCGATGCTGCGGGAGCGGTCCAGGCCGACGGCTCGGTGATTACGGCGCCCGACAGGGATCTGGTTTCCGAGTTGTCAATCGAGGGCGAGAGGCGTGTCAACTGGATGCTGATGGTCTCGATGATAGTGGTCTACAGCGCAATCAGTATTCAAGTTGGCTCAACCTTCGACCCACTTCCAGGGACGATTGCGCTAATACTACTGGCTACGATGGGATTCGCGCTCGGTGAGTTGTGGGTCCCTAGGGAGAACATGCTACTGCTTGGCGTCACTTGGGTCATCATCTCGATGAAGATACTGTATGGGTTAGCAATAGAGCTGAGACATTGGGGTATTATCGGTAGCGATGCCGCGCTCGGTTTGGCGCTCTTGCTGCTCGTTGGTGCCAACATCTATGCTGCCTACAGGCACGACCATGATGCGATTGCCGCTCAGTCGACTTTGGTTCTGCTAGCCATTGGATCGACAACGGGTTCGGTGCTGGGGGAAGAAGGCGTAGCGGGCATGATCCTGATAGCGACTCTATTGCTCCATGGGCTTGCACTGCATAGGGAGTCAGGGAACCTAGCCTCGCTAGGTATCGCGGCCTCCAACTTGTGGATTGGTATGCACGCAATTACCTCTGGTTTTGAGATCGCTCAGTTGCGAGTAGTACCGCTGGACTCGCCTCTCCTGCTGTTTCTCCTGCTAATGGTCGTCACTGCCCTCAACGCCACTATGGCAGCGAGGTTCGCGCGCAAGGAGAACTGGTTCTCAAGCGGTTTCGAGGCCGTGGGCCTCGGTAAGCCTGGACTCTGGGGGGTTTCGATATCGCTTGGCATGATTGGAGCGCTCCTAGCCGTAGCGGCGAATAGGGAGGATCTTGGCTATGCACTTGGAATGGTGACGTTTCTCAGTGGGGCGTTCGGTGGCTCTTACCTAGTGGTCCGAGGCGTTAATCGCGGCCGGGTATCAACGCCCCTGCTTGTCTCTGCGTCGATCCTAAGCGTAATCCTGGTTGCAGGTGGCAATGTCGACGAACTCCTCAACCTGACTTCCTACCAGATTTTCACCATCCTAGGTGCGGCCACCACGGGATTTGTGATTCTGAGGGATCAGAAGAGCGTCACAGACAGGATTCTTTGGATTGGCGCAGTTGCCATCCTGATCATGCTCGTGCTTCTTGTCCCCACAGAGTCCTCAGAAGCGGGAGGAGACGGTGGTGTGCTACTCCTTTCTCTGTTGTCTGCATTACACATCGGAACCGCGATCCTAGCGCTGAATAGGGGTTCGCCATCTCTTTCGGGAATTACGGTCCTCCTCCCCTGGACCTGGATCCTCTTGGAGGAGATCGTACAGGAGACGATCAGGACCGTCTTACTGGCCAACGACATCTCAGACCCGGGTGAAATCATAGACTTGGACCCAATGCCTCTCGCCCTCTATCTGTGCCTAGCCTCGGTCCTGCTCTGCGTGGTGAACGTCAGAATGGGAGACAGGGGCGTGAACTTAGCCGCCCGGTTCCTCGGGATTACGGAGATTTCTGCCTCAATCAGAGACTCCGGTGCCTTGCAACTCTGGAGCATCGGTCTCTGGCTTCCTATGATTGCCATCCTCTTCATGGCCCAGTTCGGCGGTTTCACCGCGATTACAATCCTAGTGGTCCTCGCTCTACTGGGAGGCTTGCACGTAGGTGCTGAAATTCTCGGATATCGCCCTGGCCGACCAGAACACATCATGGGAATCCTTGCCTTCGTGGTAATTGTCGTTCAGTGGAGGCACGGGCTGGACGAGGCTCTGATAGGAATACTCTGCATATCGATCGCCTCCTTGCTGTTTAGCCAAGACGTAGAGGGTAGGTTCACATTTGGCATGATTGTGATGTCGCTTCCCATACTAGTCGCGATGACTGGTCACGAGGCGTCGTTGGTGCTCGAGGATACTGCATCTGTTCCGAATCCCGGTATCGGCTTGGCTGCGGTGCTGTGCACGGCTGTTTTGCTTGCTGCATACCTGCCTAGGGCCGAGAAGATGGAGAAGATTCTCAAACCCGCAACCGCTGCCCTGCTGCTCTTGGTCATTACCATCATACTCTCCTTGAGGGGCGACGAGCCTTATCTCGAAATAGCCTCTGTTGGCATGTTCGCAGTCACCTCAGTGTGGCTGATTGCTCGTGGGGAAATCAGGGCCGAACTGCGATCCATCGCTAAGAGGGAGGCGATTCTAGGGTCTGTGGTGGGTGGGGGTGTTGGGGGAAGGGTCGTTTCCCTCAAGCAAGGGAAGATTCAGACGTTCAACCCCAAGGTTGCTGAACTAAGAGAACAGCGCAGTAAAAAACGGGAGAAATCCGGGACCGACGATTTGGAGGAACTGCTGACGACAGACGCGAGTCACCGGCCTATCGTTGGCCTTGCCGTGCTGGCAATCGTAATGGGTTCGACAGTGCTGTATGCAGCGATGAATGGCTCCAATCATAATTCTTGGCCGCTGTTCCTGATTGCATCTGGAAGCTTCTCTGGCCTGATTGTTCTGCTTGTCAGAAACCGGATTCTGGGGCTGGAGCTTGAGCTGCCCCACGTCATGGGGATAGAGATGCCAATCGCCCTGACCATAGGCGGATTAGTTGCATCTCTCGTCACAGCGCATGTAATCCCCCCCGGGAGCAGCAATATGGTGCTCTTGGACATGGCCGCCGTTGCGGTTCTGATTCTGGTGCTCGTACTCATCTCCCTAATCCATCAGGACAATCTCCTCGATAGGATTCCGATTGCCATTGACTGGCTAGTACTCCCGCTCCTAGCAGCTAGAGTCCTCGGGGCACTGGTGGGAGAGAGTCTGCCGATGCCACTGGGCGTCAATCCGTTCGAAGGCGACCTTCTGGAATGGAAGGGCCCATGGTATCTCCTCGAGGCACTTCTCGTTCTTTGCGTGGCGGGCAATTTTTGGATTGACGAGAGGAGGGGTCTGCTCGGTCGGGATGATGGCCCAAAGGGAGTGGGTATAGGATTTCGTTGCTTGGCTGTGGTCCTGCTCTCGTTCGGACCTGCCGGTCTGCTGGCTGCCCTCAGCGCATCATTCAGAAGTTGGAGGCTTGCCCGGCCATTGGGTCTCGGGTTGGCACTGCCAAGTGGGGTTCTAGCAGTGCTGGCCATGGGTTCGTGGAATTATGTCGTCTACAGTGCAATACCCGGCTTCGTGCTCATGCTTGGAGTCTTTCTGATCGTTCTGTGTGGGCTCACCGTCCCGCTGAACGCAGGGACGTGGACCATGACCTTAGCCGTCGATGGGCACCTGTTCGTTGTCTCGGGTGCCTTGGCGATGGGATTCATCGATGAAACGCTGATGCCGATCCTTCTGATCATAATGTCGACTGTCGTATGGGTCGTAGGTATCCTCCAATTACGAAAGGTGCTAAGAATCTGGGGTTTGGCAGACCTCGTTACGGCCATCCTCTGCGCTATTGTCTTCGTCTCAAGCGAGTTGTCACAGCCCTCGAACCTCCTGATTTCGATGATTGTACTAGCCATAGAGCTCGGCATAGTGGCGTGGTTAGGCTTGGCAAACCAGGAAGAACTGGTCAAGGATTGAGGCGAAATCCCCGTTCAGACGACTCGTGCCAACGTTGATGACAGGCGAGCATGACAAGGGATACGTGACTAGGTCTTGGATGTCAGACACTCCTGACGAAGTCGAGCACCCTCCGATACCCCTCGGTCTGAACAGAATGGCAATCCCTAGGGCGGCTCTCATCCTGTCTGTTGGGACAGTCGTCGTCCTGATTGCCTCGAGCGTGTGGGTCGGGCTTTCTGCCATGACATTCCTCGATGACCTAGAGGCCTCCTTCGGCTCGACCAACGTCGAGCTCTTGGAGTCAGACGGTCGATGGATCTGGGAGGTAGACCTCCTGTTCGACACCTGCTCTGCAAGAGAAGACGACTGGATCTGGCCCGAGAGCCTCGCAGACCAGGACGGTTTCTTCCTCTATCCCGGAGAGTTGCGCTGCGACTGGGAGCACCAAGGCGAAGGAGATGCTGCGAGCGTGGCGGTCTACAACCGAGGAAACGAGACTCTCGACCTCGTTATGGAGGTCAGTGGTGGAGGGGTTGTTTTCTCTGCCTCAGGAGAGCCGCACCTCATCATCAACGACCTCGGGGGAAACGAGAGCGTGATATTGGAGGTTGACCTAGATGAAGAAGTCAGCGAACGAGACGTGAGCATCACAGCGACTCATGTCTCGGTGCTCGAGGCGCATGTCCGGCTCGATGTGCACATCTTCGAGGGCACGGAGCAGCGTGACGTGCATGTGGATTACAATGACAGGGTCGAGGTTCACTACACCCTATGGAATGCCGATACTGACGAGCAACTAGACGAGGGGACATTGTGGGTCACTGCGGGGAATGATCCTGCCTATATCGACGGCTTTGAATGGTCGGCCATTGGACTGGACATCGATAGCGATCGGGGTGGCGGCTATCCAGTTGTAGATACTGGGACCTCACACATAACGCTCCTGCCCCCGCCAATCGCTTACGGGGATAATGATGGTCATGAACTTCAAGAAACCTGGCTGAAGTTCGAGTTGAAGGTGAATAGAGCGCCTCTGTCGAGCGGATGAGCCGCGAAAGTGACTTGACTGAGGCCCATGAGGGAGAGTCGTGACCGAAGGAGAGCATGCCGCCCTCACACCGTCTAAGGAGCTCTTCAATAGGGCTAAGAAGCGGGCAAAGCCCAAATCGGCGAGAAAAGGCGAGCCTTCCTTTCTCATGACCGACGAGATGCGGAGGCTGTCAACACCTTGGTCGGTCGCATCGATTCGAGCTGGACAAATCGACCCTCTGGTTCTCCCAGCTGGTGTGATTCTGGATGTGGCTGCTGGGTCAGGGGTACAGCTGATTGCCTACTCCAAGGCCCTACAACGCCCGGCGCTCGGCATAGAGTTAGACGAAAATGTCGCTGAACTCTGTGCGGCCAACATGCATCTCAACTCCGAAGGCGACGTGCAACGCTCGCTCGACAGAGTTCTCGTCGGGGACGGGTCCACCGCAGAATCTGCGATCTCCTCTTACTGGGCAAGCCTTCGGGAAGGTGGGACTAGGGCTCACCCCCCAATCGCTATGCTGCATCTCGACCCAGCCCGTCCTCAAGACGCCCAGAACCACAGTGTCGAAGAGATGCGGCCGAATCTGAAATCAGTGATGAGAGAGTGGAGCAAGCACCTACAGACCGGCCCTCGTGGTCCCGCGGTACTGCTGGACCTCTCCCCCAGACTGAATTCCGTTCAAAGGGCAATGATCGATGGGATTCTCGAGACTAGCTTCCCGGGCTCTGTCAGGACATGGGAGTGGCTGAGCCAAGGAGGAGGTAGGGTTGACCGTTTGTCGGTCTGGCTAGGGTCGCTTTCCTCAAAGAACACACGCCGTTGCTTGCGCATAGGTAGGAAGAGGGTAATTGCCAGCATCGAGGGAGCTGCCTCGGCGTCACATGCGATAGCGTTCGACAAGCCTCCTGATTTCGGTGCGTGGATTTCGATTATCGATCCTGCTGTATTCGAAAGTGGTCTCCAAGAATCGTGGTTGAATAGAGCCGTAACAAGAGGTACTGGATCTTCTTGGATTAGGACTGAAGGGAGGAGACCACTACTGATACACACTGATCCACTAACGGAAGACGAGGACGCCCTGGGATTCGTGGTGGCGACCGGTCAAATAGCACAACACAGGCTAACGCCACCCGAGTTGCACACCATCGACCTAGTTGCCTCTGCAGCGACTAGGAATGGCATTGGGAAAATCACTCTGAGATGCAGTCTCGATCCCGCCCTGCATCCCACTTTGCAGAGGAGGCTGGACAAGGCTCTGAAGGGGGTCGATGGTAACAGGGCTTTCATGATCGACATGGAATTAGTTCGAGGGGGATCGAGTCACACCCTGTATGTCATCTGTAAGGAACATGGCTGAGGCGCTCTCCGAGGCCATTCATCTGACTCCGTTCGTTTCAAATACAGAGGGCAGGTCGCGTCAGTGCCCAAAGGGCCACCGTAACAGGTGAACACGGGGGAACCGTAATTGGCGAAAGTGGATGAAACAGAACTTGGAGACGACTTTTCGTACATCCTGCGAATCGCTGACACCGACATCGACGGGCTCAAACCCATAACCTACGGTCTGACCTCGGTGAAGGGCATCGGAATCAGGACTTCGATGCTAATCTGCCAACTGTCAGGGATTGATGGGGCTAGGCTCGGCGGCCATCTTGCTATTGAGGAGCAGGACCTGCTACGCAGCACCATTGACGATTATGCCACTAGAGTCCCGTGGTGGCTGGTGAATCGCCAGAGGGACCTAGAGGCCAACGAAGATGCTCACATCATTGCCAACGAAGTCAGCATGACCAGAGCCGACGACGTCTCTCGGCTCGCCGAGATGAAAGCGTATCGGGGAATGCGGCACAGGAGCGGGCACAAGGTCCGCGGCCAGCGACTCAGAGCCAATGGCCGAAAGGGCTCTGCTCTGGGTGTGCAGAGGAAGAAGTGACGAGGTGGCAATGATGGGCGAACCTAAATTCTCGAGATCTCGGACGCAGACTCCGACCCACCCGTGGATGCAGGCGAGGATTGACGAGGAGCACGCACTCAAGGATAAGTACGGCCTGAAGAAGACCGGTGGAATGAGGGAAATCTGGAGGGAGAAGTCGGCTTTGCGTAGACATCGAAATCAAGCCATGAAGCTGATTGGTAGGGTCGATGCCTCCGAGGGACACTATTCCAAGGAGAAGGAGCAGTTGCTCGAATCCCTATTCATTAAGGGACTACTGGTATCGGGTGCCGACATAGGTGACGTGCTCGAGATCAACGTCGAGCACATGCTGTCTCGAAGGCTGCAGTCCGTGGTCTACTATCGAGGTCTTGCCCCTTCGATGAGGGCAGCAAGGAACCTTATTGTCCATGGACACATTTGCATCGGCAACCAACGCATGACCGTTCCTGGATACCACATCCTAAAGGAAGAGGAGGGGGATTTGCGATACAGTTCAAACTCTCCCTACGCTAATCCAGATCACCCCTTCAGGGGAGACATGGACCAGCGCCGCCTAACTTCCTTGGAGGAAGACGAAGAGGGCTTTGTTCGAGGGGATGACGGTGCCTCTGAGGAGTTTGTCGAGCAGATCAAGAAGGACGCTAAAGCCGCACCCACGGTTGATGATTCCATTCCCAAGGAGGTGAAATGATGGGGCACAAGGCGATTCTACATATTTTCAGCACATACAACAACGTCCTAATCACTGCGACGGACCTGACCGGTGCTGAGACGATTTGCAAAGTTTCCGGGGGCATGGTGACCAAGGGCGGTAGTGATTCCGGCGGACAGTTCGCCGCTACGAGGGCTGCCGAGAGAATCGCTGAGATGCTCTCTGAGAAAGACTTCAACCAAGTTATCGTCAAGTATCGTGGCGCCGGTGGGAATCGATCTAACAGCGCTCCGGGCGCCACAGCAGCAATTCGAGCTTTGACGAGAGCAGGGGTTAAAATCACAAGAATCGAGGACGTCACCCCCATGCCCACTGACGGCACGAAGAGCAAGGGAGGCCGGCGAGGCCGGCGAGTATGAGGTGATAATATGGTGAAGATCAAGATATTGAAAGAAACGAATGATAGATTACAACTATTGATGTCAGAGACTGATAGGAGCTTTGCGAACGCTCTCCGACGTTCTCTCATCTCTGACACGCCAAAGATGGCAATCGATAGCGTTAGATTTCAATTGGGGACCAAGGAGCAGGACGATGAAATCTGGGAGACGACCGGGCCACTACCAGACGAGATGGTGGCTCACCGACTAGCCATGGTTCCCATTCCAACCCAGCACGACAGGTTCCACTTCCAGCCCGAGTGTCCCAACTGCTCTGAACTGGTAGAGGACGACCGTGGTTGTTTGGAATGCCAGATGATCTACACGTGCGTGGTATTCGGCACTGAAGAAGGCAAGTGGGTCACTGCGGGAGATATGAAGTACCTCGGTGAGGAATCACTGGAGATTCCCGCCGAATACAAGAGCATCCCCCTCACTAAGCTGATGAAGGGCCAAATGATCGAGTTCTATGCCACCGCCGTAATGGGTCGGGGGCGTGATCACGTGAAGTGGTCTCCAGTCTGTGGCGTCTCTTTCATACCTAGGAATGTGGGGGTAATCAAGAACAAGACGAGGGCCAAGATTCTCTGGAACATGAACCTATCAATCACCGCGAAAGACTTCGACAAGGACAGCAGACTGGAGGACATTGACAAGGTCGCTACGCTCAGTCTCGAGCTTCACCACGTTGGCGAAGGTACAGAAGAGTCTCGAGAATTCGAGGATGCCATAGTTCTCGAAGAAGTCCCGGGCGAGTTCATACTCGACTTCGAAACGGATGGTTCAATGACCCCAAGGACAGCCTTTGAGAAGGCATCTCATGAACTGGCAGAGAGGTTTGGCTCACTCGAAACGGATCTCGCTGCAGCTTTGTGAGATGCCAACCCTTCTTTACCGGTGCACTGGATGAAGACCCATGACCACGAGGCTCGGTCGGGGTCAGTGTGGAGCCCACGTGACGCTACTTTTCACTGTCGATGACGGCGCAAACAATCCAGAAGAACAAGGGAGCGTCGGAGCAGGGCTGTGTCTAGAGGATGGGGCTGAGGCCATAGCGAAAGGAGAGGAGGGGGTCCCATCACTCGTTGTCTCTTTCTTAGGTGACGAGTACGAGTCTATGATGTACGACGATGTGCTCGAGGTGCTTTGCTCGGAGGTTCCCGAAGTAGGTGAGTTAGCTTGGGAACTGAGCATTAGAATGGGGCTGCCGGCCTCGCAGGGGTTCGGGATGTCCGCCTCTGGGGCGATAGCAGCCGCAATGGCATTCCAGAGGGCACTAGGAATCCCCCATGAGGAGTGTTTGAGGAGGTCTTTCTTGGTTGCTCACATCGTCGAACGAAGGAATTCCAGTGGCTTGGGTGACACCACTGCATTGGCCGCAGGCGGTGTCGAGAGGAGGTTGGTTGCCGGTTCACCGTTCACTGGCTCGATGCTAGACAACGGGCCCGGAGAGTCTGAAGGATGGACTCTCAACACCCCAGTGCTCCTTTCTTGGAAGGCGGATACAGGGATACATACCTCGCAATACATCGATAATCCGAGATGGAGAGATAGGATTAGCAGGGCGGGAAAGGAACAGATGGACAAACTGGGTGTAGGGGTCTGGGACCAACATAGGTGGTCAGAATTAATCGAATCATCTCATTCCTTCGTTGACGCCAGTCGTTTGTCGACTGACGCATCTAGGTCTACGCTGCTCTCCATCGTCAATCGCGCAATCACAGCAGCGAACCTGTCTGAAGTGGTGTCTCCTTTGCTTTGCATGTTGGGAGAAAGCGTCGTAATCGTGCCTAGAGACGCGGGGTCCGGTGGCAATTTCTTCGACCTGCTCTCAGAGGAACTGAAGAACGAAGGCCTATCGATACTCAGAAGCAGGGTAGGGTCAGTGACCTGAATCAGGATCCGTTCCTCATCTTCTCGTGGAAATCTTCCAGAGGCTTGAGATCCAACGGACTCGCGTCGAGCTGAATAGCGCCCCTCAGTTTGAGTCCGCCACAGAATCCGTGACGGTAGACTATGGCACCCTGACCGTATTCGGCGACATATCTGTCTACCTGCTTCTGGGTCTTCTTCTTGGGGAACCTGAGATCGGCTCCGAAGAAGTGCTTGGCATCAATCCACGCACAAGGGATATCGTTAATCCTCACATCGTCCAGAAGAAGAAGGTCGGGCGTGATGATGGCTCTGCCCTCAGTCACCTTCTGCTCTGCCAGAAGATCCTCTTGACGACGGAACCGCACTCCGACGGAAGAAAAGTAGTCGCACAGGATGACCTCGAAGACCTCCGCGGCGTTCTGGGTCTCGGTCTGGTTCACAGAGCTCACCCTGTCTACTGACTCTGCGAGCTCGAACTGTTCCCGGTCGCGCTTGCTCAGTCTCGAGGGATTCTTGTTGAGAGTCTCCTTGATTTTGGTCTTCGTCCATCCCCTCCCAGTAAGGGCGGCTCGGAAGGTATTGACAGGAGGGGCGTCAAAGCGCTTGGACAGGGTGATGATGCTCTCGCCGGAATCGTAACGTCTACTGATTTCGTTGGCGCGGTGCATCAGTTTCGAATAGGAGTAGACGCTCTTCTCCTGATTCAGGGCACTGCGCAGAGACAGGGCCTGCTCTAGAGTTATTGGTAGGTTATCTAGTTTGGAGGCAATCTCCTGGACCCTCTCTTCAGGGAGGAATCCGAACTCCCCTGGTATGCATGCAATCTTGCCGGCCTTGCGTTGTACGTCCTTGGGGACTGCGTTGGTCTGCCACCGGAGGTCTATTCTCTTGGGAGGGGGGTCAATCTTCTTCGGGATGCCCATCGGTCGTGGCTTGGTGGAGAAGCGAGCGAGCGCACGCTCAACCTCTTCGGATTCGGCCACCGGACTCGTCTCCTTGGGGGGGCGGTCGCCACTCCCGGAGCGCCGGCGGCGTCGGCGGCGTCCACGCCGCCGGTTACCACTCTTCTCCTCACTCAACGGGACGTCCAGAGAAAGGGGCTCCATGAACCCACCGTGTCCGCAGGGTATGTTATCGCCTGCTGGAATAAATGTCGTAGCACAGGTCTCTGATAGGAGCCGGGACCAGCCACATCGCCGCAGCAAGGGGCCAAGGAAATCTCATTTTTAGTGTGATTCGCCATATTGCGGCGCTCTTAGCGTACCAGATTCCACCCGCTGACACGAGAAAGACAGAATCGGTGTCAACTAGGTTTGCAGGTCTAGTATTGAGCAGCGCCTTTCCCTCATCGCTATTCTGACCTACAATCCGGAGTCTCGCGGTCGAGTGTCCTCTCTGGATGACCCTGGCCCAACGATTGCACTTGTCGCAGGCATCGTCGAACAGCACGATGGCATGCACTATTCATCACCTAAAGAAATGCGATTCCCGGATCTAGGGGGAAGGAGTGTCGAGCCTTCTCAGCGACGTCCTCACCATCGCCGACCGCGTAGACCTCTATGCTCTCAACACCTAAAGCAGTGGCGAGGAACTCCGCATTGGCCATCAAGACCTCTGTCTCATCGAGCCCGCAGGAGATTAGTGCCTTCTCGCCGTCGGACCATGAGTGAACGCGGCCTCGCTTCTTCTTGGTGCCCGTTGTCAAGGCCATCCAAGTCTGGAAGATTTCGCCTCGCAATGCCTCGTTTTCGAATATAGTCAGCGATTGCACGTGAGCCTGTCCCCGTGCCATGAAGTCAAAGCCTTCCGAATCGAGTAGTATCGCATCTCGAGCTAGTTCGGACTTCCATGTAGGTGCGGTCTGGATGACGGCTCGGCTTATTCTACCCTCGGTGTAACGCTCGGCGAGACCGCGAAGATTCCTGGCACTGGCAATGACGTTGCGGAGGTAGGTCTCGCGGGCCAGCACGGGGGCGTCGGCCTGCGAGTCTGTAATATCTGGAAGGACGTGCTCGGCCAACAGCCTCTGCCCCCCCATCTGATGCCATAATTCCTCAGCGATATGGGGGGTAGCTGGTGCTAGCATCGGAATCCATCCCTCGAAGAAGGCGCGGGCAGTCGTTCGGTCGCAGCCCCCCCGGCGGCAGTACCAGTTCCAATCGGAGAGCATTTCGAAGTGGCTGACCATCACTCCTTCACGAAGACTCACGTTGCCCATCACTTCTCTCCATGTGCTCTGATTAGCTCTCAATCTAGCGATCAACCAGTCATCCATGGGGTTTGGAGATTCATCCATGTCCCGAGCAGAGTCAACTGCGTCGATGATTGCGTACACCTGACGGTGGTTGGCCTCAAGGGCGCTATCCGACCAGTCCATGCCAGCTTCGGGGTTGGCTCCGAAAAGGATGAACAGACGAACTGTGTCTGCGCCGTAGCGGTCAACCATGGCCTCCGGACTGACTGTGTTACCGAGCGACTTGCCCATCTTGGCTGAGCGTGTCCCGAGGGGTTTTCCGCAGGTCGGGCAGTCGTCACCGAAGTTGTCAACGTGGTACTCGGCGTTGCAGTCGGCGCAGAACGGGGCGGGGGCGTTGAGCATACCCTGGCAGACCAGTGTGCCGAACGGCTCGCCGACCTCGTTCATCCCGGCGTCGCGGGTCGCCTTGGTGAAGAAGCGGGCATAGAGGAGGTGCATGACGGCGTGCTCAATGCCACCGATGTAGAGGTCGACGCCGCCGTCCATCCAGTAGTCAACGGCCTCGCGGTCGAAAGGTGCAGAGTCGTTGTTGGCGTCACAGAAGCGCATGAAGTACCATGATGAGTCGTAGAAGGTGTCCATGGTGTCGGTCTCCCGCTTCGCAGCGCCGCCGCACGATGGGCATGGAACGTTGACGAAGGAGTCGTGCGCAGCAAGCGGATTGCCACTCTGCTCCTCGCTGAACGTGACGTCCAAAGGAAGTTCAACCGGTAGGTCCACAGCGGGTACGGGAACAGTGCCACAAGAAACACAGTGTACCATCGGTATCGGGGTGCCCCAGAAACGTTGTCGGCTCAGCAGCCAGTCCTTCAGACGGTACTCGGTAGTACCTTGGCCTGCACCCACGGACTCAAGAGCGGCGATCACGGAGTCCTTGGCCTCGTCGCCAGAGAGTCCGTCGAAGCCGCCCTTGGCAGAGTTGACCATCGGACCGTAGCCCTCGAAGGCCTCGCTGAGCGGGGCGTTCGGATCGTCGCCGGCCCTTTCCACGAGCACGCGGCGGATATCGATTCCATACCTCTCGGCGAAGTCGTAGTCGCGCTGGTCGTGACCGGGGACGGCCATAACAGCGCCAGTGCCGTAGGAGGCAACAACGAAGTTGCCCGCGTAGATTGGCACCTCCTCACCACTCAGGGGATTGATTGCGTGACACCCGAGAAAGACACCCTTCTTCTCCTTCAGCATGTTGATGCGCTCAAACTCGGACATGCGTACACACTCGTCTCGTAGTTCGCGCCAATCCGTCTCCCACTCTGTCCCTAAGCACAGCACCTCGCACAGAGGGTGCTCGGGTGAGAGAGTGACGAAAGTCACGCCGAAGATGGTGTCCGGCCTAGTCGTGAAGGCATCGATGACAGCTTCGGAGCCGGCCACTGAGAAGTCAATATGGGCGCCGTGGGAGCGACCTATCCAGTTGCGCTGCATCGCCTTCACATTCTCTGGGAAGGCAATGTTGTCAATCTCGTCGAGTAACTCGTCGGAGTACTCGGTCATGCGCAGGAACCACTGCATCATGTCTCTCTGGACAACCTCGAGGCCGCAGCGCCAGCAGCGGTTGTTCTTGACTTGCTCGTTGGCGAGTACGGTGTCACAGTCCACACACCAGTTGACAGGTGCCATCTTTCGCTCGACCAAACCCCTCTCGTTGAGCATCAGGAACATTTGCTGGTTCCAGTGGTAGTAATCGACGTCCGAAGTCACGAGGAGGCGGCGCCAGTCGTACGAGTAGCCCATCCTCTCTTGGTCGGCGCGTATGCTCGAGATGTTGCGATGAGTCACCGTGTGTGGGTGCCCGCCCTCCTTCTTAGCGGCGTTCTCGGCGGGCATCCCGAACGAATCGTAACCCATCGGATAGAGGACGTTTCTGCCCATTAAACGGTGAAAGCGAGCCATCGCGTCACCGATAGAATAGTTGCGGACGTGACCCATGTGCATGTTGCCAGAGGGGTAGGGGAACATCTCGAGGCAGTAGAACTTGGGCTTAGAGGAATCGGGGTCGGCCTCGAAGGCACCTGCGTCCGCCCACGCCTTCTGCCAGCGGGTCTCAACCTCTTGCGCGTCGTATGCCATCTCCTCACTCCCATCGAGCTTCGAAGGGATCCATCAGGCTCCCCGCAGAAGCAGTAGAACGGGCGCAAGCCCGCCTAGCAGGGTATGTGAAGCGGGCACTCGTGCCACGCCTCTCGACTCTATGGGCACGCTTTGAAGCCTGCCCCGAAGCAGCATGGCCGCCACACCTATGCGACGGAGTCGGCTGGCGTTGGACGATGCTGGACGACGGAGAGTTCGACGTTGCGATTGGAGATGATACAGTGGAGGTCTGGGTCACCCAGATGGGCGACTACATGAACATGAACACGGCGTTCATCGACAGAGTGGCTGGAATTGTCGCCATCGTCGATCCATTCGATGCCAAGGGATGGGTAAATGCGCTGGATGAGGAGGGTCTTCGTCCTACTCATCTGCTCTACACACATACTCATCGGGATCACACTGCTGGATATTCGATGATGCGCAAGCTGGTTCCTGAGGTGGAGGTTTGGGGCCACGAGGAAGCAAGGGTCCCAAACCTGCTCGGACATTTCATCTTCAAGAAGGTGGATTTCACACATACTTGGGACAGCGAGCCTAACAGCACCGCTCAGTGGTCAGCAGGAGCGATCACGCTCGGCGTCACGCACTCGCCGGGTCATGCGCCCGGTCACGTCACCTTGCACGGGCATGGAGTCTACCACGCTGGGGACCTGTTGTTCACAGCGCACTCCGGGCGCGTCGATCTGCCAGGAAGTGACCCGCGCGCGCAGTGGAGGAGTGTGCTGTACGCGCGCTCGCTCCTGCAGGGGCTCCCAGGCGATTGGAGGCTGATTCCCGGGCATCGCTACGAGTGGATAGACGGCTCGACTCCGGACTGGGTGAGCCTCGAGCAGGCACTGGCGCACAACTTCTCCCTGAATTCGCCGGAGCTGGAGGCGTTCGAGCGCCTGCCGTGGCAGAGCTTCGATGATGATATCAGCGCTTGAGCCTCAGCAGACGCCGTACCATGGAGCTCTCCGTCTCTAAGTTGGGGGCGTCGTCCAACTTGCGAACGGTCCTGAGCGCATCGATGGGAATCCAGTCATCTGGTATGAGTCTCCATGGCGTCACCCTCGCCATTATCCCCAGGAGCACGTGGCTGCCCGGAATCATGAACACGCGCAAAGGCGGCACGACTAGGCTCAGTGCAGCGAGATTGTCGCGAGTGCGTTTACGTTCGTCCTTGTCGATGCGGCGGCCCAGGAGGAGAGTTGCGAGTATTTCCGCGGTGTCCTTGAAGTGCTCCGCGCCTATTTTCGAAGTATCCCACGCCCTCTCAATAGACTCGCCCCACTTCCCTGGCTCCTTGGCTACCTCCTTGATTTCCTCTTTGGACTCCTCTGGCAGTTTCCTGAACGCTGCAGCCGCTCCTGTTGCCATCCAAGGCAGCCACCTGCCAAGAAATCGCAAGCCGTTACCGAGGCGCCCCATGGGCTCTCGTAGTGGCGGTTCTGTTTGAGGTCAACGCTTGAGTGTAGAGACTTTCAAGTGGGGTGCATGTGATATCTTGATAGATGATTGAGGAAATATGAAGAGGAATCGATATAATGGCCCGTCCTGTCGGCCGGACCCATACAAAGTAGGTGTTATGACAGCGCAAACAAGTGTGCAGGTCGGTGAGTAGGAGTGGGTTCATTCGATTACGTCATCAGCATAGGCGGTGCAGCCGGTCAGGGCATCGCTACTCCCGGGGACATTCTCGCGAGACTGTGCGCACGCTTGGGTGTGCACATGTACGCCTACAACGCCTACCAATCAATCATCCGCGGTGGTCACTCCTTCCTCACAGTTCGCTGCAGCGACAGAAATGTTCGCACCCATGGCGATACTATAGATCTGTTAATCTGCCTCAATCAGAACACTATGGATAGGCACCTCGAGCACATGCGAGAGGGGACATCAGTCATTTACAACAGTAACACAATCAATTCCGGTGAAGCCGCGGAGGGAGTTCAACTCTGCCCGATGGATGTCGAAAAACTAGCAGGAAAAGGGGCCAACAAATTGATGCAGAACACAGTGGCAATAGCCGTTGGATGCCAGTTGCTAGGAGTCGGGTTCTCCGCACTTGAGGATGTGATTAGTTTCCAGTTCTCGGCAAAAAGTGAGGAGTTGGGGGCTGAGAACGTGCGCGTCGCTAAGTCGGCGTATGACTACTCTGCATCTAACTTCCAACCAGCCCCCCAGCAGATGCCATCCGGAGGGGAGCCACTCGCAGTGTGGAGGGGGAACGAAGCGTTCGCCATGGCGGCAGCTGGGGCCGGAGTAAAGTTCTACTGCGCTTATCCAATGAGCCCGTCCACAGGCATCCTGCATTGGATGGCTGCAAATGGAAGAGAACTTGGCATCATGGTGCGTCAGGTGGAGGATGAGATTAGCGTAATCTGCATGGCCATTGGTGCGGCACACGCCGGTTGCCGTTCGATGTGCGCTACCTCTGGTGGCGGATTCGCGCTCATGACCGAGGGCGTAGGCGCAGCTGGAATGATGGAGGTTCCCGTAGTCATCGTCGATGTGCAACGCGCTGGTCCCTCTACTGGAGTTCCTACCAAGACCGAGCAGGGCGACCTGTGGCAGGTGCTCGGCGCCAGCCAAGGTGACTTCCCGAAGCTAATCCTAGCTCCTAGCAGTCCACTGGATGGCTTCCAGACCATCCCGGAGGTGTTCAACCTCGCTGACAAGTACCAACTCCCGGCGATAATCCTCTCAGACCTATTAATCTCTGACGAGACCTCGACAATCGACCCGAAGCTGCTCGACATGCATCCCGTCATCGACCGAGGCAAACTAATCACAGCGGCAGGAGATGAGGCAGGGAGTTACGAACGCTACAAGTTCACTGACAGCGGCATCTCTCCCCGTGCTCTACCCGGAATTCCTGGTTACGAACACGTGGTCGCAACCGACGAGCAGATGCCCGACGGAGTGCTCATCAGTGACGAGTTCACTCACCCTCACAAGCGCCGAGCGATGGTCGAGAAGCGACAACGCAAGATGGAAGGGCTGTTGGCTGACCTGCCACCCCCTGCTATCGTCGGTGATGCCGATGCCGAAGTGACGCTAATCGGCTGGGGCTCGACCGCAGACGTCATCCAGGAGTCCATCGAACAGCTGGCAGAAGTGGGGGTCGTCGCTAATCATCTCCACTTCAAGTGGATGGTTCCGTTCCACGCTGATGAGGCGATTGAGTTGCTATCATCCTGCAAGCGCACCATCATCGTCGAGAACAACTTCACCGGGCACTTCCACCGCTATCTGCGCAGCGAGACCGGTTTCACCGTGGACGGTCACATCCGTAAGTACGATGGCGAGCCATTCAAGCCTCATCATATAGTGACCGCTGTACAGGAACAACTCACAGGGGGAGAGTCGTTGTCGGTGCCGTATGAGGAGATTATAGTCTGAGGTGAACGGATGACAGAAACAAATGTGAAAGTCAGCCTGAAACCGAAGGACTTCAAGGGCAAGGTGAACCCAGACTGGTGTCCCGGCTGTGGTGATTTCGGCGTGTTAAGCGGCCTGCAGCGAGCGGTCAGTGAGCTCGGTCTGCAACCGCACGAGATCCTAACCATCAGCGGCATCGGATGCTCGTCGAACTTCCCCGGTTTCTTCAACTCGTATGGGATGCACACGCTGCATGGGAGGTCGCTCCCGCACGCGACAGGAGCGAAGCTAGCTAACCACGAGATGAATGTCATCGTGACCGGGGGAGATGGAGATGGCTATGGCATTGGAGGGAATCACTTCACCCATACCAGTAGGCGTAACCTCGATGTTCTCTACATTGTAATGGACAACCAGATTTACGGGCTCACGACTGGGCAAATATCCCCTACCAGTGAGGTCGGCATGAAGACCAAGAGCACCCCCTTCGGCAGCATCGAGTTACCAATCAACCCAATCGCGAGTGCGATTACCGCGGGAGCGACATGGGTGGCGCGCGGGTACACAGGCAACATCAAACAACTGACTAGACTGATGATTGAGGGCATTCAGCACAAGGGATTCGCCCTGCTCGACGTTTTCAGCCCGTGTGTTACGTTCAACAAGGTCAACACCTACCAGTTCTTTCGGCCGCGAGTACAGCCGCTAGAGGACACCGAGCATGACACGAGCGATTGGAAGGCTGGCATCGAGAAAGCGATGCTCTGGGGTGATGTAATCCACACTGGGGTCTTCTTCGAAACCAACTCCCGAATGACCCTAGGGGACCAGGAACCAGTGCTCGACGACGGGGGGCCGCTCGCCTTCCGTGAACTCGGACTCGACAGCGAGCAGACCGATCTCATCATCTCCCGCATGATGTGATTCGGCGAGTTTTCGGGTGATTAGGATCCCTTGCCCGGGCCGACCTCAATGATGTGGCATTCGTGGAGGGTTCGCACCCCGGCTACCGTGATCGCGGAATCTCCCTCAATACAGCGCTCTCCGCCCCAATTCCTAACGGTCCTCATTACCGTGTGACGGCCTGCCTCGTTCTTCGGGTCGACTTTCAGTTCCACGGCGAGGTCTTCAATCTGCCCGAGCCACCCCAAGGCAGCATCGATGCTCTTCCTTGCGATGCCATGCTGTTGCTCCGAACTCCTGACCCAGTAGCCTAGGTTCCATACCGCCCTGTTAGAACGAGTGACTCTGTCGAAGCCGACAAGCCCAAGGATGAACTCGTCCCACGGGCGCACCATCACCCAATGATGGAGAAGTCCCGCTCTTCCCTTCCGTTCAGTCTCCTGAACGAAGTTCTCAATCTGGGCATTGATCTCCTTGTCGGGATTGATCCAGGGCATGGCACGGATGACATCGGGCCAGGTCTCCTCGAAAGCCTCGATGATTTCGAAGACGTGGATGCTTGAGGCGGGCCTGAGGACGAGTCCGTCATCAACTCGAATCGATGACGTGGCACGACGTAGCATGGGCCGTTGGGAGGGGTTGTGTCGCATCAGGCCTACGGTGGATGCACTTTGTTAAGAAATCAGTTTCTTCTTTGCGAGAGAGATTTCTGGGTTGTCTGGATATGTCGAGCTGGCTGCCTCAACCATTCTCTCTACGGCTCTAGGCCTACCGATACTCATGAGAAGCTTGCCGATGGCGTAAAAGAGTACAGCGGCGATGTCTGGAGTTCTATTGCCAATATGGGGTCCAACTTCGTCAATCAGCACTGTTGCCTCGGCTATGTTCTGCTCCTTGGCTGCCCTCAATGCGGCGGAAAGTTGTGCCTTGACCTCTGCAAGGGGCCACTCCTCCTGTTGTTCCCATGGCCAGAACCTAGCTCCTTCTGGAGTGCTGGTCATCACAACGTCATTGGCAGCATCCCACGGCTGGACTGGTGCTGGAGGAAGGGCGGGGGTGGTGTCTTGGATCTCTTTGTGTTCGACCTGTTCGGGAACGGGATCTGCGTTCAGCCTCGGTATCGGCAGGCTCGTCGGCGCATGAGGAAGTTCGGATAGCGGATCTGAACGTGCGTTCGGTTCCTCTACGAGTTCGCCGTCTTCGACTTGTTCCTCCTCGGGGACTCCTTTTCTCAGTTCTAGGGGGGGCTCCTGATTCTCGTCTGAAATTGAAATGGGGCTAGCGAACGCTGCTTCGTACTCGTCGACCACCCCATCACCGTCGAAGTCAGCGGGGTCGGTCACAGGAGTTGTCCCGTCCGGGATTGACCATCCGTTGGTATCTGGCACCTCGCTGGCTGACACGACTTCCACATAATCCGGAGTCTCTGCGGTAGGTTGGACTAACTCGATTGGCTTGTGTTCGGTCTCCTCGGCCTCCTCGAAATCCTCTGGACTCTCTGGGACCTCAAACTTCTTGACGAACTGAGGCGAGTCCTCGGACGAAAGCTCGTACTCCTCTTCCTCCATTGGTGAGGAGGGATTCAAAATAGACGCGAAATCAGGCTGCTTGTTGAGTATAACATGGTCATTGTCCTCGTACTGAGTCACATCGACAGTAACATCGTCCATGGAAAAGGAAGGGGGGGTCCGCTCCTCTTCCTCGTTTTCTTGTTTCTCGATCTCGCTCACCAGCTCGTCGAGCAAGTCCGAAGACTCGTCATCACCGAGTCCCGATGTCTGCTTGAAAGAAGGCCTGTCGAGTTGGTAGTAACAGCGGATACACACAGTCGCACCCTCTTGGTTGCTGTGCTGGCAAGAAGGACAGTCAACGCCTTGAGATTGTTCCTTACGCCATGACTTGAATCTATCGAAGACCATACCCCACTCCCCTCAGACATTGGTCTCGGTGAAACCACGCGTTTAACTCTCACCCGGAGAAGTTGTGGGCGACAGCGTGGGCTCGAGGCAGGCAAGCGTGATAGAGGCTACACAGGACGGGGTGTCGTGAGTGGTGCCAAGCAGGCCCTTCCCGCACGTTTCAGACGCAGTCAGGATCACCATGAGGCATACCTTCGACTAATTCGATGGGAATTGGATGACGAGTTAGCGATGACCGAGGAAAGGTTACGTAACTGGTCCAATGGCAAACTACAGGCTAACGGCATCGCTCTGTTTGATCTGATTGCCAAACCCGACGGGTGGTTGTTCGGCCAGAGAGTGATTCGACTGCGCAACGGTGTAGGGGGAAGGTTCGGTACGCACCGCTTCAGGCAGGGCGATATTGTGATGTTGAGCCGCAACAACCCACTCACCGAGAAGTCGATTGAGGCGATAGTCAGTGGCCGTAGCAAGAGTGCAATTCGAATCGTTCTCCCTGAGGCCCCACAGGATCTCAGGAAGGGTAGATGGAGGATGGACAGAGGCGCCAACAGAATCTCGTTTGACAGGATGAGGGATGCTCTGAACTCAGTTTTTGAGGAAGATGGGAGCGCGCCTCTGAGGGAACTGCTCCTCGGCATGGTACATGACCCAGCGAGCACCGCTTCGCTCATCCCCGAGCTAGGTGGCGCCAAGCAAGTCAGGATTCCCATGCCAAGTGATTTGGATCAGGCCCAACGCGAGGCGGCTGATGCTGCGATGTCAAGCCGCCTGACCCTGATCCAGGGTCCGCCTGGAACAGGTAAGACACATACGGCGGTGAGGATCTTAGAGGCCTGGGCCAAGCAGGACATCGGCACCGTGCTAGCAGTCGCTGACTCGAACGTAGCCGTCGACAACCTGCTTGAAGGACTGTTATCTCGAGGTGTCAGAGCGGTAAGGCTAGGGCAGCCCGTCAAGGTTAGAGAAAATCTCAGGGAGCACACCATGGACGCAGAGATGGAGAGGCACCCGCTTAGGAAGGACCTGTTGGAGCACCTTGAGCTCAACGAGAAACTGGCTCGTAGAATCAAGGGTATGCGCGGGGGCAAGGATAAGGGTCTGGCTCATAGGGACCTGAGCAGAGGTTGGAAAGAGGTCCGCAGAATTGAGTCTCAGATACGAGACGCCATCCTCGACAAGGCACAGGTACTGTGCTGCACATGCATTGGCTCTGGGCACGATCTCCTCACTGGGAGAAAGTTCCCAAGGGTGCTTGTTGATGAGGCGACTCAGGCTACCGAGCCGGCCACTCTGGTTCCGCTAGTGAGAGGTGCGCGGCAGGTTGTTCTGATAGGGGACCACAGACAACTTCCACCGACGGTCATCTCTAGGAGATCGGAAGAGGGGGGATTGAGTAGATCTCTGTTCGAACGCATGATTGAAATGGGAGTCGAGCCTCTGATGCTTACCACCCAATACAGGATGCATCCAGCGATTTCTGAGTTTCCGAACTCGCAGTTCTACGACAATCGCCTTGAGGACGGAATCAACGAGTCAGACAGACCGGCCCCCCTAGGCCTCATTTGGCCTGATTGGGATGTCCCTATCGCCTTCCTCCCCGTAGAGGGAGGGGAGGTGCTGTCGCCAGACGGGGCATCTAAGGAGAACCCGACAGAGGCGTCGTGGGTTGTTAGCATTCTGATGGGTCTGTTGGACGCAGGGGATCTAGATGAGGAGGAAATCGGAATAATCACCCCATACGCAGGGCAAGTCAGGGCGATTCGCGACCACATGCCCGAGAATCTCCAAAGCGTCGAGGTGCGCACAGTCGACGGCTACCAAGGTAGAGAGAAAGGGGTCATTGTCTTCTCTTGCGTTCGTTCTAACAAGGACGGGAACGTTGGTTTCCTCTCTGATGCTAGGAGACTCAACGTAGCTCTGACAAGGGCAAAACGTGGGCTAATCGTAGTCGGTGACCCGGATACTCTGAGGTGCGATGGCAACTGGGAGGCTTGGCTGAATCACATCCGCAGTAGAAATCTTGAGGCATGGCACTTGCTCGGGACAGCCTGAGGACTGAGAATGGACGATCACGGCCCGCCCATATCCCTGCACGGAGGGACGACGCTGGCCAAGGCCATAGTCGCCGAGAGCAATGGTCACTGGTCGGTGCCAGAGGGAACCATCCTGGCCTCCAACATGAGGAGAGTCGCCTCCTTCGTCGTCGATGTAATCATAGTGACGACGATATTGATGATAGCCACTAGATCGATGATTCGAAACGCTTGGAACTTGACCCTCTGGACCACTCCTGAATTCCACTTCGCACTGGCATTCGCACTTGTGCTCCTAACTAGCCACTGGCTCTATTGGAGGGTGACTGGCGTGATATTCTCGAGGTCGTTAGGGCAGCGGATGTTCGGCCTAGCAGTGGTATGCGACGACGGATCTGGTTTAACCAGCGAGATGTGGGATCGGCGTTCACTGAGAAAGCTGATCTATCTCTTGCCAATCGTGAACTTGTACTTCGGTGCTTATGAGATGGCTAGAATCTCACAGAGACATACGCATCAGTCTAACCTTGACTTGGAGATAGGGACTATAGTCGCTCATGCTGACTCTCTCCCTCCAGCGAGTCGTCGTCACATCAGGTAGATGGAATGTTGGAAGAGGCTGTGGAACTGGCTCTTTCTGGGCATTGCATCGTTTATCCAACCTCGACTCTGCCTGCCCTCGGGTGCATCCCAAATCCGATTGCATTGGATGAGTTGTTCGCCATCAAGAGTCGTCCTTCCTATATGCCAGTCAGCCTTGGGGTGATGAACTTGGATCAGGCTAGGGAGCTCGTCGAGATACCTGAAGACGTACCGGAGATCCTAGCGGCCTTCCCTGAGGGGTCTCTGACCATCGTTCTTCGGTCCCACGAAACCATGGATTCCAGACTAGGGGGGAACAAAGTCGCAATCAGGGTGGTCTCTCACCCAACTGCCAAATCACTCCTAAGAGAGACTGGTCCCCTCACGGCTACTAGCGCGAATCCGAGTGGGGATGTTCCCCTTTACGACTGCGACTCCGCTGCAAAAATTCTCTCTACCTTGGATATACCCGTTGGGAGTATCTCAGAAAAATGCGGTGGTGGCGCACCCAGTACTTTGATAGCATGGCACACGGTCTGTGATGCACCTGAGTCGTTCAGCATCGAGGTAGTGAGAGAGGGTAAAGTTAGTTCTGAGGATGTTCTTGCATGGTGGAAGAAGAGGACCTGAAGCAATGGCGGGATGCAGGGCACGTCGCTCGTAGGACCCTTGAGGGTATAAAGGGCGAAATCGTTGCCGGTAAGGCTTGGATCGACGTCATTGACTCTGCAGAGCGCTTCATCAGAAGACATGGTGGGCAACCGGCCTTCCCGGTCACCATCTCGGTCAACGACATGGCTGCTCACTACACGACGAACACCGACCTCATCCCCCCAGAGGGAATGGAGGGTGAGATGGTCTTCGATAATGGGGACCTCGTCAAGCTCGACGTCGGTGTCCACATCAAAGGAGCGCTAGCCGATAACGCACTGACAGTCGAAGTAGGAAACGGAGGTCTTCACTCTGATCAGATCAAAGCGGCGGAGGAAGCTCGCGATGCAGCCATCGAGAAGATGCATCCAGGAACTCCGTGGCATGAGATTGGCGCTGCTGCTCAACAAGTCGCCAGCGATGCTGGGTTCGAGCCAATCAGGAATCTATGTGGTCACAGGATGGAACGTTGGAACCTGCATACTGGCCTATCTGTCCCAATGTATGCCTGTGGGTCGAACAACCCTGGATTCGGAGGGGGTCCCGAAGTCGGAGGTATCTACGCGATTGAGCCATTCAACACTACTGGAGAGGAGGGGATGATTGAGAACGTCCCACCACTGGGGTCATCCAACATCCTGAGAGTTACGGGGAATGTGAAGATTCGCAAGGCTCTGACAAAGGGCAAACTCAAGCCCCTGGGTGCAACGATGGCGAGGTACATCGAAGAACGTTACAATACCCTCCCATTCGCTGAGCGTTGGGCATACCCCCTACTCGCGAAGCCGTTCCCTGAAGAGGAAGATGCTACGTTGCGAAAGAAATGGGAAGCTCTGGTGAAGAAGTTGACATCCATCAGATTCCTCGAAGTCTATGCTGCTCTTCGCGACGTCGATGGAGGGATTGTCGGCCAGTTCGAACACACAGTATACGTCACTGAAGGGGGGCCAGAGGTCCTAACAGTAGAGTAATTTGTCTTCAGTACATCGTTTTCGGAGTTTTTTTCCTTAGTTTTCACAACGATTAACTATCGCCGGCTCCCTGACTCACTCGTACAGGACGAAAGGTTCTCGCTGAGTGCATCCCATCCCCTCGCTATTGTCTCTCGCCCTGTACACCCTAACGGGCTAGCAGTCATGCTTTTTGCGAATTGTCCGAGTATGGAACGGCCGAGCCGTATATCGTGACTGTGATTATGGCTACGAGTACCAAAAGAATACCGACTGTCTGGTTTGTGGAAGGAGACTCATCGAACAGGATAACCCCCCAAATTATCGTAAGGACGGGCTGTAGGAGAATGGCGAACGAGGTGTGGGCTGCAGGAAGCCTTGGCAATGTGTAAGCAATCGCTGTCCAGCCGCCAACCTGGCACATCAGTGCGAGCAGAATCAACCAAGCATGGTCGGGCCAAGTCGGTTGGAGATGTATTGGGTCGATCGATATACTCTGTAGGGGAAGCAAGCCAAGGATGAGCAATCCAAGCGCGGCACCTGCTGTGGCATCGAATTGGACGTTAGTGGCGGGGGCGAGCTCCCTGTTAGAGTATCGAAACACGATGAGAAACGTCGAATAGAAGAAGGCAGCTACTGTACCAAAAATCACGCCCTTGACAGGATTGGCTCCGAAGGGTTCGGAGTCTGATATCCCCGATATCAGGGCCAAGCCACCCAGAACCACAGGCAGGGAAAGGAGAATTGCCGGGTTTGGACGCTCTCCGAAGAGCCGCCATGAGGCGAGTGTCACAATAATGACCTGTGAGTTGCCTATCAAAGTGGCGATTCCGATACCGATGAATATCATCGAACTGTGGTATGAGAGCATGTCGGGAGCAAGGATGGCCCCCGCCCCGAAGGCGATCCATCTGGTGCGAATGGTGCGGGTATCTCTGCTGCGTGCGAGGTAGGCTAGAAGAGCAAGTGCGGGTAGAGCATAGAGCATTCTGAAAAAAGCGCCTGTCGACGGGTTCGTGTCCGAGTAGACATAGATTACCGGAGAGAATGAAATCGCAACAGCGCCCCCCAGAGCAACTAGCATAACCTGACGGTCTGTCACGACCGACATGCCAAGGCGCCCCTAACTGGAGTTCCCGTCAGCCAGCATTTGCTGCAATTCGCCGCTTTGAATCATTTCTACGGCTATATCTGATCCGCCAATCAACTCTCCGTGGACGAATACCTGTGGCATTGTAGGGAAGTCTGACCAAGTGCAAACTGAGGGAATGGCGTTTGGATCTGAAAGCACGTTGACGGTCACGAATGGTTCCTCGAGCTGTTGTAAGGCCATTGCAGCGCGGTTGCTGAAGCCGCACATTGGCTGCTGAGGAGTTCCCTTCATGAAGAGCACGAGCCGGTTGTCATCGACTATCTCTTGCAATTCATCTGGCGTCCAGTTGAATTCAGTCATAATTTCACTCCGTGTCCGGTCGGCGGATATGTACTCCAAAGAACTCTACCTCTTCACCGTGAGGGTCGAACGCCGTGTCCCCACTCTCTCCCGCCTGTTCGGGCGTCATGCACCTCAAGTCCAGCGCATGCACGACATTGCTTGCAATGTGTGGTTTGAAATGGTTGAGAATTGGTCTTTGACGCTGCAGCGGCCTGACTCCTTCGTAACTCGGTGAGATTACTCTGACGTGAAAGTGGTCTCCGCTTCCATGCAAGTCGGAGACTTCGACATCTGCGTCCGGTACCACCTTGAGAACCTCCGCGGACACCCACTCCTCCGTGACCATGAGGCATGTCAGCGATGGAACGATTTGAATCTACGTTTTAAGAGCGGTCCTAATCGCTTCTAAGTTCTCGGAGAAGGTTCCGCGGTCGTTAATGAGGCCCGAGCCCACCACAGAAATGTCGATGCCCCACTCGGCCACCATCGAGGCGTTGTGGTCCTTAATGCCGCCGTCAATCATCAACTTGGTCGCACGGCCGCCTACCGACATCTGAGAGTCGATGGCGGCGCGGAAGGCCCTCACCTTACCCTCAATCTCGGGCATGAACATCTGCCCGCCCTTCCCAGGGATAATCGACATGACCAATACGAGGTCCAAGTCGGGTAGCAGCGGCAGTACCTCCTCAATCGGTGTAGACGGGTTGAGCACGCATCCGGCCTGAACACCAGCATCGTGGAGATTGGTTATCAGGGTCGGGAAGTCATCCACAGCCTCGATGTGAGCGATTACCAGGTCCACGCCTGCATCGACGTATTGGTCCCAAGTTTCTTCGGCGTTGGTAATCATCAAGTGGCAGTCGATGAAGGCGTTAGTACCCAGATGCTCCCTCGCGGAACGAATCAGTGCCGGTCCGAAGGTTATTGTTCGATTTACCACCCAGTTGCCGTCCATGACGTCCATGTGAAACCAATTTATCCCAGAAGCGGACGCCTCCGCGAGGGTCTCCCCAAGTCTGCAGAAGTCGGCAGTTAGGATGCTCGGCGTAATCTCCATCGATGCACCTCTGGCGTCGGGTGAGGGTTGCGGTTCTCAATCCCTCGGGCGGCTGTGGCCTCTCTGCACACACATATTGATAGGACTCGAACTCACCGTTTGGCCATTGGTGGGCAAATGGGGCAAGTGGTGGAAGCAAGTGATTCAGACTTCGATGTAGTGACTAATAGTGACAAGTGGGTTCTCGTCGACTTCTGGGCCCCCTGGTGTGGACCCTGCAAGATGGTGACGCCCGTGCTTAAGCAGATTGCCGGTGAGAGGGAGATTACAATTGCCAAGGTAAACACGGACATCAACCCAGTTAGCTCAGGGAGGTTCGGGGTTCGTGGAATCCCTGCACTCCTTCTGTTCAGAGACGGTGAGATGATCGATCGAATGACTGGCGCCATGCCCAAGAATGGAATGGACGCCTGGCTTAATCGCCATATGACCTAGGCAGAGGCCTCGCGTAATTTCCTAGATCGTTCTTCATGTGGTGCGCCGACCTCGCGGAGCAAACGGGCTCGGAGGGCCTCGTGCAGCCACATGCCCTCATCGAGCTCCAACATCAAACCTCGTTCGAGCAAGGGAGGGGGAGGGGCACCACCCGCTCCGGCTGCCTTAGCCAGCGTCTTCCAAGGGACTGGTCTGTCGGCCACCGCAAGGAGGGAGAGCAGCTCCCTGTGATCCTCAGGAAGCACGTCAAGTATCTCCTCGTCGAGGAAGCGTAGCCAGTCATCGTGGAGCGTCTGACCATAGAGTTCGAGCAGTTCGACGGCCAGTGGGTGGCCGCCTGTGGCCCTGTGCACTTGCTCTGCGGGAGCAGTATCGGGGAGGTCGAGCTTGACGAGCCAAGCAGATACCTCTTCGATAGTCAAACCGGACAGTGCGAGCTCCTCGACCGTGCCTCGAGTATGCACGTCACGCCTATCGTAGAACGCTAGGTTGGTTCGCGAGATGAGGAGAAGTCGGATGTCAGTCGCCTCTGCAATCTGCAGTAGAGCCCCGAAGAGGTGGTCTCCTGAGGGTCCGATGTTGTGGACGTCGTCGAGGATGATCAAGAGCTCCCTAGGGGTCTTGCTCAACATTCCTTCCTCGTCCAACAGGTGAGCAGACAGCCGTCGGCGATAGGTGTCCAACTCCAAGCTGGCGGCAGGCCTGAGTGGGAGAGAATCTAGCACTTTGTAGGGGTCTTGGGGGCCGTCGGTTATGCCGACCCTGTGCAGCAGGCTAGTCGCTATGCCAAGCGGGGAGTCCCAGGGTTGGCAAGGATAGTACATCACTTGTAACTCTGGTTGTTCCTCTAGCAATGCGGACAGCCAATGTGAGACCAAAGTCGTCTTCCCGCACCCAGCGATTCCGGAGAGCACCAACATCGGCTTGTCTGAGTCGTGCCATCCACCGAGCGCGAGTTTCTCGTTGGCTCTCCCATGTACCGTACGGGTTCTCGGTGGGCGGATGTGGTACGTCGAATGGGCCCCCGCTAGCATTGACAAGGAGCCGGGGGGCGGGGAGTCGTTGGCCTGATTGACTATTGTCCCGAAGCGGATGTCACCGAAGTTCAGCACACCCTCGTGCTGAGCGTGCATCAGTACCTGAAGCAGGCTCAGACCGGTCCGCAGCTTGGAGGCGACTTCATTCGCCCTGACCTCCAACAATTCCCCATCCCTCGATCTAATGAGAATCATGAAATCTCTCAGTACAGCGATTCGTTCTCGGGCAGCCTCTCTGCCATCCTCGGTTAGTTGCCAAGTCTTCTGTCGTCGGTCCTCTCCCCTGACTGTTCGGGTGTGTTGCGAGACCCAGCCGTTCGTCATTAGGTCGCTCATCGATCGTGACACGTTTGGAGGGTGCAGCGCGCATGACTCGGCGATGCCCGGGCGAGTCAGCTCTGTAGTCACTAGGTAGTGATCCGCCTGATGGTCCTGCTCCCATAAGTGGAGAAGGATTCGATCAGCCACGGGCACGTTGGCCCTAGTGTCACTGCGTGCCATGGGACAATGCGACCGCTTTCGTGCGCATCAAGCGTTCGGGGCGATGACCGGAGTCAGTCCTCGGTTGCGCATTGTGGGTATGGGCTATGCATGGGAGGCAGGAACAGATTGGAGCAATCCCTGCTGGCTGTAGAGAGGCTGAGTACGCTTTGTGAGCCGAGGCCGAGGGATACTGGCATTGTGGAAACCGGGCTGGGCAAGTAGTCCTCCCCAGTCTGCGTAATTATCAATTGAACTCCATCGCCCTCGGGTATCACCACATCCATTCCGAAGAATTCCATCTTGGCGATGACCGTTGAACCGGGAGCCAATGGCCCCCCCTCCTTCCCACCTTCGTGGAATCTGAGATCCATGACGGCATGGCCCAGATGCATACCGTTGCTGGATTGCACCATCTCGACGAATAGGTGGCCACTAGTAGCGAGGAGAGAAATCGTCGCTTCGAGGTGGAAAATCGGTGTTCCGACAATTCTAGTCTCCTGCTCGAACGTCGGGCACTCGATAGTGAGGCTCGAGCCGGAGGTGATGGTATCGCTGCCACTGATGATGGAGCAGACATCCATGTCAAATTCTACCCAATCAACGTCTACCGGTGGGTAACTCTGCTCGACTCTCCATCCCCCAGTGTTGTCCTGAATCTCTGCAATCAATCTGGGTTGGGGGCCTTTACCCCTGAGGTAGTAGTCGAACCACTCGAGCAGGTCATCGGCCCAGTCCCACCTCAGTGTGTAGGGGAATGCTTCTGCGCCCCTACCGCTGTTCAGGCCCTCGTGATCGCTGCTGCGGTCTGGGTAATGGTGGCCCCACTGGCCATACAGGCCCTTGACCTCGAACCCGGCCTCAATCATCGTGTTGTGGACAGGGAAGGCCATGTGTGGGTCGACGTTCCAGTCCTGCATCCCATGGACGATATAGACGGAGCCACCGTAATTCTGGATGGCTCTGGTGAGGAAATGCCGCTCCTCCCAGTAGTCGCTTCCTATCCAAGCGAGGTTGTCACCCGTCAGGTAAGCCCCAACACCTGCGTAATATCCTTCGAAGTAACCCTCACATGCGTTCTGGGCATCCTCGAGATCGCCATCGAGCCCGAAGCTGCCGTAGACGCCGTTGTGCATGATGGCTCCCCTAGCTTCCATACTGCCGTTTCGCCACATCAGGTCATGGACCCCAATCAGCCCGGACATCGGCACGATTGTTCGAAGATACTCAGAACCCATTGCCGCAGCCTCCCATGGCGTCGAACCGTCGTATGACTTCCCGATGGCGCCGACATTGCCGTTGGAGAAAGGAGCTGTTCCCAGATATTCTACGGCGGCGTGAATGCCCTCCTGCTCATCGAGCCCCATTAAATCCATACAATGGTTAGATTCGCCTGTTCCAAAAACGCTGACCTGAGCCACACCATATCCATGGGGGACGAAGTTCTCGATCAGAAAACGCCCAAGTCGATTCGCAGGGGTAAGAGCGTCGACATCGCCGTCGGCGTAGTAAGGACCAATCTCGGCAATTACTGGGATTTGACATTCCTCGGGTACCTCGGCCGCATCCATGTCGCAACCTTCGATAATTGGGAGCCAGAGTCCCATGTGCACCTCGGCACCTCCAGTTACCCCCGCTCCCCCATCCGCGACGCTGATAGCTGGCACGGGGACGTATACGGAGCGAACTGTGTCGATTGCGTACGAGCCGTTCCATGAGACTCGACTGAAGACGTCATCGTTGCGGTATGACATGCCGGATCTGTCCTCTACATGAGGCAGCCAGTGGTCGTCTTCCGGATTCTCACCCCCCTGATTTGATGATCCGAGGCACCCTGAGATCGCAGGCAGGACCAGAATCATGGTCATCAGCATGCTCGTCTTCCGCAGATGCACGAGTTCCACGACGAGGATGCGCTCATGATGGATTCGGTCTCCTGAGATGAGTTCAAGAGGCGTGATTGGGACAGGATGCCGTGGACGACTCGAAGCGAGAGCGGCTGCTACACTTGCAGCGCATGGAGGCTACCGAGGCCGAGGTGTACCGGCGCCTAGCCAAGATGCAGGGGGATCCAGTCAACCAGTCCATTCTCGAAGGGATATCTCTCGAGGAGGAGCGTCACGAAGCGGTCATCGCGAAGATGACCGGCGAGGAAGTCAAGGCTGACAGGGCCAAGGTCGCGAGACAGATTGTGCTCGCTAGGCTGTTCGGGTTCACCTTCTCTGTCAAGATGATGGAGGCGACTGAGCAAGACGCGGCGGCTGAGTACCGCAATCTCGGTCTCCACGACATCGCGGAGGAAGAGGAGGCACACGAGCAGAACATGATTGGAATGCTCGATGAGGAACGTCTGCGCTACTCCGGCAGTGTCGTCCTAGGGATGTCGGACGCACTGGTAGAGCTAACCGGTGCCCTAGCCGGCCTCACCTTTGCCCTGCAAGACTTGAACTTAGTCGCCCTCGCGGGGTTGATCACCGGTATAGCCGCAGCCTTCAGCATGGGTGCGTCCGAGTATCTGTCGTCTCGGGCCGAGAAAAAGGCTGAGTCCGCTGTCAAGGCCGCATTCTTCACTTGGATATCCTACCTCCTGACGGTGCTACTGTTGGTGGCTCCATTCCTCATATTCCAAGCCGACAGTCCAGAATTCCATGGATTGGGGCCGCATGTCCAAGCCCTGATGTGCACGTTCGCTGCTGGCCTCCTAATCGTCGCCCTGTTCAACTTCTACCTATCAGTGATTGAAGAGGTCTCCTTCAGGAGTCGTTTCCTTGAGATGGCCGGCATACTCGGCGTGGTCAGCCTGATTTCATATGGAATCGGCATCGCCCTCAGAGGCGCGCTCGGAGTCGATGTCTGAGGAAAAATTCCGGCCGTAACCTATGAGTCGGGCATCGTACTCGCTTGCCCATGGACGCGTACGAGGAGCTGCTGAGACGATTGAGGGACATCGACATGGTCGGGCAAATTGGTGGTCTGCTCGGTTGGGACCAAGAGGTCCTCATGCCCCCTAAGGCCGCGTCTCTGCGTGCCGAGCAGTTGGCTTGGGTCTCCAAGACTGGGCATGAAAGGCTGACTGACCCCCGCATCGGAGAGCTGCTGAGCAAGCTCGAAGAACGAAATGGTATGGACGAAATTCAAGCAGCCAACGTCAGGCTCGCAAGAGAGTCCTACGACAAGGCCACTAAGCTGCCAACTGACTTCGTGGAAGAGATGGCCAAGCACCGCTCGAAATCACTGGTATCATGGACCGAGGCGCGCGCGAAGGACGATTTCTCCATCTTTCGCAATAATCTCGCAATAGCGATCGACCTAGCAAGGCAGAAGGCCGACTACTTTGGCTATGACGGGGTTAGGTACGATGCCCTCCTCGATCAGTACGAGACGGGGTTGACGGTTGCCAAGGTGGATCCACTGTTCGCGGGACTCCGTGATAGCGCCGCACCCCTAGTCAGGGCGGTCGTGGAGAAGGGCGGGCGCCCTGACATGTCATGGGTCGAGGGCAACTCCTGGTCACAGCCGAGTCAGGAGGCCTTGAGCCAGAGCGTGTCCGAGGCCATAGGATTCGACTTCGAGGCGGGGCGTCGCGACGCATCTACACACCCATTTTGCGGCGGGCCGAATCCCGATGACGTTCGCTGGACGACGCGCTACAACGAATCCGATCCCTTCGGATCCCTGTACGGTTCGATGCACGAGACTGGTCACGGAACGTACGAACAGGGACGTCGACGTGACCTCGACTTCCAGCCCGCCGGAGAGGCAAACGGATTGGGCGTCCACGAAAGCCAGAGCAGGTTGTGGGAAAATCAGGTTGGGCGCTCGAGGGAGTTCTGCGAGTGGGTGCTGCCGCTTTGGCAGCAGCACTTCCCGGGAAACATGGAGGGAGTGTCTGCCGACGACCTGTGGCAGGCTGTCAACCTCGTCGAGCCCAGCTTGATTCGAGTTGAGGCTGACGAGGCGACGTACAACCTCCACATCATGATTCGCTATGAGATAGAGAAGCGATTGATTTCCGGTGAGCTCGAAGTAGACGATTTACCCGATACCTGGGACGACATGTACGAGGAGTTCCTAGGTGTTCGCGCGCCAAACCGCGCCCTTGGCGTTCTTCAGGACATCCACTGGTCAATGGGTGCTTTCGGCTACTTCCCAACCTACACGCTTGGCAACCTGTACGCCGCACAACTGCTGGTCGCCGCTCGCAAGGACATGCCCGACCATGATGAGAATATGCGGCGAGGAGAGTTCGCCCCCCTGCTAGCATGGATGAGGGAGCGCATTCACCAGCGTGGCAGCATACTTGAGCCGGCCGACCTCGTCGAGGAGGCCACAGGTTCTCCGCCGTCACCCGACGCCTTCGTCGACTATCTGCACGACAAGGTCGAACGGCTTTACGGCGTAACATCTTGAGACGGAGCGCGGAAACCCCGATAGCGAGGACGTCGGTGGCAGTCCATGGCAAGTCGGGGGCTGCACCACTTCGCATCATTCGTACGCGAGATGAACGGGGCGTGCACGTTGCTGAGGATATTCGGGGACAACCTCGTGGCTGGAACTCGTCTAGGCGATCTAGCCTGTTGGAGTATCAGCAGCGGATTGGAGAGATGGAAGGTTTTCATGGAAGGACCGTGCTCTGACTGCGACCTAGAAGAGAATTTGCTGTGTGTTTCGGAGTCGGACAATCTTCACGCAGTTGACGTGAGGACAGGGGAGTGTCTTTGGAGCAGCGAGCTTGTGGGTTCGAGCGACTTCGTGAGAGTCTCTGGGGGTGAGGTCTGGGCTACCTCATCAGTCTACACCATAGAGATTCAAGATTACTCTCAGGCGGCTGTATGGCTCTTTGACATCAAGGGACGGCTCCAAGACAAGTGGGGAGTCGATGGCAGAGCCTGGTTCCTCGCTGCCAAATCTAATCTTGCCATCATTGGACTCAGTAGACCGAGATGCGGCTATGCTAACATGTCCCTTGGTCATGACCCCACGTACATCCCCCTAGATTACAACAGCCCGATTACCACCGGAGCAGTCTCGGAGGAAGGTGCCCTGTATCTAGGTCACAGCGATGGGGGGGTTAGTGAAATTATTGGGGAAGAGGTCGCCTCGCACAACGCTGGATCATCCCCCGTTACCTCCTTGGCCATTGGTGAGGATTGGGTAGCGGGTCTCGAATCGGGACAAGTGATCTCCGGTCCCTCCCTTGGCGGTTGGTCCGTCGATTTAGGTAGATTGGTAGACGTGGTTGCCTTGGGCCCCTCACTGAGTGGCAGGAGATGCGTGTGGTCGTCATCTTGGTCCGAGGGAGCCAAACTGACGCTGCTTGACGAGGATAGCGGTACTACTCAATTTGAGGTCAACCACGACTCTCGTATCGAGGAAATTTGCTCGACGGAAGGAACGATTGCTCTCGGCGATTCAGAGGGCAATGTATTCCTTATCGAAGAGGCGGTTTTCCGACGTCGCTTCGAACAGGTGGGAGAAGACGTTGAAGAGGACCAAAAAAGGACACTGCTAAGACGTCGGATTCGCAGTCTCCGACAAGGATGATTTGCAGTGGAAATCACCTCTGTAGGACCCTTGTTTCCGTTGTACTGCGGCTATAATCGCGAAACGTTTATGTGCCGGTCACTCGCCTGTTGACCTTGCCGCTCCGGGGGAGTGGTGTGAGGGCGCTTCGGCGCGACTCGCGGGCCACAAAAACCGAACCCCGAAGCCGGGGTGGTGAACCGAGATCTGAAAGGAAATCGGGGAGAGAGCCGGAGCGTCTGTGGACGTGAAGGTGGAGCAGCGACGAAATCGGAGGAACCGGAGAGAACTGGACGCAAGGAAAGGGAAGGAAGGAGAGAGCGAGAGAGAAGTTGCGGAGATACGCGCGCGTAGGGAGTACTGAAAAAAACCTGGGTCGCGAGAGTGAGGAACGAAGTGGAGAGAACTGGACGCAAGGAAAGGGAAGGAAACGGAGGGAAACACTAGGGCAACAAGGGCGGGGAGACCCGTGGAGGAGCCAGTATCGAACCGTGGAATGAAATGGTGAGAGCCAAGACGGGAAGCGGAGACGGAAAAAGGGGGAGCGATCCCCAATAAGTCGGAAAATGACGAAAGAACCCTAGAGGTTCCGGAGTCTTCTACCCGGGGAAACCTGGGCCTACGGGCCCGGGGGACACCCGGACCCTGCGGAGTTAACAGAGGGGGATGCTCCCCCATGTGCAGAACCCTCTGTTGCTCCCACCTGTACCGCGCGGTACGAACTTCGGCCCATGTCATCAGTACTACAATGGTTGCGGAGCATTTCGCTTCGCTCACCCACATTTTGGGAACCAAGGGGGAGCGCCGTCAAGCGCTTGGTCCTGTCATTTGATCCGCCTTCACCCACTCGTCAAATTGCTCGTCGGTCAACATCTCAAGCTCGAGCGCGCTCTGCCTCAATGTGAGGTCTTTCTCATGCGCGTTCTTGGCTATCTTGGCGGCGTTGTCGTAACCGATATGAGGATTGAGCGCTGTTACGAGCATCAGTGAGTTCTCTAGGTGCTCGGCAATTTTTCCCTCGTTGGCTATGAGGCCAATCACACACCTGTCTGCAAACGAGCGGCAGGTGTCTGAGACGAGTCGGACGCTATGGAGCAGATTGTGAATAATCATTGGCTTGAACACATTGAGTTCGAAGTTGCCTTGGCTACCACCAATCGAAATAGCGGTGTGATTGCCCATAATCTGGCAGCATACCATCGTCATCGCCTCTGACTGCGTGGGGTTCACCTTCCCAGGCATGATGCTCGACCCTGGCTCATTGGCGGGCAGCGCCAACTCCCCGAAGCCACAGCGTGGGCCCGAACCGAGCCACCTGATGTCGTTCGCAATCTTCATCAGCGAAACGGCTAGGGTATTGAGCGCTCCAGATGCCGCAACGATTGCGTCGTGTGCGGCGAGCTGTGCGAATTTGTTCTCAGCACTGATGAAAGGGAGTTCGGTCTTCTCTGCAATCCTATGCGCTACTTGGTCGGCAAAGTTCGGATTCGTGTTCAGACCGGTACCCACCGCTGTTCCACCAAGAGCCAGCTCGAAGAGGTCCAAGAGTGCATGCTCTACCCTAATGACATCGGCGTCCAGCATGGCAACGTATGCACTGAACTCCTGACCTAGCGTCAAAGGCACTGCATCCATCAGGTGGGTCCTGCCGATCTTTACTATCCCTCCGAACTCGTTCACCTTTTTTGCGAGGGCTGACCGAAGGTGCGTGACTGCAGGTAGTAGGACGTGGTGTATCTCCTCGGCCGCGGCGATGTGCATTGCCGTTGGGAAGGTATCGTTGCTCGATTGGGCGTGATTGACGTGGTCGTTGGGGTGAACGGGGGTCTTACTACCAAGCTCGCCACCTGCCATCTCGATGGCCCTGTTTGCGATGACCTCGTTGGCGTTCATATTGGTCTGCGTCCCGGAACCAGTCTGCCACACTCTCAGTGGGAAGTGCACGTCAAGTGAGCCAGAGATGACCTCGTCACAGGCGGCTACGATCAAATCCCCAGTCCCTGGGTCCAACTCTCCGAGACCTACGTTAATCTCTGCTGCGGCTTGCTTGAGAATCCCGAAAGCCCTGATTACCGATCGAGGCATGGTGTCCTCGCCGATGTCGAAGTTCATCAGCGATCGAGCGGTCTGGGCGCCGTAGTACCTGTCAGCAGGGACTTCGACGTCGCCCATCGTATCCTTCTCCATTCGAGTTTGGTCTGGTGCAGCCCGTGCTTGCCTAGGCCCGGAATCCGAATCTGCCCTGCTGGATTCCTTGCGTCCAGCCAGCGAGCCCTCGATCATCCTAGAGACTGTTGCTGAGCGTCCGCTCTCGCGTCCCTTGCCGACCCTCGCATCGAGCCGGAGGGCCAGTTCCTCTGGTACGCTGATGGTGATGATTCGGCGGTTGCCTGCGCGGTGCTTCGCCATGCCGTTCGTCATTAATTAGTAATTAATAAATATTATTGTAGGTGGGTTGGTACAATTAGTAATTAATAAATATTATTGTAGGTGGGTTGGCACATCATAGTCGCTCGA
>JAPYUP010000006.1:51472-56780 GCA_029940695.1 Candidatus Thalassarchaeaceae archaeon
AATTAGTAATTAATAAATATTATTGTAGGTGGGTTGGCACATCATAGTCGCTCGACCCTGATAATCTGCTGTGGAGTGGTGGGTCTGTCACCTGGGAGAGTCGGAGTGGACTCGATTGCTCTAACTACATCCATTCCCTTAGCTACCTCTCCGAAAACAGCGTGATTGCCGTCCAGCCAAGGCGTTGGCACGGTTGTCAGGAAGAACTGCGATCCTCCCGTGTTGGGCCCTGCGTTAGCCATCGAGAAAAGCCCCGGACGGTCGTGCCTCTTTGCTAGCGCCGAGGGCTCACATGGGATTTTCCAGCCGGGCCCACCAGTACCAGCGGCCCTGCTGTTAGGGTCGCGCGAGAGTGGGCATCCACCTTGGATCATGAAGTCCTTGATGACGCGGTGGAAGTGCAACCCGTCGTAGTAGCCGTCATCGACGAGCCTCAGGAAGTTACCTGTGGTATCGGGGCAGTCCTCGGTGTAGAGTTGTATGTCCATATCCCCCGCGCTCGTCGTCATTCTAATCAGTGTCATGCCACCAGGGCGGTGCTGCAAGTCCAATAGGGTATGGTTCAGCACCGTAGGCTCAGGCTACTACCGAACCGGGCAGGGTTCCCTCGGGGAGCTTCAGCAGACGTACGGTGCCGTCCGGATCCAGCGCCCCGAGCACTAGGAACTGCGAAACGAACCCCGTCGGTAGAGTCTTGTTTCCCAAGTTGATGGCGCCTACGACCATCTTGCCGATGAGCTGCCCGCGGGTGTAGTTGGTGATCTGAGCTGAACTCCAAAGCTTGCCGATCACGGGGCCGAAGTTCACTCTGATCTTGTATGACGGCTTGCGCATCTCGGGAAAATCCTGAACCTCGTCAATAATGCCAGTGCGCATGTCGACCGAGAAGAACTCGCCAATCCCGATGTACTCCTTTCGCTCCATCTTCGATGGGTGGTAGGGCTCGGTCTCGGAGTCAATCTCATGCTGCCCCATCTCATCCACCCGTCACGTCCGACTTCACAAGCATGGGGATTAGTTCTATGCCAATCTCATCGAAAGCCTCGAGGCCCCCCTCCTCCCGGTCAAGAATGGTGATACAGGCAGCGACCTCGCAACCCATCTCGGTGAGGCGTTCCGCGGCCTTGAGGGCGGACCCACCCGTGGTAGTCACGTCCTCCAGTAGAACCACCCGGTCTCCCTCGTTGAGACTAGATCCCTCGATTCCAGGTGGATTGCCGGTCTTCCTTCCACCCCTTCCCTTGGGCTCCTTGCGGACGATGAAACCACGCAGGCCAGAACCCTTGCCTGCCTTGGCGATGGCGATTCCAGTCAGAGGAACTGCTCCGAGCTCGAGGCCGCCAATCGCATCGACCTGTCCGACCCGCTCGATTGCGGCGTGCATTAGGACGCCTAGCAAGTGAGCGCACTCGGGGTCCATCATGACTGGCTTCATGTCGAAGAAGTGGCGGCTCTGTCGCCCGCTCGCGAGCGTGAATGGCTCGTCTTCGGAGTGGAGGTAGGCTAGGTCACGGACCCTATCGACGAGTCGCTTCCTCGCTTCCTCCTCGGTGGTAGACGCCATCTCTCTCTTATCTTGGCCTGACTGGAGTCGGATGAAGGTTGCCTTCGCACGAGGGAGAATAGAACAAGATGGCGGTCAATGTTCTTGAACGGCCTCGTTCGATAGGTGGATACTCGCAGCGGAGCGTGTAGCAATGTCAGAAGGGGCAGCAGAAGTGGTCATCGACTCCCAGCGTCTGGAGGACGAGCACGAGGCATACCAAAATTGGCTGGACGAGCGAATCGAGGAGGTCTATGCCGTAGCCTCCCTAGCCAAGGCCAAGGGACTCGATTTCAAGGACACAGTGGAGATACCTAGGGCTGCTGACCTTGCCAGCAGGACCGAGAAGCTGCTCGAAGACCCTTATCTATATCCAAATCCCAATGATCGCAATCTGGAGCCCCTGAGAATCGAAAGTCTGCTCCGTGACCTTCTCGATGCCCATGACCGGGAGACGGCTGCAATCATGATTTCACTGTCTGTGACTCGTCAGATGTACTCCAAGACCGGAGACAAGAGGAGATCGGTCGACTCTGGTTTGAGGGTGGGCCTCGCTGTTCTTACAGAGGCCGTCCTAGTCGCACCACTGGACGGAATTGGTGATGTGAGGATCCTCAACAACGCAGATGGATCGGAGTTTCTCTCGATTGATTTCTGCGGGCCGATCAGGGCAGCGGGAGGGACCGCTCAGGCGCTCGGCGTTCTGATTGGTGATATTCTGAGGCGCGAACTTGGCATAGGACGTTACTATCCGACGGTGCCAGAAGTCGAGCGTGTGAAGGAGGAGTTCGGCCTATATCGCATGAATCTGCAGTACAAGCCGCCACCGGAGGAGACCGACCTCATCGTCAACGCCTGCCCGGTGATGATCAACGGAGAGGAGACGGAGAGGGTGGAGTGCGCCGGATACAAGGAGGTCAGGAATATCGTGAACGAGAACGGTTCCTATCGGACACGCGTCCGTGGCGGTGTCATGCTCGTCATTGGTGAGGGGTTGTGCCTGAAGGCGCCAAAGATCCAGACCCATACCGAGCGTCTCCAAGTACCTGGATGGGAGTTCATCTCGCAGTTCGCCGATAAGGGAGAGTCGTCAGGCGCCGATGAGACATCAGTCAAGCGCCGTGTCATCCCGAAGCAGAATCGGTACATGGGTGATGTGATTGCGGGCAGGCCGATTTTCGGTGAGCCTGGAGAGCCTGGTGGATTCAGATTGAGGTATGGGAGGAGTCGGGTCACCGGGCTTGCTGCAGCAGGCCTCAATCCAATCACAATGGAAGCGATGGGGGGCTTCTTGTCGGTTGGCACACAGATGAAGATAGAGGGGCCGGGCAAAGCCTGCGCAGTCACCCCTTGCATCGATATCGAGGGGCCGACTGTGCTCCTCGAAGACGGTTCCTTCCTTAGAACGAGGACCTTGGAGGAATGGAGAGAGTATGAGGACAGGGTGGTCTCGATTTGGGATTCAGGCGAGATTCTGCTAGGCTTCGGCGAGTTCCTCGAGAACAACAAGAGCCTAGTCCCGGCACCATACTCGAAAGACTGGTGGAGCTCGGACGTGGCCGAGGCCCTTGACCACCATGACAAGGTTGAGGTCTTCGCGAGCCTGCTTGGAGTCGATAGGAGCAAACTTCCCCCTGGCCTCCCTTTCAACGGGGCCATCAACAGAGGCGGGGAGGACCCAGTCAATCGGGCCTGGCGCCGTAGGGACTGGTTCTCTTACCTACGAGACGTTGAATTGACGTGGGTTCAGACGCGCGAGGTCTCGGAATCCTTCGGAGTCGCGATACCGCCTCCTTGGAACCTCTGGTGGTCGGATCTTCCAATCCAGTTCCTGCCAGCGCTAATTGAGTCTCTCGTAGGCATCAGTGCGAACAACGACGGTTCGCTCACGTTGGAGGGAGTCGTTGAGGGATGGCCGTTTGACCTAAGTGACGACGAATTGGGGCTCGGTGCTCCCCTGTTGGACGAGTGGCCTAGGTGGACGGAGGTACGAGGGCACGGGGTGGTGAAATCTGCGCTCATGACGCTTGGCATTGAGCATCGCCACGACGGTTCTGACATTGTCATCCAAGCCAATTGGGAAGGTCTCGTGGAAGGTCTGGGGTTGGAGGTCGCTGATGGGAAAATACGTCAGAGGGTCGAAGCAGCCCCTCACATCGATGAGGCCTTCGAGCGGACTCGTGCCGCGTTGTCCAAGGTTCTGGAAGGGGAACCGACGGACGGGGGGCGAACAGTTGAGTGGTGGCGCGCTAGAAGTACGCTGGACGACTACGAGGTCGAGCGCTCCCTGATGGTAGTTAGGAAGGTTTCCGACCTTCGTTGGGAGGATGCGGTTCCTAGCAGGATTGGCGCGCGCATGGGGAGGCCCGAAAAATCCGGGATCCGTGAGATGAAACCGCGTGTACACTCCATCTTCCCGATTGGAGAGAGTGGGGGGCCACAGCGACTAATCTCCCATGCCTCGGCCAGAGGCTCGATTAGAGTAGATATGGGCCCACGCTTCTGCGAGGCCTGCGGTCGCGAGTCTCCTCACCTGACGTGCCACAACAGACCTGACCCGAACGAGCCTGTGGAGTGTGGTGGCAGAACAATGAAGCCCGAACGCGCGAAAAAGAGGGGTTATTCTCGTAGAAAGGGTGAGCGAACAACAGTCAACCTGAGTTCTATAATGGAGGTCAAGAGGAGGAAGTTGGGACTTGAGCACCTTCCTGAGAAGATAAAGGCTGTAAAGGGACTATTCTCAATTGAGCAAACTCCGGAGCCTCTTGAGAAGGGTATATTGCGAGGCAAACACGGAATCTCAGTGTTCAGGGATGGAACCGCACGATATGATATGAGCGACGTTCCCGTGACTCACTTCCGCCCTAGTGAAATCGGAACTCCATGGAAGGAATTGGTGAAGCTGGGCTACACTCACGATATCCGCGGGACTAAGATTGGTTCCGACGAACAGATGATCGAGTTGCTACCACAAGACTTCATTCCCTCTAGGTTGGCGGTAGAGCACCTGCTCTCGACGTGCGCCTTCGTGGACGACCTGCTCGTCAGGTTCTATGGGATGGAGGCTTTCTACCGGGTGAAGAACGCGCAGGACATCGTAGGTCACATTGCCATTGGCCTCGCTCCGCACACCTCGGGTGGGGTTGCCTGTCGCATCATAGGGTGGACGGAGGCATCGGCGGGCTACGCCCATCCACTATTTCACGCTGCGAAGAGGAGGAACTGCGATGGTGACGAGGATAGCATCATGATGCTCCTAGACGGACTGCTTAACTTCACCAAAGAGATTCTTCCCGATGGCAGGGGGGGGAGGATGGATGCCCCACTGGTTCTCACTACTCGACTGAACCCTAGTGAGATCGACAAGGAAGCATTGAACGTCGACTGCTCTTGGAGCTACACGAGGGCTTTCTACGAGGCGACGCTCTCACAGCCTCACTCACGCGATGTCAGGAATCTAGTGGATTTGGTTGAGGACAGGCTCGGTACCATCGGTGACCTGCGCGGGTATGGTTGGACTCACGATTCCGGCCCACTGGATGCGGGCCCGCAGAACTCGGCATACAAGACGCTGGTCACGATGAAGGACAAGCTGACCTGTCAGCTGGAGCTTGGAAGGGTACTGCGTTCGGTCAATGTCGATGTGGTAGCCAAACAGGTCATCGAGTCGCACTTCCTTCCCGATATGAGAGGGAACATGATGGCCTTCACGAGACAGAAGGTCCGGTGCGTGAAGTGCGGCAAGTCGTATCGCAGGATGCCGCT
>JAPYUP010000030.1 GCA_029940695.1 Candidatus Thalassarchaeaceae archaeon
GAATTCGAACCCAAGCGCGACCGAAAATAACTGGTATCTAAGGCCCCTCCGCCAAACGAGACCATGCCTAAGCCGCGATTCGCGTACCTGCTCCTGAAGGAGCACCCCTACGGACGGGAGATGCTGCAGCAGATCCTCTCGGAGGGCTTCGTGCCAGAGGTAATCATCGAGGAGGATTCGGCTATTGGCGACGATGAAAGGGAGAAGTTCCTAAAGCGCATCGAGGGCAATACTATCGCCCCATCGATAGTCGAGCAGGCCGCTGATAATGGCATCCCTCTAGTCACCGTCCCCATCCACAAATCGCCTGAGGTGATGCCCCACCTCAAGAGTATGGAGCTCGACCTCATCGTATTCGGGGGCACCCGCATAATCCGGGGGGAAATCCTCGACTATCCCAAGGACGGAGTAATCAACTCGCACCCAGGGCTCCTGCCCGAGTGCAGGGGCTCAGCCTCACCCGCATGGTCAGTCTACTACGACATCCCGATAGGTTCGTCGACCCACTTCTGCGACAACGGTGTAGACACTGGAGAATTGCTATTGCGGCGCGAACTGTCAGTGAAGCGCGGTATGACCTACGAGGACCTGTGCTACGAGACCGTTGTTCTAGCTGGGGTGCTGATGAAGGAAGCACTGATGGCTTGGGAGGCCGGCCGATGGGACGAGATGCGCCGGCCACAAGGTGAAAGCGAGCACCCGACCTTCCGCAATGCACCGGATGAGGTGCTTAAGGAGGTCTACCAGAAACTGCGCGACCAGACTTACGCCCATTACGCGGATTAGGTGAGAATATGGCCGAAGAACTGCTCAACGACGAATTCCCCTTCGCCGATGGCGTCCTCGAAGGGCAGACTGCACTCGTATGTGGTGCCTCGAAGGGTATCGGGCGCGCTTGTGCGCTGATGCTCGCACGCGCCGGTGCGCGGGTGGTCGCCTGCGCTCGGTCCGCGGACGCCTTGGATTCGCTAGTTGCCCAAATGCACGGTGATGGTCACGAGGCCATCGTCCTCGATTTCGAAGACTTGGATGCTGTGCGAGAGGCCGTCTCGGAGCTGGGCACTATCCACATTCTGGTAAACAACTCTGGTGGGCCGCCTGGCGGGCCGCTGCTGAGGAACACACTGGACGAGTTCGAGGGCCCGTTCCGCCGCCACCTGCACGCCGCGCACACCATCACGCAGGCTCTGGTGCCAGGGATGGAAGCGGCCGGAAGCGGTCGAATAGTGAACATCATCTCGACCTCGGTGCGCGAACCAATCGACAACATCGGTCTCTCAAACACGCTGCGTGGAGCGATGGCCTCGTGGGCCAAGTCGCTCTCCCGCGAGCTACCCCCCTGTGTGTCCATCAACAACATCATGCCCGGGTTCACTGACACTGATCGGCTCGGCTCGCTGGCCGCATCGATCTCGGAACGCACAGGCAAGCCCGTCAATGACGTTCGTGAGGATTGGATGAGCGGGGTGCCCATTCAGAGGCTCATCGATCCACTGGAAACTGCTGCAGCGGTCACCTGGCTCTGTCTACCGAGCAGTGGTGCTGTTCGAGGCGTCAGTCTAGCAGTCGATGGCGGGAGAATGCGTTCAATCTGAATGGGGGTCCGCTATGCGGTTTGACGTCTTCTTCTCAATTACCCAGACGCCGGACATCTCCGGCTACGCTCCTTCTGAGAGCGAGATGCTAGTCAACTTCTTCGATCAAGTAGGGATAGCAGATGAGCTGGGGTTCGGTGTCGGCTGGGTCGCGCAGGCGCACCTCTCCACCGAAATCCAGAAGCGCAACAGCAAGCCCGTAGTCCCCCACTTCCCTGGTGAGGTCGGACTGTGCACAGATTTCTTCCAGATTGCTCAGAAGATGTTCGCGCACACCGAGAGAATGGAGGTTGGCAGCGCAGTGATGTCCATCCTTGGCTCCGGCGGGCCAATCGCCCAAGCCGAGCGCGTTGGGGCGTTCCTCGCCTTGCACGGCCTCGACCCGGATGAGTCCCGCCGTCTGCACGTCGGGTTCTCTGCCGGTCGCTTCGAGTTCATGGCGCGCCCCTACGGGGTAGTCCCGAGAGACTCAGTCGAGGAAGCGGCATGGCCGGCTCTGCGCGGTCAGGTCTTCGCCGAGGCCAGCGAGATATTCCTCAGACTTCTGAATGGCGAGGTCATCTCGTCGGACATGATTCAGCCCACGGTCCTGACTCGGTCAAACTTCCGTTCGGACGAGGATTGGGAGGGGGTGCAGCAGGCCACCGTCGAATGCCGAGGCCTCGAGGAGGTACCAGACGAGGTGCCAATAGAGCGGAGATATTCGTTTGAGGAAATCAAGACTATTCCCCAGGAGTGGCGCCGAGAGTTGCTGAACCTGGTTCTGGGTAGCCACGACCCGAAGCTGCAGGTCGAGGTGAACAAGCTGAGGCCGGTCCAAGTGTTCAACCTCAGTATCACGCCGCCCCACATCATCGAAGAGACCCATGACAGGTTCACAGAGCACTACCACCCTGACGGTGGCCCATGGGAGCGCAGCATGATGCCCCGCACTATCATGGTCTTCGTCAACGACGAAGAGGGGCTGGCGCCCGACGAACAGAACGCTGCAGCGATGGAGGAGGCGAAAGCCGCGATTTCGACCTATTGGAAAGCATTGGAGGGTACGATTGATCCGTCCAAGGTCGAACGGGCGACGGAAAATGCAGTTATCGGAAACGTCATTCAGGTCAGCGAGCAGATCATCGAGAGATTCCACCCCGACGACCGCCTGATGTGCTGGTTCGACTTCTTCAACCATGACAGCGAACGCGTCAAGAGAAACATGACGGCATTCATGACCAAGGTCGCACCGCGAGTCAATGGAGGCGATTTGCAGTGACTGCCCATGAAACCGAGCAGCCCTCCTCGGTCTCTCCCGGCAGGCCGGGCTCAGCATTCTATCCGACCAACCCACTGGGCGAGCAGTACGAGGGGATTGCAACGGGCAGGGACGTCGAGTGGGAGCCTCTGGTCGACTTCCGTCGCATGGATGTCTCCGAGAATACAATCCACGGCGCCATCTCATGGGCCCACGGTACTGAGATCATCCACTCATTCGGGGGCAATGTTCTGGTGTACGGGCGATCGATGATGAAGCCCCTGATGATGAAAACATTTGTCGAGGAACTCGAGGCTGGGGGCCTGACATGGGAGCAGAAGGCCATCGCCTGCTCTTCACACAACGGCGACACCGAGCACGTGGCAGCGGCCCAGTCCCTGCTCACCGAATCTGAATGGGGGCTGATGCAGTGCCCCCTAGATGTCCCCCTCATCCAGTTCGGCCGTCAGGTCAGACGCCCTCGCCGGTGGTTCCACACCTGCTCGGGGGAGCACGCTGCGATCCTCAAAGCAATGCGCAGGATGGGAATAAATCGGGCTGGTTACACTCTTCCGAGCTCGCCTTGGTTCCCAATGTACCTCGATATCCTCAGACGAATGATGGACAAGCTTGACTGGGAGCCGCAGAGGGTGGCCAAGGACGGGTGTGGGCTGCCGACGGTCACGAACACCGTCGACGAACTGGCAGTGATGTTCGCCGGGCTGGTGCGTGAGAAGGATGACGATTGGATCTGGGAGGCGATGAACCGGCACCCGGACCTGATTGGCGGCTTTAATCGACTCGATTCTACCTGCCTGAAGGCTGGCGAGGGGAAACTCATCGCCAAGGAGGGCGCAGATGGCCTGCTCGGCCTCTCGGTTATACATCCCGACTGGCCTAAGGGGCTCGGCATCGTCATCAAAATCGCCCACGGCTGGAACTCCCAGGCTACTTGGTACGTCGCACGAGCGGTCCTCGGCGTCCTCGGAACTAATCTCCGTAACCCATACCCGCTTCACCGACAGAAGGCCTTCATCGTCCCCGGCGTGGTCCCTCCACAGTATCTCGAAAGACTCGAACAAGTCGTCACTTGGGACGAGTGGGACCCCGACAGGGACCGCTTCACGCTGGACTGGAGGGAGTATTCCTCCGAGATGACTAGAACAGACCCGTTCTCCAATGAGGGCTCTGTGGGTGACTGAAATGAATCCTGACAAGTGCTGTGATTCGGCTTGCATTCCATGCGAGCGCGACCCCGCAGGCAGTGAGCCGTTCGACCTGTGCAACTACGTAGGAGGCGCGTTCGTCTGCCACTCGAACGACGAGTGGATGAACGTGCTCGAGCCGGCTACCGGTTTCCGCTTCGGACGGGTTCCGCTCTCCTCTGAGGAGGATGTCGCTACCGCGGTCGCCGCGGCTCGCTCCGCTCAGCCCTCGTGGGGCGCTCTAAGCCACTCCGAGCGCGCCGATTGGCTGGATCGCATCGCCGATGCGCTCGAAGCGTGCTACGAGGAGATAGCGGCTCTCGAGAGCAGGGACACCGGCAAGCCAATATCGCTTGCAAGGGCAGTGGATGCACATCGCTCGGTGTCCAACTTCCGCTTCTTCGCAGGGATTCTGCGCGAGCACGAGGAAGAGGTCTTCGAGATGGCTAGTGCAACCAACTACGTTGTCAGCAAACCAGTCGGTGTTGGGGCTCTGATCACTCCGTGGAACTTGCCCCTCTACCTGCTCTCGTGGAAGGTGGCTCCGGCTATCGGCATGGGCAACACCGTGGTGTGCAAGCCCAGCGAGCTGACTCCAATGACAGCGGATCTGCTGATGAGGGTCATCGACGGGGTCGGCCTGCCTGCAGGCGTCGTCAACCTCGTCCACGGCGATGGCGCGGGCGCGGGCGCGCCACTGGTCGCCCACTCAGACGTCGATTTGGTGTCATTCACTGGAGGTACCGCCACCGGCAAGAAGGTGGCGGCATCAGCTGCGCCTGCTTTCAAGAAGCTCAGCCTAGAGCTCGGTGGGAAGAATTCCAGCATCGTGTTCGCAGACTGCGACATAGACTCCACCGTGACCGGAGTTGTGCGTGCGGGCTTCCTGAACCAAGGTCAAGTCTGCCTATGCGGCTCGCGGGTACTGGTCGAGGAGTCGGCCTACGATGAGTTCCGGGACCGCTTTGTCGATGCTGTCGAGGCAATGCGAGTAGGAGATCCATCTGACGAGAACACCGATCTCGGAGCGTTAATCTCCGAGCAGCACCTCAAGAAGGTCCAGGGTTACGTCGAGTTGGCCAAGCAGGAGGGGGGAACCCTGCTGACAGGTGGCACACCCTGTATGCCATCAGGCTTCGAACACGGCAACTGGATGGCTCCCACGGTCATCGAGGGCCTCAGCCCGAACTCCCGCTGTGCCACTGAGGAGATCTTCGGACCCATCGTCACACTCCACTCATTCAGCAGCGAGGACGAGGCGATAGTCATCGCCAACAACACCAACTACGGGCTGGCCGGCAGCGTCTGGACGGGCGACCTCGACAAGGGCAAGCGAGTCTCAGAGGCCATCGAAACCGGGATGGTCTGGGTCAACACCTGGCTGCACCGGGACCTGCGAGTGCCGTTCGGCGGCGTGAAGGACAGCGGAGTGGGTCGTGAGGGTGGCAAGTGGAGCCTAGGATTCTTCTCCGAGGCGATGAACGTCTGTGTCAAGCACGATTGATGCAGCAAGAGTGAAAGTCCGCTTTTGGGTGAAGACAAACAACATGGCGCCCGTGGGCATCGTCGGACTGGGGGCCTACGTGCCACCCAAGGTAATGACCAACGACGAGTGGGCCGAGATTGTAGATACCAGCGACGAGTGGATTACCACCAAGACCGGTATCAAAGAACGCAGGATTGCTGATAGCGATACCTGTACCAGTGACCTCGCGGTCGCCGCGTGCAACCTGGCCATGGAGGAAGCTGGAATAGGTCCGGGCGACGTGGATATGCTGATACTTGCGACCAGTAGCCCTGACGTCCCTCTCTCATCGACTGCTGGCATAACCCAGCACAAACTCGGGTGTGACAAGGCGGCCGCCTTCGACATTAACGCGGTCTGTGCGGGCTGGGTCCACGCGATTGATGTCGGCGCCCGCTATGCTGGAACACCGGGCTACGACAACGTTCTGGTGGTCGGTGCTGAGGTCTACAGTCGCATCCTGAACTGGGGGGACCGCACCACCTGCGTGCTGTTTGGGGATGGTGCCGGGGCCGCAGTCCTACAGCGGGTGGAGGACGGGCGCGGTCTGCTCGGCAGTTGGATGATGTCTGACGGAGGAGGCGCTAGCGTCATCGAGATACCGGCCGGCGGCGTTCGCACGCCTATTTCATCGGAAGGCTTCGACGAGGGTGACCAGTACTTCCACATGGATGGAAGGGCGGTCTGGAGGTTCGCAGTCGAGGCCTTTCCCCAAGCCGTCCGCAGAGTGCTAGAACGCGTAGGTAGGGATCTGTCAGAGGTCGATCTGATAGTCCCCCACCAAGCCAACCTGAGGATTGTAGAGGTGGGGATGGAGAACCTCGGGCTTCCAATGAGGAAGGCATTCACCAACTTACAGAAGTACGGCAACACCGCCGGTGCCAGTGTCCCAATAGCGCTTCGTGGGGCGCTCGACGAGGGGCTGGTCAGACCGGGTAATCTAGTGGTCACAGTGGCTTTCGGGGGAGGGCTCGCCTGGGGCGCCAACGCGATGGTCTGGTGAATCGCCCTCGGGACAAGAACGATATTCGAAGACTGGCAAGATTGGTCCGTGCAACCTCCGCTCGATCTCTCGGACGGCCGGTTGGGGAAGATCGTATACCCCTCGGCCAGTCCCTTCGAGATTCACCACATTCTACGCAAACTGGACAGGGCTCCCGAACACCCTGTTTTCGGTTCGCTGCTCGTTCCGGAGAATCCTCCAGACGGTCCGCTGCCTTGCGTCGTCGCAGTCCATGGCAGTCTCAACTGGCGCGGTCACCACCACGAGCACATAGTACGCTGGCTCGATGCGGGGATGTGCGTCTTCCGAGTTCACACCTTCGACTCGCGACTGGTCTACTCCATCGTAGAAGACCAGATGCAGGTCACTCACGCCATGATGCTCGCCGACTGCTACCAAGCCCTGCGCATGCTAGTGACCCATCCCTCCATCGATGCCAGCAGGATTGGTCTGGCTGGATGGAGCCTAGGTGGTACTGTCGCACTATACGGGGCGTGGGAGCCGATTGCCGAGGCACTAGCTCCGGGAGGGGAGAGGTTCGCAGCGCACCTATCCTTCTACCCGGCAGCCCACATGCGCACAGAGGTCCAGAGATGGTCGGACAAGTCAATACTCGTGCTACATGGCAGTGCGGACGACTGGGTACCGCTGAAACTTCTAGAGGGACTAGTCGAGGACGTTCGAGCGCATGGCGTCGACATCACCGTTCATGTCTACGAGGGCGCCCCCCACTCCTTTGACTCAATCGAGCCCCTTGACTTCGAGCCCAAAGCTATCCGGTTGGACGATCACAGAACTGTGACCATAGACTCCAACGGAGACATGTGGGGCGAGCTAGAGCCGGGGGTAACGATGCCCCTCAACGAGCCCAAAGACCGATTAGCGGCGTTCCAGATTGTGGGAAACCTTGGTGTCCACAAGGGAGTGGACTGGGGTGCTCGCAAGCACTCTCTAGATTTCGGGACTGAGTTCTTGCGCGAGAATCTCGTCACTTAGAGTGAAGTGCTTCACTCTACTTTGGTGACGTTAATCGCGTTGGGGCCCTTGTCACTTTCGCCGACCTCATAGTCTACAGTGTCGCCCTCACGGATCGTTCCTGTAACTGCGGACTTGTGAACAAAGAGGTCGTCGCCTTCCTCTTGCTCGATAAATCCATACCCTTTGCTAAAATTAAACCACTTCACTGTTCCTTGCGGCATGGCCCAGTCGCCCGGCGAGCAATATTTGATGTTGTCCCTTCCAAACTCTCAACCAACGGGTTCGCCTCCCCCCCCCAAGAAAGCGAGTCGGCGTAGCCCGCCGGTCTCGATGAGGTGCTCGACGACCTCCTCGGGAATCGTTGGACTGAGCACCGTACGCACCGCATCATCATCCCCGATAGTGGACATCATGTGGGCGGTGGCCCTCACCCTCCAACCCTCGAAACTCTCGCGCTGCTCGAGATCGCTCAGCACGACCTGCCACCCAGCGGACTCGTAGAGCTCTGCCGAGTAGATGTCTGTGGTGAAGAACACCCCCCTAGGGCCATGGTACCGCTCAGCGTGTGAAACCCAGTTCGGGGGATCATCGATATCTGGGACGGCGACGATGCCTGCGACGATTGTCCGAGCGTCCAACCATGCTTCTAGCATTGAGGTGCGTTCCTCGGCCGTCCATGGGTTCTCCATCGACTCCGGTTGGTTTGACGAGCCGACGGCGATGATGAGTGGTAACTCGGGAGCTCTGGAGGTACGCCACTGCTCGGCCGCCCTAATCATCATGGCATGGCCCCTATGTGGTGGCTGGAAGCGCCCTAGCACCACTACACCCGGCCCAGGGGGGACCTCGGGTGGTCCTGGGTGCATAGCGAGGTCGGTCATGGAGCAGCCTCCATGGACTCGGCGATTGTCGTTGCACCCAGATGCCACGCCTCTGGCTCGAGGTGCTCGCGCCCAACTAAGAGAGACAGGCCTTCTCTCCTCGCTTGCTCGAGTAGCACGTAGAGTGACTCACTCAGGCTCTTGTGGGACTCCATGGTAGGCAGGATTCGGGGGTCCTGGGATGGTTCCATCGTCTCTCCCAGCCGTTCCCTGCGTGACATCCAGTCCAGAATCACGGACTCAGAGTACGATGCCTTGTCGGTCCTTGTCAAGGCTTCGGAGAACTCATCCCAGAGAACTGGACGTAGGAACTCCTCGGAACTCGTTACCTCTCGCCCCAACATCGGCTCGACATACAAAAACAGACGGGCATCCCAGCAGCGCCACTGTGCCATTGAGCACCACCGGGCGAGAAGCAGTCCCATCTCGCATACGGACTGCGAACGCGGCTGCAATCTGGAAGGTGTAGTAGTCCCCTCCATGCTACCCAAATCGTCCGCAAGCTCGAGTAAGTCGCCCTCCAAATCGACTTCGAAGTCCCGGTGTAAGCGTGGATCGGCCTCTGGTCTGAGAGTGCGGAGGGTCTGTGCCTCCATTCCCCTGACAATCTCCTCGATAGGCATCCCCAACAGGCGTACGAAGGTCAGTTGGTCCACGAGATGGAGGATGACGTCTGCCATGGGACACAAGACCTGCCTATGCCCAAAGAACCCTCGCTCAGCAGAAAAGGATACTCTTGCGCCACCGGATTCAAGAACAGAAGGCTTGGCCTGCCCAACTAAGCAAGGTGATACTTGCTGTAGGGTGTCGAGGGATTCGATGGCGACGATTGAGGAGCAGATTAAGGGCCTCGAGGAGGAGATTTCCAAGACGAAGTACAACAAGGCCACTCAGGGGCACATCGGGAAGCTCAAGGCCAAGATTGCCGCCCTCAGGCATCGCAAGGAGAAGGCGCAGGCTCACGCGAGGTCGAGCGGAGGCGGACAGGGCTTCGAAGTGAAGAAGTCGGGAGATGCCTCAGTCGCTCTCGTGGGCTTCCCGAGCGTGGGCAAATCCAGCCTAATCTCCCAGTTAACCGAAGTGGATTCGAACGCGGCGGACTTCGCATTCACTACGCTGACGTGCATTCCGGGGGTGATGGAGCACCGCGGAGCCAAGATTCAGATTCTGGACCTCCCAGGTCTCATCAAGGGCGCTTCGGAGGGAAAGGGCCGGGGTCGTGAGATACTCAACGTCATCCGAGGATCGGACATGGTCCTGTTCGTAATCGATCCGTTCCAAAAGTCCCACTTCGAGATTCTCCACCATGAGCTGTGGAAGTCGGGAATGAGGCTGAATCAGAGGCCCCCTCAAGTGTTCGTCACCAGAACGAGGAGGGGGGGCATCGAAGTGCGTTCAACTCTTGAGCAGACCAACTTGCTGGAGGAGGAGATTCAGGCCATAATCAGGAGCTTCGGCATAGTCTCTGCCACGGTTACTCTCAGGACCGACGTGACCGACGACCACATCGTCGACACACTAGCTGGGAATCGGGTCTACAGCCGCTCAATCATAGTCCTCAACAAGATCGATCTAGCGACCGAGGATGACCGAGCGCGTGTCCATGGGGTGCTCCCCGGCGACTGGCCCGTTCTCGATGTATCTGCCAAGACAGGAGAAGGAATAGAGGAGATGAAGAACTTCATCTTCGACAACCTGCACTTCATGTCCATATTCCTCAAGCCACAGGGGCAGGAGGCCGACTTGGTAGAGCCACTAATCGTAAAGGACACTTCGACAGTGCGTGATGTCTGCGCCAAGCTGCATCGCGACTTCCTACGCAAGTACCGCTATGCCCGAGTGAAGGGTCCGAGCGCTAAATTCGACTGGCAGCGAGTCGGTCTCGATCACCTGCTTAGGGACGGGGACCTGCTGACGATAATCCTGAGGAAGTCATAGTGCCGATGCGATGTATTCACCAATAGGGAGTCCATCCAGACCCATGGACGAGGGGGACTTCGAGCTGTTGCACAGCTCCGAGTGGCGAGGTTTGTTCCAGCACATCCAGGGCCGAGCTAAGCTCTACGTTGGCGTGTTCGTGCTTGGGTTTGTGGCCGGCTACCCCACTGCCGAGATTCTCATCGAGTGGTTTCTAGATGCAGATGGATTCATTCCCGAAGGAGTCCAAATCATCATCCTACAGCCACTCGAGGTGATACTGCTCCAGCTCCGCATCGCCGCACAGATTGGCTTCGGGCTACTTGTTGCAACGCTAATACTGGATCTCGCTTGGAGCGGCAAATCGGTGCTGTCTAGGGCCAGCAGGTCCGTCACCGAGGGTGCTGGAGTGACTAAGAGCGCCATGGTCCTCCTAACCATACTCGTCCTCGGTGGACTTGGGGCCGCTTACGCACACACAGTGCTAATCCCGTTCCTACTGCAATATCTCTCGGAGGACGCCGCTGCCTCGGGCCTGCAGTCAACTTGGCAACTGCAATCCTGGATCGGCTTCGTCACCGGCTTGTACTTCTCCTCAATAGTGGGATTCCAAGTGCCTGTGGCAATCGTGGTTCTTCTGAGAGCCGGTGTGATTGAACGAAACGCCATGATCGAGAACCGGGGCTTCCTGTGGTTCGCCGCGCTCTTTCTGGGAGCACTGATTTCCCCTCCAGACCCCATATCACTGTTCCTCGTAGGGGGGCCGATGCTCGTGCTGTTCGAACTGACCCTAGTGTACGATCGGGCGTTTGCCCCTAGAGAATGAATCCCCCTTGATCTGGATTTCGTTGAAAGTGTCTGCATGCGCCATACGCCATCAGGCCTCAGGGCTCGCTTCCTCTGAAAATTCCGAGATGATTAGCTGCTCATTCGGAGCAAGGGAGGCTGCCAGTTCCGCGCTCGTCAAGCCCATCTTGCCTGCTTCCACGCGGAACCAGGCACGGACCTTTCTGAACTCGACCTCAGGGCAACCAAAGTACTCAGCGAATCTCCTCGTGGTGGTCAACCGGCGAGTCAGCCCGTCCCTTCGCCTGTCTATCAGACCCATACTGGCGAGGTCGCGTACGTGGTCGTAGGCCCTCTGGCCGAGCATGTCCACGAGTTGTGACTGTGCCATGGGCTGATGATAGGCGATGAGGGCAGCAGCCGGCAGCAAGCGTTGTGGGATGTCCGCCCTGAAGGTTCCAGGGAGGTGGGCGGAGAGCTCGGGCTTGACCTCGAAGATCCATCGCCCGGAAACCTCGGTCAGTTGGAGCGCGCATTCCTCGCGCTCGCTGATTGAAGTCCTTAGGCTCGAGAGAGAGACGTGGATAACGCCCTTTGGCTCATCCAGCAACTCGGAGAGTTCCTCCAATGACATAGAGCGGCCTGCTCCGAAGAGAATGGCCTCCAAGACAGTGGGCAAGTCGGGCTCAGACACTCTGTATTCCCCCGATATCGGTCTTTGGGTGGAGTTGCTCGGTCAAGGCGTCGTAGTCACCTGAATCGCCCCATAGATCATTGATGACGATTCTGCCGTTCTTGCCCTTCTCCTGCTTGAGGCCGATATAACCCCTATTAGTAAGGAACAAACTCGATACGAGTGCGGTTACCTGAGCCTCCGCCCTCGCCTCATCCTCCTTGATTTCCGAGTC
>JAPYUP010000001.1:0-73582 GCA_029940695.1 Candidatus Thalassarchaeaceae archaeon
TCGCCCCCGAGTCAATCAGTTTCTATGATTCGTTCACCAGGGAAGGAGTTCTCCATCGAATTGGATAAAGCGCCCTGAATTGTCCAAGGTTTGAGACTCGAGTACTTTCCGCATACCTCTGACGCTATCGGAAATTTCAACCGGTGCACTGTCTCCCCCCATGTCGGTTTTGACCCATCCAGGATGAAGAATGGCGAAGGTGATTTGTCCATCTGCTGCCTCATTCTTCATCGCCACTGTGAACATGTTGAGTGCAGTTTTAGAGGCGCGATAAGCATAGGAACGGCCCATATGGCAATCGTCAATAGAACCCATCAGGCTGCTGACCATGGCCACTTTGGTGAGAGTTCTGTGCGTCATCTTGTCGTACAGGGCTTGGACCATACGTACGGGGCCAAGCGCGTTGATGTCGATTACCTTGAGGGCCCATTCATCGTCGATTTCTGTCAAGTCCCCCCATTGTCCATCCATTACGCCGGCGTTGTTGACCAAGAGGTCGATCTGCTCGGGGATGCTATCCGCAAAAGAGGCAATGGAATCTTTGGATTGAACATCGAGTTGGTGGACATGGAGTGATGAGTTAGCAAGCGCTTCAAGCGGTCCTGGTTCACTGCGGTATCCTGCATGAACAGTCCACCCATCCCCAAGCAATTGGTTGACCCATTCGGCTCCAAGGCCTCGATTTGCTCCGGTGACAACGGCGGTTGGCATGGTCAGGGGTCAGGAAAAGAGGAGATAGTCCTTGTTGACAGCACAGTCCCTAGCGTCTGTCCCACGCAACCCCTTCCAACCTACCGAATTGTATTATTCGATAGATTCTTTTCCAATAGTATTCTCGGGAAAATGTGGAACCATCCTATGGATGAATTCGAGGGGGGTGCCAGATGCTAGACTCCGTAATCGAGCTAGCGCACAGAGAGTTGGTGGCCTACTTCGGGATGATTATGATACTCAGTGCCTTCTTACTTGAGACCAGAGACATCCTTCACAGCAAGGAGCGCCCCTACCTGATACTAATGGCCCTCGGCTCCGGGCTCCTTGCGGTCCGGGCGTACCTCATAGACGAGTGGGCCTTCTTCATACTGGAGGTAGCCTGGTTCGCTGCCGCTGCCCTCGGTCTGTGGTCGCTGGGAAACGCTCTAAGAAAATAAGCTCAGGTAGGCATCGAATACCACTGGGGGTGCCAGTCTTGAACGAATGGTTCGACGACTGGAGGGGCTACGCCTTCATGATACTACGAATTGGAAAAGGACCCTCTCCACAAGTCCGAGAATTTGGCGTCGGGGTTGGCCCGTGTTTGGGCGACGCAGCCGAATACAATGAAGAGGAGGCCCACGGAGAAGGGCACCAGCGCCGTCATCTGTCCGGCAGGCTCGTTAAGCAAAAGCCACCCCACCATTTCCAGGGCTATACCGATGAACGAGCAGAGTTTCAGGCCCCTGGACACCTTGCTCCCCTCATCGAGCATGAAGAGTCCAAAACGTGCGATGACCCTGACAGGGGGTGTCAACCTTGAAGCCCACCCTGACCGAGTGATCCGAAATGAGGTCAGAACGGCCACATGGCATCCAGCCATCCCGCCCAGTAGGCGCAGAGGAGGAGGACGATTCCCATTGCATGATACCACGTAGGGCCATCGGGCATGTCGGGTGGGACAATACCGTCCATGAAGTGGAAAGGGGGTGCCAGCCTTGAACCTAGATGCCATGCACCATGCTTGGATGGTGGGCCTGCCTGGATTTGAACCAGGGTCTATTGCTCCCAAAGCAACAAGCATAGACCAGACTAACCCACAGGCCCGTACCACCGGAGCGTTGGTCCAACAATCAAGAACTTTGCTGGAGCCAGAACCACGTATTTACGCCCGATTTTTGCAGTACGCCTTCCATTTCGCCACGACCAATAAGGTGCTCAGCTGTTGGCTCGCTGATTTCCATACCGCGTAGCGTACTGGCAAGAGATGCGATTGTCAGAGTGCCGTCGGAAGCCGTTGATGATTTCATCGCGCGCAACAATTCAGAGACGCTACCGTGAGATTTTCGCTTGGTCTGGTTACGATTAATTTTCATAGAACGTGTTCGACTACTCAATTGATTGGATAACTCATCAGGAAGATTTGCCGACGATACAGCCTTGGCTAGCTCGCTCGCCTCTGCATACTTCCCGATTCTCCTTGCTGAGGGTAATCCGCATCTGGTGCAACTGGCCAAGCCCCTTGACTTTGAGCCGAAGGCATTTCCGCATGTGCATTTCAAGAGTAGCCACTCATCGACCATACATCACCTTAGTTTTCGTGGTTCATGACTTTGACTGATGATAAGTAGGCGGAGGATTTGATGAGCAAGGCTTCCTCTGCGGTGCTGTGCGAGGCCGCAAGACAGTGGGATTGTCCATATCAGTCACCCTGATACTCCTGTCTCTGATTAGGTTCAGCATGGAGGGCACCCTCAGCACAGAGGTGTGGGCATGTCTTCTATTGGCCCCGTTGCCAATGGCAATCGGATTGGCCCCCAAGTCACAGGTAGAACAAATCGGAGGGGCGGTGGTAGAATCCTGGAGCGAAGACGACGTAGGGGGAGTGGCAAGCGAAGTCCCAGATCCCATAGAGGCGGGGTTCGACATTCCAGTGCTCTAATTATGCTAGGCGAAGTGTCTCGAGGTTTGCAGGAGCATAAGTCTGGACTTTGAACTTCTCACGCAGTCCCATCCTGAATGCGTTGCAAGTCTGCGGGTCGCCATGGTGACAAATGATTTTGCGTGGTGTCGGGCTTAATGCAGAGACATAATCCATTAATTGATTCCTGTCGGAGTGCCCGCTGAAGCCATCGATAACTACCATGTTGCAACCGACATTAATCATGTATGTCTGACCTCCATCCATCAGAGGTACGTGAGAATGCCCCTCTTGCAGCCGCCTACCAAGGGTACCTGAGGCTTGATAGCCCACAAAACATAGTGTATTTCCGGGATCTGGGGCCCAGTGCTTCAGGTACTCTATGATGGGGCCACCAGTCATCATACCACTGGTAGCAAGGACGATACAAGGGTTAGGGTCGAGCAATATAGACTCCCTGAGCTCTCTGGAGTCGACCTGCTTGAACCAAGATGAGTTGAAGGGGTTCTCCTCGCCGCCCTTGAGCATTTTTTTCCTGAGATCGCGGTTCAAGAAGTCGGCATGACTAGAGTGAATCGCGGTGGCTTCAGTAATCATGCCATCTAGCCATACTGTCACGGGAGACACTCGTCCCGACTTGAAAAGCTCGTCTAAGGCGAGCATGACCTCTTGGGAACGACCAACTGCGAAGACGGGACAGAATATCTTGCCATTGCGATTCAGGGTGTCGATGACAAGGTCTTGGAGCTCTTGGCTCGCCTGTTGACGGGTGGGTTGAATGCTCTGTGGGCCGCCGTAAGTGGATTCTATCACGAGTGTGTCCACCTTGGGAAATCGAACGGTAGCTGCATCAAAGAGCCACGACTTCTCGTACTTGATATCTCCAGAGAACAATAGCCTATGCTCGGACTTGCCCTCACCGATTTGCATGTAGACGCTTGATGAGCCCAGTATGTGCCCCGCGTTCTCCAAAGTCATCTTGACATCCGGGGCTATATCTGTCTTAATCCCCCAATTGAGGTCGACAACGTGCTTGATGCACTCTTGGATGTCTGCCTTCGAGTAGGGCGGCTCTCTGCCCTCAGCCCGTGAGACCTTAAGGTAGTCAATTTGCAGTAGTGTCATCAGGTCCCTAGTTGGTGGTGTGCAGTAAACGGGCCCCCTGTATCCATACCTGAACAACACAGGCAGCATTCCAATGTGATCCACGTGCGCGTGGGTGATTACCACGGCATCGAGATTGTCGAGAGGGAGGAGCTCGGGAGCAGCAAAAAACGGCTGCACCTCGTTCTGGTTGTTAGTGGGCTTGGCACCAACATCTACGAGAATCTTGGACTCGTTGGTGGTTACGAGGTGCATAGCCCTCCCAACTTCCCTGTAGGAGCCCAAAGCAGAGACCCGCACCCAAGGCTCGCCTGGGCGCTGAGGACGGTATATCCTAGTTCCGAACTTCCTGAACAACGACTTGCGCTCGTCGGCCATCTCCTTCCTGTAGCGACGAATGTCGTGTTGAGTTCGACTCTCACGCGCTGGAGCTCTGATAACCTTCACCAACCAACCGACCTCCTCACGAAGCGAAATAACGTTGCTTCCCTTCGGACCTACTGCGGAAGCTGGATCATCGCACTCTATGATGACCTCTGAGAGGGCTGGGTCTAGCCAAATATTCCTAATCTCTGCTTCAGGTGGCATAATTTGGTTGACTGCATCGTGCACCTCAACTTCTGAAGAAAGCATGTCAGGATGGGGGCGAACCACTATTCGTCTCTTAATCGACTTGGCTATTCGCACTGTGAGGCTGTCGCTGCGCCCTGCAAAGGCGTTTGGCTGATCGGTGATAATAGCAATCGAACCGGCTTCCAAGTCGACTTCGTAGTCGACACTCTTCGGTACCAGTCCTGCGACCTTCTTCTTGATCTCTGGCAGTGTCAAACGCAATCTAGCACTTCCTATTTTCATCCGCGGTAGGCATTCCATAACAAGGAGACACTAATGCCGGGAATTTGTTCAGAGGTTTGCGAGGAATTTTGTGACTTCCTCGTCGGAAAGCAGGTTGAAGCCAGTTTCCTGAGTGATGTATGCGAGGTCCATTCCGTTGCCGCTTGCAGCATCACGCTGTGCCGATGCTAGCAACGACTTGGCTGCAAGAGCGAGTGCTTCGTCCTGCGACATACCAGTCTTAAACTGGTCCTCAAGCACACCGTACATGAAAGGGCTACCTGATCCGGTGGCACAGTAAACATCAGGAATTGAGCCCCCTGCAGAGTCGATGCTGTAGATGCTTGGACCTGAGTTGTCAACACCCATAATGAGGAGTTGCACATAATGGGGACGTCCGGAGAGGATGTTAGCAGTGAGGGTTGCTGCACCCTTGACAGTCATTGCCTGGTCGCGCTTGAGCTCGTAGAGTCGCAACTCCGCAGAGAGAATTCGGGACAGTGACTGCGCATGGCCAACTAAGCCCGCGGTAGTCAGAGCGACGTTCTTGGAGATTCGAAACAACTTCTGAACGGACTTGTTAGCAATGAAATGACCCATGGTAGCCCTGTGGTCGGCACCAACAACCACACCGCCGTTGAAGGTGATGGCGACCGTACTGGTACCTGTCTTGATGGCGTCAATAGTAGCGTCCATGAGAATCACCGGCGAGGAGGCCGAACGATAATTTCTCGAAATCGCCCCCTTATCAATGCGACGGGAGGGAGTCCTGTCTCTGCGATGAATAGTCAATGAGGTCAATCGTCCGACACACAGCAGAAGGTATCAAGGAAGGAGGGGAGCGCCCCTGAGTCATGAACGCTAGTGAAGGAGGTCCGAAGTGGGTCGACATGCCCAGCATTTCCAAGATGTCTCTAGGCGGTATCGAAGCAGGGGAGGACTACCACGACCTCGGGATGAAATACCCCGACGCACCCGTTCCGAGGGGAATTGGGGACGTTATTGTCCACAGAGCTATCCTTGACGATATCACCGGCGTGAGCACCCTGATAGACTGGATCTCCGAAGGCGCGCTAGTGGTCGTCGAGATGACGGATCTTCTTGAAAGGGACATGGAACTGCACTTGGCTGTGAACAAGATTCAGGATTTTGTGGAACGAGACCTCAGTGGTCAAGTGGTCCGACTGGGTCAATCAAGGCTACTCTTGCTCCCTCCGGTGTTCGAAAGCGCTGGAATCGATTAATCGAATGAGTGATCGCATGGAGAGCCGGGTCGAACAGCCATGCCCCACGTGCCTTTCGCAAGACGGGTTGACGATGTTGACCCTAACCACAGAAATCCCATACTTCGGAGAGCACACTCAAATCACTCTAATCTGTGACTCATGCGGATGGAAGCATACTGACTTCATACCATCAGAGGGTCTGAAACCCGGTGCTTGGACCCTCCCTCTGGATTCGGAGGAAAACCTGTCTGCGCGGGTGGTTAGGTCCTCCTCTTGCACCGTCAGAATTTCCGGCTTGGACTTGGAAGTCACCCCAGGAAGCGCATCGAGCGGTTTCATCTCTAACGTTGAGGGCGTGATTAAACGATTCGAGGATGCCATCAGCATTGTACTGAAGGGCCCTGACAGTGAAATAGACGATGTTAGAGATATTGCGAACGATTTATTGGAGAAGTTGGAGAGGGTCAAGAACGGTGACTCGAGCGCTGAGATAGTACTTCTCGATCCTCGTGGGAGGAGCCAAATCCTCCATGCAAAAGCAGTTTCTCGAGACCTCACGGAAGATGAGGTCACCACACTTCAGGTCGGTTACGACCTGCCACACTTGGAGTAGTGCCCTATATGGCGTCCGGAGCAAGGAACTCATCAAGTCGTCCAGCCCATTGATCTCGCTTCTCCTTCAAATCCAATAGCCACTCTGTAGCCATGTCGGTGCAGATCTGCTTAACGTCACCGGCAAGGAGCCTGCCACTCTCGTAATTATTCCGTATGTCGTCAAGGATGGAGTCGTCGGGCTCGAAGAAGAACTGAAGGTACTGGAATGCGACATCCTTCGAGGAATCCCCACCTAGCCTTCGATGTTCCTCAACGGTAGGTTGGCCGCCGCTGTGAGCACGCATGACCTTCTTACTCATCTGTTCTATCTCGTCGTCCATGAAGATGGTCGTTTCTGGTCTAGAGGAGGACATTTTGTCACCTGTCATGCCAACGGCAAAACGATGGTATGTTGAGCACGGTGGCATGAGCCCCATCCCACCCATCTCACGTTCGAGAGCGAGTAGGACCATTCGAATAGATGACCGGTCGGAGAGCGTAGCTCCCGGAATCTCAATAGTACCGTGCTTAGGGTTGAGCAACAAGTCAGAGAATCCTAATTCCGTCAAAACAGCCTCAATCCTATCGAAGATGGTGGCTCTTACGCCAACATCCAGCTTGCCACCGGGAAGGATTCCCAGATTGGATGCATTGTCAGCCTGAACAGAAAGGGCAACGGTCATGCCACCGTCCTTGCGTGCATTAACATTGAACCAATTTGTCTTCTGAGTAATGCCCCTAGTGAGTCTGAGATGGGGGTCTTGGTCGATTCCAACAGGAACTACGATAGGACGCAACCCCCCAAACTCATCGAGCTGAGGATGGATAATGTCACCAGCTTGTACCAGCGGTGCCTGAACGTGTGCTAGGTTGGTCTCTCCGTTGAATCCATAAATCGCCTCGAACTCAGAGAGGTTGGTTCTGCGACCCATGGTGAATGCGAGTCTCTGGACCTCGGGTCGAGAACTCTGGAAATACACGTTAGTGGTGTCTGGATTCAGGCCCAGTGCCGCGTAGTTGTGGACGTATTCGCTAATTGCCGTCTGGCGGCCCTCCGAAAGAGAGGTGCCCCTCGTGGCAAGGGCCTCGAGATCCGCTACGGTCACGGTGATGTCTGCGCCCTGCTCCTGAAACCAACGGACTTGGTCGATGACCATGCTGTGACCGAGATGCATTCGACCACTGGGCATCAGGCCTGTGAGCACACCAAAGGGGTCAGACCTCTGGATGCATCCCACCACCACATCCAAGTCCCTATGTGCGAAAACGATACCGCGTCGATGCAGCATCCCAGGGTTGGGCAACGATGAGGGGTCTACGGTCTCCAGTCCGAACTGCTTGATTATGCGATCGTAGTCGGTGGATTGGTCCGATGACCATGGGTCTATGCGGTCACCATTGCCCATGTCATCGCGCCAGCAAGGCCCTCAATCAAGGCATCGCTCGAATCTATGGGCAAAGCACCGGACCGTTATACCGAAGAGTCTGGGCATCGTCGCCCCGACGTGAGTGTGATTCATTGCCTAGGTGCGGGCCTTGTTGGTTCATACGTTGCGAGGAAGCTTGCAGATCGTGGCCACGATGTCCATGTACACGACTTCAACCCCCATTGGGGCATCGTCGATTATCGCGGAATAACCATCCATCACGGAGATGCACTAGATCACTGCGAGCAGATGTACGAGTTCGGTGAGTTCGACATTGTGGTCAACATGCTACCTGGTGACATAGGGCATGCGGCAATCGAGATCCTGAACGAATCCCCTTACAGAATCGTCGATCTCAGCTTCAGTAAGTTCACCCCTGACAGGAACCCCGACAAGGCAATAGAATTCGGAGCAACTATTCTTTGGGACGTAGGCATCGCACCTGGGCTTTCCAACATGCTCCTTGCAGAGGCCTATCGAACGATGGGTCCATTGCTGAAGGCCGAAGTGCGAGTAGGTGGTAATCCAATTGTCCCCACAGGCGGTTGGAATTACATGGCGCCTTTCTCTCCCAATGACGTCATAGCCGAATACACTCGTCCTGCTAGGGTCATTCGAAACTCAGAACAAGTCATCCTACCCGCCCTATCCGAAAGGCACATTATCGATGTTCCAGAGAAAGGTGAGATGGAGGCATTTCTCACTGACGGGCTACGTAGCGTCCTCAATTCCATCCCAGTCGTTGAGATGTCCGAGTTTACCGTTCGCTGGCCTGGACATATACAACGCTTCATCGACGAGCGCGATGCCGGCACTCTGTTAGAGGAACAGTTGGTGTCCGAATGGGCATACAACCACAAGACGTCGGAATTCACCTGGATGGAAGTTCGAGCCGAGTCTCATGACGGCACCACGATAACATGGCAGTTGCAAGACCACGGTGGTGTCGACGGGCACTCAATGGCAAGATGCACGGGGCTTGTCACTTTGTGCTGCATAGACGAATGGTTAGACAATCCCGGCATGCTGCCTCCGGGGGTTCACGCTCCCGAGATGCTCTCGCCAAATGTACTCACTAGAATTCTCGCCACCATGACAAATGAGCGCGTTGAGGTAGAGGGGCCGATTATCACGAACTCTCTGGGATAATCGGGGATTTTGTGTCCTTGTTCACCAAATACCGGACTGCAATCGGAACTGCTATCACAACGCTAATCGCCAAGACTGGAATATGCCACCCAACCTCCTCAGAACTGGGTCGTTCTACGAGCCACGTAAATCGCAATTCAGAATTCTGGAAGTCAGAAGACCAGTAGAACAGATTGGTGGTATGGTGCCCAACAACTGTAACGGAGTGATGCAGTCCGTTGAAAGTGGACAGCGGTGTTTCAATGAGTGCACCAATCTCGTCTGACAACTCAATTGTGACTAACTGACCTGGTGAAAGAGTCAGAAGAATTCCTTCCGGGAGTGGTCTCCATCCGACTTGCAGGTGACGAATACCGGAGTCAAGATTAGGGAATGGGATGGATCCCTCCTTCACGCTAAGAGTCGATTCGCCAAACCCGAGCATAATCGAGCCTGGAACTGACCAACTCTCAGTGTCGTTCAAACTGGCGATGATGGTTGAGCCCTCCATCGAAACGTTGATTCTTTGGCCCGCCAGAAAGTGGTGATGCCACTCCCCCCATGTGGTGAACCAAACATCCTGTTGCTCTAGCCAGAAGATTAGGTCTTTGTCCTCCCTAACCTTTAGATCGTGAATTCTCGCCATCCATTGGATACTGAAGATACTGTTCTGTTCAGCGGACTCCAACAAAGCCCTGTCAGACAATGTCTTCTCGAGAGTACCCCCGTTGCTCTCGAAGAAAGCGAGCCCATCAGCACCACCAACAGAGCCATCACCGACTATCTCGAAGCCAGCATCGATAAGCGCAGACGAAGTATTTGATTCCAAATCTATGCCGCTCAGACCGAACGAGATAGGAGTAGATCCCCATCGAGATGCCTCTGTTAGGTTAGTCAGATAGTAGCGACAAGCCTCTATGGTCCACGGTTCCTCGTCGATGCCAAGACTCTCGTAGCCATGGCAACCGAACTCATCCCCAAGGGCTAGACGTTCGGGTCCGAACACATTGGAAAGCCAGTTGTCGGTTTCCCATTCGCCGACAGCCGGTGAGGAAAGCATAGGAAGCAGCAGCAACGCTACTAGAATGGCTCCTATGGGCTTCCTAGCCACGGCCCACCGTGTTAACGATGGCATTTCACTACTTGCCATGAATCGACAAACTATCAAATGGGGCCCTACGAGCCACGTCCATGGAGAAGCTGTCAGGGTCGTCATTGGAGACAATTTCCGGTAGCGTGGGGCTTGAGGGAACCGGGGAGTCTTTCAAGACTCCAATATTGTACAAGTTCTGCGAGGCCTTCGTTCCAGTCCTCCTCAGGAGCGTCACTAACGTCCACTTCAGGGGACTGGAGAATATACCCCGAGAAGGTGCCGCCATCTTCTCAGGTAATCACCTATCCAACCTCGATCCGTTCATCAAGATTATCGCTGCCCAGAGGCCCATACATTATCTCGCAAAGGAAGCCCACTTCCAGAGGCAGCCCCACCGCTTCGTGATGGTTAGTACTGGGCAGATTGAAACATTCAGGGAGACTGGGGCCAAGGATGCATTGGCTAGGGCCGTAGACGTACTGGGTTCAGGTGGCTGCTTAGGGATCTTTCCAGAAGGCACTCGATCGAGGAAGTCTAATCCCCCATTCTTACAAGATGGCAAGACCGGAGTGGCTCGCCTTGCTGCTAGATTCCCAAATATCCCAGTCGTTCCCCTGACTATCATAGGATCGAGGAACTGCATGCCTCCTGGTTCCAAGTTACCGAGGCCGTGGAAGAGGGTCGAGGTAATCGTGGATGTCCCCATTACCTTTGCAGATTGGGCTGCTCATTCAGACGGAGGGGGATTGAGTGACGATAACGTTGCTTCTATAGCCGGGCTGTCGTATGAGGCGAGGGATGCTGCCATGAGAAAACTCTACCGTGGATTCACTGACCAGATAATCGGAACTATGAGGCAAAGGGGAGCCCCCTAGGCATCGCATCGTTGATGAACTACCGACGCACAGGTCAGTAAGCGTATGCAGCAGTATCTAGACTTCCTGCTTCGAATCCTCGATGAGGGCGAGGAGAAGGGCGACCGCACTGGCACCGGAACCATCTCGGTGTTCGGTCACCAGATGCGCTTCGACCTATCTGATGGTCTGCCAGCCGTGACCACGAAGAGGGTGCACTGGCCCAGCGTCATCCACGAGCTGCTATGGTTCCTCTCGGGGGACACCAACGTTGGCTATCTCCAGGATAACAAGGTCAGAATATGGAATGAGTGGGCCGATGAGGAGGGTGACCTTGGGCCCGTTTATGGCAAACAGTGGCGCAAGTGGGAGGCCGATGACGGGAGGGTAATCGACCAGATCGAAGAAGCAATCAACCAAATTATCGGCAACCCCCACAGCCGTAGAATTATCGTGTCCGCATGGAACGTGGGCGAACTGGAGGAGATGGCGCTGATGCCGTGCCACGCCTTCTTCCAGTTCTACGTTAACGACGGGAAGCTATCATGCCAACTGTACCAGAGGAGCGCTGATGGCTTTCTAGGAGTGCCGTTCAACATCTCATCCTACAGCCTGCTGACTTGTATGATGGCACAAGTCTGCGACCTCGACCCGGGTGAGTTCATCTGGACCGGGGGAGACTGTCATCTCTACCTCAACCACCTCGAACAAGCGAGGCTACAGGTATCCCGGGTGCCTCTCGAGCTTCCCACACTCAGGCTCGACCCCTCTGTAAAATCCATTGACGACTTCAGATTCGAGCACATTGAAATTGGGAATTATATCCATCACCCCCATATTTCCGCACCCATAGCAATCTGAAGTGATTCTATGAGGATGGCAATGATAGTGGCGATGGATGAGGATGGACGCATAGGAAAAGGCAACGGACTACCATGGAGGCTGGCCGCCGACATGGCTCGGTTCAAACGCTTGACCGAGGGAGACGGATTCAATGCGGTGATAATGGGGAGGAAGACATGGGACTCTTTGCCCGACGGGTTTCGCCCTCTGCCAGAACGACTGAACATCGTGATGTCTCGCCACACTGACTGGGCCAATGAAGAGGCCGAGACTGCCCTCTACCCTGGGCGGGCTATCGAAATTGCGTATGCGGATGGTTGCGAGGAGTGCTGGGTCATTGGCGGGGCGCAGATCTACGGCATGTACCTAGACAGGGTGGATGAGATTCACGTAACCACCGTGCACACCACTGGCAGCGGCGAAGTCTCCTTCCCCAAATGGGACAAGAGCGGTTGGACCGAGGAGACTATCGAAAGCCTCGATGCAGATGATGGCAACGAGCACTCGACTAGGTATTCGATTTGGACCAGGTCTGGATTCAAAGGATAGTCTTTGTTTCGACTAAGGCGAAACGGTCTTGGATGATACGGTCCTATTCTTATAATCAGAGTAGTTTCCAGGCCAAACAATTAGGTTTCCATCTCCTTGTAAATCCCAAATTGTGTCACACACTTTATCTAGGAAAAATCGGTCATGACTTACCGTGATAATGCCTCCATCAAACTCATTCAGAGCGGTCTCGAGAGCCTCCTTTGCATCTGTGTCCAAGTGGTTTGTGGGTTCATCGAGCAAAAGCATATTATTTTCCTCAAGCAGGAGTCTGAGAAGAGCCACTCTGGCCCTTTCACCGCCACTAAGTTTGCTAAGTGGAGTTGAGACCATTTCCTTTGTGAATTGAAACTGCCCAAGAAGTGCCCGCACTTTTCCATATTCCATCCTAGGTTTCAATTCCTGAACCTCTTCGATTGGAGTGAGTTTAAAATTTAAGAAGCGATGATCTTGGTGGAAGTACCCGATTTGCACCCCGGGACTAATTTCTAGTTTACCGGAGTCAAGATTTAAGTCGCCTGTAATGAGTCTTAGTAGGGTGGTCTTGCCTGCTCCATTTGGACCTATGACTCCTATTTTCTGACCCCTGCGGACGCTTACTTCTAGATTCTTAATTATTGGCCTTGAAAGAGATTCAAAGGACAAACTTGCATCACGGAATTCCAATACTTCCAGACTACTCTTCTCTGCAGATTGGAGATTGAAATTTAGACTCTGGCGCTGCTTTGGTTTCAAAGATTTCAGCCATTTTAACTCCCGTTGGGAGCGTGAAATCATGAAATGTTTCTGAGATACCGATTTGTCGAACTTGTTCGCTCTCTTCATCGATTGCATAGCCCCTTTAAGACGCTTGATTTCCTTCTGAGTTTTTACAATCCGATCATTCAATGTCCGTAAGAAGATTTCTTTCTGTTTTAGAAATGATGTATAGTTTCCTGGATAGGCACGAAGATGCGAATCCTGGATCTCGACGATGTTATTGCAGACTCTATCAAGGAAATACCTGTCATGGCTAACTATCATCAATGCACCATCAAATCTGTTTAGGAACCTCTCAAGCCACTCTAAAGTATTGAAGTCAAGGTGATTCGTTGGTTCATCAAGGAAGAAAACTTCAATTTGACTTAGCCCGACCAGTTGTCTGGCAAGAGCGACTTTTGCGCGCTCACCGCCAGAGAAAGAAATTAGTGGCACCTCCATCGAGTTTTGATCGAGATTCAGTGCCTTGAGAATCTCCTGGGCATGCCCGGCGACGTCGCTTCCCCCTGATCGAGCCATCAAACTTTGCAACTCTTGATATCTTTCCATGTCTGGCTGCCAGTCGCCCTCATAGAACGATGGCTTCTCCATTTTTTCTTCGAGTTCAGAGATTTCTTCCTCTAGCTCTAGAAATTGTCGCCCTCTGCGACTAAGTTCCTGCCTCAGAGTCGCACCGTCGTCTATGTCTCTAATTTGTGTTAGGAAGGCTAGCCTCAATGCCGGGGCGAAGGAAATGTCTCCAAGATCCTGATCTTGGTTACTGATAGTTCTGAGAAGTGTAGTTTTTCCTGATCCATTGTGTCCTATTACACCAATACGATCACCTTCGTCAATGCGTAAATTTACCCCATCTAGAACTGTCAGTGGACCGAAGGCCCTGTGAACTTCTTCAAGACGAATCAACTCTCTGGCCACACCCCTCCGCGAGAGTCCCCCCTACAAGTAACCGATTGACTCGGGGGTGATTCATAGATACCCATTGAGTCACATACGCATCATATGATTTGAGAAGTGCCCCTTTGAACGGCAACACTTCAGAGTGGTTTCAATCGATGAAGTCACCTCCTCTTCTCTAGCCCCTGAAAGGACCCACTGATAGTCTACAGATTGCCTGCACAACCACATGGACCTAAGGACAAACACATTGATTCGTTAGTTAATCTCTTGAATCATGTTTCGACAAGATTCCCATCTGACCTTTTGCGGGTTATTTCACCTATATTCACGCATTTTGACCCTATGATGATATGGTTTTGCAGGCTATGGGTTGTTAGGTGAGCAAAGATGAACACTGACAGAACTACCGTAAGAGAACGAATACTAACACAGGCAATGGTCGCACTGGCTGTACTGGCATTATTTGCTGGTGCATCAGTTGGGGCGAGCTTAGAAGAATTCGCAGCACCCACCTACGCTGAAGATAACGCGTATTCAGGAGCTGTGGATGATTCTACAGACGATAGTGACTGGAAAGCCATGGATTCACACAAGGGTATGAAAAATGGTGCAAAGTCCTTGATTGGAAGTTTCATGAGTAAGGGAATGGATGACCGAATGGATGATCGTGAAGCACATCTTGAAGAGAGGATTGCTATTGGTCAAGAAAGTGTTATCGCATACCAATACTGTATCGACAGCGCTGAATGTGACGTAGAGTCCACTGAGCTTCAAGACATGATCGACAACATCAACTCTAGGCATGCAGAAATGCAGGAGAAACTCAATTCTGATGATAAGGAACTGTCAGAGGAATCCAAGGGGGAGATAGACAATAACGATTGGGGCGAGTGGAATATTGACCAAAAGAGAGTTTTCTCCGATGATAGAGCAATGATGCTAGAAGCTGGTCGTGTCGCTATTTCATTCTGTATAAACAGCGAAGACTGTACGGCAAATCATGAGGTACTTGCAGAAGTTCTCGAACACATCTCAGTTCGACACGCCAACCACCAAGATTGTTCTGAGGAGGAGCGATGTGAGCGTGGTGACGATGATCGAAGAGGTCTGATGGAGAGATTACAAGATGCAATGCGCAGAGGACCTCGAGGTGGAGCAGATCATCAAAAATCTCACATGGACATTGGTCCAGATGTCTGCAAGGAACGTGGTGGTGAGTGGAATCTTCGTGCCTATCCAGCAGAAGCAACCGACAGAGGCGAGGGAGTTTACTACTGTAACTTCTGGTTTGATGGCGACCGTGAAATCGACGACCGTGAAATGACGCAGGAGGACTGCGGGGCTCGAGGAGGCACCTGGACTCAGGATGATACAGGGGACTCCTACTGCGACTTTGGGCAGGAGGATGACCGTGAGAACAGTGAGGAATCCGAAGACAACCGTGAAGAAGAAACGACTGACTGAAATTTGGTTATTGACAATCTGATTACACAAACGGTCCGGTGTGCTGATGCGCACCGGACCGCCCAAACTTCAAACCGAGAGCCTTAGGGTTCAAGCATGGCCGATGGAACAAGTTCTGACCATTCGGCTAAGATGGACAGAATAGTGAAACTAACGCTTTCTCTTGGTAGCTTCATGCTCCTTCTGTTAATTTCACTCCCCTTCACAATGAGTTCAGGTTCCCTGAGTGGAACTGCTCCTTATCTTCTATACTCATTATTCTTAACAAGTGTTGGAATAGTCATCGGTATCTCTCTAACTTGGCTTAATGACCCAACCCGATTGACTGACAACGCCATTTCTGATTTACAGGCCACTAAGACTCAGATGCCTATGCTTTCTTCTGATGAAAAAGTGGTTGTCAATATCTTAGCCTCCAATGGAGGTTCTATGTGGCAGGCTGAGGTTGTGCGGGCTAGTGGATTCTCAAACTCAAAAGCGAGTAGATTGCTTTCACGAATGGAGCATTCTGGTATAATTGGACGGTTGAGGGATGGAATGGGCAAGCGGATCGAGTTGATAGATTTAGGAGGAGAGTAAATGGAGATGAGAGCAGAGAAGAGAATGATTGCACTGGTAACATTGGCTTTGATGATAGTCGTATTGTCAGCTAGGATGCTGTATCTGGTAGATGCTTCTTTGAGAGCGGGTGAAGGCTACGGTCTTACCGGGGATGGAGCCATACAAACTGTACCCTTGCTGTTGTTGCTGGTGGTTTTGCTGTGGTTAGTAACGGGAATATTCAGAGACTCTCCTCTTAATCTCGAAGTCGCTGACAAACAGACTATTGCTATCATGGCACTAATGTTCGTGATTGGTTTCTACATTGGACCGGGCATTACTATCCCAACTGAACTTTCCAATTCAAATATTGTTGGAATCCTCATGGTCATAGTTCCTATATTGCTAATTGGGGCGATGTTTTTCTCGATGAAAGATACTGAGCAGTCAATCGATATTGCCGAAGAAGAATGACTCGCTCTTTCCGGGGGCCCCTTTGACATGATTCGTTCCTGACCCTAGTATGGGTAACTCTCGCCGATAACACGACCGGCTTTTCTCTTGGTCAGTTCATCCATGGAGTCACATTATTCCACTGCATAACCCTTGAGAAGGTCTAACGGGACAATTTGGAGAGTCTCCTCGTGAGTAGCCGACAGTATCACATGACAAGCTACTCCTTTGTTGGCAGCGTCTTGCCATGTCTGTGCGCAAACGCACCACCTGTCCCCCGGTGAGAGGCCGGGGAATCTGTGCTCAGGCACCGGTGTGATCAGATCGTTCCCCTCGGAGCGAGCGAACTCTAGGAACTCCTGAGAGACCAAGCAACAAACGGTATGTAACCCCGGGTCGTTGCGGTCAGTGTTGCAGCATCCATCCCTATACCACCCCGTGAGGGGGTCGGAAGAACAAGTCTGCAACTCACCCCCAAGAACGTTGAATGATGGTAGCAACAATACTGACTCAAGTATTCAGTAGATTAACTCATGGATGAATCATTCGCATTTGTCATGAAGATTAGGGTGATATCAAACCCATTGAAACCCCTGGTCCTATGCCTACACAGCAGTTGAAGCACTAACCCCCATCGCACCTCATGCCCAAACCCCGTTCTGCCGTCTGGTCGGGTATCGCTTGGGACGGAAAATCATCCCTGCTAGCAGCGGACATGCACTTTGATAGAATTCATCGCCACGCCACAGTCCTAGGAATACAGACTCCTGACAACCTAGCCAAGAGTGTCTTCGAGGTCCTGACTGACCTCGAACTCCCTGGAGAGGCAAATGACAGCACAGATCAAGCGGCCTTCCTCGTCATAGTTGGTGTAAGATCAAACGGGGAGTTCTACGTTGAGCCAGTCGTCATCCGGACTTGGCCCGAAGTCCCTCTGTCAGCGATTTCTCTCGCCGCTCCCACGTGGGACGAGCCCGTCAGAGGCACCAAGCACGCAGAGTGGGGGCCGTACAGGGACGCGAGACTGACTGCTATCGAAAACGGTGCGGACATCGCTCTGCTGTTTGAAGAAGATATCCTAGTGGACGGAGATCGCTGTGCCCCGCTACTGCTCGACTACGATGGCGTGGCCTACCACCCTCGGCACAGCGACGGCGCCCTAGACTCGGTAACCATTGAACAGATCCGGCCAGAACTCGAGGCAGTAGGTATCCCAGTGAGGCCGGTCAAACTAACTCTCGACATGATACTACGTGCGTCTGAGATGGTGGTGTGCGGGAGCGGAATGGGGGTTCGCGCAATCGGCAGCATCGATAGTCGAACCATTGGCACACCTCGAGGCAGGCTGTTCCAAGCGGCCACGGAAGCATGGTTCTCTAGGCTCGAAGTTGGCTGGATTACTGCCGGGGACATCTAGGGTACTCGTCAGAATCTACTTCGCTACCCTCTGATTCAGAAAGACACGCGCTAGATATGATGGTAATGGGGTCATGTTAGTAAAATATGGAAGAACGAATCAATGTATTATAGGGAGTCGAATCAGTCCTAGAGATCGTGCTGTATAGCATTCTGATGGTTGATGGGGACAGCAGTGCGGCGTAAGATGGGTTGAGAATAGACTACCGACCGGTCATTCGGTTTCCTGTATCGAAGTTCCATAGACTGTGAGAACGACCGACCAACGTTTTCCGTCGAACGCTGGCGTCAATCCTGGTTTATTGGTTTCAAAGGACGCAGAAGAGATTTCTCTCGTCTCTTTGAAGTGTCGAAGGTATTCCTGAATGTTCTCCCAAAGTTCCGGGAGCGATTCCGCATATACCCTCACATGCTGACCCGGAGCCTCCCATCCATCAGCTAGGCCCATATCTACAACCTCCCACTTTTCGCCCATGGTTTCCGAAGGGGGTGCGTGGCTTGAACAGTGTGTTTCTAGGACTCCCTATGAAATGTCAATAAGGTGGTAAATGAGTTGCCCTCGAGTCAATGATTACTGTGGATCGTATGCTGTTAACAAAGTAATCCTACTTGCTATGCTAAATAGGGATGGCAGGCGCGACCCAAAAGAGGTATAGGTTGGTTCGATTTTCAGATTTAGGAATTGGTCTCCAATTGGTCGAAGCATTGCGAATCGAGGGAATTATCGAGCCATTTGAAGTTCAGTGCGAAACAATTCCGGATGCGATTCTCGGCAGAGATGTATGCTGTAGGGCCCCGACTGGATCAGGAAAAACCTTGGCATTCGGTTTGCCACTGATTGCAAGGACCGCTGAAGCCAAGCCAAAAAGGCCGACTTCCTTGGTTCTCACCCCAACGAGAGAATTGGCCGAGCAAATCAGAAATGTTCTGAAACCTCTTGCTAGGTCTGTGGATTTGGGCGTCTTGTCTATCTACGGAGGAACCCCATATAGGGGGCAATTGAGGTCACTGGCGCGCGGTGTCGACATCTTAGTCGCCTGCCCTGGCAGGCTACTCGATTTACTAGATAGGGGTGCACTTCGTCTCGATGATGTAGACATTGTCGTCCTTGATGAGGCCGATCGTATGGCAGACATGGGCTTCATGGAACCAGTCTGCTCGATACTCGATAAGTGTCGTCCGAAACGCCAGACAATATTATTCAGCGCAACTCTGGACGATGACGTTGCTGAGATTGTCAAATCATATCAGAGCGATCCCGTCAAAATCAATATTGGACCTGTGGAAGTAAGCATGGAAAGCATGCAACACCTATTCTGGAAAACCAACTCGCGTTCAAAGGCGGATCTTTCGTCCTACATTGCTGAGAAATGTGGTCGAAGCATAATATTCTGTAGAACTAGGGCCGGAGTGAACAGACTAGGGGATGAACTGAAGGTGATTGGCTCATCATACACCACCCTTCACGGGGGCATGAATCAGGGACAGAGAGCCAGGTCAATGCAAAAGTTCAGTGGTGGCCGTGCGAGAATCCTGATTGCAACCGATGTCGCTTCGCGTGGAATTGACGTAAACGACGTCGGGTGCGTGATAAATTTCGATCCGCCTGAAAATGGTAAGGCGTACAAGCATCGAAGTGGTAGAACCGCGCGAGCGGGCTCGACTGGAACTGTAGTCTCTTTGGTGCAGAGATCGCAACAGAAGCGGTACCGAAGTATTCAAAATGGAGCGGGAATTAAGTGTAAGTTTACCGATCCCAGGGTGGAAATATTGGAGGAAAGAAAATTTATTCTAACTCCCTCCAATAGATCAGAAAGACGTAGCAATTCCAGAGGCTCACGAAATCACAACAAGAGGACAAGAGGAAATCGGAAAGGGGCGCAATCCAGTTCTACCCCCCATAAATCTGGATCCCCACATGGCCGTCGAAAAGGGAAAGGGAAACACAAGTCCCGTTCTCGTAACAAACTAAGGAAAGCAGATTCTAGGGCTTAATCACTCAGGGGTTTCAATGGATTCCTTTTCCAATATCCACCCAATAATCTACGTACGAATAAGAATACTCCCGTCAAACTTGATGGGTACCTCCCTCTGCCAGATTCATGGCCAACCAAAGGATTGAGGCAGTGGTACAAGGGCATTTGATTGATGTTCTATCAATCCTCCATCCTGAAGCAAAGAAAAACTCACTGCGGCGAATGATTGATCATGGACGCGTGCGGATAGATGGTAACAAGGCGACTCGTGCTAAGGAAATTGTTTCCATCGGATCAATTGTAGAAACACTCTCTCGTTCTGAAGGAGATAGTCCTGCCGGGGTAAAAATTGATGGAATTCCAGATCCAAAGATTCTATTCGATGATCACTCATTAATTGTCGTCAACAAACCCGCAGGTCTTCTTTCTGTGGCAACCCAGAGGGGTGAATTGGATACAATGTTTGACCGGACACTGAATTGGGTTTCAAGAAATCATTCAACTCGAGTACATCTTGTTCATCGTCTTGATAGGGAAACATCTGGTTGTTTGCTTCTCGCTAAGTCTCCAGAAGTAAGAAATATGCTGCAAAAACAATTCAAAGATCGTACGGTTGAACGAATCTATCATGCTGTCGTATTCGGAAAACCCCCTTCCGATTCAGGTGTCGTAACCTCTCGTATTCAGGAGACGAAAGATAAACGGATGCGTTTAGTAACGAAGGGATGGAGAGCTGGTAAGGAAGCGATTACTAACTGGAGAATAGAGCAGACTGCACCGATTCATAGTTTAATCAGAATAAAAATCGACACAGGGAGGAGATCTCAAATTAGACTCCACATGAGTGAAATTGGTTGTCCGGTTGCTGGCGATACTCGGTATGGCCGAGGTAAGGCAAGTGTGAACAGATTGTGTTTACACGCTTCTTCACTTGAATTTGAACATCCGAATGGAAACAGGATACGAGTTGATAGTGAGATTCCAACTAAGCTAAACTCAGAATTGAATCGCAGGTCGTTATGAGATCGTGAATAGGTGAATCAAAGATCATAAATGGGCAATGGAATCATGAGCATTAACCAATGAATCCAGCCCTCACTAAAGGTGCCACGTCGTTGGCATAGAGTTCAATCGAATTCATCAGTTGCTCATGCGGCATTCCCCCATTGCTGTACTTCATGTCGAATCTGGAGAGCTTTAGTATCCTAGCATTTCGAATAATCTTCTCAGCTACTGTCTCCGGAGAGCCAACATAGAGTGAGCCTTCGGGTCCGATGGCGAACTCAAATTGGTCGTAAGTCACCGGGGGCCATCCCCGCTCTCTACCAATCCTTGTGAACATCTCTCTGTAGTGGGGCCAGACCTCCGCCTGGGCCCGCTCATCCGTGTTGGACACATGACCTGGACTATGGCAGGATATTGGCTGTATGGGGTGGCCAAACCGCTCTAGAGAATGCAAATAGAGATCAACATACTGGGTGAACCTCTCTGGTTGGCCCCCTATGATTGCGATGCATAGTGGGAAACCGTAGCGGGCCGCCCTGACGACCGATTCAGGACTTCCGCCCACGCCAATCCACGTCCTAAGTGACCCTCGCTGCGTAGTTGGGTAGGCCCTTTGACCCCTAAGTGGTGGCCTAATCGATCCTTTCCACTCGAGTGGTCCCTCGTGCTTGAGCAAAGACAAAATCTCAAGCTTCTCCCCGAACTGTATGTCATATTCCTCCATCTTAATCCCGAATAGAGGAAAAGACTCTGTGAACGAACCCCTCCCAAGGATAACCTCGGCCCTTCCGTTAGAAAGAGCGTCAACTGTGGCAAACCTCTCGTAGACTCTAATCGGGTCATCTGAGTTCAGAACCGTGACAGCGGATCCCAACCTGATTCTATTCGTCCTGCTGGCGATTGCTGCTAGTACGACCTCGGGTGAGGAAATGGCGAAGTCCTCCCTGTGGTGTTCTCCGACCCCGAAGAAATCCAATCCTAAGCTATCAGCTAGTACGGCCTCCTCGACTACATTGCGCAAGACTTCGTGTTGCTCAAGATGCTGTCCATTAGCCCCTCGAGTGACGTCCCCGAAGGTATCCAGACCCAGCAAGATACCGTTGTCAACCCCCATTGATTTCACCACCTTAGTTTGGGGGCAATGAGGACGTCTGTCTCTGTCCAATCCTGGGACCTGAATTCATCCACAACGCCAAATCCGCCCCATATGGCAGAGAGAAAGATGCCCAGAATGATGCCGACTGCGCCTATCCCGATGAACATCATCCGCTTCTCATCATCGTCGGGGATTGTTTCATCTTCAGATGGAGCATCTTCCATGGCGCGGTGTTTTCACCTAAACTAATTGAGGCTATCTTGCCACATGGATTCAGAGGGGGGGCCATGCAACTAACGGGTGTTGGATGCGCCCCCCTTCCAAGGTACCGATAATGACGCAGGCATCTTAGAGGGTGCCCCCTACTGATGACTATGGTCAATTGGGAGCGTGCTATCCTCGAATTGATCGCTGGTATGATTTTTCTTACAACAATGTACATTGTTGGTGTGGAATATTTTGGCTATTTTGGCTATCTAGCTTTCATTTCTATTTTCTGGATGTCAATACTAATTGTGTTAACCATTTGGCTTAGGGCAAATAGGAAAGCTATCTTCGTAATCGATGAAGAAGAGTGAACGGCATCATCTTCCCTAGGGATTGTGCTGCATAGCAGTTAATCGAGCTCGGGGCTGTCCCCCCCCTCCCACCATCCCTTCTCTATGATTTTGTGTCTCCTTGCAAGGTAAAACACGGTAAGAGCCGGCCAAAAGGCAATAATCAGGAAGATAAAAAGTGCAGCGATTGGATCCCTACCTCTTATGGACCCCGAAGGAACGTAATCAAAAACCGACTGGATGGATGTAAGTTTCTGAAATACGTACCACCAGACTGTGTTCAGTGTCAACGCCAAGAGAAAAATCATCGTTCCAAGCCTATTGCGTTCGCCGAGTTCGGAGTCTTGCGTCGAGGTGGGGGAGACCTCTTCATCTCCTTCAGCCAGAGCCATTACTCACCAATTGAGACCATTACTTTCAAGCATATTCCCTGCAATGACCCCTCTATGTCGTATGCATACACTAGGGTTGCGTGGTATATGCCACTGAGTACCTCGACGGTACCTCACACGATTTGCGATGCTTTCTTGACATGATTCACAACCGCGCTTTCATGAGAGTACAATTATTGATCGCAATTCTACTGCTTTTTTCTACCTCTTTAGCCGGTTGCGCGGGAGAAAACACTGAGGACGAGGCCACAGGCGGTCTGGATAACGTGGAAGACGGTACGTTGGAAGGTACTGACAATGAGGGGGACGAGACTGAGGAAAACACCAATTCGAACGATACGGGGCCTGACTATGACGGTGACGGAATTGAAGACGGGATGGATTACGATGACGACGGCGACGGAGTCAACGATACTTACGATGCCTTTCCTCTTGACTCAAACGAGTCTGCAGACACGGACTCGGACGGGATCGGAGACAATGCCGACGAGGATGACGACGACGACGGAGTCAACGACACGGAAGATGCGTTTCCTCTTGACCCCTCAGAGACAACAGACTTCGACGGCGATGGGGATGGCGACAACGGGGACGACGACGACGACTCTGACGGGATAGAGGACTCAATTGACGACTGCCCTCAGAGCTCGGACATCCTCGCAGTGATGAATGCGGATTATTTCAGTCTAATGGCAGAGAACGGCATAGGATTGGTTACATTCATTGACGCAATAGACTCGTCAATGAACACTTCTGGGGAAACCGTACAAACCACCTTCCTGGACTGGGACGGCGACGGATGCTGGATGTTCGAGGATCATGACGATGATGGGGACGGATTGGAAGAAGGCCCAGTGAACGGAACCATCCCGCAGTGGTGGCTCTACACCCCTGGTGACAACTGCGTTATCGTGGCCAACCCGAATCAGATCGATACCGACGAAGATGGGAGGGGGGACGAGTGCGATGATGATGATGACAACGATGGAATCGAAGACTCCGAGGACGCATACCCGCTCGACCCCGAAAATTCGTAATCTAGGGTACCCTCTGAATCGTACCTCTGGTCGTCGTCGAACAATTCGTTCAAGGCTGGCACCCCAACCCGTAATCATGGAGCGTGGAGTTGTAGGTGGCCTTTGCGGGGTCAAAGGATGCAGAAGCCCCACCATGTACCAGAGTCCCGTCTGCTACAAGCACAAGGGGAAGTCTGGGGACTTCGCGTTCAGGTCTACAAAGGGCGATGCAGAGAAGGAAGAGGAGACGGGATGGTGGGAGGAGGGAGACAGCCCCGAAGAAGAGGCTCGACAGGTCGCCGACCTCGCCAAGGGCTATTCCAGCACGGAGGACGATGAGGATTGGGATTGGAGTGGGTGGTGGTGGAGAATTCCCTTGTTCCTTATCATCGTCTTCAGCTGGGAATACGTGAAATACGGACTCTGATTGAATCATGGTGGAGTCCCAGCGAGGCATTCAAGAATGGTACCCCCTGTCGTAATGTGATGATTGAGCCACCCCCCATGACGGGTGATGGTTGGGAGCCCGGTGCCGTAGAGGCAATGGTAATCGTTGGCATCCTTATCGCTTACTGGTTGGGTTGGCTGAATGTGATTTGGATGAATGCGTTGTCGTTGTGGCCGTTCTGACTTCGACCACGAATGAACTCATGACCCAAGCATCCAGTTCAAGGCTGGCACCCCCTTTCGGAGGCATGGAATACAGCGTTATTCAAGTCGGCTCGATAAATGAACTCAAGGATGCGGTGAGGAAGATGATTGGTTCGGGTTGGGTGCCTCTAGGGGGAATGAATGTTTACTCCAGCGGTGACCATGGCTCCCCCGATTACTATCAGGCGATGGTAAGGAAATTGGACAATGTAGCATCTTCGAACGCCCAGATGACCGATCTCAAGACTGAGATCAACTACCTCAACGATGAGTTGACTGAGTGGTTGGAAGATCATTAGGACCTCCGCGAGGTGCCCAAGGCTATCACTCCCTTATGTGATCCCTTCCAATTCATTAATCAACGAAATCCATGCTGACGTATTACCTAGGAGTTTGTTCCTCCAAGAACAAGGGGGTTGGGGGTTCCTAGGTCGGCATCTAAACTGCCGCGGTCCCATCGGCCGAAATCTCCCCCTTCCCCCACCTTCATCTTTGGACCTGCATAGCTTAGGTCCCCATATTTCCTCTCAGTGCAACAGAAGGCGTAGCCCCCAGCGAAATCATGCCGAAGTCGGCCGAGAGAGGGGTGGTGGGGCCCACCAACCGTTCAAGAATCACATCCCTTTGGCGAATCATATGGACATCAGACCAATCCTCAATGTGGGAAGACTCATCATCATCTTCCTGTTCATCCTGTTTGTCGTTTTCAGCAGGACTTCCATGCTCCGAGACAACCCCCTTAGCGGCATTTTGGGATGAGCGTTTGACGGCCCCCTCTCCATGCTAATCTCAGTTAATCCGTTGAATTGCCTCTATGTCGAAAATGGAGACTGCTCGATCCAGGGCAACTTCTTTGCTGAACCACCTCGCTTCCTCAATTTCATCTTCCTTAGGAATAATTTCCTCAGCACCGATGTCGGATTGACATTGATAGGTGAATGAGACCCAATTAATACCCTCGTTGTCGAAAATGGCAGTTTGTACGATGTTACCATCATCACCTGGGGTTGCCTCTCTAGTCTCGCCCTTGGGATCTGGAACTGAAATCACGATGCCTAGCTCCTCCAGCACCTCCCTCTCGGCTGCTTCACGGGGGTGCTCGTCATAGTCGACGAAGCCCCCCGGGAGAGTCCAGCAACCTGTGAAGAAACCCCTGGAAACCTTCGTCATCAGGATTTCTCCTAGGGGGTTTGTGATGATCACCTTGCTTACGACCCTGTGGAGGGTTCGGTAGACTGACTCCCTGGCAACTGGGTCGACTGCACTGTCGCTGATTACAGAATCCTTCCATGCCCAGTGCTCGGGCCAGCCAATCTTTGGCGTTGCATGAACGACTCTGTGACTGAGTTTGCCCAGCCTGAACTCATTCACCCTCTTCTGGTTCCATTTGATTCCCATCGCTGTAGCTTCTTGCGGTGTTGGCAACCTGATGAGAAATTTTTCGCCTTTCCATGAAGTGCGTCCCTTCACAGGTATTACGGGTCCATCACCACTGGTGTCAACCAACAGTAGTTTACCGTCGTGTTCTAGGTGAATGTGCTCACTGACTCCGCCCATGTCGCCCCCAGAACCCCTGTCCGGATGAAACCAACGCAGTCAGTATCCAAGTATGGAGCTCAACTGCTCCTTGTAGAAAGATCCGGATTGCTGGAGGCTGGCAATCTCTGAATCCTCCAGATCCAGTTCGATGATTTCCTCGACTCCGTTTTTCCCAAGAATGATTGGAACTCCGATGTAGATGTCATCCATCCCGTACTCACCCGAGAGGAAAGCGCTGCAAGGCAGCACCCTTCGCCTGTCGTTCAAGATTGATTCGACCATGATAGCGGCAGCGCTGCCCGGTGCATAGAAGGCGCTTCCCCTCTCAAGTAGCTTGACAATCTCCCCCCCACCACCAGCGGTCCTATCGCAGATGGCCTTGATAGCCCCAGCATCCAAGAGTTGTGTGATTGGTATGCCGTTGACAGTGGTGTAGCGAGGTAGGGGGACCATTGTGTCCCCATGCCCACCAAGAACCATGGCTTGAACATCCTCGTTACTGCAACCGACTGCATCGGAGATGAAGTGAGTCATCCTCGCGCAGTCGAGAATTCCAGCTTGACCGATGACGCGTTGGTGGGGGAAGCCGGTAATTCGTTGCATGTGGTATGTCATTAGGTCGAGAGGATTGGTTACCATCACGATGACAGCGTCGGGAGAATGGTCACGAATTCCCTCCCCTACCTGCGAGATGATATCTGCATTCTTCTCTATCAGGTCCTCGCGAGTCATACCTGGCTGCCGTGGGAATCCCGAGGTTACGACGACGACATCTGAGCCTTCGATATCGGCATAGTTGTTTGTCCCAGTGACGTGGCCGTCATAGTTCAGAATCCTGCCACCTTGGCTCATATCTAGTGCCTTGCCCTTTGCGACCCCTTCGAATATGTCCAGAAGGACTATTTCACCAACGTTCTTCTCTGCGAGGACGAATGCGCAAGTGGCTCCGACGTTTCCTGCACCGATAATAGCGACCTTCCGCCCCCTCGCCGTCATTGTTCGATTCCCCGATGACTTGGGTCTTAGAATTTGGGAAGCGTTGAATTCATCTGTGCCGCCACAAAGGTATTGTCCCAACGGACCGTACAATGGATGTGGAAGAACGAAAGCGTGCTCTCCTAGCCATCGCTCTGGTTGGCTTCGCACCATCTCTCTCGATTGTATACAGTTTGTCAGTCAGCAGTGATGAATTTCTGACCCAGGCGTTTTTCATTGCTTGCAAGGCATGGATCCTGATAATTCCCACTGTGTGGTACTTGCGAGTCGAGGGGAATGAACCGTCTCGTTCTTCGACTGATTGTGAGGGATTGCGTATGGGCGCTATTACCGGACTTGGAATGTCGGCGATAATTTTGGTCACCTGGTTCACACTAGGGGATTCAATTGACACTTCGGCGATGATTTCCGAACTAGAGCCGACAGGGCTGATGGATATACAGATGTATATAGCCGGAGTTCTGTACTGGATCTTTCTCAACAGCTTGCTCGAGGAGTACGTGTTCAGGTGGTTCATCACCACCAAGGGATACGAATTGCTCGGTAGCGAGGTGCAGGCAATTATCCTCTCGGCTGTGATGTTCACCCTGCACCACTCTTTGGCATTGCACTTGTTCGGATTCGAATGGTGGCAGACTGCATTGGCTAGTTTCGGTTTGCTCGCAGCAGCAGCAGTCTGGTCGTGGCTCTACATGCGTTATCGCTCGATTTGGGTTTGCTGGTTGTCACATGCTATGTGCGATGTAGTAGTGTTCGGTGTCGGCTACGTGCTCTTATTTTCATGATGTGTTCTACCCTTGAGCACCTATCGCCGACGGCTTCAATAAGCGTCTTCAATTCGAAGGCTCGTCTAACCATAATGGGCTATTTCGGAGAGGTTCTGGGTGCGCTTAGGAGTACTGAAGGAGCCTGATGCTGAGCGCAGAGTCTCCATCGTCCCTAATTCCGTCAAAAAGTTACTCAATCTCGGGTTCGAAGTCATTGTTGAACGTACAGCTGGTGCCCTAGCTCACCATGATGATTCGGAGTACGAGGAAGCAGGGGCTATGTTATCAGACCATTCATCAGCAATTTCTGCCGACATAGTGGTTTCCATTTCTATGCCGGATGTTACTTCCATGGACGACGGGCAGATGCTGGCTTGCATAGTGGACCCATTTCGTCATCCTAGAAGGGTCAAGGACGCCGTTGATGCAGGAATTACATTGTTCAGTATGGACATGATACCACGAAGACTGTCCCGTGCTCAGACGATGGATGTCAACTCAAGCCAAGATAACCTAGCCGGATACAAGGCCGTGCTTCTTGGTGCGGCACACATGCCAAGGGGAATCCCTATGATGACCACCAGCGCAGGTACCGTCCGTCCTGCCAAGTTCGTCGTAATGGGCTCAGGCGTAGCGGGATTACAGGCCATTTCCACCGCCAAGAGACTTGGTGCCATCGTATATGCCTCTGACGTGCGTAAGTCAGCCGCCGAGCAGATCGAATCTGTAGGAGGCCGATTCATTGAGGTAGAGGGCATGGATGACTTCGAGGACGAGTCTGGATACGCCAAGCCCTTGACACCCGAGTTTATTCAGAAGGTCAATGATACTGTTTGTGAGGTCGCGCGTGACGCTGACGTAATGATTACCACTGCTAGGATATTCGGCCGGCCAGCTCCTATCACTGTCCCTGCAAGCGCCGTTTCTACCTTCAAGCCCGGGTCAGTCATCGTCGACATGAACGCTGATGTTGGCGGTAATTGCGAATTGACCCGTCCGGGGGAGGTGATGACAACCAACAACGGGGTCACCATCATCGGGATCACCAATTTACCTGGTGAGCTTTCTGCTACAGCGAGTATGTTGTACTCCAACAACATGACAAACTTCCTCACTACACTTGTGAGGGATGACTCACTAGTACTTGACCAGGGAGACGATGTATTAGTTGGCGCTCCTGAGGGTGATGAGTTGCACGTTCCCGGAATGGGTGGCGTGCTTCTGTGCAGTGGCGGCGAGATTCACCCAAAACAGTCTAGATTGGCAGAGGTGGTCAACTGAGTCTCACCGTCGCTGCTCTTGTTGGCAGCATCACAGTCTTCATTCTGGCAATTTTCCTTGGCTTCGAGCTTATCAGCAAAGTTCCACCTACTCTCCATACACCTTTGATGTCCGGTGCTAACGCAATATCTGGCATCACCATTGTAGGGGCGTTAATCCTCTCTAACACTGCATTCAACTCCGGTAATCCAGGACCTGCCGCCTGGTTGGCATTCATTGCCTTGGTAATGGCCACTATCAATGTAGTTGGAGGCTTCATGGTCACCAACAAGATGCTGGAGATGATAGCGGGCAAAAGGCGTAAGGGTCGTGAGTGAATGATAAACACAGCCGTCTGGGATATAGGCTACCTATTCGCTGCAGCCCTTTTCATCTTCGGGATTAAGCAGTTGTCTAGCCCCAAGACTGCCCCTAGAGGAAACAGGCTAGGTGCGCTGGGGATGTTACTTGCAATACTGGTTACCCTGTCGAGAATGTACACAGAGGGGATAATCGGATGGGAACTGATTGTTGCAGGGTTGGCCATTGGGATACTAATTGGCGCTTTGATGGCCACAAAGGTCGAGATGACTGGAATGCCCGAGCTGGTTGCTCTGTTCAACGGCTTTGGTGGGGGAGCATCAGCCCTAGTCGCCCTTTCCGAGGTTCTGGATAGGATACAGGATGGTAACATCCCTGAACCCGGAGTTGAGTTATATGCAGTATGGTTGGCGATTGGACTTTCCGGACTAGTTGGCTGGATGACTCTGACAGGTTCTCTTGTAGCTATGATGAAGCTCAAGGGTGGCTTCGAGATGCCATTCTCCAGAAAGTGGATTAGATTCCCCACTTGGGGCCCACAATGGCTCAACGGCGTAAAGATTATTCTGTTGATTTCTTCTTTCGCCCTGATTTGGATGACGATCAATGAACCAGCCAACAAGGACTACATTTGGGGCATTGTGGCCATGTCCAGCCTTTTGGGAATTCTCTTTGTTATCCCAATTGGAGGTGCTGATATGCCAGTAGTCGTTAGTTTGCTGAACTCACTTTCAGGAATTGCAGCAGCATTCACTGGGTTCGTGATTGGAAACAACGTGCTAATCATCGCTGGATCAATGGTCGGCGCTGCAGGACTCATTCTCACTTTCATCATGTGCAAGGCAATGAACAGAACATTACCAGACGTATTGTTCAAGTCGTTCGGTGGCACTGCAGACAAGGCTCAACTCTCGCGAACTAAGATTGGCAGCGATCCTATTGAGGTCGCTATGGTCTGTGACGGAATCACTAGGTGTGTCGTCATCCCGGGATACGGAATGGCTGTTAGCCAAGCACAACATGCAGTGAAGGAATTCGCTGATCTCATGGAGGCTCGGGGGGTCGAGGTGATTTATGGGATTCATCCCGTTGCAGGTCGAATGCCCGGGCACATGAATGTACTACTCGCAGAGGCCAGTGTTCCTTACGAGCAGCTAATTGAAATGGAAGATGTCAACAACGACATGCCTGACATGGACGTTGCTATAGTCATCGGAGCTAATGATACTGTCAACCCAGTAGCAAGAACTGGTGAGGGACCGCTTGGTGGAATGCCCATCATCAACGCTGACGTTGCCCGCATCGTAGTCTTCATCAAACGAAGCCTATCGGTCGGATATGCAGGTGTTGACAACGATTTATTCTACGAAGACTCAACAATGATGCTCTTTGGAGACGGTAAGAAGATGATGAACGAGTTGAATGCTGCCATCAAGGACTTGTGACGTGTACGCCCCCCAACCGTTATGAAACCCCTGCTGACGAGACAATACAGGCGATAGAGTGCGAGTAAGAGTTAGTCGACTGGCCGTTTGCGCACTCGTTGTGCTGGCTCTCTCGATTCCATCCGTTGCTATGAGTTCCGGTCCCCCCGCTATGAACTCCAATGACGAGCTTACCGTGAAGTACGGATGTTCTTGTCACAACAACGGAGCGCCCTCAGAACGTGCCGTAGTAATGATTACTGGGGTACCTCTGATGTATGAGCCCTCCCATGTGTATGACTTCACAGTCACAGTTGCTGATTCCCTAACTCTCTCAGGTGGCGAAGGCAACACTGGAGCCGGGTTCCTACTCTCTTCGGACGCCAAAGGTGTATTTGCATGGGAAGAAGATCAGGACATCAAAATGACCGATGATCGACCGGACGACGTATCGCACTCTGAGACAAGCAATGATGGTATTTGGCATCTGAGTTGGACTGCCCCCAACGAAGACGTCGGTCCAGTGCAGTTTTGGTTGGCTGGGAACTCCGTTGATGCTGGAGGAATTCCCGACGATGCGGACTACTGGAACCTCCTATCATTCTCGATTATTGCACCGGACACCGTCACTACCTCTGAGTCGTCTTCAACTCTGGAGACTAGGACAATTTCTGTTGGCACCTATGACGCCCTCTTCGTTATTGAGGAGTCAGAGAGCCATCTAGAGCAGGAACGCCAGAACGCTCTGGCAGCTAGGGTATTCTCTCAAGGGAACCTCTTCTACTGGACCACCCTAGTCGCCCTCTTGGTCGGTGCCGTCGTACAGCGTGAAATTCTGGAACGCCGATATGACGAAGGTCCTGAATTCCTAGCAAGCGAGCTAGCGTATCCTCAAGGGATTCGCAGGAGCCTCGTTGCCTCCCTCTCCTTCTACCTCGGTGTCAGTTGGTCTGCTTCAGGTCAATCCATGGAATTCCAAGGAGTGGACTTCTCTCAATTTGCCATTGGGACGGTCTTTTTCATCAGCGCTTGGGCTGCTTACGGAGTCTATCGAACACTGATTGCTGCACGGAAAGAACCCAAGGTTCGGGACCTAATGTGACATGTCTCAATTTCACATTACTGAACATACATCTCAATATTCCGTGCATCTTGCAGATATGCACAGATTGTTACGAACCTCAATCATAGCATTGGGTATATCGTGCCTATTTTGGTCGTTCTTCGTTAGCCACATCATGTCAGCATGGCTCGATCTGCTACCACTTCATACCGGCCCTGAAAACGAAAATCTCTCGATCTATGGACCATTTGACTGGATTGAGGCTAGATGGTCACTGGTGCTGGTCCTCGCATTCACTTCGGCAATGCCGCTCACGTCAATTCTAATCCAGAGGTTCTCACACTCTGGATTGCTACCGAGTGAACGCTCATGGCTGTTCTCCGTCTTACTAATCTCCTCAATTCTCGTCCCACTACTAATTATCGCTGTCTGGGCCTTCGTAATTCCCAAACTTATTGGATTCGTCAAAATAGCAAGTTCGCTTGATGGGGTGGGCATAAGCTATGATGCGGCTTCCGTGTTTTCTCTCGCATTGGGTGCGTCTTGGATATTGATCGTGTGGTCGTTAACCGTGGTCTCAATAGGTCTAGCTAGGCTATATGGTTTGATTGAATTCGCTGAGACTAGACTCCGATATAGAATATTAATTATTTCAGGGGGCACATTAGTCATTACTTTACCAGTCGAATTCGACGGACTAAGGCTTCTAATCGCAATTTGCATTACATCTTCAGCCGACGCTATTTCACGAACAATCCCCGTTGCTCCATTGGGGCGGCGGCGCTTCGATATCACAGATATGCAAGACACCGAAGGGACCCCGATTAGAATCGCATTGCTTGATTGTGGATGCGAGGATTCGTGTCCGAGATTCCCTCAATATTTCGAGCCCCCTGGAGTTGCTATTCCAAGATGCGATGCCCTTTGCCTAAACAAGCCCGAGCAAGACGGAATTCTTGATCTAGCCCTCCATTCGGGAATTACCCGGTTGGTTGTATCGGGATGCGATGGTACCCCCATGCCTCTGGTTTTACGGACTTCGCTGCGCACCCGCGGATGTGAGGTCAGAGGACTCAATTGGTTGGATGAAAACTCGTCTAGGGACGAGTCGTGGCGAGTCAACTCCCTCAATGACGCGCTGCTATAGCAGATGGGCATTGATTTGAAATCCCTTTGTCTGGCCGTTGCGCCGTGGATAAAACTCGGGCCCCACTTGTTGTCGTCCTCTTGATGTTGGGCACTTGGGCACAAGTCAACTCACCATTGGTAGATGATGCATTTGACCGGGAGCAATCAAATTCAGCCGATGGATACGAACTAGTCGGCCTGCAATCCGATGAGCGTTGGCTTGTACTCAGAGTGGCCTTCCCTGACAAGTCATTACCTGGAAACATCCCTCTTTCATTGTTCGAAGGGGAAACTTCAGCTCACGCTTACATCCAACAAATGAGCGGAAATCGTTCCTCCCTCAACATCACTTTGTTCGACCAGATTTGGCAGTCTCCCCACCCAGAGTCCGAATGGGGCAAGGACACATCCGATGAAAGGGATGTTGGGGGTGACTATGGGGGAGCATCAGATTTAGCTGCAGCAGCGATTGTTGCACTTCTCTCTGGCATTGACCTCTCTGAATGGGACCTTGATGGAGATGGCGTGATTGACAGGCTATTGATTCTCCACTCAGGAGAAGCACAGGAACTCGGGGGCCCCTCTTCTTCAATTTGGAGCCATTATTCCCCCTTCCAAGATCCCATCGACATAGGCGACTTCTCTTTCGAGCACTACACCATGGTGTCAATCAACGGGGGATTGGGCGTATTGATTCACGAAATGCTTCATCAGATGGGTGCAGTTGATCTATATGATGTCCACAGTGAAACACCAACTCGAAACTGGCATGGGTTAGGTGATTGGGGCGTCATGGCTAGTGGAAACTGGATTGAAGATGGCAATCTTCCATCCCTACCCTCGTCTTCGACTCTGAATCTGATCGGCGGACTGACCGGGCCTTTCATACCCAATCAAGAGATAGAAACCGACTTACTTGTGCCAGTAACATCATTCAATGAATCCAAGACTTACACCTTGAAGCCAATTCCTCAGGGAGGGGGCCCCCTGTCAATCAAAATTGCCCCCGGGGAATTCGTTTGGGTGACGTTTAGAGCTAATTCTGGTTTCGACAGTGGACTACCTGGCCATGGTATTCTCGTAGAGCAGCAGGACACGAACTACGGTGACATTAGTGACAACCTTGTTAACACGGATCCGGCAAAGGCTTGGGTTAAGATTGTCGAGGCTGATGGCGATGACGCACTGCTCAGGGCTAGGAACTACGGAAGCCAGGGGGATGTGTTCACTGAAGGAGGGTCGTTCGGTTCGTCCGGCCATCAAATCAGGGACAATCGGGGAAGGCTAGTAAATTGGACAATCCAGATAACCAATGTTTCTGCATATCAGGTACAAATCCAATACACCAAGGATGAGAACACAATTGCAAGCGTTGTTACTCCTAGATCACCAATAGTGTTGCTACCCGGTGAAGTAGCCACTGCTACCGTTAGCACTCCACAAACCTGCACCTTGATTACCAACCTAACGACTGCTGAATCCATCAACATAATCCAAGTGGTCAAAGAAGAACGCCAGTATCTTGAAGTTACAATTCTTGATATTGATGCAAATGGTGTTTTTCCGGGCGACAGCGGACGTATCTCTGGAACTATGGGGTGCGAGGGACATCCACCCTATGACCTCTCATTGGAGTGGTATTCAATTCCCCACCGCCTATCGAATCAGACGCTAGAGGTGATTGTTCCTTGGGATGAGCCATCTACCATCGCTCTATATCCAAATTCGGAAGGAATTGGTCCTAGGACATATTCCGTATCCATCGATGGAGCGGCGAACAGAATATCCAACGTTGTAAAACAAGTAAGATTTGAACCAGGTGACGCGATTGTATTGGAAATTAACCCTTCTGGATTGCTGGAGCCAGGAATGATTGCTAAGGGAGAGGTCGTGTTCATCGACTCGAACAAGCTCGAGCAGAGGATTCCCCTCATCCTCCATGCGGAACAGGAATTTCCACTATCGGGGCCTTTGCGATGGTTGGCTGCTCCATCAAATACAATATCCCTAATTTGCTTGCTATTGGCTGCTTCTGTGGTCACTGGAAAGAAGGACGAGTGACTACTTGCGACTCGGGTTTGACCATCTTGAGTTGGGTGGAGGCCTAGCCACTTCCAAGTACCTCCATACCCCATCGACAGAAATGGGATGGAGCCAATGCTTGTTCACGCCCGATGCAAGTCTTGATGCTAGACAAGTACCCCCCCAATCTTGTGAAGCTTCCACAGGATTGACCACCAACCAAGGGGCATGCCCTTTCCCCAATTGACGTTCGTAGCACCTCCATCTAGTTCCATACTTGAATCCTGGACGCGAATGCAGCCCCCTCCGGTATAGATCCTGTAAAATGCTGGCGCCATCCGAGAGTTGAGGAAGCCCATCATCCACTGATGATAACACCAGTTCAATTTCGTATGCCCCGAGCTGTCTACCAGCGTGCACTGGGATGCCAATGATGTCAGAAGGCCAATTATCGAAATCGGAAAAGTAAGCTCCCCCATTGACAAGAGAGACTGATTGAAAGGCAGAAATGATGGACAGTTCTTCGTTGGTTGGGGGTGCTTGGTTTCCTTCCGGATTCGAGGGGTGCAGTCTGTACGTTACCACCGAGTGTTCGTCATCGACTACCAGAATCTCTGCCAACCTACCAGTTTCAGTTACAGAAGCGCACCAATGGTAGAGGTCAATGGCATCGAATTTGTCCGAAGCGTGGAACCATCTGACCTCCGACATGGCAGAATCATTGTTTGGATGGGTGTTTGATGTCCAGCGAAGTCCCCAAGTACCCCTTGCATGATCATGTTCCAACAAGGTTAGGGATTCACGAAAAACAACCTTATTTCCAGGAACCCTAAGTGCCTCTAATACGGCGGCCTCGAAGAGGATCTCTGGCTTGGAAAATATGCACTCACTCAACCATCCAGAGTTAGGCCACTCCAAGTTTCTGTGGTCATGACAGAAGATTACCTCAGAGTCGCATAGTATCAGTCCTCCTTTCCCATCTGCTCGCCCAATTGCAGACTTGTCCCATAATCTACCCCCTGACTGCCCGAGGTACTCCCACCCCCCATCTACAGGTTCCATCTATCCTGTTGGCGTTGGCGATTTGATATAGACGGTATCCCCAAATCTCATCTGTTAATCCCCCATGCGTTAGTACATACATGTCGGACGGGGTAGCACAAAATCGCGTTGACTGCCTCAAGAGGCTGAGGCTTTTGCTCGACGATATCGATGGGTCCAAGGTCACTCTAATAGGAGATACAATGCTTGATCGATATCACCACGGATTTGCTAACAATCTCAATTCAACTGCCCCAGTCCCAGTGATGAAAGTAATCCGCACAGAAGAATCCCCTGGTGCATCCGCCCACATTGCGCTTGGACTAAACTCACTTGGAATGGATGTGAGATTCCACTGTTGCATAGGTGATGATTCAGAAGGGTCAAACATATCAAAGATGCTTTCAGACGAAGGAATTTCAACAGAACAAATCGAAATAGTTCGAAGTATGAAGACACTTACGAAGATTAGATTCTACGGAAGCAGGGAGAGTCTTCTTGAGAAGAGTCAGATACTGCTTCAAGTAGATCGGGGGCCCCTAAACCCCCCCTCTCCGGAAATTTCCGAGGCATTGGCCACATCAGCACTTGAGTCCTTGAAGAACAGTTGTGCCCTAGTAATTTCGGACTATGACAAAGGAGTCATCGATGAGGTAGGCTCCCATTTACTAATCAGAGAGGCACACAAAATTGGCATTCCAGTAATCGTCGATCCTAAACTTACCGGACTTGAGAAAAGCAGAAATGCCACCGTAGTTCTCTTTGAAATACGTGGTCTGGAGTTACTTAGAAGGCGTTCAATGCTCACTGACTCCCGAGAAACTGCTGCGCATCTCATTGATAGTTACGGTTGGGATTCCCTTGTCGTGCTTGGTGGGGTCAATGGGTTGACATTGTACCAGTCTGATGGATCCGTGGTGTTTTTCCCATGCATGTCACCTGCCCCAGAACAGCAGATTGGGCTTCACGATGCTGCTGCAACCGCACTTGCAGCCGCACTAGGACATGGCTACAGCATGACAGATGCCACCACTTTGGCTGCTGCTGCTTGTGAATGCGTATTGACAGCAGAGTCGAGTCATGAGTTTGTTGACAAAGATACCTTGGGCCTCTGGTTAGACGAACTCTCATGGCAAATGCAAATCTCAGAAAGATAGCAATCATCATTCCACGGGGTTCAATACTGTTCGCTCAGCGCGATTATTCGTGAAGAGTAGCATTTCTTTGCCCTCGTTACTAACTCTCCTAATCATTCAGTCATCAATTTCAGTTGTCGCAACAAATCACTTTGATGACCCTATTATCATATCTATCGACCTAGATAATGGGATGATGACTGATCAAGATCTCATCGTTACTGGATACATAGAGAACGAAGTGTCACCCACTTCTGTCTGGTGGTATCTTTCAAATTCAGATGAAACTCTGGCCTCGGGATTCCTCACAGGTGAACTCATTGAGACGGATGTGCAATCTTCTCGGCCGCAATGGGGGTTCTCATTCATTATCGATGTTCACAACATCATGCCTTGCGCTTGCAACCTTCACATCCTCGCACAGGAGACCGTAGAGGATCCCATTGAAGCAATCCGGTCGCTTTTCCTTCACGGGAGTACTCAATTACTTCCACCCACCATATTCCTTGATTCTCCAAGGGAAGGATCCTGGGTAAGCAGATACTTCCTACTCCAAGGAAACTCCTTTAGCATTGGGGACTCAGAACCCATGCTTCAAGCCAAGATTACCCAGTCTGAAACTACCACCCAGTGCAGTGAGCAAGATTCTACGACAATCCTAGAATCAGTTGTAATCCCCGATAAAATTTCTTCAGTCGATTGGCTAGCTGGTTCATTTTCTTCCAAAATTGACGTGTCTGACTTTGCAGATGGATGGTACGACATTTTTGTTTTTGCTTCGAATGATGAATCTTCCGATGATTCAGAGTTATGCATTAGCTTGCGAATAGACAACACCCCGCCCAAATCTATTATCAACGGTTCAGATTTTGCTATAGAAGGCTCTAGTGAACTTCTCTTCGATGGTAGCGAAACTGACGATGCTGTGTGGGGTAGAACTGGTATTAACTACATATGGACACTAAGACGTCCTTCTCACACCGGAAGCACCCCCATTGAAGTCAGTTCAGGTCTTGACGTTCGTACATACTCAGTTTCTACTGACTACTCTGGTGAGTTCGAATTGTCATTGACCACAATAGACCAAGCTGGAAATTCAGATACTACAATCAAATCGTTTGTCATAGACAACCTCTCCCCAATAGTTCGTCTACAAATAGATGGCAAAGCAATATTTGACGGGGATTCCGTCAGCATCTCAAAATCGTCAACCACCAGTTTCGATGCATCATATAGTAGCGATACGGTCAACGACCTCCAGTCGCTTAGGTGCGTTTGGAGAATCAACAACGTACCTTTCTACGAAGGTCTGCATAGAGATATGACATGGCCCGAGGGAGTCGAAGATCAGTATGAGCTCATCATTGAGGTATCAGATGATGACAGTGAAACTGCAATCCTTACAATCACCGTGTCAGATGCTGAACAAAGAGAACAGTTTCCCAACTCCTTAATTGTCCTCTTCGGTTCGATGGGGTTTTTGCTTTATGCTGTAATTCGGCGCAGACAAACCTCTGAGGCAGAACACCGGATTCCTAAGTGGATTTGATTACAGATATTTTACACAGCACTAATAACGAACCTTCGTAGGAAAGGAGATGATGGCAACTTTACCCTTCACGTTCGATGAATACCATGGACGGCAGTCTCGATTTCTAGAACAGATTCCAACTGACAGCTTAGTGCTAATTCCCACCAACCCTGTTTCGTTCCGCTCGAATGATACTTCCTTTCCTTACCGTGCCAACTCGTATATGCTATATTTGTGTGGCTGGAGTGATCCGGAAGCAGTTCTAATGGCGCATTATAATGTAGATTCGTGGGTCACGACTCTCTTCGTCCAACCTCGTGATACCAAGGCTGAAATCTGGACAGGTTGCAGGGTGGGCACTGAGGGTGCTGCATCTGAATGGCCAGTTCATGAGGCCTGCTCTATCATCGATCTAAAGGACATTGTTGGAACCCATCTCAGTGCCTGTAAGCAGGCATACTTGATTCAAGGCGTCAATTCAACTTTGGATGAATTGGTGAGCAGTGCAGTCGATACAGATTCTGCTGACCCCACATCGATACTGGATGAAATGCGGGTACGCAAGTCTGAAAGAGAGATACAATTGATGCTGAAGTCGGCAGACATCGCCTCTGCTGCCCATGTTGCTGCTATCAGGAAGGGGTGCGCCGGCATAGGTGAGTGGCAGATACAGTCTGTCATAGAGGCCCATTTCACAGCAAGCAAGAGCTGTTGTAGCTACTCATCAATCGTAGGTGGTGGTGACAATGCTACTATCTTACATTACAATTCCAATGACAATGAGATCTCCGATGGAGAACTGGTACTGGTGGATGCGGGGTGCGAGGTTTCCGGGTACGCTTCCGATATCACTCGAACTTGGCCGGTCAACGGGAAATTCAGCGACCAGCAAAGAGAAATCTACGAACTCGTGCTGAAAGCACAGTTGGCTGCTATTGAGGTGTGCCAAGCTGGTTCAGTTTGGCTTTCAATGCACAGAGCCACATCATCTGTACTAGCCCAAGGGATGATTGATTTGGGGATATTAGATTGTAGTCTTGAGGAGGCCATTGGAGACGATATGGAGTTCAATGGCCCCTATAGAAATTTTTTCATGCACGGAACAGGACATTTCCTTGGTCTCGACGTTCACGATGTCGGTGGTGGTAGACAAGGCGATAAAGACGAGGGGAGAATATTGCAACCAGGAATGGTTGTGACTGTTGAGCCAGGGCTATACTTCGGAAGTTGGAGGACTGATGTCGAGATACCAGACCGTTATGCAGGGATAGGCGTCCGTATCGAGGACAATGTGCTGATTACAGAGGAAGGTCCTATGGTGCTGACCTCGAGTTGTCCCAAGACAATTGATGATATTGAAGCACTAGTAGGGAGTAAGGGGTGATTTCTTGGACAAGTGCCACTCAGTCCTCGAAGGCCAATTGTCCGATAACCCTCCGATCTTGGGAATTGATGATGCTGCCATTCTCTACAAGCATGCGGACCTCAATGATTTGATGTTTGTCGCGTTAAATAGGCGTCGTAGCCAGGTTCCCGGAAACGAAGTTACCTATCTCGTAGATAGGAATATCAACTACACCAACGTATGCACCATCAATTGCCAGTTCTGTTCGTTTTACAGGCCACCTGGGCATCAAGAATCTTATACTCAGAGCGTTGAACAGATTAGTCATAGAATAGACGAGCTTGAAACTCTTGGAGGTTCAAGGATTCTAATGCAAGGTGGAGTTAATCCAGAACTCTCATTGGATTGGTACGTCGACCTATTAGTAGAGTTACAACTTCGCCACCCCAGCATAGCCCTTGATTGCTTCTCCCCAATAGAAATTGAGGGAATTGCTGAGGTTTGTGGTAAGACCACGTTTGAGGTGCTACGTATACTATCAGAGGCAGGATTGCACGGCCTCCCGGGTGGCGGGGCCGAGATTCTTGTCGATGACATTAGGTTCGCGGTCTCACCCAAAAAAGGCTCATCTGATAATTGGCTCAAAGTAATGGAAGAAGCTCAAACGCACAATCTGACCACATCTGCGACCAACGTCTTCGGTTTAGGGGAGAGCATTAGTCAACGAATCGAGCACATGAGTCGTGTCCGTGAGTTGCAGGAAAGATCACTCAATAATGGACTGTCTGGTTTCACGTCATTCGTCTCATGGCCTGTGATGTTAGAAAACAACAGTCTTGGAAACGGAAATGCTGGTCGCAACAAGATTGAGCTTGGTACTGGTGCTGTAGAGTATTTACGTCATGTTTCCATCTCACGAATATTTTTCCACAACATAGATCACATTCAGGCTTCGTGGCCAACTATGGGAATGGATATTGCGCAAATTGCATTGCTAGCTGGAGCAGATGATGCAGGCTCGACAATGATGGAAGAAAATGTCGTTTCATCTTCAGGCTCTACTAAGACGGATGCGACTGAATTGGAACTCCAACGAATGATCATCAGTGCTGGATTTGTACCTGTAAAGCGCGATTCTGAATATAACAAACTGGATGCTTGCCTTCAATTGGGCGACAAATTAGGTTCCATTACAAGTCGAACTCAGTAGTCGGAAATTTCGATTCGGCCGCTTCTGACTGGTAACGACTTTGAGACTATTGGATTATCAGCACTTTCCATAGTTAATGGTTGAACCCACACGGTGTTTATGCCCAATCTATTTCTCGTTTTGATTGTACCATCCGACTGATCGCCCACGGGCCATGCCCTGCATTCGAAAACTAATTCCCAATGCACAGCTATCAGGGGCGAGTAGATTGATCCGGGCCATTGGCTCTTCGGTAATTCCAAGGGCCAACCAGTAACTTGGCCGTTTTCATCTTGTTTTTGTGTTTGGAAATAATCTTGAGAGAATTCGGACCATTTCCCATATTCGGATGCTCGTAGAGGCTCTAGCATCATTACTCTGCTGTTTGGAACCTGCATGGGGGTAGCCTCCCCAACCCCAGTACCTATCTCGTCACCTGTGTTGATTCGTTTTTCTGGTAGTTTGGTCGACATCCCGGGCGCTGGCTGCCCCCCCTCTTTCCTTTCAAGCGCTCGTATGAGGGTATCTCTCTCCGGTACTGCTATTCCAACTTGGATTCTAGCTCTGCCTATACTAACGGATTCGGGCATATTTGGCAAGGTTGTTATTGTCACCCCACTCCTCGATATTTTGGTGCATACTTGCAAGTCAGTTAGGGGACTAGAAAGTAGTAATCTTTGCCTTTTTAAATCTCTCATGTTGGCAATCATTCTGAATATCAATGGAAGAAGAAATATTGGGAATGAGATGAATAGTAGTTTTGGATAATATAGCGGACCAAACTTAAATGATCCAGCAAATGACTTTGATACGATGCCTAGGGAGACTAATCCTGGTTCAATTGCGTGAATAAACAGTGAAATAATCAGCAGAATGACAGTTGGTGCAATCAGTTTCCGAGAAATGCTGTGGAGAGGGTCTGGTATGACGTACCAGCCCCTTCGAGTCTTGTCTATGAAATTCGGTGGATGTTCATTGATTTGACATTCAATCACTGGTAAATGGCGGTAGTCATCTGAGAATTCTTTCCACTCTATGAACCAATCATCATTAGCACCAATCTTGAATTTCGGGATTGGGCTATGGTTGGTTTCAACAACCACTTCCAACGCTGGTATCTGGCTCGGATCCATCTGTGATGGTTCAAAGGGGGGATATCTGATTCTTTGAACTGAAAGCGACAATTGTCTAACCCCATAGAACTGCCATTGCTGCCCTACCAGCAAGTTTCCTAAACTCTGGAATTTCCCTGAGCATTTGAATCCCCAACGGAATTGGATTATCGATATCCCCTACTTCGTTAATCAAGTCAATTACTTCTGGTTTGGACCATATCTGGAAAATTTCATCCAATTCATGGTCCGTCGACTCTGTGAGAAATGCATTTCTAAGGGCCTTTTTCCTCCTCTGATTACTTCTCATATCATTTAATAATCTAGAGATAGCCAGCATCCTCTTGACTGAGAGATTACCTTCGTTCAATGCAAGGCTGAGTTCAGGTACTAACAGGTCGACCTGTTTGATGCCTGGTCCTATCCCCCCGCCAGTAGTGGGCTTGCATAACCCCGCAGCATCCCCGAATAGGGCCACCCTTTCGATTAGTGGGCGCTTGACTAGGCCACTCGGTATGGGGCCGCAATATCGACCAATCTCATTGCACTGAGCGAATCGGGCGGACCAAGGGTTACTACTCTGAAGCTTAGACAACAAGTCCTCGCATGAACGGCCATTGAGCAAGTCAGCTTTTGTCCAAGTCCCAATTCTTGTTGTTTCGCCTGACGGAATGGCCCAAGCAAAAAACCCAGGAGAGTATTCACTTCCAGTGTACATGTCCAACTTGCCGTCTTCACCATGGTAACCAGTCACTTCCACTTGGAAGCCAATCATTTGCTCCTTCGGATTCCCCATTCGGAATTTCCTTCGCACCCAAGAATGCGCGCCATCAGCCCCACAAAGTAACTTTGCATTGACCTGCAAATCACCATCTGGAGTTTCGACAATGAGGGAAACATGCTCTGCATGAACCTTCGCAGAAGTGGGTTTACTGGATAAAAGAAACTTTGCTCCGTTATTGATAGCCTGCAAGACAATTGCTTCGTCGAATAGCTTCCTGCATACTGACCATGTGCGAATTCTACTAGGGTCGCCAATTTCGACAGCAGTGCCTGAGGGACTATGGATTCTGGCGCCCCAAATCCCAGACAAGATAGTTTGCTCCAGACCAACAGCAGACATTGCTCCGGGATTGACTAGTCCAGCACACTGAAAGGGACGGCCGACCTCTGAATGTTCCTCAATCAGCAAAACACTGTGGCCATGCTCGCAGAATCTCCGTGAGAGGTAACCTCCGATGGGTCCTGCACCAACTACGACGACGTCGTACTGTGCAATCATGTGAATACACCTAAGACCGGAGTACTACTATTTTCCCCTTCGTTTGGACTGGATTCGCTTCTTGAGAATGCCAATCAGACTACTGGCATCCATCTTTGCGATGGATTCGATGGATTCGCTACGGACTAGTTCGACTGCTTCTTCAACAGTCACGCCAAGATTTTCGGACATCGATCGAATGGTGCTGATTTGTCTCTCAGTCGCAGGTGAGGAATTATCTAGGATTATCAGTTTATCAATGACTTCGCTTGCAGTGCCATCCCGGCCACCAGTAAGAGAATCGATTTCAATAACCCCCTGCTCCTTAAGGAACACATCCAAATCGATCGCCAGTTTGTCGGCTAGTTTTATGATCAAGGCTACCTGCTTCTCACTGGCTGGAACTCCCCCTTGTATCTGATTACTGAGAGAATCGATGACCCTCCTAATATCATCTCCAGAAAGTGCCCCTATGTCGTCCACCCCAAGAATCTCGTGTTTTTCTTCCTCTGTCATCCGACTGATCATGCTATCGAGGTATTGCAATTGACGCAGTGTCGGTTTTTTCCTCCTGCGTTCAAGAGCGTTGTTATGCATCCCCCTAAACACATCAACAAAATCATTCCACGTAGCCGCAGCATCAGCATTTCCAAGCTCAATCTTGTCTAAGCTTTGTTCCATCGATGAAGTAAATTCGGATGTGAACAAGCCGTCCACAATGAGTGCATCTTGGTTGTAATGGGGAACAACATCGAGCCATAGTAGCCTCCCATTGGAAGTTGGTGAGAGAGAGCGGCCGTCCTTGTCCACGTAACCCCTGTCCACTAGTTTTGTCACCGTGGACACGTAGGTAGAGGGCCTACCTATGCCCGCACTCTTCATTTGTAGGATAATGGAACTCTCCGAGAACCTTCTGGGGGGCTTAGTCACATCAGTAGTTAGAGTTGGTTCCCCATCGAATTCCCATGCAGAGCCAATTATGAATCCAGATTCTGGAGGCTTTGTTGCTACATTTGACATATACTTGGAAAAAGCTGCTTCCCATCCAGCGTGAGTTCTCCAACTTGAAGTCCCATAGAGTGGTAAATCCAAACCTTCGCATGACATGACAATCTGTCGTCTCTCCCTTACCGAATCAGACATTTGACTGGCAGCGAAACGTGCCCAAACTAACGAATAGAGGGCACCTTCGTCCTTGTCGGAATCGATCGACTCCACATTTGGGTCGGTGGGACGTATTGCTTCGTGAGCATCCTGAACCTTGCTTTTGGAAGATTTCTTAGATTCGCCCACACCACTGCCGAGGTGATTTGTACCGAACTTCTTGGAAATCAAATCCCTAATACTCTCTCTCGCGTCAGCATTAGTCCTAGTAGAGTCCGTTCTAATGTAGGTAATGTGGCCAGCTTGATAAAGAGAGGAAGCTACACCACTGGTCTTGGAAATTGACCATCCTAAGTTAGAGTTTGCCGATTGCAGCATGGTATCGGTAGTAAACGGTGGTTTAGGTCGCCTCCTAATTATTCCATCCTCCACAGATTCTACAGTTAGTGAGTCCGATCCCCGGAGCGCGTCATATGCGGAATTAGCCAGTTTAGAATTTGATGTTCTATCGGGGCGGTGCTTCCCATCATCGCCCGTCCAAGATTCAGAATCAGTTTTCTCATGGAACTTCACTTTCAGATTGACGCCATTTGAATCGACAGATACGGAGTGGTACTCCTTTGGAACATGGGCTTCCCTCTCCAGTTCCCTATCCACTACGAAACCAAGTGCCGGCGTCTGCACCCTCCCCATAGACCTAAGCTTCCACGATCTACAGAATTTCGAGCATCTATATCCGACTAGCCTATCCATGAATCGCCTAACCAAGGCCGCTTTTACAAGATCCATATCCAGACTACGAGAGTTCTTCAGTGCATCAGTTACAGCCTTCTTGGTGATTTCGTTGAACGAAACTCTGGTTACTGAGGCGAATTCAGAAAAGATGATTTCCAACCGCCAGGCAATGAATTCGCCCTCGCGATCAGGATCGGTAGCGATGAATACCTCTTCCACTCCAGAAGCTGAGGCTTTGGCAATGATTTTCCCGATGATAGATTCAGCCCTATCGGTCCACATCCATGGGGGATTAGGGAGCTCACCTGGTTTGGAAGCCCAGAGTGCTTTGGAGCTATCCTTCGTACCCCTTTTTGATGGTAAGTCTTGTACGTGGCCGTTGCATGCCTCGACAATCCAACCCTTGCCGAGGTATTTCTTGATAGTACGAGCCTTCGCCTTCGATTCTAGAATTACAAGTTTCATGTTCACACCTTGCTATTGACCTCTAGGTTCCCGGTGCCGGTACGAACCATGTATAAACGTGAGCAGTCAATACGAATTCCAACGCGCGTGAGCGCAGGCCTGCGCGTGAAGCCGAACTAAGAGAGTAGTGATTCTCTATGAGCCTGCTCATCCCATTCTTTATCGAACGCAGGGCCAAGACATCCGTCACATCCCGGGTATCCTGCTTCGGCTAATTGTAGTAAATTTTCACAAAGCAATTCACTGAATCTCTTTGTCTCAACTGGAATCCATATTGCCTCCAAGGATGTTGGCTTATTGTTACCAACGATGGCAATCAATCTATCGTCCTTGTAGAAAGTCAAGTGTTGAGGTGTTCCTTCTGAATATTGGAGAGTTTCTACATTAATGACTAGAGATGGTGCAATTTCGTTAATCTCCAACATTCTAGAGTTGTCATGGTTCCAATAATTATCGGACTCCCATTTGGAGTGTGACTCACCTGAACAGGGGATAATTGTCACAGGAGACAGCTTTAGAATCAGCCTTGCCAATTCGGCAATGGCGGTTTCTCCAGTTGTTGCGGTCATGCTACTCTATTCTTGCGCAACGATTGAAGAATAAGTGCCTTTAGCCACAACGATGGGGTTAGCATGGAGAATGCTTGCTAATCCAACATTAAAGATGATTGATTCGGAACGCGCGCACTCTCGCACCATCTCTTTGCTATCTAGATTAGGTGAGAGGCCAACCGGACAGTATTTCCTAAACCAGATATATCGTTCGCCCGAACTCCCAATAGAAGTCTTCGATATGCTATTTCATCATCCTTTGGGGCTAGCGGCCGGTTTTGACAAGGGTGCGGAAGCTCTGCTATCTTGGCCTGCACTTGGATTCTCATGGAGCGAGTATGGGGGAGTAACTCGCTATCCCCAAGATGGTAATCCCAAGCCAAGGATGTTCAGAGCTAACAAAGACAGGGCATTGGTGAATAACATGGGACTCAACAATCCGGGGGCCTCTGCTGTGAGGGACAGGTTAATTGCACGCAAAGCAGTTAATAGATGGCCGAAGTCACCGGTAGCAGCAAACATTGGCCGTTCGCTAAAGGTGGATAATGAGCACGTTTCTAGTGACTATTCAGCAACTTTGGACATTCTCTGGGATTACGCCGATTTCTTTGTCTTGAACATATCATCACCGAACACCCCTGGATTGAGGAATCTGCAAGAAGAAGATCTGCTCGAAGGCGTATTGCGCTCTTGTATTGATATTCGTGGAAGAAAGCACGAATCGAAACCAATCCTCCTGAAACTCTCTCCTGATTCATCAGACGAAGATACTTTGGAAACTACACGCATAGCAATGGGTCTGGGCATCGATGGCTTCGTAGCAACCAATACCACCGTCAGTAGACCTGTACCTCTCACTACACAATCTAGGAAAGCACTTGCTCACGATGGTGGGCTGTCAGGTCGTCCCCTCCATGATAGGGCAATTGAACTCATCGAACTGGTTTACCAAGAGTCTAGTGGAGAGGTTCCAATAATCGGCGTGGGTGGAATAGAATCCACTGATACTGCATGGAATGCCATCACCTCGGGTGCTTCGCTTCTACAATTGTATTCTTCTATGGTTTTCAATGGCCCCTCAATCGTCTCGAATATAGTCAAGGGTCTCGTCAGGAAGACCAATGAATCTGGTTTCTCAGGAATTGGCGAAGCTGTCGGGTACAAACACATTTAGCACTATGCCACCGCACTGAGTTGAAGAATATGGCCGACCTCTCCGTAGGTGTACCTGGATTAGACATGCATAATCCGTTGATGTTGGCCTCCGGAGTGCAAGGGGGCAGTGCTGGGGCGCTGCACAGAGTTGCCGCTAGTGATGCAGGAGGATTGGTGACAAAATCCATTGGCCCTGTTCCAAGGGAGATGTATCCAGGGCCGGTATGTGTCGAAGCAATGGACTCCGTTATACTCAATGCGATGGGGCTTCCCAACCCCGGAGCTGATGCTTTTGCTGAGATCATATCGAATGAGCAATTTTCTAAGCCTGTGTTGGTGTCAATCTTTGGGGGTGACACGGAAAATTTTGTTGAAGTAGCTCAAAAAATGTCCGAGTCGGGTGCCGAAGCACTAGAACTGAACCTATCCTGCCCCCATTCCAAACCAGGTAGTCGGGAATTGATTATTGGACAACAGCCAGAATTGATTCGTGAGGTTGTTACAGCAGTCAGGGATGCTGTGGATATTCCCCTGTATGCGAAGTTAACGCCAAACACTAGTAATATTACAATTGAAGCGAAAGCAGCACTCGAAGCAGGAGCAGATGGTCTATCTCTGATTAACACTGTTTCGGCAATAGAAGTCGACCCCTTCGCAGGGAGGCCGATTATAGGAAATCTTCTGTGTGGAATGTCAGGCCCGGCAATCAGGCCAATCGCACAGAGAAAGGTGGCTGAAATCTCCTTGGCGATGCTACGAGGTGAGCTTCCCGCTGCACCCATCATAGGAATGGGGGGGATCTGTTCTGGGCTGGATGTTGTCAGATTCGTGATGCTTGGAGCATCGGCAGTTCAGATTGGTAGTGCCTTGATTTGGGGGGACGTGGATAAATTCAAAGAAATCTCTTTTGAGTTATCTGAATTCATGGATCAAAACGGCTATCAAAATATCTCATCGATGCAGGGGATCGCGCTGGATTCATTGGAGGGGTTGTCGTGAGTTTGAGAGCCTCTCCCCACAATCGACCACAGCTTGACATGCCTAGGCTTTCAGATGCCTGTACACTCAGGCTGGCTCACTCATTTGAGGCCAGGAATTTGATTTCTGTCCCTACCCCCCTCCCTCTAGTCGAAGTACAACACGAAGCCGAAGGAATAGTCACTCTTTGGGTGCAGGTGCCTCATTCTTTGGCATCACAATATCGACCAGGTCAATACTTCATGTGCTGGAATCCTTATGATTCAACTGGTGGCATGAGTCGTTCTCACCACCACTCTGAGAAACCATATAGCGTAGGAGACGTGAGAATCGGCCACTCTCATGATAACGAATGGAGTGGAACTGATACAGTGTGTCAGAGCCGTGCATTTCTTGGATTCACCGTAAAGGACCTGGGGAGACAGAGTGGTGAATTGACAAGAATGAGGGCTGGAGACTGGTTAGCCATTAGGGGCCCATTCGGGACAGCTTTCCCTGACATGAATGCTGGAGTCCGGTTGATTCTGGTATCCGGTGGGATTGGCTCTACTCCCATGCACATGGTAGCCCGAGAAGCGAGGCACAAGCTAGGGGATGGGATTCGGATTGAAGCGATCATGGGATTTCGAAATATTGCGGAATCTCATTACATTCCACGAATGGAATCAGTCTGTGACTACCTTCGCATTACAACAGACGACGGTTCTCTTGGAACGGCAGGGTTTCCAACGGGTCTTCTTCCTGAATTACTCGACAATACTCACGATGGTCAAACAATACTTCTCACCTGTGGACCAGAGCCTATGATGGCACCAGTTCTACAGATTGCCGTGGATTCAAAAATCGAATGTTATGCAGCTATGGAGAGATATCTACCCTGTTCAGTAGCCGTCTGCGGTCTGTGCATGGTCGGAGATCGCCTCACTTGCATAGACGGCCCGGTTATGGAAGGCGACTGGTTGTTACAGCAGGATGATTTCGGCTCAGCACATAATCCCTGAGTATTGCCCCAGTAGTCATCCTTAACGAGAGGAGTCAGTAGGGACTAACATGTCACTCAGTCGTTCCAGCCGACTTCTGGTAGTCGGATTGCTATGTGTTGCTGTTTTGGGCATGGCGATGATTAGCATTGAGCCAGAAGTACAATACTCCGTGGATGAGGTGCTATCATCGCCCTTGGACTTTGAGGACAGAATAGTATTCCTCAGAGGCAAGGTCACAATTGATAGCCTAGATTCGCAGACAAAGACCTTCGATCTTGGTGGCGTTTCAACCTCACTGGTGGTAGATTTCACCGGTGTAGCCATTCCTGATGGGTTCCACGAGGGACTTACCATAGCTGTTCGCGGCACTTTAATGAACTCTGATGAGGGTTGGATACTAAACGCACATGAAATACAAACTGGTTGCCCGTCAAAATATCAGGCTGCATAGCAAAGGGATTATTCATAGGTAACCTCTTCACTGGTCCATTGGGCTAGGGGGAGAGTTGACGTGCTCTGTATTTCACAAATCGTCAATAATGGTGACCCGAAGTCCGAGGGCGGCGCAGACGAGCCATTGGAACCTCACCGGTTGACGTCGATATCTCGCCCCCAAGAGATCCAGGTTGGTGAAACCCGATTCCGTAGGGAATCGGTGAAGGCCTTACGCCCGGGAACCAGGTCAGGCGCGGAAGCGAGCAACCCGACCGGGGATGCTGGATGCCTTGGGAATGCGGGATTGAGGAGATTGGTGTACAAGTCCCTTTGGTGACGAGCGTCCACCGAGGACACGCCCACCTACCTTTCGGGTATTCCTGAGAGGCCACCCATATGGCACACGGTCTCGAAATTCTCCTTGGAAACGGGTTGCACACTTAGTCTCATGAATCTCTGGAGCAGGGGCATTCCTTCCAACTCTGAATTGGCACGCAAATCCGGAAGTGGGACGGGGTCAGGCATACTCTGGACGGGTTCGATGTCGACCATGAACCATCGGGGATTCTCGAAAGTTGCCTTAGTATCGAAATAGTTTGATGTTGGATCTTGTGCAGTGTAGTCAGCATACCCCTCCTTGCATATCCTACCCACGCCCACGACATGGGGGGGCTTGCAATTTGAATGGTAGAACAGTACCAAGTCATCGAGTTTCATATCGTCCCTCATGAAATTCCTAGCTTGGTAGTTCCTCACCCCATCCCAATGAGTAGATCCATCGTCTACTAACTGGCTCCAGGGATATACATGTGGTTCGCTCTTCATCAGCCAATAATTATCTGACATGAGTCGCGCTTGGGATACAATCAATCAAGGTGTCGTGTCACCAGGTATCCTTTGAGCGCCCGTATGCCAGAGCCGCATCAATGCTGTCTGCGTCTTCCCTAGCAATGGACCTTCTGAGTCCAGCAGCCTTAACCATGGTCTCTACACCACCCGTCAGACCGAAGTTGGAATTGACCATGAACGAAAATATTGCGGGTAGCAAAAGCAATGACGAGAGTGCCGCAATGACGAGAAGGACGATGATGACAGTGACGAAAGGAGTGATGGCCTCGATAGGAATACCATAGGCACAAGTGAGTCCCGCAGCAGTAACGGTTGTGGCCTCGAACAGACTCATTCCCGTACTGGCACATGATGTGCGTATGGCCTCGATCGAGCCACCGAGCTCTTTCACTCGATTGGCGATGTGGATGGAAAAATCGATGCCGACACCGACAAGAATGGAACCAATCATCACAGTGACCAATGAGAGTGAGACTCCTCCAGAGTCCATGACGAGCCATTGCATAGCCACTGTAAATCCAACGGGGATTGTAGTAAGTAATGCATAGCGTACGTCCCTGAAAACCAAAGCTAACGTGAGTATGGTGAAGCCGAGAGCAAAGGCAAGGGACGTCCACTGAGAGTCAACTATCAGGTTGTTGACCTCAATGGTTACTGAAGCCACACCGATTAACGAGTCACCGAGGACATCAATCGGATTCGCAGAGTCGCCTGCTGCCTTGGCCCATGCATTGATCTGATTAGCAGTCTTCTTTGTGGACTGAACATCCATGAACGGCATGTCGATGTAGATGAGTGTTCGTTGGTAGTCGGAAGAAATGAACAGCTCCCTCATTTCAACGGTCATGCTATTGTAGAACACGTACAGAAGAAAGTTCTGAATTTGTCTGCCACCGTCATCCTCTTGGGCATCTAGGGTGTCTAAGACAGTCCAGAAGGAAACATTGCCAGACTGTTCACGATTGAAGATCAGGTCAGCGAGCTCTTTGATTGGTTCGGGCAATGGTTGGTCCTCTATGATGTCAGAAATGGGTGTCCCTGAAACATTGACGCCGACGGCAATTGCCTTCATGAGGAAAACTATGGAGACAGCGGTTGCATTTTCGACGTTGTTGCAATTGCCCTCAAGAGTTTCAATGCCCTCAAGATTAGCATAGGGATGGTCTGCTGTAATACCTCCTAAGTTGATTTCAGGATTAGCTCTTATGTCGGCTTCGACAAGTAGGAATCCGGGTTGCCCAGCTTCGAATTCATCGGAGTATACTTCCATCTTCACTACTGCATCAACTGGCTCACCATCAGCACCTTCTTTCGGGGCCATTTTCAGCAGGTCGATGTTCTCTTCGACGTTGTTTCTATTGTAACCAGCAGAGAGAAGCATGAAGGCCAAGAATATGACTATGGTGAGTTTAGACCATTTGATTGGCATGTTGACGGCAGCCACGAATACCCTCGGAGGAGGATGGGATGGTTTTTTCAAATCAAGGAGGATTGTCAAGTTGGGTACCATTACCATTGTCATTATGTACACGACGAAGATTCCGCCAGCAAGAGCCCAACCAACAGTTTGGATTGGTTTCATGGGTGCAAATGTCAGGGAGATGAATCCAATGATTGTAGTCATTGCAGACAATAATACGGCTTTGCCAGTTGAATTGAGCGCGGTGGACATTTTCTCCTGCGGAGTTCCCTTTGATTCGGCATAACGATTAGTGATATGCAATCCATATGAAACACCCAAGGCGAGTATGATGGGGCCAACGAGAATCACGGTCATGGTCACCTCGTAGTTAGTCAGACCAATGATTCCAAGAGTCACCCAAACAGCACAAAGTGTTGGCAATCCAGAGATGATGACGACCTTGATTCCTTGAACCCACCTAATCCTCCCAGTCTGCAAAAGATCACAATGGAAGATGAATAGTCCGAGTGCCACTGCAGCAACACCACGGGGAAAAACTTTCCAGAACAGCTTGAATGACTCCTCGGTGACTGCATTGGTTAACGGTGCGGGACCAGTCAATGTCATGGTGAGATTGAGGTCGTTCCAATCTTCATCTTCTGCGATGCGATCTATCCGGTCCTGGGTGTCATGTACAATGTCGCCAATTGTCAAGTTGCCACTGATGTCATCAGAGATGCCGATGATGATTACGCCCCGATTCCAGAAAAACGCGCGTTCGGCCTCCTTAATCCCGTCACCATCACGGTCACGACCTACATCACGAACAAGCTTGTCAAGAGCGTTCTGGGGCATTTCCTGGAGGATTTGGTCCACACGCTCTTGTTCATCAGGAATCGCGTAATTGCCAATGATATCGCTTTGAGCATCAATGGACTCATTGATCTCATCAGAATCTATATCGAAGGAATCGGCTAACCCGGATACGAAGGCCTTGATGACCCTGCCCCCACTCGAGTTGACCTCCTTGATTACAGTGGAGATTGACAGGACGTAGATGACGTTGTCCTCGACACCCTCGTCGTTCATCGCCCAGTTGAGGTCCCTCTCGACCATGTCAATCTGATCAAGAATGCTGACTTTCGTGACGTTGAAGTTCTCTGACTCGACGTAGATGACCATCACATTAGTTGTCCAGTCTTTCTCAACTTCGGCTATTAGGGCCTTGACGCTCTCAGGGTTATCGTCAGTAGGTAAGTAGACCTCCAAATCTCCATTAACATTCAACGCAGGTTCTTCGGTGCACCAATCGAAGTCGTAACCATCCCTACAGTCGTTTACCCCTGAATGGGGTAACATCAGAATCGTGAAGCCCAAAGAGAGGATGACTGCGATGACTGGGGCCATAGTGAGGATTGAGGTGGCATTAGCGTCTCTCAACTTCCTCCTCATGATGTTAGGGATGCGCCCAACAGCCCTCTCTACACCAGCACCGTCCAACTCACTGATTCGTTTTCCGACTTCGTTGATTCGACCAAGTCCACTTGAAATCGGAGATTCAGAGACAGTGCTCTGATCCTCGCCAATATCGAGTACTTCGTCTTCCATGGTCCCGCTTGTCATGATGTGCCTCTAGACATCCCTTCAACCCCACGCCGATGTATTTCGCGGTATGGCGTATTTTCGGATATTTCTTTGGTAACGGTCAAGAATGGTGGTCAATGGCATTGACAGCGTAGGAGCCGAATAGATGGGAGAACCGAAGATCGTCGACAAAAGGTGGACAGTGGATCTCGAAAAAACGATTCAGCAAGAACACTATGATTCCGGCTACGAGAAACGATATTCATTCGACCCAACTAGCGAAAGGGAACTATTCATCATTGATACCCCTCCACCGTACCCAAGTGGAACTTGGCATATTGGGGCCGTTGCCCAGTACAGTATGATCGATGTGATAGCTCGTAGTCAGAGGCTTCTGGGCAAAGAGGTGCGCTTCCCCTGGGGAGTCGATAGAAATGGCATCAACATCGAATTTACCGTCGAAAAGAAGACCGGGCGTAAGATGAGGAGTTTTGACCGTGGTGAGTTCTTGGACCGTTGCGCCGAGATCATCGAGGATTACACCCAAGCCATGAGGCAAACAGCCAAGAGAGTAGGACTTTCCTGCGATTACGACAACGAGTACCTGACTGACTCCCCTGACTACCGGGCTGTGACCCAATCGATATTCGTTAATCTATTCAGGCGCGGGGCTATTGTAGAGGATCTCAGGCCCAACCTTTACGACCCTGTGGAAGGCACTACCATTGCAGAAGCAGAGGTTCAGCGAACATCTCGCAAAACGCTGCTATGTGATGTCTCTTGGACCACTGCTGATGGTGAGAAAATCATCATCACAACGACCCGTCCTGAATTGATTTGCGCATGTGGCGTAGTCGTAGTACATCCAGACGACGAGCGCTACACCCACCTCGTTGGCAAGCGTATCAAACTACCCCTGCCAGTGAGCGGTCGTGAAGACTCGGTCGAGATTCTCACCCATCCATCTGTTAAGATGGGTTTTGGTAGTGGTGTTCTGATGATTTGCTCCTTCGGGGACCAGAATGATGTAGCGGTGTTCCGGGAATTAGGCCTCCGCCCCTACGTAGCTATCGACCTAGATGGGAAAATGACATCCATCGCCGGTCCGCTAGTAGGGTTGCCCGTACCCGAGGCGCGCAAGGTCTCTATCGATATGCTTCGAGAGTCTGGTAGCCTCATATCCACCAAAGAACGAATGCAGGAAGTTCCAATCAGCGAAAGAGGGGGCAATCCCATCGAGATCATTCTGCTAAAGGAATGGTACGTTAGACAAACTCATATTCTAGACAGGCTGCGAGAGCTTTCGGACCAATGTGTATTCATACCTAATCGTAACAGGCAGTACCTCCACGATTGGATGGAAGGAATTTCCATAGACTGGCCAATCAGTCGGCGAAGATGGTACCATACAGAGGTGCCAATATGGTATTCTGAAGATGGCACAAAGATAGTTGTCCCCCCACAAGGTATCTATGTCCAACCTTGGAGGGAATTGCCCCCTGATGAATCAGAGGTGCTTGATCGCGAATCCAAGGAATCCCTGGGTAGTTACAGTGAGATGGAGGACTTGCTTGGTGTTTTGGTCGGTGAGGAAAAGGTGTTCGATACATGGATGGACTCTTCTAACTCCAACCTGTTTGTCTCTGGATATATCAGCGACCCTGAACTCTTCGAAAGGGCCTTCCCAACATCAATCAGGCCACAGGGAAAGGATATTGTGCGCACTTGGTTATACTACACGTTACTGAAAAGTGCACTCTTACTCGACAAACCCGGCTTTCAGTACATCTGGGTCGATGGCTTGGGCATGGACCCATGGGGTCGAAAGATGTCGAAATCCCTAGGTAACGGCATAGACGCAGACTCAGTTCTCGAATGCGGTTCCGGTGGAAGGACCGGTTCGTGGAAGATTAAGGGTCCCGATGGGAAGCAAGTACAATTGCGAGCAAACAAAATCGGGAGCGAATGCTTCCGATTATGGAAGGCCTGTGAGGCACAGGTTGGTGACGACTTCCACATCAACCCAGAAGAGATTGAGACGAAGTACTACGGTATCCTCACCAAGCTATTCAACGTCGCTAGGTTCGCTAGCCAGTTCGATGTTTCCGATGATTTAGAAAGGCCACCAGACAATTTGGCCCTCGAGGATCGTTGGATTTTATCAGAGTTCGATCACGTGATGGCACAAGTCGAAGATGCATGGACTCGAATTGACATATACAGTGCGGCGCAGGCAATCAAGGGATTCGGCACCGGAATATTCCCCAGCCACTGGTTGGAGATGACGAAGTCAAGGCTGTACGATGGTGATGAAGCAGCTACTTGGACACTGCACAGAGTGATTCATGATCTTCTATGCGCATTCACCCCAATCTGCCCATTCTTCACCCACTACCTATCTACCACCTTGTATGGCAAAAGCTCCGTCGATGCCCGCGCCTTCCCGCGACTTCCCACAGTAGTCATGGGTGAGGAAGCAGAGTCCCTGAGGGCTCTGACCCCTGTAATCACGGAGTTTAATTCCATGGTATGGAAGTTGAAGAAGGACTCTGGATTGTCCCTGAATTCTCCAGTTTCAGATGTATCAATCCCCCTAGAACTGTCAATTATGGAAAATACACTTGTTCAAATGCACAGCATCGAATGACTCGGTGACAACGCCTTGTCTCATAGGCACATCAGTTGATAGTTGAAGATGGCCTTATTCCGTTGAAATAGTCAATGAGGAGTCCCGCCATCTCCTCTCCGACACGATCTTGGGCTTCCAAGGTCGCAGAGCCGATGTGCGGTGAGCCGTGGAAGTCAGCATGATTCAAAAGAGGATTTTCCCCAGGGGGCTCGACTTCGAATACGTCCAATGCCACTGAGGACAGCTGTCCCGATTCGAGGGCAGATAAGACAGCTGCCTCATCGACTATACCCCCCCTAGAACAGTTAACAATATGATTTCCGCATGGAGTACCATCGGCACCGACGCCGCTCATCAATGCTAAACGATCAGAGTTGACTAGGTGTTGGGTCTCTTCCGAAAGATTACAATGAATGGATATGTGAGTGCAGAGCCTGAATAATTCATCCACTTCGTCATGAAAGATACAATGTGAGGACTCGGTCACATCGCTGGAGATGTACGGGTCGAATGCATGAAGATTCATGCCTAAGGTGCTGGCGACTTCACCAACACCCCTAGCAATCCTGCCGAAACCAATCATGCCCAGACTTTTGCCCCCTAATTCTGATCCCCTGAGTGACTTCTTGGCCCATTCTCCCGATCTTAGGGTCCTGTCTGCTTTAGGAATATGACGCGTAGACGCAATTAGATGGCCAATAGTCAACTCCACTACGCTTCTAGTAGAAGCACCAGGAGTGTTGCAAACTACCACTCCACAATTGGATGCCGCTGCGAGGTCGATATTATCCACACCCACCCCGGCACGGCCGATGAAACCAATTCCGCCGGCCTCGTTCCTTGACGCGTGAATGGAATCACTGGTCATCTTAGTGGAACTTCGGACTACTACAGCATCGAAATTGGACAGTACACCAGACAACAACTCCTCTGGAGAGAAGTGCTGTAACACCACCTCGTGTCCGGCATCCTGCAGGCGTTCAACGGCCGCTAAGGACATACCATCGGTCGCGGCTACACGGCCCATGCACTGTGTACACGAGTGAGTTTGATGAATATTGTGAAACATGCCGTCTCAGTAGGATTAAATCGTAAGCCCCTTACTGACGCCTAGGAATGGATATGGCATTCGAACTACCGGAACTTGGATACGCGTACGATGGCCTAGAGCCTCACTTGGATTCATTGACAATGGAAATTCACCACACCAAGCATCATGCTGGGTATACTGCAAATCTGAATGCCGCTATCGATGGTACAGAGATGGCTGACAAATCCATTGAGGAGATACTCATTGAACATAACGAAGTACCCGCGGTAAGGAACAACGGTGGCGGATATTGGAACCACTCTATGTTTTGGAACATTATGTCACCCAATGGCGGTGGGGAACCAGAAGGCGAAATTGCAAGTGCTATAGATGACTCATTCGGATCCTTCGATGCCATGAAAGAGGAATTCACCAAAGCTGCGATGACTAGGTTTGGCAGTGGTTGGACTTGGCTGTGTTCATCTGCCGGATCTCTGAGCATCTGCTCCACTCCCAACCAAGACAATCCACTCATGACTGGCGCGGGAATACCAATTATGGGACTGGATGTCTGGGAACATTCCTACTACAAGAAATTCGGACCAGGGAGGGGGGATTACATTTCTGCATGGTGGAACGTAGTGGATTGGGGCGCTGTCAACGGTTACTTCTCCGAAGCCCAATGATCCCCCCCCAAAGGTTGCCCCTAACCGCTTCATTCTTGGGTCTCATCGGTGGGGGCGGAGCGTGGTTGAGTCACTGGAGGCATTGCTCACTTCGCTGTTGATACTACTCTCCCCATTATTCCTGGCTCTGCCCGTTTCTTTTGCATGGAGGTGGTGGGTTGGCATCGAGCCTGAGCAGGAGCACTACAGAGAGAAAGTCAGAAGGGTCCTAGACTCCGGCATCCCTCTCACTCGTTACCGTTCTGAGCTAGATGCCGAGGCTAGGAAAGTCCACCTCATCTCAGATAGGCAAGCCCGGATCGAGTCAGACTTGCTCCATCCTCTCCGGCTCCAGCATTTCCTCTTGTTTCCGAGCTTGATCCTATGGCCTCTTGTTGGCCTGTTTGGTGCACTCATCACCTTGCCCATGATGCCGGTACTCAGGTTGATTGAATGGGTCCTGATTGACAAGCGAGTCCTGTCCCTAATTGCGCGGATTATTCAGCGATACACTCGTTGGGAGGTAATTGGAATACCCCGACTTGGAGATGGCGCCAAAGAGCTCGATAAGGTTCTAGCTTCGATTTATCGTATGCCAATCACTGTGTTCCTAGGATTATTCACATACCTGATAATCTCCTACTTACCGATGAAATCGTCCAATGTTCTGCTTGTCAGTGCCGCCGTGTACATCGTCCTAGTCTCGGCAATCTCAGTCATCAGAGCTGCAACAGAGAGTTCCTTGACCTTTGCAGACCCCACCCATCGACGACTTATCCCCATGGACACATTCGTCGAGGACGCGCTTGGGCCGTGGGTCGGTGTAGGACTCATATTTTTACTGTCAAGGCAACTCATGTATGGCTCTTCCATTCGAACGGGAGAGCTGTTTCATGACCCCATTGCCTTCTCAATCAGTGTCCTATTAGTACTCTACACGGCTACCATCATCGGAATCACAGTTGAGATCATATTCTTCAGAACTAGGGGCATTGGGGTAAGGGAAGCGTTTCAATCTCAAATGGTTGCTGAATTCAACCCAATGGTCTACCTATTCACCCGCAGTCGGGGGTCATTGAGAATATCTCCAGTAATGCCTTTATCGGAGTGGAGCGAGGGCAGCGAGAATTTCGAATTCTCACTTAATTTTGAATGAGTGGTTCCAACCCAACGACTCTGTCTGGGGCGATTGTGAGCTCATCAAGCTCACACGCGGCCGAAGGCACAAGTGCGTAAGCGATATTGGCGTCATTGTTTGAGCTTGTTGAGGTCACGTACAATGTTCCAATCCCTTCCACCTTGTTCCTACCAGACACGAATTTTTTGGCAGATACGAGCCTCACCAAGCGTCTTGCCACCTTCCCACGACTATCCAATCTGGCATGGACCTCCTGCCCGGGATAGCATCCCTTGTCTAACTTCACAAGTTCATCCAAACCCACTTCGAAGGGCAAGTTCCCAATGAGATCTTCAATCTCGGTAATCCCAATGAGCATCCTCATGGCATCCCACTTGTCCGTGGTAATCTCATGGCAACCATTATCTTGCAGAATATCCAAGAACCTAGGTAGTTCTGATTTCGGCAGAGCTACATCAACTGTTTCCACGCTATTGGTCATAGATGAAGAAATGAGTGAATTGCCAAATTCTAGCCAGCACGAAGAACTCAATTCCAAGCAGTCGATTCCAAGGCCAACGAGTACTCGATGGATATTCTGACCGATTATGGATAGATGTGATATTGCGTTGTCTCCGTCGAGCAAGGAGACATCCTCGTCCCATCCGATGCCCCGTAACAATGCCTCTCTCGTGCCAGTCCCGCTATTTTCGCTGCCCAGCGCAATAATCTGAGTGTCGAGAACACAAATGGTAATCCTGTCCTGTATCCTTCCGTTGGCATCGCAGAGGAGCGCATCGCATCGATCAAAGTTCTCTAAATCAACTAGACTGGCGGTAAGGCAACGGTCGAGATTTGTTAGGGCATCCTTGCCCCCTAGTACAGTAACGCTGGATTTCCTCACGAAGACTTCTGCATTTGGATGCAAGAATTCGGACAAGCCACTACCTCAACCGAAAGATTGCCCACAACCACAGGTCCTGTCTGCATTGGGGTTCAGTATTTGGAATCCGCCACCCATAAGGGTGTCTTTGTAGTCGATTGTGATGCCTGCGAGCAAGGCACTGTCCTTATTGTGAACCAAGATGCAAACACCATCGACATCTACACGTTGAAACTCATCACCACCGGGATCCTCTATAATTTTCATGTCATACAGAAAGCCCGAACATCCACCCGATTGTGCACTGATTGCGAGAACGTGCGAGGCTTCGTCGCCATCCATCGTACCTTTAACTGCGTCCTTAGCAGCGTCAGTAATATCGATGTTCACGCTGACAATCTCGGAATGAGTAACCACGGGGAGGGAAAATCCCTCACCACTAAGAATGCCCATGGCATTCTGTAAGTAGGCTGCTATATCAACGGTTGCTGTCTTCTTCCATCATGCATATCAATCGGATGCCAGACCAGCGTAAGGATGAGGGGCATACAACAGCGAGACAGCGCACGATTCGTCGATTCGCATTCCCATAGAGGTCCAGACGAAGTGGTGGTGGAGAACAGCCTGTCAATTACCGTCACCAAACAAGGATTGGATAATGTCCCCCTAGGAGTCACAATGAGGACTCCGGGAAGTGACCGTGAGCTCGTTTTTGGGTTCCTCTACTCGGAGGGAATAATCGATTCTGCACAAGACATCGAAGACATTGAGCTTAATCGGGATGCTACGAACGTCAGATTGGCGGATTCATCTAATTTTCAGCCTTCAGAACACGTCAGGAACAGCACAGTGTCATCTTCGTGCGGTGTTTGTGGCAGGAGCTCCATTTCTGGCCTTCTTCACATGCACGGTCCCCCATTAAACGAGGAAATTCGTGTTAATCAGGATGCAGTGAGGAAATCTCTCGATGCTATGAGCTGCAAACAAGGAATTTTTCACTCCACCGGTGGGTCGCATGCATGTGCGAGGTTCGACTCGTCTGGACAACTGATCAACATTTGCGAAGACGTGGGACGGCACAACGCCATGGATAAACTGGTGGGTTCCGCCATCATCAAAGGGAACATCCCGATAGCGGATGAGTTCGTCGTAGTGTCAGGTAGAGCTTCTTTCGAACTGGTACAGAAGTCACTGCGCGCAGGCTTCCCGATGATGGTATCCATAGGCGCCCCTAGCACTTTAGCCATTGACATGGCAAACGAATACGGCATGACGCTGGCCTGCTTCGCTAAGAAAGACTCGATTACTGTGTACAGTGGTTTGAGGAGGTTCAGCCCTTAGAGGCTGTTTCCATCAGTCAAACTGTACTTGCGTTCCTTCAAGTCGTTATTGTACTGGCGACCCAATACAAACCCATTCTCAGCAACCCATTCGTTGAATGAAATAACACCCAACGGATCCTCATCCGAGGCCACCAGTCCACGCATCAACCCACGTATCTCTGCTCGTGTAATCACCATATCTTTCAGGAACAATCCCAATATTCGGCCTGTCATCCATCCAATTATCGGGGGCAGAGGGACAATCAATCGTCGTAATCCCATGCTTCGAGCAATCAACTTGATGAAGTCCTTGTAGAGGAATGTATCCGGACCTGTTGCATCTCTGGTGATGTCCTCTTTGCATAATCCCAATTCTATGGCTATTCGGGCCACATCGCTTACGTGCACCGGTTGTATGGGGTAGTTCCCCCATCCAAATATTCCGAAAACAGGAATGTAACGTAGCATCCAGGCGATATTGTTAACCAAGATGTTTCTATCACCTCCGAACAATACAGTTGGACGAATGATTGCATACGATATGCCACAGTCTCTGAGACTCTTCTCGCTGACTACTTTTCCTCGAAAGTAAGACCATCTCGGCGCTTGATCTGGGTGAGCCACGCTAAAATGGACTACTCGCCGTACTCCTGCCTCAATGGCTGCTTCGAACATAATGTTGCAATTCTCAGTGGCAATTTCGTGGTCGAAACTCTTGCTGTGATGGTTGTAGCGAACCCAGTATGTATTGTACAGCACATCGGCACCACGCAGTGACTCAACCAATGCTTCGCGGTTTTCGAAATTGAGTGGATGAACTTCGACTTGGCCATCAAAGGGGTCGTCGCGGCCAATTGCATTGGTCAACGTCCGAACCCTCTCCCCATTTTCCAGAAGTAGATGTGCAATCCACCTGCCAGTGTAGCCGAATGCGCCAGTCACGACATGCAGGCGTCCGTTCATGTAGTCGCCAGTTCGCTTTAGAAATAAAGCGCGTTGCAATGGACTATCCGTCTGCACATCACATTCCCATCACATATCTGATGTACTCTTGCCCAAACCGATCCTCATGGGAAGGGGCGTGACCGCGACTACTCCATTGGAGAGGAATTCCCCAAAGAGGTCCGCCCCCAAATCTGTTGCTGCGGGAATCCCGGCCGTTATCTCAACCGCTAAACACGGTATCAGGAACATGGGTGTAATCAGCAGTATTTTCAAGCTGGGCAAATTGAACAAGTTCGATGGATTTGACTGCCCTGGTTGCGCATGGCCAGATCCAGATGGTCACAGGACGTTCGCCGAGTTTTGCGAAAACGGAGCGAAAGCGGTATCTGACGAAGCTACTCGCAAGCGCGCGGACCCCGAGTTCTGGTCCCGTTGGACAGTTAGCGAACTATCTGAGAAGTCGGATCACTGGATGAACGGCCAAGGAAGATTGACGCATCCAATGATTCTGCGACCGGACAACCAGCGCTACGTGCCCATCGATTGGGACGACGCATTCGAGTTGATTGCACAGGAGTTATCATCACTAACCGATCCCAATCAGGCAATATTCTACACATCGGGCAGGACTAGTAACGAGGCTGCCTTCCTATGGCAGCTACTAGCCAGAAGATTCGGTACCAACAACCTGCCCGACTGCTCGAACATGTGTCACGAATCGTCGGGGGTCGCTCTAAGCGAATCCATTGGCATCGGAAAGGGGACAGTAAAGCTCGATGACTTTACGTCGTCTGACCTAATTCTAGTGGTAGGCCAGAACCCAGGCACCAATCACCCTAGGATGCTGACGTCACTGAGGGATGCGAAGAAGGCTGGAGCCTCGATAATCAGTATCAATCCGATAAAGGAAGCTGGAATGGGTCGATTCAAACACCCACAGAACCCATTGGATCTACTCGGTAGGGGGACTAGAATCGCCGACGAGCATATCTCTGTGAATATCAATGGGGATTTCGCGCTATTCAGGGGATTCGCCAAGGTCATCCTCGATTCTCAGCAAGATCTCCCTGCCTTCGTCTCTGAGCACACACACGGTTTCGATGACTATCGAGATGCAGTGATGGGCACCTCATGGAACGAGGTGGTCCATACCTCGGGAGTAGATCGCGAAATTATTGAGCGAATCGGTGAGGTTATCGCTCGATCTGAATGCATGATATCATGCTGGGCGATGGGTCTGACTCAGCATAGGAACGCTGTTGCCACCATACAGGAAATCGCTAACGTCAGCCTTCTCGGCGGGCACATCGGTAGGTCCGGTGCCGGTCTTTGCCCCGTCCGGGGGCACTCTAATGTTCAGGGGGACCGTACAGTAGGAATCAATCACAAACCGACTATGTCTTTCCTCGATAGCCTATCTAAGGTGACTGGAATTGAATCTCCAATAATCGAGGGTGTTGATGTTGTAGAGGCAGTACACAGGATGAGGGATGGCGACTCTACTGTCTTCCTATCAATGGGTGGAAACTTTCTCTCCGCGATGTCCGACACAAATGCCACTGCGTCCGCATTGACTAACTGCAGCCTCACCGTTCAGATATCGACCAAACCTAACAGGTCCCACCTAGTCACTGGGAAAACTGCGTTGATTCTTCCTTGCCTTGGAAGAACCGAACTGGACCTGACTGTCTCCGGCAACCAATTCGTCACTGTCGAGAACTCGATGGGGATCGTCCACTCTTCGATTGGAACGGCAAAGCCGGCTAGTCCCCAACTTATGTCTGAGCCATCCATCGTATCTGGAATTGGATTGGCGTTGGACACAAAATGTGGCCAATCACCTATAGACTGGACGCATCTAGTCGATGACTACGACAGGATTAGGGCCCTCATCGAACAAACCATTCCTGGTTTCGATGACTACAATGCCAGATGCAGGAATGAAGGGGGATTCTATCTGCCTAACGCTGCCCGCGATATGGTATTCAACACCCATACTGGCAAGGCCAACTTCATCGTACACCCAATCACCTCTATACAAACAGAACCTGACCACTTCGTCATGATGACCATAAGGTCGCATGACCAATATAACACCACGATTTATGGTTTGGACGATAGGTATAGGGGAATAAACAAGGGAAGAAGGGTTGTACTGGTTAACGAACTTGATATGGAGGCGAACGGATGGAAAGAGTTCGATCTCGTGAACATCACCTCTCATTACGGAGGCGCAGAAATCTCCTCTCGAGGTTGGTATGTGATTCCCTATGCAATTCCCATGGGAAACGTTGCAACCTATTTTCCCGAAGCCAATGTCCTGGTCCCTCTTGACAGCGTCGCCGAAGGCAGCAACACCCCGACGAGCAAGTCGATTGACGTGACAATCACAACAAATTAGCGCGAAGTCTTCGCCTGACGCTTGAACTGCTCCCTCGAAAGCAGTCTGCAACGGCTGATTTGCTTTTCGCAGAGATCCGCATCATCCTTTTCAAGACCCCTCTCCAATGACTGAGTGAAGCATTTTACCGCATCGTCATAGAGTTCTAAGGCTGCATATGATGAGCCCATGTTAAACAGTGCCTTCCCCGTGACGCTGTTTGGATTCATGCTGATTGCGGTGTGATAGGCCAAGACGCTCTCCGCAAACCTTGAGGATTTGAACAGTGCATGACCCCTTCCGTTCTGGGCCCTCACCCTAAGCTCAAGCTCGTCTTTTGGACAACCACCAATTGCCTTCTCAAAGCATGTCAGGGCCTCCTCACTCTTATCCTCTTGAAGAAAGGATAATCCCTTGTTGTACCATTCAATCGAAGCGTTCAGGTCCCCGCCCCGCTCGATGGGGGGCGGCTCTTCGTTCGAATGGGTCAAGGCAGCCTGGACGAGTGATTCTTCCACTGAATCTTCGTCTGGCTGAATGGGATCTGCAACCCGGTAATGCGCTTCATCTAGGCTGTTAGCCCTTTGACGGCATTGCTTGGCCCTGTCAGGATAACCCGCTGCTTCAAGGGCTTCTCCTAGGCCCCTCCAAACCTCAGGTGAGTCAGGGGAACCCTCAAGCAGGCCCTTCCATACAGCAACAGCTGCAGCGTGATTTCCGGTCGATGTATGGGACTTGGCCTCCACCAATTTACTCTCAGAGCCAACTGTAGGTTGATTATCCAACTCAGAGGCAATTTCAAGATTGGGATGTTCCTCTGAGTATTCCGAAACTGGTGTAGCTTCCAAGAACAGACGAGGAGGTTCGTCGACTTCTGCTACTGAAGATATGCGTCCTAGCGCTTCGTGGTCCGGATAGGATATGAGAGCGATCCTCGCATATTCAGAAGCTCTGGGGGGATCCACGTTCTCCAATAGAATTGCCAGATTGGATAACGTAGGACCATGATTCGGAAACTGTCGATCGACAATTTCCAGAGCTTCGATTGCCCGATGTGACAGGCCTTGGCCCGAGTATAGCACCCCCAAGCAATACCATGCAGTTGCGTTCTCTGGATCAATGGCAACCACCTCCTCGTAGACTTCGATTGCTGCTATTTCCTCACCGTGTCCCGCGAGAGACCTAGCTTGTATCAGCTTCGATGCAACCCCGCCATCGTCCACAAGGCCCGGGCTCAATGCCCGAGGGATAAGTATTGGCGAAGATTGACCAGTCGGTATGATTGAAGGCAAAGGCCCTCTCGTAGTTTCATGAACGACCCAGTAGTCGTCATGGGAATCTGCGGCACATACGATTTGGATTCCGCCAATGGTAGGTTGCTGGAAATACTGCTTCAGGAATGCAATTCAATTGGTGCAGAGACCCTCGTATGGAATAATGGGAATACTCCTCTCCCCATGGTTGGGGAAGATGGGTGTTGGTCCCACCCCAATGTGGCGGCGTACAAGGAAATGGCCGAGTCCGCTGATGCGTTCGTCCTTTCAAGCCCCGAATACCACGGAACCATGAGTGGAGTAATGAAGAACAACCTAGATTGGCTGTCCTTCGACCAAACCTCTGGCAAGGTCTTCGGCCTCTTGAGCACCTTGGGTGGTCAGGCAAACAGCAACACTCTGAATCACATGCGTATAGCAGCTAGGTGGATACATGGATGGGTTGTTCCTGAGCAGGTGGCCATTGGCAACATCAAGAAGGCTTTCGATGATTCGGGGAACTTAGTGGATGAAGCCATACGTGACCGTGTGAGTAGACTGGCTGAATCAATCGTGACCAGCACCACCAAACTAAGGAGATAGTTCCTCGTGCCTTCGGGAACATTGCCACCCAGCAGCGAAATACTCCTCTTCATAACGGCCGCTTCGGGAGTTGCTACTTGGTGGACTAACAATTTCTCCGAAAGGCCAGACCTCACAGGGATTTTTGCTTTAACAGGGATTATTTCTGCCGTCGCATTGGTCATCTGGGTATTTTCTGTGTGAGAAGTCATGAAAGTAGACTCATATCCAACAAGGTGCCCTGTCTACTGGTACACTACGGAATCTGGTCAAGTGATTATTGAGCATGAAAAGTCTCTGAGTAGGTTTGAGCAACTTCTAGCCAATTTCCTGAAGGCGCCCAAAGAACTCCATCACCCATTGGACGAAATGAACTCTATGTTGTGGAAACTGATTGATGGAAATAACAACCTCGCGGGCATCGTCGCCCGAATGGATTTCGCCTTTGCTGAGAAAATTTCCCCCGTCAACGAACGAGTAGTCATGTCAATCAAGATGTTTCTTGACCTAAAACTAGCAGTAATCATCGAGCGGCCAGAAGATTTGTCGTGGGATGTCGGCCCGGGGATTGACCACCACTAGGGCAATCCTCTGACCGGCTACTCCTCTGACACGGATAGTCGAATTCCCTCGTTTCTCCGTTCCTTGTAGGTGACGGAGAAGTATGCCATCAGTGGGATGATCAGGAGAAGGAAGAAGCAACCAACGAGAGTTGCGAAACTGTATATTGTCTCTTGTACCGGGTCAATCCTAAACTGCTCAATGCCAACGAACTCGTGGGTTGTGACCACTGCAGAGACCTCTATTCCATCGCTGGAAATAGTTTGACCTTCACTCTCGACGCTGATTCTCCAAGTAATTGTCTTGTTTTGGGAATTGATTTTCTCCCTGGCTTCGTTTTTTGCTTCGGAGATGTTCTCGTTCTCCAAGTACCCGACTCCCTCGATTGGCAGGTCGAGGGAGACCCTCCCCCTCATGATACCGGAGCCGTCATTCAACTCCATAGAGTGCGAGCGTTGGTACGAACAGGTCTCCATTATGTCTGAGTAGTCGCTTTTAGGCTCATTGCAGACGTAGTTGATTGCACTATCCAGACCTAGATGTGGCGAGTAGTACCACTCGGATTTGATGCCCTCCGCCTCAACCACCAGGGTCGAGCCTTCATTGGGGGCACCATCCACGGACACATTGATCCATGTGATTGCGGCTTTCGTGGTGTAATACCAACTCGCCTTGTCCTCGGACTCCATTTGCAATTCCATCTCCAATGAATCGTTGGTGGTCGTATACCCATAATACTCGGAGTCGGCGGTATTCGAGTAGACTGCATAAGAAAGTACTAGAATCAGCATTAGTCCTGTTCCAATCATAGTGCGAATCATGTTCGGGTTCTTGGAAAGGGAGCGTTTCACAGCAACGGCATTCTATCAATCGTTTTCAATGCTTGTCGATGGCATTCAACAATAGTATTGCAATATATCCTAATCGTGTCATTACGGTTAAATACGGTCTGTAGGACGGGCGCACGCACAGGTGAAGAAGGTGACCACATACTACGACGTCCCCCCAGAACAACTGATTGTTACTCTCGCTGAGAGGCTTCATGCCTTCGATGCAATCACACCTCCTGTTTGGGCTGCTCATGTAAAGACCGGTTCGCACCGAGAACGTCCGCCGACTCAGAGTGACTGGTGGCACACCCGTGCCGCGTCCATGCTCCGGAAGGTCGCTAAGAAAGGACCCATTGGCGCTAACAGGATCGCTCAGGAATATGGGGGTTCAAAGGATCGTGGAGTGAAGAAGAACAAGGCTGTTTCAGGATCGAGGAACATCTCAAGGAAGATTCTGCAGCAACTCGTTGAGTCGGGACTCGTTGACAACTCCCTCAATGCTGCTGGGACTGTCAATTTTGGGAAGGTGCTGACTCCTACTGGGCATTCCCTACTGGACGATGTAGCTCATTCGGTGCGCAATCACGCCGAAGAGATTTATCCCGAGCTCAAGAGGTACTAGGCGGTGATATGATGGCGAGAATCAAGCCACTTGCCAAGAAACTGAGACTGCACAAGGTCACCAAGCAGAACAAGAGAGTCCCAGTTTGGGTCGTTATGAAGACCAACAGGAAAGTTAACACCCACCCCAAGCGACACATGTGGCGACGCTCTAAGTTACAGAGGTGATGATGTGGCGGAGATAAGGGAGTTAATCATCCCACTAAGGGCTGCTTGGAACGTTCCTCGCACGAACAGGGCCAAGAGGGCAATGGCTGAAGTCAAATTGCACGTAGCTAGGCACATGAAGAAGACGGAGGACGAGGATATCTGGATTGACGAGTCTGTCAACCATGCCATATGGTCTCGCGGAATGCAGCACCCACCCCGAAAAATAAAGGTCGTCTGTACTCGCGAAGAAGGTTTTCCACTCGAAGTCAAACTATTGGAGGACTGAGAATGGGAAACATCAGGCCCTCCTTCATCAAATCTAGGGCACTCCGCCTTGTTGAGATCTACCCTGACCAATTCACTGATGACTTCGATACCAACAAACACCTAGTCTCAGAGTTCACCGACTTGCTAGATGAAGACGGTAATCTGATAAACAAGCGCATGCGAAATTGGATAGCCGGGTACATAACTAGGTACACGCAACGCAGGGTGGACTAGCGCATCACTCATCATCCGAGTCGCCCCCCCACATTCATGGGGGAACGGCGGGATGCTCCTCATCCGCAATTCAGCGATAACCTTTGCATCGTGCTGGTCGATCCCTTGCACGACGGTAACATAGGTGCTGTTGCGAGAACGATGCTCAATTTCGGCATCCGTGACCTCAGAGTCGTCGGTAGGCAGAAGCCTTGGTCAGAAGAAGTCAGAAACAGGGCCAAGAATGCTCAGAATGTACTCGAAGAAGCGACTCTTCATGCTTCGTTCGATGAAGCCGTCTCAGATTGCTCGGTCGTGGTTGGTACCTCTGGCAAGCGTGAGGGGGGGGACAAGACGGAATTGCGTCATTTCGTCATGCCAGAGGAGCTTCCCCGCCGTCTAGACAGTATCGAGGGCAGGGTAGCATTGGTCTTCGGACCTGAAGGAAAGGGCCTGGTTAACAATCAGTTACGGGCCTGCGACCTTCTGGTGACGATTCCAACTTGGGAAGGGTACCCCATACTCAACCTGAGTCACGCAGTGACAATCCTGTGCTATGTTTGGTTTGAAAATTCGACTGAAGATTCTAAGTCTGATGCTGAGGAACGGCTTATCTCACCCAAACTGAAGGTGCGGCTCAAGTCAGAAGTCAAGCGACTCATCGCATCGATGCCGACTAAGGATCACCGCAGACGAGGGATTGAGGAGACACTGTTGCGGGTTATCATGAGAGGCCTCCCCAAGGAGGATGAGATTCACCGGCTGCTTGCAGTTGTCACCGAAGCTGCCGATGCCTTCGAGCGGAATAGTCCCTAGAGACTGAAACGGATGCCAAGTTAGGGAACCCAACTAGCCCAAGACTTGGGGGTCTCCCTGACGTGGAATGCAGCCAAGCGCAGATTGTTGCCGTAAGTAGACGAAATGTGAGGTGCCACTTGCAAGAAGGCCCACTTGGCGAGATTTTCGGCGGTGGGGATAAACGGCACCACCAACGTCCTGTGGTCATCGCCCAACGCAGATAGTGCATCCAATGCACTGGCATCGCCCTCGAAGACTACGAAGGCGTGATCGAGGACATCGTGAATGTGCTCCTTGAGTATCCTAGACACGTCGTTGAAATCGATGAGCATGCCCTCCTCCGAGGCTCCACCTTCGTCTACCACATCGCCCTCCAACTCTGCCTCCCACCTGTATCTGTGGCCGTGAAAATTGCGACACTTACTTCTGTGATTAGGCACCCTGTGACCGGTGTCGGTTTCAACCCAGCGTCTGATTGTCGACGTCATTCATCGCCCTCCGGGATGAAGTCCATGCTGGCAGAATTGATGCAGTACCTCTCGCCGCCGAACTGCCCGGGTCCATCGTCGAAGACGTGGCCAAGGTGGGCATCGCAAGAGCCGCATCTGACCTCGATTCTCACCCTCTCGGTGCTTCTGTCCGTCAGCCTCCTGATACCCGCGTCTGGATGTTCAGTGTGGAATGCGGGCCATCCGCATCCGGAGTGATACTTCATCTCGCTTCTGAACAGGGCGTGCCCGCAGCAAATGCAGTAGTATGACCCATCCCTTTCCTCCATGTTTAGGGAGCCCGTGTTGGGCCCCTCAGTGCCGGCTTCCCTCGTAACTTGATATTGTAATAGAGACAAGCGAGAACGCCATTCTGGATCTCTTTCAGGATCGAATCGTGGGTAATCATGGCTCATTTACTCGCCTCGTGTATCTCATTGGCAGTCAAGGCGTTCCCCAAGGCTGTTTCCCATCCATCGACATACTCGACGGGATCAGCTCTGCCAATCGCGTGGAACGCCAATATTCTCTCGACATCAGCACCGGATCTGCCTGAACTGCGCCCTATAGCGTCTGGATTGTAGGAAGTGATCGTGTTGGCAAACACAGTGTCAAAGTCGAGACCTAGGGTTTCGATGGCTTCTTGCGCATCAATGAGGATGGATGCCTTGTCTCCATCTAGGAACGGTAAGTGGAATGAGACGAGTTCGCTGTCCCAATTGCCAACAGAGAATGCGTGCTCCACCGCTTCGTAGAACTCAGGCCTGCAGTCGGGGTAAATCTCATGATCACCGCTGTGCACACCGAACGCTATTGCTACTTCGGATTCTTCACGTATTGCCACGGATAGTGCGTATCCATAGAGAATAGAAGCGAATATTGCGTTCCTATTGGGGACTACGGTCTGTTTCATCTGCTCCGACTCGTAATGCCCCTCAGGGACAGCGAGATCCCCTGTTGTCAGCGCAGAGTGGAATAATCCCATGGTAGAACTGAGATCGACGGTCCGATACTCAACGAGGTAGTCATTCTCAGCGAGGTATGAGATATTGGCCATGGCTCGCTCGAGTTCAATGACATGCTTCTGCCCATAATCGAACGAAATGCAGCTGACTGAGTAGCCGTCTGCCAGTAGGCGCATCAACAGTCCCGTGCTGTCCATCCCTCCGGACAGAGAAATTACTGCATGCATCATAGAACCCCTATCCACTTGTGTATCTGGAGGCCCAATCGCCAACCAGGACTCTCCTTGACCAATCGTTCGACGTTCTGGAAGTTACGCCCGTTCTGTTCGACGGTATCGGACTCGATGTAACAGGGCTGGATGTAGTGGTGATCGAAACCTCCCTTCAAATCAGCGTACATTTCTAGTGATTGCCCGCAATATACTACCTTTAGTTCGTCTCCTATGCGTTGCTTGATGGCCACATTAGGGTATACCTGATCCTTCGGACTGACGCAGATCCAGTCGATAATCGGATCGACCGGTATGGTACCATTGGTCTCAATAGACAGGGTAAGTCCGTGCTTCTTTAGCCTCTGACCGATAGTGGACAGGTCCTGCATGGCAGGCTCGCCCCCAGTGAATACCACCCTGTCACAGTTGTAGGACAACACCTCTTCGACGATGGAGTCCAATTCCCTCTCTTCATAGGACAGGAAATCGGTGTCACACCACTCACATCTGAGATTGCAGTTTCCGAATCTGACGAACACGTGTGGAATTCCACAGTGGTACCCCTCGCCCTGCACCGAGTGGAATATCTCGACTATTGGGTAAGAAGCCATGCGTTTACCCCTGCAATGGGGCACTGCGAATCAGTTGCATGAGCTCTGAGCGTGCTTCATCCCTATCGAAGAAGACTCCCCTCATCGCGCTAGTCGTCATTACCGCGTTCTGCTTCTGAACGCCCCGGCATCTCATGCAACCATGCTGCGCCTCGATGATGACAGCGCAGCCCAGAGGTCTGAGGTGCTTCTCTAGGTCATCCGCGATCCCCTTGGTGATTCTCTCTTGATTCTGGAGCTGTTTGGAGTGGAGGTCGAGCAGCCTAGCGAGTTTGCTTATGCCCGCAATCTTCTCGACTGGGATGTAAGCGATATGGGCTCTACCGGAGAAGGGTTGTAGGTGGTGCTCGCATGTACTGTGGAACTCAATATCCCTCAACAGCACCATACCATCGTATCCCTCCGCGTTGAAAGTAGATTCCAATATTTCCTTTGAATCACCAACATAGCCAGAAAACATCTCATCATAAGAATCCACTACCCTTAGGGGAGTCCGAGATATGCCCTCCCTGAGCACGCCCTCCTTGCCTTCAATATAGCGAACAATCGTCTCCACGGCTGAAACGGCCTCGTCCCTAGAAGGCATCATTCCACCTCGCCTATCCGACCGTGGCGAGAATCGATGGCATCCAGTTGATCGAGGAGTTTGCGACATGCAGTTCTGATTGCATCCGCTACGCTCACGAACTTCTTTTCATCGCCAACATGGATTCTCAGGTCCTCTAACAATTCACTGGGCATGTCCAAACTTACCTTAGGCACGGGTCAACGACTGGAGTTCTCAAGATAAGTATTACTATGGGATTACCTGAGTATTACTCTGGTATTCTAACGACGGGTCTCAATCTTTTTGTCGAGCTCCGGGTACGTGCTATTCAATGACTTGGCCCGCTCTTTCAATCTAAGTAACTGAGAGTTTGCTTCCGTTTGCGATATACCCTGGGAAAGCAGGTTCAGAATAAGTGAGAGTCCGCCTTGGATTGAACCGGCTTCAAGAAACGCGTCATTGGAGATCTCGTTGGTGGCCCGGAGAACTTCCAGCGTGTCCATAAGGTAGTCAATCTCCTCCTGAATTGCAATGACGCTAGAATTATCGATGGTCCCGAAGCGCTCTAGAGAACTTATCATGGCCCGGCGAACAAAGAGTTCTTTTTCATTATTCTGACTGTCGCCTTTCCACGAGTTCAATCAGAACG
>JAPYUP010000001.1:73592-147387 GCA_029940695.1 Candidatus Thalassarchaeaceae archaeon
AACGCCACCACATGTGGACGGGTGAACGAAGGCGATTCTGTGTCCACCAGAACCGACTAGAGGGCGGTCATTGATAAGTTTGAAACCAAGCGACTTCAGATTGTTGATTGAGAGTTCGATGTCATCTACATCGACGGCAATCTGTTGGACACCCTCTCCCTTATTCGCAATGAATCTCCCTACAGGGCTATCCTCGTTCAATGACTCAAGTAGCTCAATCTTGGTTCCGCCTGAACCCACGAGATATCGGATTCGCACTCCTTGTTCTGGATTTTGATCATCCCTTGAGGGTTTGAATCCAAAGGCCGCCCAAACTGCTTCTGCCTCGTCTAGCGATCTAGTCGCGATTCCTATGTGATTAATCGAGCCATTTCCCATTCAAACACCACTCGGGGCCATCCATGTACCAAAGACCTCCCTCATCACGCCGTTAACCTCGCCTACGGTAGCTTCAGCCTTCATGGCCACTACTAGGAGTTCCATGACATTGCTGCCATCCTTGCATGCCACTTCCAGGGCCGAAAGGGCTTCAATCACGCTATCATGGTCTCTGTTGTTTCGTATGTCAACCAATTCACTCATCTTCGTAACAGCATCACTGGGTTCGATACGCAGGCCTTCGTAGAATGGTTGTGCCCCGTCCGAGTGTGTGTTTACTCCCACCACCAGTTCTTGCCCGCTTTCTACTCGCTGCATCTGAGACCATGCGCTTTCATGGATCATCATCTGTTGAAAGCCCGATTTCACGCATTCCATGGCCCCTCCTAATGAGTCAATTTCTGCGATAATCTCCCTAGAATCATGAATTAGCTGGTCTGTTATCTCCTCTATGACGTAAGACCCACCTAGGGGATCGGGGTGTCTAGCCACTCCAGATTCATCGGCTATTATCTGCTGAGTCCTGAGGGCGATGATGACGGCCTCCTCGGTAGGTAGTCCAAGTGCCTCGTCGAAGCTGTTGGTATGGAGTGATTGCGTACCGCCCATCACAGCGGCCAGAGCTTGATACGCTACTCTGATTGCGTTATTCGTGTGTTGCTGAGCAGTCAAGGTAACGCCGGAGGTCTGAGTGTGAAATCTCAACTGCGAGGACTTTGGATCACTTGGTCCAAACTCCGAAGTCACCAGATAGTACCAGAGTTCCCTAGCCGCTCTGAATTTGCATACTTCCTCGAGAAAATCGTTGTGGCAAGCGAAGAAGAATGACATCCTCGGTGCGAAATCGTCTATCTCCATTCCAGATGCTACTGCGCTCCTAGCATAGAATAAAGCGTTCGAAAGTGTGAGTCCAATTTCCTGGCTTGCAGTGCAACCAGCTTCCCTCATATGATAGCCACTGACCGAGATAGAGTTCCACCTAGGCACTTGATCCATGCACCAAGTCATTAGATCAGTAGTGAGTCTCACGGATTGTTTTGGAGGATATATGTAGAGCCCCCGAGCAATGTACTCCTTGATTATGTCATTCTGTACCGTCCCGGACAGTTCGGCTCTAGGAATACTACGCTCATCGGCTACGGCGACGTACAAAGCCAATAGCGTGGCTGCAGGAGCATTGATTGTCATAGAAGTCGAGACTTTGCTGAGATCTATTCCCTCAAAGAGGACTCTCATGTCATGGATGGAGTCGATAGCCACTCCAACCTTGCCCACCTCGCCCGAAGCCAGATCGTCATCGGAGTCAAGCCCCAGTTGCGTAGGGAGGTCAAAGGCGACCGAGAGGCCCGTTTGTCCGCCGTCCAATAGGGTTCGGAACCTACGATTTGTTTTCTTGGGGGTCGAGAAGCCAGCATATTGCCTCATGGTCCACAGGCGCTTGGAGTACATCTCATTGTGAATCCCTCTTCTATAGGGGGGCTCTCCGGCTTCAAGCATATTCGCGCCAGTATTTGAGTTGGTGACGGGCTCATCATCCACGAAGAAGCCCAGTGGGTTAGACGACAAGAACCATTCTCAACACGGATGTTAACGTCTGACGGTGTAGTTATCGACGATTTTTATCAAAGTCTGCTGTTGTTCCTCATCAATAATGCCCTCTTCGAGCTTCTCGTGTAGGAACTCCTTGGATTCATTAGTTGTCAAGCGCTCGCCGCGTGCCCAAATCGTTGCTAGAAGGTTTGATCGGTGTTCCTCGAGGATTCCCAACTTCGAGAGTACTAGTCTCATCTCGTACTTGTACTCCATGTGCCTACTCCTGTCCAGCCTCTTGGCCCTAGCAGCTGGCCGATAAGAGGAGACTCGGCTCCGGAACTTTCTCCTAGGTTTGATTTGGGGGGTTGTTATAGCGGTGGCCGTGGAGATATTGGTTTTTACAGGCATTACCACATGAGCCGAGGCCCTCGCTTTGCTGCTTTCAATCAACTCTTTTGCTCTTTCACTTGTGCTCTTAATAGGCTCACTAGGCTCACTAGGGTCACTAGGCTCAATTTCAACGGGCCCAGAATCGGGAACGGGTGCACTGAGTCCTAATGCTTGCCTCTTAGGTTCACCGAGCAACTGTTGTTCTATGATCGCAGTCGATGGTTTCTCAGTAAGGGGATGGTCATCCTGAACAGAAGGTTCTGAAGCTGTGTCATCTTCAGGCTCCGGTTGCGGAAGAGATTTGGAAATTGGGGCTGGCTTAGGTTTCGCCCCAGGAATTTGAGGGGGCAGTGGCATATGCTTGACCTTAATTGGTCGTGCGTCCGACCGCACAGTTACCTTCTTCGAGGATTTGGGGGTGGTACTCGAACCGAAGACGTTTTTCGGTTCTGCCTTGTGCCTCCTTCTCCTCTGCACTGTCTAATCAGTCCTCAGCGCCTCGGTCTATCCGACTCTCATAAGCATTCTCGACATACTCAAGCCCAAGCAACGCTTGTGTAGTCGGTTCTTAGGGAGGGATTGATGGCACTGTCCTCGATTCGCGTTGATATTCCGCACTGGTGCATTCGCCTTCCCAACTCTGCAATCATAGTCCCATTATCGACGCAGTAGGCCTTGTCTGGCCAGTGCGCGCTAGCCCCCCTCTCAATGCACATTCTCTGAGCCATCTCCCTCAATCTCCCATTGCAGGCAACACCACCACCAAGTAGCAGTTCGGTTTTCCCCGTGTGCGCCAAAGCCCTCTCTGCAACTTCCACGCAAGTAGCGAATGCATGCTCTTGCAGTGACCAACATATGACTTGCAGGGGGGAATCTTCACGAACCCTCTGCACAGCAGAGGTCAGTATTCCTGAGAAGGCTATGTCCATCCCGTGGACGCCGTAAGGCAACTGAACCTCATCGAGGCTTGGTGGGCCGTCTCGTAAGCAAGCATCAGCTAGTCTCTCGATCTCCGGGCCCCCCGGGAATGGAATTCCGTGAACCCTTGCAAACTTGTCTAGCATGTTGCCGATTCCGATGTCGAGGGTTTCCCCTAGTACCCTGTAGCGGCCATTAGCACGGGCAATCACTTGGGTGTTCCCACCACTTACATAGAGCAATACGGGATCAACACAACCAGTCTGATTGCGCCCCACTTCGATATGCGCAACACAATGATTGACGCCAATTAGCGGCACATCGAGGCTTCTTGATAGAGATCTGGCAACCGAGGCACCAATTCGCAGACACGGCCCGAGTCCCGGACCCTGGCTAAAGGCTACAGCATTCACTGAACTCCAGTCGAAGCCTTCACTGGAACCGATATTGGTCAGCAAAGTGGAGGCGGCCTCAGAATGGTGATCGGCTGCTTCCCTAGGATGAATTCCGCCCTTTTCAGGATGGAATACAGCCGAATACGACGGATAGAGAGTCCCATTCAAACCAACGCTACCCACAGACAAGGTATGCGCAGTGCTCTCTATCCCCAGTACAAGACCATTCACAGAAAGTCGTGAAGCACGAGTCCTTTCAAGTATCGCAGCCATCCGGGTGCATGAGAACGCTAATCGTAAATTGCGGTGAAGTCGCTCATCTATCCACTGGTGACATCCGATTTCCTCTGTCTGGCTATCAGATTAAGGATAGAAATCACCTCGTCCACTCAGAAGGAATGGCCATCCTCGTCGAAGATGGTATAATTGAGCGCATTGGCCCGACGTCAGATTTGATCGCTGAGCACGCTCCTTGGTTCCCTTCCACGACAAAATCAGTAGATACCACAGTCATAGACGTACACGGAAAGGCCGTTGTTCCCGGTTTTGTGGACTGTCACACCCACTTGGTTTGGGCCGGTGACAGGGCCGAAGAGTTGGCACTCAGGCAGGCCGGCAAAACCTACAGGGACATAGCGGCAGCCGGGGGCGGAATCAGCAAAACAGTCATTCATACCCGGGGCGCTTCCCTCGAGAACCTCGTAGAATCTGGAAATCGGAGGATTGTGGCTGCAATCGCAAACGGTACTACAGCGATTGAGGCCAAGAGCGGTTACGGACTCGATGTTGAAGCTGAAGTCAAACTCCTAGAGGCGATTTCCATGATTGATAGGTCGACGGCTTGCAGCATTTCTCCCACTTGGCTTGGTGCGCATGATTTCCCCGCCGACACAAGCCGGCGAGACTACATGGACCAACTAATATCGGACCAATTGCCAATTATCTCTGAACTCGGGCTAGCAAAATGGGTCGACGTTTTTTGTGAGCCTGGCTGGTTTTCACCGGAGGAAACCGCGGAAATCGTCAGGTCTGCCGGGGAACATGGAATCGGATCGAGGCTGCATGTTGACGAGTTCGTTGACTACGGGGGCCTCGCTCTAGCAGCAGAACTAGGATCTGTTAGTGGGGATCACGTTGCATGCTCCAGTGATGATTCACGACAAAGTGCTGCAGATGCAGGCACGATGCAGACATTCCTACCAGGAACCCCCTATGTGCTTGGCACCGATATTGCTCTGCCAATAAACAAATGCATCGAAGAGGACTGGGCCTTCTCAACGGCTACTGACTTCAATCCAAATTGTCCTATCAACTCACTTCCTTTCATTGGTAGCCTGCTCTCCCATAGGCTAGGCATCGATCCTATCGCCGCTCTGGTTTCTGTAACTAGGAATCCCGCCACCACACTATTCGACGAATCGGAAATGAGGGGGGTGCTAGCAAAAGGCAGACCGGCCGATCTTAACGTGCTTTGGTCGTCATCCGCCGATAGTTGGTGCCAGACCCCTGGAAGCTCTCCTGTTAGCATGACCCTGATTGGAGGAGAAGTTGTAAACTCGGACAAGGCGTACTGATACTACTATACTATTGAAATGCTATTAGAACGAAAATATCGATAAATCACTAGTACAGTCACCCCCACCGTTCTAGAATGGAAATATTTCGAGTCATATGTTGCCGATAACAGTAGTTATCAGAACAATATTTTGAATTATCCATGTTGAGTTGCTGGCAGTGTCCCGTTTTTGAAAAATATCCAATAATTATGCCTTCGCACCCCCACTATTAGTGAAATATTGAAACCGGGTATAGTAATCACGAATCGTGACTTCGGAAGTACATGGTTTCTGCATGAAGTGCAAAACCTATGTTTTGATTAGTAATCCTATGGAAGTACCGATGCGAAACGGTAGAACCAGAATAGCTGGAACTTGCTCGATCCAAGGCTGCACTGGCAGGATTTCAAAGATTGTTTCCTAACCAACTCTTGGAGAATGATTCTTGAGTGGGTGTGAATACGCAATATGGCCGGGCTCGTGGTCTAGGGGTTATGACGTCGCCTTGACATGGCGAAGATCGCAGGTTCAATTCCTGCCGAGCCCACCAATAGTATTGATACTATGTTAATCGCTATTCAATGAATATGAGACTCTCAGTCTCCCTTTGCCCTTGTTCCTCACTCCTTTGAAGGTCACCGGGTGAATCTCCCTAGTGTTGACGACATGAGTGCCTGCACATGGGCAGAGGTCAACTCCATCAACTTCGATGACCCTGAGATGGGTGACTGAAGGTGGGATTCTATCAATGAATTTCATGTGTCGCATGTCTTTATGATTCGTGATTGTGTCCCTGTCCCACTCGTGAACGTTCACTGGAATTGCCGAATCGATGACTGAGTTTACTGCATCGATAAGAACGCCGGGGTCGAAGACGGTCTTATCCTCGAATAGTAAATCCACCCTAGACTGTTCCATACCTATCTGGTTTCCAACTGTTTCTGCGCCCCATATGTCTTCGGCTAAAGCTGAGAAGATGTGCTGAGACGTATGCATCAGTGCGTGAGCGTTTCTCCTCTCTGGGTCAATTGAGCATACGATAGGCTCACCGACATTGAATATAGACGAATCTTCGACGGGGTGATCTATCAATTCTCCCGGTAGTACCTCGAAGAAAGGGGCGGTTCTGCCATCACTGTGAGAAATATAGCCAGTATCACCTGGTTGGCCCCCTCCACGAGGATAACAGTGGGACTCAGAGAGAAACAAGGATGATTCTGAAGTGCCCATTACATGTGCTTCGAAGGAAGGTGGATTAGTGCCTGGGTGGCGAAGCATATGCAGCATCTCTTGCACTGTCTCACCCGAATAATCGACCAATCGCACCATTCATTATGGAACTGGAGAGAGCTTCGCACTCGGCAGTTAGGGATCTGTCACTATCCAGAGGAGAGACGTGTTTCCTGACCCATTCGTGGAGTTTTTCGACCCCATTACCTGGTTCCTCCTCTATCCTGTCGAGTGCCTCGCAGGAGCAAATCAATTCGTTTGCAATCACCTGGGAGAGATAACGCGTCGTTGTAGTTGCCCTGAATGTTCCAGTAGCCCCCATAGACGCATGATCCTCTTTCCCCATGCTAACGGGCACGTTACTAGAAGTAGCTGGGTTCGCAAGCAAGTGTAATTCAGATATGAGGGAGGCTGCGACGTATTGGATTAGCATCAAACCGCTCTCTAATCCCTCTTCATTGGCCAGGAATGGTTTCTGTCCACTCCATTTAGGATCGAGAAGCTGGTTGATTCTGCGTTCAGAAAGCGATGCGAGTTCGTGACAGGCTAGAGCGATGGCATCGCTCGCCAAAGCAAGGTTCTGTCCATGAAAGTTACCACCACTGATGATTTCGTATCCGTTGTCTTCCACGAAGATGAGGGGGTTATCCGTCGCGCTGTTGATTTCCACCTCCAGCATCCTCCTTACTTCCCTCGTTAAGTCAATGACTGGTCCATGAACCTGGGGCGAGCACCTGAAGCAGTAGGCATCCTGTACCCGATTACAATCAGCATGAGAGAGCATTATCTTAGAATCAGCGAGCATCCCAGAAATTCTAGCAGCAGAGATGGACTGCCCGAATTGTGGCCTGGCGGAATGAATTCTTGGGTCAAATGGCGCATGGGAACCCCTGATTCCTTCTAGGGAGCATGCGACAGCGCAATCGGCTGCTAAGAGGAGGTTTTCGAGATCCGTGAGTGCTATTGCCATGTATGCGCACATTTGGCTAGTTCCGTTTATCAGCGACAAGCCCTCCTTTGCTTGCAATTTGATGGGCGAAAGTCCAGCACTACTTAGGGCATCACTGCTTTGCATGACATTCCAAGAGTTCTCATCGCAGATTGTACAGTCACCTTCACCAATCAATGACAGAGCCATGTGCGAAAGCGGGGCGAGATCTCCCGATGCCCCCAGAGAGCCAATGCGCGGGACTACGGGGGCGATTCTGGCGTTCACCATTGATAGCAGCAGATCAACTACCTCCGGCCGGGCACCAGAGAAACCCTTCGCAAGGGAATTTGCCCGGATAATCATCATCATCAGAACATGTTCCGGGTCCATTCTTTCTCCGACGCCACAAGCGTGGCTCCTGATTAGGTTGACTTGGAGGTCTTCCAGATGTCCGAGTTCAATCCTAACTGAAGACAAGGCGCCGAACCCAGTATTGATTCCATAGACCACATCATCAGAGTCTAGGACTTGCTCTATGGCGGATCTTGATTTCGCCATGGCCTCCCTAGACGATTCAGAGAGTGAGGCTGTGTGTTGACCATAGGCGATGGCTAATACGTCCTCAGGACGGAGGGATTCCCCGTCTATGTGAAACTCGCCCATGCGTCGCGACCGAGGTGACGGGGTCACATAGAGTCATCGAGAGTGCTTGAAGACGCCCTCGAGCAGATTTGGCTCAACCATGTTTGGCATGGTCACCTCCAACTTGGCGTTGGCCCCCATTGCCCTAGAGATTGCGAACTCAGCACCCTCACTCCTAGCCCATGAACGCCGTGCTAATCCATTGTTTACATCCCATGATATCATTGAGTCTATCCTGCTCTGAGAGTCTTGAGAGCCATCTAGCACCAATCCGAATCCCCCATTGATCACTTCGCCCCAACCAACGCCCCCACCATTGTGCAAGCTCACCCACGTGGCCCCCCTGAATGAGTCTCCAACGAAGTTCTGAACAGACATGTCAGCTGTGAACATAGAACCGTCTTGGATGTTGGATGTCTCTCTGAATGGGCTGTCAGTCCCCCCAACATCGTGATGATCACGGCCAAGGACTATTGGCGCTGAGATCACTCCTTCGGAGATTGCGTCGTTGAATGCCCTAGCTATACTGCGCCTGCCATTCTCATCTGCGTATAGAATCCTTGCCTTGCTTCCCACGACCAAACCCTGGCGTTCAGCCTCTGATATCCATCTGATGTTATCGAGGTATTGAATCCTGATTTCGTCGGCGCAGTTTCTGGACAGGTTCTCCAGAACCTCTTGGGCGATTCTATCAGTTTCCATAAGATCAGATACAGCACCTGAGCAACAAACCCACCTGAAGGGACCGAACCCATAGTCGAAGCACATGGGGCCCATGATGTCCTCAACGTATGAGGGATATCTGAAACGTCCATCCCCCAGAATAACATCCGCACCCGCTCTGCCTGCCTCTAGAAGAAAGGCGTTGCCGTAGTCCCAAAATCTGGTTCCTTTGGAGTTTAGAACATTAATTGCATTAACTTGCCTTCTAAGGGACTCTTGCACTCTTTCCTTGAAGGCCGCTGGGTCATTCTTCAGAAGTTCTAGGCTCTCACCAAGGGATATCCCAGCGGGAATGTAACCGCCTAGCCATGGGTTATGCAGGCTTGTCTGGTCGCTTGCAAGATCTGGGTACAGACCAACGTCAATGAGGTGCTCCAGAAGATCTACGATGTTTCCCAAATATCCCAGGGAAACGGCCTCATTGTTGGCTCTGGCTTCAATTGCCCTCTCGACAACTACATCAAGGTCGTCGTACAACTCTGAGAGCCAGCCTTGCTCAAGCCTCTTATTGGCTGGTTTGGGATCAATTTCCGCAATAAGGCACACTGCTCCAGCTATTACTGCAGCTTTGGCCTGTGCTCCCGACATACCACCTAAGCCTGAGGTCACGTAAATCACTCCGCCCAGGCCTTCTTCTGAGGTCCTTCCAAGGTACTTCCGCGCGGCATTCAGGAGTGTAATTGTCGTCCCGTGGACGATGCCTTGGGGGCCTATGTACATGTAGGAGCCAGCAGTCATCTGACCGTACTGTGAAACCCCAAGGGCATTCATGCGCTCGTAGTTCTCTTGTGAGGAATAGTTGGGAACCACCATGCCGTTGGTTACCACTGCCATCGGCGCATCGGCGCTAGATGGGAACAACCCGAGTGGGTGACCTGAATACATTACCAGAGTCTGATCTTCGTCCATTTTACCAAGGTACTGCATAGTTAGACGGTATTGGGCCCAATTCTGGAATACTGCGCCGTTCGCACCATAAGTGACCAATTCGTGTGGGAACTGGGCGACTACTGGATCCAGGTTGTTCTGAATCATCAACATTATCGCTGCGGCAAATGGTGATTTCGCAGGGTAATCCGAGATTGGTCTGGCGTGCATTTCGTACTCTGGTCTGAACCTGTGCATGTAGATGTGACCATAATTGTCCAACTCGGCCAGAAACTCAACGGCGAGAATTGGATGCCACGTCGAAGGGAAGTACCGCAGAGCGTTCTCGACGGCAAGCCTCCTCTCTGCATCAGACAGGACCGGGGGCCTGCTTGGTGCATGGGATACCGAGGTATCTAGGAGTCTTGGGGGAGGAAGTTGTTCGGGTATGCCCTCTCGAACTTCTTCGCTAAACGCCATTACCAGCCCAACCTCTCCGAAACAATGGAACGAATCACCCCGACTAATTCATTTGACGTCGCTAGTAACTTTTCTATTCGGGCTGCCTCTTTCTCTACATCTTCACCTTCAATAGAATCTAGATTGATTCGTACATTCATAGATGCGATGTAGGCTGCAGTATTCGCAAGCTCTGCCGAAGCGGCAAGATCGGTCAAAGCGTTCGAGTTGCCGTGTTCAGCCAATTTTTGTATCGAAACGAGGAGTTCGCAAGCCTCAATTGCAGTCTCCAACGGGACCGCCGCGGCCCCCCACGTAGCATTGCGAATCTCCCCTTTTCTAGCAGATACCTCTGCTTCGTCACCTTTGGGAAGTCTGTAGGCACGCATGACTGCGTCAAAGGCCTCTGCATCCTTCTCTGCGAGGACAATTGCCCTATCGGAACCTGATTCAGATGAAATTATCACGGCGTCAGCGGCGTCGACTCCATCGACTGATATCTTCCTGCCTTTGGACAATCGCGCTACCATAAGAGCGAGAGAATGTGCATGAGCTAACGCAAGAGCAGCTACTGAACCCCCCCCAGGGGTTGGAGAAGATGATGAAATTCGACTCAGAATTTCCTTGTATCCCTCATTCACACTAATTCCTCATACTTTCTATGGCCCACTCAATTATGTTTGATTTGGGATTGAATTCTCCCAATACGTCCAGCATGAGTCCCGAAATGGCTGCGTGGACCAATGACTGCTCATCTGCTATTGAGGGTTCATCGTGGTAGTTCCTGCCAGCAGCCAGCATCGCCTCAAGTGGGACTAGGCCCACCAACTCCCCAGCAACTGCATTGAGATCAATTTGGCTGGCTTCCTCCCTGATTGCATCTGTCACTGTATGCAGGCCAGTTACCTTGTAGTCCAACAGGTTCATCGAGACTTGCGCGGTGTCTTCGTTGTACATCCACCCTGCAGCCTGCAATGACTGGAACCTACCGGGCTGCCTGAGCGGATTTCCGCTAGGACCAAGCACCTTCTCGCCGTTCTCATCCCTCAATAATGACCCACTGGTCCTTATTTTGGCCGCTATTGAGTTGGCCTTGGCCTTTTCAGTGGTGTCAAGATTGACGTTGTATGCTATCAGAATCTGTCGTGCCCCAGTTGCTGTAGCTCCCATTTTTGGCTTGAACTCGGCCGGGCCGTAGTCAGGAGTCCAATCCATTGAGGATATTTTCGACGCTAGGCCTTCGTACCCGCCCCGCCTTATGTCGGGAAGCCTAACCCTCTGTTCGTTTCTAGCAGCCTCAGCATAGAGGTAAACAGGCAAGTCTAACCGGTCAGAAACAGCCTCTGCATAACGTTCCGCTAGTTCTACGCACTCCGCCATTGTGGTTCTCTGGATTGGAATGAACGGAACGACATCGACAGCACCCATACGTGCGTGCTCGCCATGGTGCTCGCTCATGTCAATGAGATTGAGTGCGACTTCAGTGGATATAATGGCAGCGTCGAGAACAGATTCCGGATAACCAACCATTGTCATGACAGTTCTATTGAAGTCGTAACCCATATCGACATCAAGCAACGTCACCCCTTCCACGCCACGTATAGCCTCGGAGATCTCCTCGATAACCGAACTGTTTCGTCCCTCGCTGAAGTTCGGGACGCACTCGATCAAAGCGGACGACATGCTTCCTGCACAGGATGGGGCATGATGAGGATTCTGCTTACCCGTAGAGGCCGTCAGGACCCATAGAGGAACCCTGACGGCGCTTCCTTGCGATTTTATTGATTGCAGCTACTAAGTCAGATTTAGTGACCGAATCCCTTCCGTCGGAAATTGCTGAGATGCCTGCTTCGATAGTGGTGGATTTGATTTCAGCGCCGCTGAAACCATCTGCCATTATTGCGAGCTTGCGCAAATCAACGTCCTCAAAAAGCGGCATGGATCTTGAGTGAACTTGGAATATGGTATTGCGGGCATTGATATCGGGCATGGGGATTTCGATAATCCTGTCGAATCTGCCCGGTCTTAGAAGAGCTACGTCTAGTAGTTCAGGGCGGTTGGTAGCGGCTATCACCTTGACGTTGTTCAACGATTCAAAACCATCCATCTCGGAGAGCAATTGCATGAGTGTCCTCTGTACTTCTCGGTCTCCTGAAGTGGCTGTGTCTAGGCGTCTCGATCCAATGGAGTCGAGCTCGTCGATGAATATGATAGAGGGTGCCTTCTCGCGCGCGAGGTCGAAGAGCTCCCTGACCATCCTGCCTCCTTCCCCTATGTACTTCTGAGCCAACTCAGCGCCGACCAAACCTAGGAAGGTGGCCTTGGTAGCGTTCGCCACGGCCTTTGCCAGCATGGTTTTTCCAGTGCCTGGGGGGCCAGTTAGCAAGACTCCTTTGGGGGGGTCGATACCGAACTCCTCGAAGGCCCCCGGATTCTCAAATGGAAGTTCTATTGCCTCGCGTAGCTCTTGTATCTGTGCGTCCAACCCACCGATTGAGCTGTATTCCACAGATGTGCTGTCGATAACCTCAGTGCCACTGACCAAGGGATCCCATGAATCTGATAAAATATCGATTACAGAGAGAGTGTCTTGATTCAGCGCCACCCTAGTTCCCGGTTTGAGGTCTTTGAATTCCAGCCTCTTGTTTACCGAGACTAGGAATACCGTGCCGTTAGAGCTCCTGACTACGGCTTGGTCGTCAATCAGGTCTTGGACGTAACCGATGACGAGTGGGGGTGACTTGATATTTCGTAGTTCCTCGTCTAGTCTGTTGGCGCGCCTTTTCAATTGAGCATACTCATTCTCCAAGAACAGTTTCTCTGTGAGAAGCTGCTGGGCCTTCTTCGACAGTTCATCGAAATTCCCCCTTAAACGAGAAAGAGAAGCATCTTGGTCGGAGACAACCGATTTGAAAGATTCCGATTTTCTGGTTGCGTCCTCTGCCTCGCTTGCCATGAGCAGCACTCCGAACCGGCACTTATGACATCTGCGAAGGAATCATGTTCACCTCCAGTGTGGGGACACCATGGGGACATGCGAACTCTGTGGCTTCGAAGGAGTATCCACACGGAGAGCCTCAGTTTCACAGACTACCCTAGAATGCTGCAATAAGTGCATAGATTCCATGGGACTGTCTGTGGAGCGTCAGATTCTAACAGTAATGCCATCAAACTCGCCTTCCAACCAAGTTACTGGTAGGGGGCTGGCAGGCGTGGACATCATGACCAAGGACTCAAAGGAACTAGCCGACGACTTCCATACTAAAATCAGAGCCGCACGGGAAGCAAGGGGCTGGTCACAGAGTGACCTTGCCCGCAGAATCAACGAAAGGGCAAACGCAGTCCAGAAGGCGGAAAATGGAATTATGCCGACCGACTCGGTGATTCGCAAAATTGGTAAAATATTGAATCTGAAATTATTCATAGACTCGATGCCCAAGAACACTAGGATGACGACGTCAGATGAATCGAGAGAGATGACAATCTCGGACGCCAAAGACATTCCGCAGGAGGGAGAACGAAGCAGGAAAGGCAAGAAGAAGGGCAGGAAACTTGGCGTCTCGAGGTCGGGTGCCCGATCTAGGAGACAGTGATACGTGAGCGAAGTTCCCCTCCATGTGATTCACCTCGATCAAGACGACCCTAGAAAGTGCACTGCTCGGAGACTCGGGTCGCATGGCCTAGCATTATTACATTACGATGTTCGCAAAGCCCCTAGGAGGGGTTTTTTGTTGGACCCCAATGCAACAGTGATCCTAGGCCCTGAAGACAAGGGGATGATAGAATTGGGTGGGGCCTTGGTTGCTTTGGACTGCTCATGGAAGAAGATTGAGGAGTCACTAGTAAGTGTAGAACTGCAGACGATGTTGGAATCACGAACCCTACCCATACTACTAGCGTCAAATCCCGTGTCTTGGGGCAAGCCAGGCCGCCTTTCCACCGCCGAGGCCCTAGCAGCGTCTCTGTATTTGATTGGGTACAAGGAGCAAGCCTTTCGTTTGTTGAGTCCATTTCCATTCGGCGACCAGTTTATGGAACTGAACAAAGAGCCTCTGAACGCATACATCGAAGCGCGAAGTCGCAAAGAACTGACTGAGCTTCAGTGGGAGTTCTTCGATTCGGGTCGTTCAGCGGACTACTGAACCAGACCTAATGTCACCATCTAAGGTGAGCACTCGCACGTTACCCTCACCATCATCGGCTGCAAGCAGCATTCCCTCAGAGAGAACTCCGCGGAGTTTGCGGGGCTCAAGGTTGGCTACGAAAACCACGTTGAGTCCTTTGAGATCGGATGGTTCGTACATTTCCTTGAGGCCAGCACAAAGTGTCCTTGACGAGCCAGGTTCGTCTTCTATAGTAATGACGTATAACTTATCAGCATCAGGATGATCCTCGACTGAGATGATCTTCCCCGTCCTCATTTGGACCTTCATGAAATCATCGAACTGAATGTAATCCCCCCCAGTCTTCGGAGGGGTCTCATCATCATTGTCCTTCCTGTCACCGTCCAAAGATGATTCCCTAGCTAGAATATCGTCAAGGTCTAGCCTTGAGAACAATGGGTTGGGTGCTGCAGAGTTCCAGGAGAGTGGGGAGGCTGAATCTAAGGCAGCTTCCCAAAGAACATCATCGATATCAGAAGGCTCACCAATCATCTCCCAAAGCCTATCAGAAGAAAAGGGTATGAATGGTCGTAGTGCCACAGCAAGGCATCTACAGAGCCTCCAAGACATAGCCAAACAAGAAAGTGACTTCGACCTTTCCTCCGAATTCTCTGCGTCGATGAACTTCCACGGAGCTGCTTCTTGGAGCAACGCATTACCTAGTTGTGAGATTCCCATGATGGTTCTCAGGGCCTCTTTGAAGCGTTGCCTCTCCATCGATTCGATAGCATTGGACATCATTGACTCGACATTGTCAATCAGACTGCTGTGGTCCGCGATATCATCAAATCCGTCTAAGGGGTTGGAGCCAGCTGTGGGCAATCTGTGGGTCAGGGTCATCACTCTGTGGACGAAATTGCCATAGGTGCCAATCAACTCGTTGTTGACTCGGTCTACGAACTCCCCCCAACGGAAGTCAGTGTCATGAGTCTCTGGCATGTTGATGGAAAGATAGTACCGTAGAGAATCGGGGTCATACTGCTCGAGGAACGAAGGGAGCCAGATGGCATGACGTCGACTTTTGCTTAGTTGCCCCCCTTGGAGCATCAGGAACTCGTTGGCAGACACATTGTCCTCGAGAATCAAGTTACCAGGAGATGGCTCATGAGTGATGTCAAGCTCATTTTCGGAGGCATTCAGTCCCATCAGTATAGCTGGCCAGATGATAGTATGGAATGGTATGTTGTCCTTGCCCATGAAGTATATGTGGCGAGGTGGCTGGCCTTCCTCGGGGACCTTCCACCACCTCTCCCAAGCAGATGCTCCGTCTGGATGGCCTTCCTCTGCTGCATAACGTTGAGCCCAAATCCTAGCACACGTGTAGTAACCTTGCACTGCCTCGAACCAAACATAGACCCTCTTTGAGTTCCACTCCTCGCCTTCAAGTGGCAGAGTGATGCCCCAATCGATGTCTCTAGTCACCGCTCGGGGGCGCAATCCCATTTCTAGCCAGTTCTTCGTCATAGCCCTGACGTTTGGCTTCCAAACACTTTGCCTTTCAGAGGCATGGGCTTCTAGCGATGCTTGGAATTCATCCAAGAGCAAGAAGTAGTGGTCGGTGTCTCTGACCTCGATTTTGGCATCAGGATTCAACTTTGATATTGGGTTGATGAGTTCGTGGGCTTCGTAGGTAGCTCCGCAGGAATCACACTGATCCCCTCGAGCGCCTTCATCCCCGCACACCGGACAATCCCCCTCGACATATCGGTCAGGGAGAAACCTGAGAGTTCCTCCCGATCCGACTGAGCAATATTGCTGCATCGTCTTGCGTTCTAGGAAATTGGCCTCAAGCAGCTTGCTGAAAACCTCCTTCACGATGTCCTTGTGCATCTGGTCAGAAGTTCTGTTGTAGAGTGCTCCGCCGAATTCGATTCCCCTTGGATCCACGGGATTGACCCATGAGCACCCTAAATCAGCCAATGCCTTGGAGTTGATTGAGTGGTAGGTATCCACTACCTCCTGTGGGTGAATCCCCAGCTCCTCAGCAGTGATGGTGATTGGAGTTCCGTGCTCATCCGATCCGCTGCACATCAGGACCTTGCGTCCGCGAGCTCTCTCGTATCGGTACTGAATGTCTGCGGGGAGACAGTTGCCAGCGACATGGCCCAGGTGGAGTGGGCCGTTTGCATAGGGCCATGCCATGAAAATTGATACGTAACTCATCCCGACGACCACAATCTACCCCGTCAAGTTAGATATTTATGTCATGTTCGCCCGGGGGTACATGGAGTTAAGCACAGTGAATAGCCGTACGGGTACTTTCACGACACCCCATCGGACTCCGAGAGGCATCAGAATTGATTGATTACACGTTGATCGTTGCATACGCCGTACTGGCGCTGAGCGCTTCGTTTCTCTGCAGCATTCTAGAGGCTGTTCTGCTATCGGCGTCGTACGGACATATAGCTGCTCTCAGAGACACCCATAGTAAGATCAGCCGGACTTGGACTACTTGGAAAGAAGACCCGGAACGTCCTCTCACCGCCATTCTCACACTCAACACCGCTGCTCACACAATCGGGGCACTCGGAGTTGGTGCAGAGGTCGAGAACCAGTTTGGTGGTGGGCATTCCATATTCCTCGCTTCAGCTATACTCACGTTAGCCATTCTGCTGCTCAGCGAGATTCTGCCCAAGACTATCGGAGCACTCTACTGGCGCAGACTAACGATTCCCTCTTACCACATCCTTAGGGTAATGATGGTAATTCTATGGGTCATCGTAAAACCAATCGAGTTGATTCGCTCCTTGTTGCCTCGCGTACAAACGGCAACTGTAACGCGTAATGAGCTCTCAGTACTTGCCGATATCGCGGAGGAATCGGATGTAATCGAGGAAGATGAGGAAACAGTCATTCAGAATCTTCTGAAGCTCAGGGAGATGAAGGTTAGTGCCATAATGACTCCCAGGGTAGTCATGACTACGGTCACTTCTACCGAGACCGTCGGTGAGGTGTTGAAGAGGATCCCCATTATGATTCACGGGAGGATGCCCGTTACTGGCAATAACGTTGACGAAGTGAAGGGGTTCGTCCTAAGGAGTGAGATTCTTAGGAGGGCCGCAGGCGATGACTTCACTAAGACTATGATCGAAATCTCTAGGTTTGCACGATCCTGTAGTACAGAGGACTCGGTGGACAGGGCACTAGACATTTTACTAGAGAACAAGGAACAGATATTGGTAGCCAAGGACGAGTTTGGAGGCACTGCGGGACTAATCACTATAGAGGACATTATCGAGACGCTGCTTGGCGTCGAGATAGTGGATGAGTCCGACCAAGATGCAATCGATGAGGGAGTCCTTCATGAGGACATGAGGGAACTAGCCAAAATTCGCTACGACTATGTGGACGAGTGAAAAGGACTGTCTATTCGGTTCCATCACCAGAGGTGGCGTCACTGACTTCCTTGTCTTGTAGCCAGCCCCTCTCTGCGGAGTAGTCACCTAACTGCTCCAGCCTTTTCAACCACCCCTTGGCTTCGGCAGTCTTGGTGGTCCTCACCAGCCAGACCCCGCCAAAGAGCGTGTCCCATAGTCCCATGTTATCCCTCTTGAAGCGGTAGAATAGGTAATCAATCATTGAAGGTAGAAGAAGAGCCAGCCCTATACCTAGAAGAACCTGTCCGCTGGTTTCCCCGAGGTCCTGAATAGAAGTGGCGACCATGAGCAAGCCCAACAACACGACTACGAACGTCAGCCCCTTAATCAATAGAAAGTAGGGGCTAGGCCGTACACCTTTGGAATTGACATAAGTTGTCCTGCTAATCCAGTTTCCTACAGTTCTGCCGGTCGACCGGGGCATAAAGCCCAAGTTGAACACCATCAAGAGCAAGCCGAGGATTATGAAATAGGTGAAATCTGCAAAGGCTCCCCAAGCGTTGATTACAAGAATTGGGATACACCACCCAAAAGAGACTGCGAAGTCCGAACCTCTGCGTATGAGGCGCTGACCGCTGGTTACCTCTTCGAACCCATCTGGTAGCGTCTTGACCTGCCTAGTTTTCCTCACTCGTGGAGTGCGGGCCTTCCTTTCTCGTCTTCGAGATCGCGGCTTCTCCTTAGCGGCCTCTTGCACTGGCTCGGGTACAATGACTGTGGTTGGGGGGGGCGTGGGGGCGACTGGTAGTGGCTCCTGCATGCCCCCTCCAGATTGTATCTTGTCAGCCTTCTCCAGCAAGCCCATCTGTTAACCCCCATACCTTTCCGCTACTCGTTTGTACAGTTCGAAATCGGGGGATTCTACAAAGTTGTGCATGACGGTATCGGGCAGATCGCCAAGGAGGTCGTTAATCATCCCGAAGAAGCGGACGCGGGAATCGTCATCCGTATGCTGTGGATCCCTACCCACCTTCTGAAATAGAGCGAATGATTCTGATTCAATGAAGCTATTCGTGAAATCATCAGGCATCTCGCCCAAGAGGCTGTTAATGACGACGAAGAATCGATGGAATTCCTCATCAGCAGATCTGAAGCTCTGAATCGCAACGACGAACTCGTCGAAGTCGAGCGTTCCAGAGTCATCGAGGTCGGCCTTGTCGAAAAAAGATTTGAGGGAATTGAGGTCCAAATTGTACAGTGTCTCGCTGGATATACCCGTGGCGTCGGAGACCCTGACGACGAAATCCTCATCATCCATAGCTTCTAGGAATTCTGAGAAAGACATCTCGTTGCCCTCTTCGGGAACGGAAATCAACTCAACTGTCGGCTTGATGAAGCGCAAGTCGTGTTGCTCCTTCTTCCTCAGGATGATGATTTCTCGGTCCAGTTCAGAGCCGAATCGGTCAGAGAATCTATCCATCAGGCTGCCCGACTTGCCCGAAGCAATCCGATCTATTTGCCCGTACATACTGTCTCTAGATCCGGTGCCGATACTCGGGTCGGAAGTCTTCCTATTTTCCCAGACTGACTTGAAGTCCGAGGCCGAGTCCTGCTGATTGGGCATCGGAAGGTCGCCCAAGGAATTGGCTGCGTCAAGGAGATCCGCATCACCACTCAACTCCCGTGGAAATCCAAACTGGGGGGGAGGGGAAGGAAGAGGAAAATCGAGCGGCGGGGGTGGCATCACCAATCCCTGAGGTGGTGGCGGCAATGTAGTATTGTCATCATCGAAGTCTGATTCAATGCTATCCAGAGCATCAACCATGCCATGCTTCCGAAGTCCTCCACTATTCAATATTCTGTGGTCGCGGGAACGCCGAGCATCGATTATGGCCGCGTTACTTCTGCCCAGCCCTTCAGTGAGAGGAATGTGGCCATGGCCTCGCTCACCTCGAAGAGATCCCCCGCGTTGCCCTCAATCCTCTCCCCGGCTATTTCTGCAGTGGCATCATCGATGAGTATCCTGACCGACATTCGATTTTGCTGACTGAATACCACGGACTCATTCAAGGGCTCGAACCTGTCGCTTGTGCTGGGATCCAATCTATACAAAGGAAACTCTGTGACTCTGAGGCCGGATTTTCCATGTAGGCTACCAACCCATCGAATAACTCTCTTAGTGTCAACAGTGACTGCCTCATCTGTCTCACCAGCACTTCCCATGACTACTGAAGCATCACCTTTGACCAACTCCCAGAATATTGGTGTGCACGTCTCGCCGAAAACCAACAGGGCCATATCGTCCCGCAGGCGACTGACTCGTTCCGGTGACTCAGCCAGTTCGGCGAGCTCTAATATCCTAGCCTTGCCGGCAGACCTAACTTGGCTTCGCGGTAGTCTGGCTCTTTTCTTCAATATCCCATGGAGCCTCTCTAGGGTAATTTTCCAATCTGGTCCCTTCTTTGAGATGACTCTGAGTTGTTCCAACACGGAGTTCATCCCTAATCTGGCTCGATTTCCCCAACTCACGTCTGGTCCTGCCAGAGCAGATTGGACGTCGATTCCCTCCCCTCGGATGTAATTCACGATCTCCCTCCTTGCGTTAGAATCAAGGTGAAGTAGATTCGGATCCCTCACGTGAATGTGAAATCCCCGGTGTCCAGAGAATGTGGTTTGGACGTATTCCTCTCTGAATCCGAACTCTGGGTGCAGAAATTCCGACCAGAGCCTCCAGGCCTGATGCTGTATGGTATCAATCATTGTGGGAAAATCAGTATCCGACACACCCGGAAGGTGATCCCCATCGAGATCGAAGATGAGATCGGCCCCCAGCCATCCCTTCTCTGACATCTTCCTGTTCGAAGGGCGCTGGTAGTAGGCTGTGCTATGGAAGCAAGAGTGGGGTGCGCGATTCTTGAGATAGTAAAGTAACTCGGTTTTGCTTTGGAAGGCTCTGTGCCTATCTGGCGGGGCTCCACCCCAAGGAACGAACATCCACTCCCTGGATCTCAGCCTAGGTGGAGTCCAGAGCGAAGCGGAATCGAGCGAACCGTAGTACTCAGAGAAACGCAGCGCGAAGCGGCTCCAACCACCTGCCATGGATTAGCAAGAGTCGGGTGGGACATAAGTTTTCAATCAGCCCAGTTGGAGTCCCGTGACTGGTTTTCCCTCGGTCGCTGGTGCTGCTCCCGTAGCCTCAACATAGGCCTCCCAGCAAACGTACTCGTTGTCCATTACGATTGCCTCAGCGAAAGTTAGGGCCCGTCCAGTGATAGCGCAAACCGGTCCGAGTTGTCCTGATGCGGTTGACAACTTGCTTGGGTCAGGCATGGCATTGCCTGCTACGCTTGATTTTTCATCCTTGCGAACCAAGTGTCCCCATGCAAACCCATTTCAACTCAATGGCCGGCGAGGAACCGTGTCAGTTGAACCACTGCTAGTTAGAATAGGACATTCACCAGACCCTGATGACGCATTCATGTTCTTCGGATTAACTTCAGGCGTGATAGAAACCCCAGGACGTGTGTACGAGCATTCCCTTGTCGACATAGACACCCTGAATATAGAGGCCCGAAAGAGCACCTACGAGGTCTCCGCAGTTAGCATTCGCTCGTTCCCAGATATCTCAGAGGAATACGCCCTGATGAACTGCGGTGCCTCTATGGGCGAGGGATACGGTCCGATGGTCATCTCCAATATGCCAATGAGTGAGGAAGAGGCTAGCGAGAAGACAATTGCAATTCCTGGTTTCAGCACCAGTGCCTTCCTCACGCTGAGACTGGCATTAGGAGAGGTTAGTGTGGTCGAAGTTCCCTTCGACGAAATTCTCCCTGGTGTAATCCTTGGGAAGTACGACGTCGGTGTAATCATCCATGAAGGTCAGCTGACATGGAAGGGTGACGGCGTGCATCTTGTTCTGGATCTTGGTATGTGGTGGAATCAAACAACGGGGCTGCCTTTACCACTTGGGGGGAACGTCGTCAGGAAGGACCTAGGTGAAATAGTTTGCAGAGAAATCACAAGGGACGTCAGAGCGAGTATCAGACATGCACTGGATAACCCAGAGAAGGCTCTTGAGTTCGCACGTCAATGGGGGAGGGGGATCGATGAGAGCACCAACGAAAAGTTCGTATCGATGTATGTGAACGAGCGTACAGTCGATTATGGACCAGAAGGCCGTGAGGCAATCAGGCTATTCTTGAAGAAAGGACAGGAAATCGGGCTTGTTAGGGGGGACATGGATGTGCGGGACATTCAATTCGTAGGGCATGATGATTAGTATGGAAAGCGAACAACCAGACACTAGTGAGTTCGGCTCAGTCGACCCTGCCCCCCCTAGTGAGTCGGTTAGTATTGGTTCCTTGAGGGAAACCCTATGCAATGAAGAAGAGCGAATGTTCCTCAGGATGAGGGCTCTTTTTGCTTTGAGGAACATCGGTGAAATTGAGGCCATCAACTCTCTGGCGGCTGCGTTCAATTCCGCCTCTGCCCTGCTCAAGCACGAAATCGCCTACGTCATGGGTCAGATGCAAGATGGCCATGCAGTGCACCACCTGGTAGAGAGGCTGGAGGACGAGAACGAGGACGTAATGGTCAGGCATGAGGCAGCAGAAGCCCTAGGCGCGATAGGGGACACTACGGCCTTGGCAACACTGGAGAGGTTCAGGTGCGATCCTGAGATAGTTGTAGCAGAATCCTGCGAGGTTGCCATCGACCTCCTCGAGTGAATATCAGGCGAACGCTTTGATTACCCGGCTAGTCGAAGTTAAACCACGTTGGTTCTTCTTCCATGCCACAAACTTCCCTGAGAAAATGTAACAAGCCGGAAATGCTGTTGTTATCTAGAACGTTACTGACCCCTCGCTCGAAGTAAGATTCCATCCTATCCCTGGTAAAACCGAGACTTTCAGATGCTGCGCCGATGACCGCTGCCCTGACTTTGGAGTCTCTCTCGAAAAGATAGTACTGTTCCACCATGTCATCATGAGCCTCCCTCACGAGTTCGATAGGTGAGTCTCTTCTAGCAGCGAAAACGCCAAACACCATGGGCAATCCCGTCAGATTTGTCCACTCAGCCCCTAAATCTAGTTTCACCAAATCTGGATTGCGGCTAGCAGCTGAAAGGGCTCGGTCACCAATGAGCAAAGCCCCGTCGCAATCGCTCAGCATCGTCTCTATATCTGGCCCCATCTCAACCATTTTTGGATCCAAATTAATGCCTTGGAGGAGCCATTTGAGCAGAGATTGCGAGGTTGAAGAGTCGGATGGTAGTGCGATGTCCCTCATTGATTCGATTGGCCTGCTGCCGAAGAGCAGAACAGAGCCAACGCTCCCCTTACTAACGATGCCAAGATCTGGTATCAGGTGCATCACATCGGCGTGCAAGGCGTAGTCTGCAGTGGGAATGGGGGCTGTCAGGCAGTCTCTCCTAAGGAGATGTCCAGTTAGCCATGCAGGAGGGGCAGGGAGAATTTTCCAACGGCTGCCTAGGGATGAAAACACGGGATCACAATTGACGAATGCGACCCGTCCTAGAACACGCCTCCACGACATGAATCCACTACACCTGACCAGCAATCGGAAGGGGGAGGGTGGTTCGACCAAGTCCATCGAAGACCTCGAAGGATGTGTACGTCGAGTTTCTCTTAATGGGGACAAGTCCGGAGGCAATCACCAACCGAGCGAGCTCCTCCCTACTGTAATCCAACCTAGTCGTGCTACCTGCATCATGCATAATTTCCTCGTGTCCCACTGTTCCATCGATATCGTCAGCACCTGAATTGATTGCAATAGAAGCCACGTAATCACCTATGTTCATTCTGTACGCTTTGATGTGTGGAATGTTGTCCAACAGTATCCTAGATGTTGCAATCACCCTTATGATCTCGTTTGCTGAAGCCAGTTGGGCCTCAGGAAGACGAGTGTTATCGGGAAGATATGGGTACGGTACGAAGCACTGGAAACCACCGGAGCCATCCTGTTGCACCCTAAGACAATCGAGGTGTATCATACGTTCCTCGACGGTTTCTATAGTCCCGAACAGCATGGTGCAGTTAGTTGGGATCCCTATCGAATGGGCGGTTCCGTGAATTCCCAAATACTCCTTCGAAAGTTCCTTTCCACGGCAGATTCGATCTCTGACCGAATCTACTAGGATCTCAGCCCCCCCTCCGGGCAACGAGCCCAACCCTGCGTCTTTCAGCAGTTCCAAAGTCTTCCTGATGGGCAACCCCGATCTCTTAGAGATGTGCTTAATCTCAACTGAGGTGAGTGCCTTTATGTGAATTTCTGGGAATCGCGCCTTTATTGATTGAAATAGATTGGTGTAGTGCTCCACTGTCCACTGAGGATGCAGGCCACCGACAGCGTGCACCTCACCGATGTAGTTGCCATAAGGCTCGATACGGGAAACGAATTCTTCTGACGAGAGTGCATAGGATTCACTATGTCGAGGGCCCTTTCTAAACGCGCAGAACCTACAGGCCAACGTGCAGATATTCGTGGTGTTCACATGCAGATTGTCATTGAAGAATACATGATTGCCGAACCTCGATCGCTTGATCATGTCGGCTAGAGCACAGAGTCCCGCAAGCGAATTGTGATTATGTAGTAATACACCCCCTTCTACTGTAATTCTATGACCATCAATAACTTTCCTCAATGTCCCACTGAGTAGTGAGTCACGTTGAACAGCGATGGGAGGTACCATCTCGGAGAGCTTCAGTCTCCAGCCCGAATTTGCATATGGCTGAGAATCGGACATCGAATTTCGATGAAACGAGCGGTCAATAGGATTTGAACCCACGTTAGACAGAGGCATCGCGATGTAGAGTAGTTGAAAACTATCAATAGCCCGCATCACATCATCAATCATAGAGAGGAATCGCCGATGCGCCTCAGTCTCGATGAATTATGTGAAATGGCTAGGAGATGTAGGTCAGATATAGTCAGAATGACGAACGCGGCCGGCTCCGGACATCCCGGTGGCTCTCTGTCTGCCATCGACCTCATGGTCGCTCTGTACGGAACCAATCTAAGATTCAGGGTCGACGACCCTAATTGGGAAGACCGTGATAGGTTCATATTGAGCAAGGGGCATGCTAGTCCAGCGATGTATGCTGTCCTCCACCAGATGGGCGTACTCGATGAAACCGACATCATGGGCTTCAGAAAGTCTGGGTCGGTCTGCCAAGGCCATGTTGACATGAGTTGGACGGACGGTGTGGACTTCTCCGGGGGTAGCCTCGGAATGGGCATGTCATTTGGCCTAGGATGTGCCATAGCAGCAAAGATGGATAATAGCCGACGAAATGTCTGGGTGATGATTGGCGATGGTGAGACGCAGGAGGGCCAAGTATGGGAGGCTGCTATGGCTGCGGCTTACCACAACGCCTCGAACCTGAAGGTCATAGTCGATAAAAACAGGATTCAGAACGATGACTTCGTAGAGGTCCAGATGGGGATAGGCGACATTGCCTCAAAGTTCTCTTCGTTCGGCTGGGAGGTCAAGGAAGTCGATGGGCACGACATGGCCTCAGTGGTGGATGTGATTGACTGGGCTGTAACGTACCGAAAGGGGCCAGTTACAATTGTCGCCCACACCACCAAGGGCAAGGGAGTCTCCTTCATGGAAGACAACCCCGCTTTCCATGGTAAGGCCCCAACCGATCAGGAACTGGAGTTGGCCTTGGGGGAACTGGCATGAGTGCGTCCCTATCTGAGGGTGCTTCCAGAGATGGCTATGGCCGTGCGCTGCTAAGGCTCTCTGAGGACCCACGAGTAGTTGTTCTGGAAGCAGACCTAGGAAAGTCAACGAAGTCATGCCACTTTCGAACAGATCATCCAGAGAGGACGGTTTCTCTTGGTATTGCCGAGCAAAACATGATGCTCGTGGCCTCGGGGATGGCAGCCTCAGGGAAGATTCCTTTCGCTAGCACTTTTGCGATATTCTGCGAACGCGCCTTCGAGCAGATCAGGAATGGGATTGCCAGACCGGGACTGGCCGTTCACGTCTGTGGAAGTCATGGAGGAATTCACACCGGTTCAGACGGGAGCAGTGCGCAATCGATTGAGGATTTGGCAATCTACAGGACCTTGCCTGGGATGACTGTGATTCATCCGTGCGATGACCTATCTGCTGAGGAATTGACGATACAGCTCAAAGATATCGAAGGGCCATCATACATGCGTACTGCGAGAAACAAGACGAAGCGTCTGTATGACGGTGATAGCGTGGGGGGCCTGAAGATTGGGAGCGGAAGTGTACTCAGGGAAGGGATGGATGTCGCCATACTATCATGTGGAGTAATGGTCGAGCAATCACTCGAGGCGGCTGCTGACCTATCCAAAGAAGGCATCGAATCTACTGTGGTAGACATGCACACCATCAAACCCCTTGATGATACACTGCTCGATAGGCTATCCGAAGAATGTGGTTGCTTGGTCACCGCAGAGGACCACTCGGTGATTGGGGGGTTGGGAAGCGCTGTGTCGGAATGGTTGTCCCTCAATCGGCCCATTCCTCTAGAGATGGTCGGCGTGGCCGACAGATTCGGTGAGAGTGGCGACTCAGACGATCTCATGCGAATAATGGGCCTTACCTCGGCTGAAATTTTTGGTGCTGCGAAGCGTTCCATTGACAGGAGAAACACCGTTCCATGAATACCATGATGGCGGTCATTTCATAGGGGTCGGGATGGCGAGAATCATACTGAATGGATGACTCCGATGCGGTGAAGAGGTTACTCGATGGCACTATCGAGCCCTCGGAAATTGAGGGTAACCCCCATCTGTTTTCCATGGCCGAGAGGATTTACGGCAGAGAAGCACTGGAAGAGCTTGGTGTGTTCCCCCCAAAGATCGAGACTCCTGTTGTTCCTGAGAACATCGGAACCATCCCCTTAGGAGTTAGCCTTCCAGACTTTCAACCCGAACTAGACATATTGAAGACAGGAGACGTGGAAAGGAAGAAAGGAAAGAGAAGGTTAGTTACCATTGGATTAGGAATTCTAGGTCTCCTCGGTGTCGGCTTCAACCTAGTGAAAGGAGTTGGTTGGGTACTTTGCTCAACAGGAATTGCCAACATGAGGGAGGTTTGCTCTGAAGGAAATACCAAGATTATTTGGCACAAATCATTCGGTTGGGATAATCTTCACCAAACTGAAACATGGGTTCAACCCATGCAAATTGACCTGACAGACGGGGTACTGTTGGTGATATTTTCGCTGTTGACTCTGATTGGCATTTTCGTCAGAAAGAAGTCAGTACATTCGGGCGATGTACTGCCTCCTCTGGGTTGACTTGCCGGTTATAACGCAAACATGTGGTTCTACAAAAGAATGGTCGCAATCGCCAAGAAGAGTCATTCCAGTCAGTTTCTCTAGGACTTCGGCGTCTGAGTCATTGCCATCGAAGGCAACCTCGTAGACAATACCCTTCTCGAATTGTTCAGCGAACTCCAAGTTTCCTTCCTCGCCAACAAGTGGAGGTAGTGGTTTGACCAAATCCTCGAAGTTCCTGTTGGCACGTAATCTAAGTTCGTCCGCCATAGAATCCAGAGCATCGGATACGGTGGATGCGATGCCATCTATGGGGGGTGCCATCTTTCCCCCAGTCCTCAGTGAGATGATACATTTCCCTTTGGCGATATCTCGGGGACCGAGCTCAAGTCTGATTGGTGCCCCCCTAATTTCCCAATCATAGTGCTTCACACCGGGCCTTACATCCCGATCGTCAATCTTCACCCTTATTCCAGCTGATGATAGTTCGTCGGCGAGCGCCTCCACGGCCGGGATGACACTATCGTCGGCATGGGCAGCCACCGGCATCAGGATGACTTGGAAAGGAGCCACCGAAGGGGGCAAGATTAGTCCATTGTCGTCTCCATGCATCCCCACTACTGCCCCCAATAACCTCTCAGACATTCCGAAGGTGGTTTGATGGCAGAGCTTCGTCTGCCCGTCCGCGGCCTCGTACGACAGGTCGAAAGTGTCCGCCCACTGGTCTCGATAGTGATGATAGGTTGCGACCTGTAACGTTCGTCCGTTAGGCATCACTACGTCAGCGGCCTTGGAGAACCAAGCTCCGGGGAAAGTGTCCCAGACGGGCCTCTTCGATACAATGGAGGGCAGGCAGAGATCATGGAGTATCCGTTGGACCATCTCGGCGTCCTCCTCGATTTGACGGTTCGCGCCATCCTCGTCCGCATGGACTGTGTGTGCCTCAAAGAAGTGGATTTCTCGGACACGGATGAATGACCGGGTCTGCTTCGTCTCGTAGCGGAAGGTATTGACAATTTGGAATGTCTTCAGTGGGAGGTCGGCGTGGCTTCTGACCCATAACGAGAACATGGTGTACATCGGAGTCTCGGAAGTCGGACGCAGGAACATGGGAACCTCTAGTTCGTTCTCGCCGCCACGAGTAACCCAATAGACCTCCTTCTTGAACCCCGAATTATCATCATCCATTCGGAGTTCTGATGGGTCCACACCAGCTTCCCGGGCTGCCTTAAGCTTAGAGACGAGGCGGTTCTCCTTCTCGAGAAGGTCCTCTGGTACGAGCAGGGGGAAATTGTACTCCTGATGTCCAGTTCTCGTCATCTCTGAACGAGCGAGGCCATCAATCAGGTTCATCGTGCTCAAGCCATACGGTTTCCAAACATCCATGCCCTTGATTGGATACCTCTTATCGACCAAATCCGCAATCTCGATGATGGCAGGGTACCACACGTTGAAATCCGACTTCGGTGGGATGCCGCGCTTGGCTTTCCTTGGACTTGTCATGGTGCTTCTCCCAGCCGCCAATCGCTTCAATGATTCGTATACGAGGTGCTCAATTGGATGAGATGATAGCCTCGATGGCCTCGCACAGCTCAAGGTCGTCCTTCATTGAATGAACCGAACCGTCAGGCTTCACAATCCTGCACCTAGGGGTGTTCTCATCCCTGACTTCTCCCATTAGGTTCGCGACGACTGCATCGACCCGATAGGTAGCAATCTGCTCCATCGCCCTTTCAACGAGGACGCCCTCAGAGACACCGACCTCGAGTTTGAAGCCTATTCGAATAGATTCTCCCACTAATGGGGAAAGTTTAGCGATATGCTTCGGTCCGGGACTCAAGGTTAGTTCCCACGACTCTGCGCCGCTGGCCTTCTTTCCCTCTTCAGGACGCGAGTAATAATCCAGTACTGCGGCGGCATGAATCCAAGCTTCGGGCTTATTTTCTGCCTTGGCAACTTTCAAGGAAACTGAGAGCATCCCATCCGGAGTACCATCCCTGCGTACGTCTGGCAGTAGGAATGAGGGGGATGCTGAGGTCTTTCCCGCAATGCATATGATGTCGTGCCCCATCCTATGGAGATACTCGGCTATGGTCCAACCGGTTTGTCCAGAAGAGGCGTTTTGAATCGCTCTCACTGCATCTATGGGCGCCCTGTTAGCCCCTAATGTAATGGCGATTCGCCTTCGGTTGTCGAGTTTCTTATTGAGAAGATTGCAGAGTTTGGCAACGATTGAAATCGCGTCAGGTTGCTTCCTACGACCCTCACTTGAATCATCAACGAGAACGGCTGCTCCGTCGGCTTCCAGCGCATCAATCAATTCTCCCGTAACAGGGTCATCGAATAGGTCGTCGTGCATCGATGGGACGAACAACAGGGGAGTACCGTTGCCCCTGGCAGCAGAAAGAGCCATCATGACCGGGGAGTCGATGATGCCATGAACGTGCTTGGCTATCGTGTTTCGGGTGGCCGGAGCCAGCAGGACCCCATCGAACTCAGCGAGTTGTGCCATTTCCGGGTCCCAGTCTGTAAGAACGTCTGTTCCTGAACCCCATGAGAGAGCCAGTGGGGTGATTATCTTCTCAGCGCTGCTTGTCATCATAGTGACGATTGTAGCCCCATGCCGTCGAAGCTCCCTTGCGAGTTTGACAGACTCAACTGCAGCGATTCCTCCGGAAACAGCAAACAAGACTGTTCTACCTGCCAGGCAGCGGCTGCTGATCTCAACTCCGGTGTCGCCTCTCACATGCGTGGTACCGCTTGGTGCTTCATGAGTGCGTCGACTGAGAGAGATGAAATGAAAGATCAGGATGTTCGTATTGCGGTTATACCCTCTCAAGGGCGGTTGCGATGCCCATGCCACCGCCGATGCACATGGTGGCAATAGCTCGCTGACCGTCCGTTCTGGCCAGTAAGCTGGCAGCTTTGCAGGTGATTCTAGCACCAGAGGCACCGAGTGGGTGTCCAATTGCAATCGCACCGCCATCCAAATTGACAAGTTGCGGGTCCAATCCCAACTGCTTGACGCAAACGATGCTCTGAGAGGAAAACGCCTCGTTCAACTCAAAGAGGTCAACGTCTGAAATTTCCCAGCCTGCCCGTTGCAACACTAGCTCGGTGGCCGAGATTGGTCCGAGGCCCATCAAATCAGGAGGGCACCCGGTTACTGCGCCTGCAACTACTGCTGCGATGGGTGTCAATCCATTGGCAAGGGCAAACTCTTCACTGCAGACCAGCGAGAATACAGTACCATCGGTCAGAGGCGAAGATGTTGCAGCCGTGACTGATCCACCTTCGATAAACGCAGGGGGTAGGCGAGACATCGATTCAAGCGAGGTTTCGGGGCGTACGCAGTCATCTTGGTGGACCTCGCCATCGGGCTTGGAAATAGGAGCTAACTCGTCGTCGAAGTACCCTGCCTGCAAGGCTTCAGTAGCCTTCTGATGGGATGTCAGGGCGAATCTCTCCTGCTCCTCCCTCGAGATGCCGTGCAGATTGGCTACGTTCTCTGCAGTTATTCCCATGTTGACGTATGCCGGAGGGTATGAGGACTCCAATGCAGGGTGGGGACTCCAATTGAATCCCCTCCGCATTACCCTGGACATGGACTCGATTCCCCCACAAAGGAAGCATTCTCCCCAACCGCTCATTATGTGAGAGGCCGCTGTGAGGATAGATTGCATCGAAGAACCGCACAGCCGATTGAAAGTCGCACCGGGCACAGAATTGGGCAATCCCCCGAGGTAGGTGATTATTCGGCCGATGTTGTAGCCCTGCTCTCCCTCTGGGTAGGCGCAGCCTACCAAGATGTCATCGATAAGGGCTGGTTCGATAGAATTTCGATGGAGCAAGGTACGAGCCACTTGTCCGGCCATCTCATCGGGGCGCACATCAGCGAGGCTGCCTCTGTGGGCCCTCGTGAATGGGGAGCGGCTCCAATCGACGATTACAGCCCTCACAGAGGTTCGTCGCAAGGGGCGGCCATAACGATTCCCGGTATAATGAGTCGTGATCATTCACCGAGAGGTTCTTGTGTAAGAGTCGATGGGCCATTCCCATGATAAGGGAATGCTCAATTCACGGATATTTCTCTGATGACGACCTTTGTCCAGCCTGCAATTCTGATGGCAAGTTCATCATGAGTACGGGCGAGCGTGACAGCATGGCGAGGAAGCTCGCACTCATCCTGAGGCATGCGCCCGAGAAGTTTGATCTCGAGATGGACATCAATGGCTGGATTGACGTGAGGGACATCATCAGGCAGTTCAAGAACTCGGACAAAAGGAGACATCATTGGCTACGACCTCACCACCTCAGGGCTATCTCTGAGACAGACCCAAAGGGCAGGTACGAGGTTCGTGGTAACATGATCAGGGCAACTTATGGTCATACCGTGGAAATAGAGCTCGACTTGCCAACTAGTGATATTCCAGACTCGCTGTACTATCCATGCGATCCTGAAGAGGCTGGAAATCTGCTTACTGTTGGAATTAAACCGGGAGGCAGGGCGCATGTTCACCTTTCTGCCAATATGCGAGCAGCCGCTGAGGCGGGAAGAGTGCATAGAGACGACCCTACCATCATAGAGGTCGATACTGCCAGAATGGTAGCTACTGGGGAGACCATTTGGCATGCAGGAGTGACCGTATACTTGACTGAAAACGTGTCGGGGGAGTACCTTAGTATCGTAGACCCAGCAGATCCCGAGCTCTCCCTGTTGAGGGAAACATGGATCGAAGAGGAATAGTCAGAACTCTCCACATACGGGACAGAATTCGATATCCTGACTCATGACAGCGCCGCATGCTGGGCATTTCCCCTCTTCCTTGGGGGTAGGGGCCACCTCATGCTGACTCGCTACCCTAGTCGGGGACTCCCTAGCTACGAATGGGGCTGCGACACTGTCTCCCAATCTCTCGATTAGCTCCCCAAAACGTATTGCCTCGGCGATTGCAATCTCAATCTGAAGTCTCCTCCGATCTCTTTCATTTGAGTCTTCAATGTTAGCGGTTTCTGCGAGTTCGGCTTGCAGCCACCTCTGGAACCTGCTAATGTCAGTGGCATTCGGCACGGACTCACCAATTGGCTATCATGGTTAAACTGTACGCGTCTGAGATTGAAAATGTTAGAATACGAGTGTTATGAGGGTGCGTTGAGAATATGAATAGCAGAATAGTGATTAAGCTTGGGGGGAATCTAATCACCGACAAATCTTCCCAGAAGACCATTAGGCGAGAAGAAATCGATATCGTCTCCTCCATCCTCGCTGCCACATACGACGAAGGTTATTCGTTAGTAATAGTCCATGGAGCAGGTTCCTACGGCCATCTGCTAGCAAGACGCTGGTCAATTGACACTGGGGCTAAACCAGAAATTCTCGAAGAGCAAAGGGGCGCAGTGTCCCAGATTAGAACGGACATGCGCGAGTTGAACGCAGAAATCGTATCCAGTCTAGCCCGCAATGGACTTCGTTCAGAGGGGTTTCCCCCCTCCAATTGGGCAGAAGGTACTGGAAGAGAATTCGTGGGTGACCTAACAATGTTTGAGCGTGAAGCGGATGATGTTATCCCCATTACTTTCGGGGACGTTGTCAATACGGGGGATATGGAAGAATTCGGTATTCTCTCTGGGGATGACCTGATGCTAAGGCTATCCTTGGAACTTCCGGATGTGACTCACTCGATCTTCCTACTGGGGGATGCTGGAGGTGTGATGGACAGGCCCCCAGACCAGACGGGCGCACGACTACTGCCAAGTTGGAAACCACTGGACGATATAGCCTCCAATCACATACCTGAGATCGATGTAACGGGTGGAATAAACCTCAAACTAGCACGTGCAAGCGAGATTGCAAACGTGATAGGAGAGGTTTGGCTTTTGGATGGGAGAGAGCCAGACAGGGTGCTTGAGTTGCTAAGAACAGGTAAAACGGTCGGGACAAAGATTCTCAGTAGTTGAGGAACTTCATATATGCCCCTCATTCCCCGATTACCTGAGAGAAATGGTACACGACCATGCTTTGTCGTTGGAGGACCATGACGACTCCCAGTCAGAAATGATGGAGGAGATGTGTCTTGTAGTTGATGGGCAAGACAATTTGACCGGTACCTTATCAAAGTTAGATTGCCATCATCTTAACGGGCATCGACACAGGGCCTTCAGCGTACTCCTATTCGATTCAAAGGGTCGCCTGTTGGTGCAACGCAGATCTTCTGAAAAAATCACCTTTCCCGGAGTTTGGGGTAACACTTGCTGCAGTCACCCCCTCGATATAGAGGGCGAAAATGGAGATGCTATGAGCGGCGTCGTCAACGCTGCTAAGAGGAAGTTGGAACACGAGCTCGGAATTCCCACAAGCTCCACAGATAACTGGGACTTCCATCATATTGGCATATTGGAGTATGCTTGCAGGTGGAATGAAAATTGGGTTGAGAGGGAGATGGACCATATTCTGATTGTGGAAGGAGACGCCGAGATAACCCCAAACGAGAATGAGATTTCTACCGTCCGTTGGATGGGCCCGGCCGAAGTTGGAAAGATGATGAACGGTGAGAGTGAATGGGGTGAAGAGACCGTAGCTCCTTGGTTTCGCCTAATCTGGCAGCATTTCATAGAACCCAACGGATGTGATGCCAATACCCTCGCAAGCTTGATTTGCGAAGGCATCGTATTCTGCGGGGAAGTCGATTTGGATGGACGGGCAATCAAACCCGGACAGAAGTTCCTAGATGCGCTATCCGTGCAAAAAGAACGGACCGAGCAAGAGATTATGACTAGCCTCAGCAAGATGGGACAGGAAAGACTTCACGGCGCAATGACTCATCTTTTCAAGGGGGGTGGGAAGAGGTTGAGAGCGATACTTCCGCGGCTCGTGGGGGAGGCTGTCGGAGATGCCAACGACGGTCACTACACCCTCGGGGCGTCTATTGAGATCATTCACAACTTCACCCTAGTCCACGACGACATCATGGACCAAGACCCAATACGAAGGGGCCTAGATTCGGTTCACGTCGCATATGATGTTGCTACTGCCATTAATGCAGGAGATGCGATGCTCGCAGTTGGGTTCGAGATTCTTGCAGAGTCAAAGGACATTCCCCCCGAAATTCTCAAGCAACTTATCATTTCTATCGGAGAGATGGTGAGGGGGGTCGCAGAAGGCCAGCAGGAAGACATCGAGTTCGAGGGCAGGGAGCACGTAACTGAGGAGGAGTACATTGCTATGATAGCAGGCAAGACCAGTGCTATGTTCGAAACCTGCGCTAGGACGGGAGCGATACTCGCCAATGCTAGTCAAGATGCCATCGACAACATGGCTCGATGGGGGCTGAATCTTGGGCTCTGCTTCCAACTGATGGATGACCTCATTGAAATCACCGGCGACACCGTCACACTGGGCAAGCCAGCAGGGTCTGACATCATACAGGGAAAGAAGACGCTGATCGCTATACATGCTATTGGCTGCGGGCAAGATTTACCATATTTCAACAAGGTGTATGGCACAGGAAATTGTGACAATGATGACTTGGCCAGAGCCGTAGATGAATTGCGAGAATCGGGTTCGATTAACTATGCCAAGCAAAAGGCGATGGAGCACCATGCACTGGCCCATAGTTGCCTAGACGAGTTGGAAGAATCTGAGGCAGTTAGTGTGCTGAGGGACCTTACTGACTTCCAACTGATTAGAATAAACTGATTAATCAGTGTACTGGGACTCTCCGGGAATCTCTGCCTTCAGCCCCTTCCGTTGCCTTATCTCACCGCTGACCTTGTGGAATAGGTCGGAAGGAACTTGGACGTAGCCAGCGTTCTCGGTATTCCATACGGCCCTTCCTTGGGTTGCTGCCCTGATGTCGTTGGAGAATCCGAACGACTCGGCCACAGGCATCTTGCCGATGACGCTAGCGACTCCGCCTTCTACAGGCATGTCTTCAATGATTCCTCTCCTGGTTGTAACTTCTCTTGTGATGCCCCCAATCCATTCGTTGGGCGCATCTATCCTAATTTTCTGGATAGGCTCGAACATCACGGAGCCGGCCCTGATTAACGCACCCTTGATGGCGTTCCTGACAGCCGGAATTGTCTGTGCGGGACCCCGGTGGATGGCATCCTCGTGCAACTTAGCGTCAACTAGCCTGGCCATCACACCAGTCAAGGGCTCTTCCGCAATGGGGCCCTTCTTACAGACATCGTTGAACGCCTCGATAATCAGTTCCCGAGTCTCATGGAGGTTCTGAATACCCTTGGTATCGTTGACTAGAATGGTGGTTCCGTTTATGGCATATATCTTCCTCATCAGATTCTTTTCCATGCCAAACTCTGCAAACTTGTTACCGGTTTCCTTCGCATCCTTGGCACGAACAGGGCCATCCCCGAAGTGACCCTCCCTGAGGGCTTGGACGACCTCCTCTGTTAGGGTCTCAACCTCAATGTAGAATCGATTGTGCCTGTTTGGGGACTTCCCCTCGAAGGGGCGGCCCTTGTTGTCGCCAGAGATAGACTCTCGATAAACCACAATGGGCTCGCTGACATTGACTTTGATGCCTTGCTCCTCCTCTAGCCTGTATATGGTAATCTCCAGATGCAGCTCACCCATTCCAGCCAGCAGAGCCTCGCCTGTTTCTTGGTTCGTTGAGACTTCCAAGGATGCATCTGCCTTCGCAAGCCCCCTTAGCGCGTCAATGAACTTCGGCAGATCCTTCATTGCCTTGGGCTCAATTGCAACCGTAACGACGGGTTCTGAGTAGTGGCGTATGGCTTCGAACGGTGTGGCATCCTGATCGCGTGCGATAGTAATGCCGGCAGCAGCGCTCCTGACCCCAGTAAGTGCAGCTATGTTGCCTGCCGACACTCCTGGGACTTGAATTCGGTCGCTCCCCACCATCATGCTGACTTGCTGCACTCGTTCGGCCTTTGCTGAACCAATCGCCCAAACGGTCTCGCCCTGCTTGACGGTACCCGAATACACCCTACCCACTGCGACTTCGCCTGCATGTTGATCCATCCAAATCTTGGTAATCATTAACGAAAGCGGTCCATCTGGGTCGCATTCTAACATGGACTTGCCGACCTCAGATTCCAATTCCCCTTGCCAAATGTTAGGGATCCGGTACTCTTGTGCGATTAGGGGGGAAGGTAGTTTCTCAACTGTCATGTCGAGGAGAACCTCGTGCACAGGCGCTCTCTTAGCAAGTTCACGCTGTTGATCATTATGACAATGTTCGAAGATTTCCTTGAATGAAATTCCTGACTTGGACATATATGGCACGGTTATGCCCCAGTTGTGGTAAGCAGAGCCGAACGCTACAGTGCCGTCTTGGACGCTGACCTGCCAATCTTTCTCGTGCCCATCGGGAGCGAAGCGTTCGATTAGGCTGTTGACCTTGGTTATCTGTACCATGAACCTCTCCTGCATATCCTCTGGAGTTACCTGTAGCTCGTTGATGAGTCGATCGACCTTGTTGATGAAGAGAACGGGCTTGACTTTCTCCTTCAGAGCCTGTCGAACAACCGTCTCGGTCTGGGGCATCGCTCCCTCTACGGCACAAGTCAGTATGATACACCCGTCTACGGCTCGCATTGCGCGTGTGACATCGCCTCCAAAGTCGACGTGCCCGGGGGTGTCGATGAGGTTGATTAGATAGTCATGATTGTTCACTTTGTGGACCATGGAGGCACTTGCTGCATTGATTGTGATGCCTCTGGCGCTCTCTTGGTCATCAAAATCTAGGACCCTCGACTTTCCGGCCAACTCCTCCGACATCATGCCCGCGCCGGCAATCAGGTTGTCTGAGAGAGTGGTCTTGCCGTGGTCGATGTGGGCAGCGATTGCGAGGTTCCTGATGCGTTCACGAGTTTGCATCACCTCAGTGGCACGCTTGATGTTCTCTTCCTTGCGTCCCATAGCAGACCCCTGAATGATTTGCCGACCTGAAAGCGGTTCATAAAGCCGATTGACCCATAGATGGACATGATGTCAAACCGATTGACTGAGTGGTGCCAAGACTAAGTCATCTCGCCGAGGCCGCAATCCTCTCGACTTCGTGCCTCTTACCGACGGCGTAAGAGTTGACGTCACCCTCGGCGGCCTTAGTGAGTTCTGAGATTACTCCCTGTGTCAACGATCTCTTGCTCTTCCTTGTCGCCGAGGTGGAACCGATCGCGAGGTTGCGCAGAGCGACATCTAGACGACGGCTCGGAGAGGAGTCGACAGCCTTGGGCACGTTGACCGCACCAACCCTAATCCGAGTAGTCTCCTCGCATGGGGCGGCTTCGGTAATGGCGTCTATGAACTTCTGCAGCGGGTTCTTCCCACTCCTCTCGTGAATCATGTCGAAAGCATCCTCGAGGGACTGGGCACAGTGCTGTTTCTTGCCGCTGAACTTCCCAGACCGCATCAGGTTGTTGATGAACCTCTCAATAATCGAGAGGTCTTTTTTGCCGAACCATGCGTTGGCATGCCTACCCCCTGAGTGTGGTGTCCCTATCGTCCTGAGGTTGACGTAGGGGGAAATTCCTGGGTCGTTGCATACTACCTCCGCAGCATCCCACTTGCCGAAGACCATCGTGCCTATGCCCGCAATCGGAGCCTGCTCTTCGATTTGCTCTTCGATTTGCTCTTCACTTTGCTCTTCGACCTCGGTTTCCATAGAACCACCTCAGCGCACCGGCTTCTCCTTTCGACCACGGACCATCTCGTCCAAAGAAACGCCATTTACCTTGATTACCTTGTACCTCACACCAGGAAGGTCTCCATATGAACGGCCCTTGCTGCCTCCGATGCCCTCGACCATTACCTCGTCATGTTCGTCGATGAACGAGATCGCCCCGTCACCGGGAGCGAATGCGGTCAGTCTGTTGCCAGTTCGGATTAGACTGATCTTGACCGCCTTCCTGATAGCGGAATTCGGCTGCTTGGCCTCAAAGCCGACCTTCTCAATGACTATGCCCTTGCCTTGAGGACTTCCTTGCAGAGGATCGTGCTTCAGTAATCCACCATGTCGTAGCTTGGCCTGGCGATTCCTGAATTTCCTCTCCTTCCATCGGTACTTCTTGCGATCAGTCTTCATCTTCGAACCCGAGAAAAGACCTCGCCCCAATCATACACCCCTAGATGACGGGCCGGCGACCTGCCATCGGTTTATGAGACTGACGGGGGCGCAATCGTTGAGTTACGTCTCGATGCGGTTACGTGAGCCAACATTGAAGCAGATTGGCGGGCGGGCGACACTATGGGCTTCCGTCAAATGCTACAGGGCGTCCAAGTTGTGGATGAACTCGTCAGCGTGCGTCACGAAATGCTCGAGCTCTCAATGGCATCCGAGCACCGCCCCTTGCTTCTAACTAATGTAAAAGAGTCACCAGGACATCGTGCAGCGCTCAACATCATTGACAGGGACAGGCTCTGCGAATCCTTCGGAGTGAAACCTGGGGAGTTGATTGATATCCTCGCCTGGGCGATGAATAACCCCTCTGAACCAGTTCTGGTTGGCGCTCCGGGGGCACCTGTTCTAGAGAACACCATGGAAAAGGTTGACCTTTCGACTCTACCCATCCCATGGCACTATCCGGAAGACGGTGGGAGATACCAGTCAGCATCGGTGATTATCGCCCAGTACGGTGGTACAAGGAACGCATCGTTCCACAGACAACTTCTCAGGGATGCGACACATACAGTTTCTAGATTCGTGCCCCGTCACCTCCGTACCATGGCTGACAACGCAATTGAGTCTGGCGACGAGATTCCGATTGCCGTTGTGAACGGCCCTGATCCAGTGGTACTTCTTGCCGGTGCCATGTCATTCGACGAACCACTCGACGAGCTAAGGGTCGCGGCTGCCCTTCATGAGAGATTATACGACGAGCCACTTAGAATTGTGGAGCTCTCAAACGGTGTGGCTGTTCCCGCAGACTCAGAGTATGCCATGGAGGCCCGGATAACCCTGCAGACCGATCGGGAGGGACCCTATGTCGACATCACAGGAACGGTGGATGGCGTAAGACTAGAGCCAGTCATTGAATACGATGCAATCCATCACCGGGACTCTCCGGTCTTCCACGCCCTTATTCCCGCGGGATTGGAGCACAAGACCCTCATGGGATTGCCTAGGGCACCTACTATCAAAGCGGCCGTGTCAGAGGTTGTGACCTGTACTGATGTCTACCTTACTGAAGGGGGCTGCGGATGGCTCTCTTCCGTAGTACAAATAGTGCCAACGCAAAAGAGTGACGGGGTCAAGGCCATCCATGCTGCCCTCGATGGGCATAGGTCGATGAAGCAGGTGATTGTCGTCGATGATGACATCGATGTCACCGATCCTGCTCGTGTCGAATGGGCCTTGATGACTCGGTGGCAACCCGACGTTGACACAGTGATACTCTCCAGTCAGAAGGGCTCTAGTCTCGACCCCAGCCGTGACAAAGACGGGACGACGAGTAAAATTGGCATGGATGCGACATTAGATTCCTCTATCGATCGCTCGGCCTTCGAGTCGGTGCTGTGAGGGTTTCTTATGTCCGAACGACCACTCGGAATCACAGAGTCCCTACAGCACCCAAGGCGTAGCTTGGGCAACCGATATAGAAGCCAAGCTGAGAAATTCCTGAGAGTCTCTGAGAGCGACCCTACGGGCCTTTCGTGGGCCGAGCAAAGCGCAAGGCAAAGCGTACTTCATGATTTCACGAACCCAAACAATTGGAGAATCCTTGTCAGAATAAAAATCAGTCTTGGGGACGCCGAAGGAGTCAGGGCTGTGCTCGAGGACCTGATTACAGTATTAGGGAGGGATTCGAATCACCTGTCCCAACTGGATGGAATAGACATCCTCGGTTCTGCTGTCTCCCTTCTAGAGGGTGCCCTGAAGGCCGACCCTCTCGACCCGGATGAGTGGTGGGATGCCGTGGGCGATGACGACGCGGCGATTATCGAATTCTCCTCACGCCTGAAGGGACTGGATGTCAGAGACGCTCGTGCTAACATTCTGTTCTCGAGGAGGCTTGAGAGGCTTAGGGGGGACGGCAAAGAAGATTTGTTCCTCGATTTATCGAGGTACCTCCTAGCTCAACGGCCCAACAATCACGAGGCGTGGGGGGAGTTAGGTAGAATGTACGAAAGGAGGGAAGAATATGACCAAGCTTGGCTATGTTACGATCAGGCACAGACTCATTTCCCTCGTTCAGACGCCCGGGACCGCTTCAAAGAGAGGATGAGGGAAAGACTAGCAGGTATCGAGGGGGGGCCATGGAAATCCCCGGGCATATCAGACAGAGTCGAATTCCTCGACAAGATGAGAGGGCTTTCCATCCCGGCACCCCACAATATCGAGGAAGAAGATGATAATGAGGTAGAGGGAGATGGGGCTGTCACGGAGATTGAAATGCTGCGCAGCAGCGGAAGGCTGCCAGAGGCCTTCTTCCTTGCACGGAGGATGGCAGCGGAGGGGCATGGAGACGCGGCCGGTCTTGTAGAGGGGATATTGGAGGAAATGGAAGATGAGTGATGGGTTCGTGGTCATTTGGGCAATTCCGATGATAAACTCTGATGACAATGAGTGCTGGGTGATGGTACGACACAAAGATCGGGGTTGGGAGTTACCCGGAGGCGCCATTCACGAAGGAGAGGAGGCCGATGTGGCCGCTCTCCGGGAATTGTTCGAGGAAACAGGGCTGCTGGGAATAGCAAAGGCTGTGGAATCGGAAATCATAGAGGGCGGATACGTCGTTCTTGTCGCGGTGCCGGAATCTCCTCGCCCGGATGCATGGTCATCGAGCGACGACTCGATTGAGGAGGTGGGCTGGTGCAAGGAAGTTCCAGAGAAATTGGCATGGGATTCAGGGGAAATAGAAAGAATCCTGAATCACGACTGGAGTGCCTCGATTAGCCTAGAATCCTGAATCTCTCCCTTCCTTGACTCTAGAGTGATCCTCCACGAAGGCTCTCCAATGAGGTCACTGGCATCGAGCACCAGTCCTAAATCGTCCCTTGTCTCTCCAGATAGGTCTTCGATAATCACCGGGAGGATTTCATCCACCACCTCTCTGATGTCATCTGGGTGGGAAGAAATGCTCGTTTTACCAGGGGTCTCTCTCGGTCTGGCATTCACGATTCTATCACTCATCTTAGGGGACAAGGAATCGATGTCATCCAGTGCCATATCTAGCCACTCCATGCCACTGACTAAGGCTTCCCCGGTCATCTTTGACTCTGTGAGTCGCTTCATAGCAATCCAGAGATGCCTCATTGCTGGCTCGAAGTCATCCATGTCACATAGGATCCTCCCAGACTCCAGACGCGATAGTCCAATGACGTCGTTGGGGTGGCCATTAGAAGACGAGATATCGGATAGTGTCACAAGAGCCATCATCGATTCCCCCCTGTTTCTTTGCCACGCACCGAGGTTCAGTAATGCCAATCCATGCAACGGAGAGCCGAATGACGCGGCCGCCAAGCGATCCACGCACCAACGCAATTCGGTTCCAATGTGCTCGCTCTCGATTGCGCCCAAAAGGGCCCTTTCCATCCTCAACCAAGCCTCCATCTCGTGATCCCGCTCCTCGATGCTCCTAGCCCGATCCAGAAGACCCTCACTGAAATCGATGGCTTGTTCGGTACGACCACCGGAAAGCAATCTCTTGAGGAGAAGGGCGTCCACGGCTAGTTGGGTTGGCCCATTAACTGTTGAAGAAGGCATGAGGGCACCTCACTCCCTCTCGAAGGCTTTCGCTAGTCTCTCGTACTGATCCCTGACTCCCTCTTCCTTCTCCATGAGCCTCTTTAGGTGATCCTCGAGGGCAATGATTGCTTCGCTCATATCATTAACTAGGGAATCCCTATCGTCAACCTCCAAGAGGAGGTTGCCGAAGGATCGAAATATCGGCCTCTCGGGATCCTGTTTCTCAAGTGCCTCGACAGTGATTCCGTACTCAGAAACTTGGGATGAGATGGTCTGGATTTGGTTCCTGACTACCTGAAGCTCCCTAGCAACTCCCTGGATCTCCTCGGCAGTCACTTGCTCGCTAATCAGATCCCCTCCCTCGAGTTGCTCTGAGCGATTGCTCAGAGGCAATTAACCCTCGCATTATCGTGTTCCACCTAGCCCTGAGGTCGTTGAAGCTGTAGGATTCAAGAAAGATGCTGAGGTGCCCGTTTTCGTTAGTGTGTTCAGCCTCGGTGACTATGGCTGCAGAAAGAGCCTCTGCTTGAGAGTGCCCTACGGAGAGACGTAGGAGTATGGGCTCATTCCTCTTCGGAACTGGCATCTGAATCTCTCTCTGCTAGCTTTCGTTCGTATTCAAGCGCTGCCTGCTGAGCGATTACAGTCATATCAGTAGCAGTCGCCCCTTCCATCGAACGGCGAACAATGCGTTTATTGGCGTCCGAGGCCCTCGTGTATGGCTCCCAGAAGCCGCCCGAGAAGGTGTGTTGGCACTTTCTGCATTCCCAGATTCCAGCCACCTTCCTGCGGACCTTGGGGTATTGACAATTGGGGCAGGTGTATTTCCTCGACTTCTTAGCAAGGGCGGAGCCGGCCCTACGTCTGACACTGACTCCGTACCTAGGGCCATAGCGTGCTGTAGCTCCAGCCTTTTGGGTTCTCTTAGCCAATGATACACCACCCTAAAGCGAATCTACAATCTTCCTGAGCTCCTTCGATCTTTCCTGAGCGTGCCCCATGATTTCGGTGAATTCTTTCGTTGTGAAAATCCCCTTTAGACCCTTCTGAAGAGAATGGACATGGTCATCGTCCCCAAGGGTGATGTGAATTCTCTCATCACCCCCGAGCTCCTCCCTTCCGCACGCGTCGTACACAAATCGGGTGCCGACCTTGTGGTAAGAACACATTATTGGAGTCTTGGACAAGTTCAACGGGTAGTCCTCCCCCACCTCGAAGCGCTCTGCTGGGACAACCGCGCTGCGTAAGGCGGCAATGCCAGCAAGCGCGAAGGCATCGAACAGATTGCCATCGTCGGAGATCGCGAACAGATCTAGAATTACCTGCCAAACCTTCTCGCCTGGGATGATACAGAGGGCATCTACATCGATGCATCCCGACTCCCTTATGCCTCTGTCTACGACTCGGCCCAGCTCAATCGACTCTGGGCTGGGGGGGCCTGATTCCCAATGTCGTCCAGCAACGGGCCTAATCTCAGCAGAGCACATCAGACCTCCCTGGTTGGGCCTGTCTGAGTATGGCTTCATAATCTGGAACTTGACTCCTGCGAAAACAATGGTGTCACCCATCCTAACCCTAGCTGAGCCCTCAGCTCTGGGTAAAACGGAAATTTCGGCCTCGAGGTTACGGCCCTCCCAGCGCTGCCTGCCATCTATGCGGGCATCGTTCTCAGCTAATTCAGCGAGGTGGGCACGGAGCAGTTTCGGAACTAGAGGTAACGCCATCAGTTCTCACCTCCCTTCAGAGAGTCGACCATCAGACGGTGAATCGATTGGGCAGCATCAATGTTGTACTGCCAAGCTTGATTGAACTCTTCCTGAGAAAGGTCGCCGTCCATCTGGAGGAAGACCAGCTCGCCTGAGTTTGGCAATATGCCCATTGGAAGATCAGCCTCGCCATAGTTGTCCTCTTCTTTGTTGAGGTCGCACACAACGATATCGTTGATCTTTCCACTTGCAACGCTGACTACCATGTCGGTCATCGGGATACCAGCATCAGCTAACGCGACTGAGGCGGCCGTGAGACCGACACAACGGGTTCCGGCTTCGGCAGTAACGATCTCGATGCTGATTCTAATCTTGGATCGTGGGTACAGTTCGAGAAGGACTACGCTCTCAAGCGCATCTTTGGTGACTTTGCTGACCTCCCTGCTGCGTCGGTTGAAACCAGGGCGCATTCGATCCGTTGTTGAGAATGGGGCCATGTTGTATGCAACATCCAGAACCGCTCGGTCCTGTCGCTGAATCTTCCTTGGATGGCACTCCATCGGGCCGTAGACTGCAACGATGGCCTCGTTGGTTCCCCACGTCATCCTGCAGGACCCGTCTGCGACGGGAACAACACCTGTCTGGATGGTAATCTCACGAAGATCGCCGGGTCCCCGGCCATCAACTCTCAACCCGTTCTCGTCAATCATCTGGACATCTCCGTAGCCACCCATCAGTGACCACCCCCGACTGGGATAATACGTGATTCATCAGTCAATGAGTTGAGTCGCCTACGAACCTTCAATATACCATCCAAATCGCCATCAATCCACATCCTGCCGTTATCGGCGACGATAATCCTACAATCGGTATCCTCCTTTAGCTGACGTAGTGAGTTGCCGCCCTTGCCAATCAGCCTGCCAAGCAGATGTGGGTCTATTTCCTCGATGACGCCCGAGCGTATCTTGCGTAGCCCCATACCCTTCATAGTGACTACGCTGGAGTGGGTTTCTTCGACTTCCTGAACCCTGCAAAGAATCGCCTCACCGATGTCCATCACGGAGCGTGTGCCACCAAACTCGACCTTGCCGGGACCAAGACTCATGGGAAGAATCGCGTTGAAGGGCGCACCAAGTTCAACGAACCATATGTTGTTCGTGCATCCCTCGATGTAACCGATTGCTAAGTCGCTCGGTCTGGGGATGTACCTCGTATGCAGCGGCTCAACTGTTACCGTACTGCCCTTATTCATCATTCTACCTTGCTTTGTAGCCCGAAGCCTGCCTTCCATGACGAGTACGCCATGGCCAGCTTCTTGGCCTTTCAATTCTCCTAGGTCCTCCCCAGGAACGACGAGTGATTCGGCTCGTCGAGTATCTCGCGGTCCACCCGCGTCATTCTTCTTGCTCATGCTATCGAGCCGCGCGACCGGCCGGCCGTTCATAACCGTTGATGCCGCTATGACAGTATTGGAATCAGTCCAATTCCCTGACCTCGACGTCGGATGAGCGATTAGCGACCTTGTCGATGAGATCGTTCTTCATCCCCCCTGGGACGGTAACTATGCAGGCCCATGTTCCGTTGCTCAGCCACTCCTCCCTCTGAATAGAGTCCCTGAGCATTTGATGGACGCCTCCGTAGTCCTTTCCTTGAACTTTGAAAGCGAGACGCACAGTGATGAATTGGAGAGGAATAAACGGCCTCAGAGCCGCGACAGCATCCTCAACCTGACTTTCTGTGGATTTGAACGGATCTACTGAGAAGCGAACCTCGTCCAGCGCGGACTCGATTCTAGTGTGAGGGTGTGGCAGTCTGGTTTTCGGGTCTGTGGCAGTGCTAGCGATTTGGTTGACAATTTGTCGCTTCTTATCCTCTACCATTCGACGCCTTTGCAATGTAGTCAGTTGAATTGTGCCATCTCCCAATATCTTAGCGACGCACGGGCCGAGGTCAGTGGTGCCAAAAACTCGTTCCAGAGCATCGCTCGTAGGTCTGTCCCCACCTTTGGCATCGGACCAAACCTCATCGATTGCAAGTAGGTCGTTGAGGGACACCGAATCAGGATCCTCCTTCCAATTGTCGACGAGCTCGGGGTCGACTAGAATCTCGTAGCGAGCTCCCCCCTTCTCGAATCGGGCGAGCACCGCATCGTCGAGGCTGACCATGGTTGCCCAGTGGGGAGTGTGGCTTAGAGGGTGGGGTCTCAGGACAGTTTACCTAAGTGCTTGAGAGTAGTCTCCATGTCCATCTTGCTGTAGCCGTCCTTGTCAACTGAGGCGATTTCGACAGTTTCTGGGTTAAGGTCATCCTCAAGGGACTCTCGCAGTGCCTCTAGTCCGAGTTTGATAGCGGCGTTCTTCGTCATTCCAGCCTTCCACTTGCCCTCGAAGTGATCGATCACTGATGAGCGGCCACGGCCAATCGCGCCTGCATGGTACGACTGGTATGCACCAGAGGGATCGGTCTCGTAAAGATGGACTCCCTCTTCGTCCATTCCTGCGATTAGCAAGGCGGTTCCGAACGGCCTGGCCCCACCGTACTGAGTGAAGGACTGCTTGTAGTCGCACATCTTCTTGACAAGTGTGGAGACCGGAATGGCATCACCGTAGGTCATACGATTAATCTGGCATTGTGCCCGTGCTCTGTCGACGAGTTGGCGAGCGTCGGCAACGAGGCCCGAGGTGGTGATGCCGATGTGGTTATCAATCTGGTACATCTTCTCTATGGAGTCCGTGATGACGAGCTTGCTCTGAATCCTCTTGTCGACGATAAGGACCACGCCGTCCTTGTAGATTAGTCCAACAGTAGTGGTGCCCCTCTTTACAGACTCTCTCGCATACTCAACCTGATAGAGCCTGCCATCTGGGGAGAATGTCGACACTCCATGATCGTAACCTCGTCCGCTGGGTTGCATCTGAATCGGCCTCATGCCTGAATGGACTCTTATCAATCTTGGTCGAGAGGAAACTCAGTCAGGGTGCCATTCATGGTGGTGCAGCTACTAGGCGGGCCATGAAGGTAGCAGTGCTGGCATCGGGGGGGAAGGATTCCTCCTACGCAGCCTGGTGGGCTACATTGCAGGGATGGGAAATTGTGGCTCTTGTGACTGTGGGGGTCCAAGGCAGCGACTCGATGATGTTCCAGACGCAGAACACTGCAATAGCAGGGCTCCAAGCGGCCTCAATGGGGGTTCCGTGGCTGCCGATTACCACTAATGGAGAGGAGAAACAGGAGATGCTGGACCTAGAGCAGGGGCTGTCTGGTTCCAGCTCGGTCGAAGATTCATTCCAGATCATGTGGCCAAAGTCATTCACACGTCCCGATTGCTTGGAGTTGCACGACGGTTTGGTTGATATTGACGGTTTAGTGGTTGGCGCACTCCGTTCCGACTACCAAAAAACCAACATCGAGATGATGTGCGAGAGACTGGGGATTTCATCATTCTGCCCCCTTTGGCATCATAGTCCACAGAGTCACATGAGATCACTCTTGGACCATGGCTTCGTCGTCAGATTCATCTCTATTTCGTGCGAGGGCCTGGATGAGAGTTGGCTCGGCGTAGCCCTGACTGATCAAACCCTGAGGGATCTGGAAGACCTAGCTAGAGAGTTTCGCTTCAACCTCGACGGAGAGGGTGGTGAGTTCGAGACGATTGTTTCCTATGGACCGCACCTCAAGCGGGAAATATCCTGTGACGGTGTTTCGTGTTGGGAAGGTAGCAGGGGCATTTGGGTCATACGTTCTTGCAGTCTAAGCGAGCATCGTTAGACTCAAACAGGGGTCTATGGTCGGCTCAGTCTGAGGATTCCATGCCAGTGTCTCCAATTGACTACAGATATGGGCGGGATGAAGCCAAGGAAATCTGGTCACGAGATGGTCGCCACGCTAGGCTTCTTGAGGTCGAGAGAGCATTGGCGTGGGCTCACTGCCAGATGGGCAGAGTTTCCGCTGACGACTACGACACTATCGCGGACATCGCTGATCCCGGGATAGTGACTGCGGACAGGGTAGATGAGCTTGAAGCCGAGACTCGTCACGATATCATGGCCTTGACCAAGGCCATGGCCGAATCTGCTGGTGATGCAGGATGGTGCATACACCTAGGCGCGACCAGCAACGACATCATAGACTCAGCAGTGGCGCTTCAAATCAAAGACAGCATAGACCTACAGCGAGATGTGATATCAGGGCTTATTCTCACTATGTGTGACATATCCGAGAGGGAGCGGGACACGGTCATGCTAGGTAGGACGCATGGCCAAGCAGCAGTCCCAATTACCTTCGGTCTCAAAGTGGCAGTTTGGGTGGACGAGTTCAGGAGGCACCTCGATCGCCTCGACGAGATGGTATCACGCTGCATTACCGGCAAGTTCCTCGGTGCCGTTGGAACCGGAGCAGCGCAGGGTGAGAAGGCTCTCGAACTACAGGACCTAATCATGGGCGAGCTTGGTCTAAAGGCTCCAGTGGCAACCACTCAGGTAGTAGGCAGAGACCGTTACATCGAATGGGTAGGGTGGATGGCTAACGTCGCAACGAGCGTAGAGAAGGTGCTTCAGGAAGTCAGGAACCTCCAGAGAACAGAGATTTCGGAGGTGTCAGAGGCCTTCGATTCAAAGAAGCAGGTTGGTTCTTCCACTATGGCACACAAAAGGAATCCCATTACCGCTGAGAATGCCTGTGGTCTTGCACGAATAGTTCGTTCTATGATTGTGCCTTCGTACGAGAACGCACTGTTGTGGCACGAACGAGATTTGGCCAACTCCTCCAGCGAGAGGTTTACCCTCTCCCACTCCATGATTCTGCTGGATGACATCATTCTCAAGTGCGACCGCGTCCTCTCGAACATGGTGGTCGATTCCGAGAGAATGAGAGAAAACATAGAGGCCCAGAAAGGCCTAATCATGGCAGAGAAGGTGATGCTGGAGTTAGTGGACCGTGGAATGCCCAGAGACCAAGCCCATGAGGAGTTGCGGAGAGCCTCTATGGAGGCAGTCGAAAGTGGAATCAATCTGGAAGAGACATGCAAAACTTCCGACTTGATTATGGAACTAGTAGGAGTTGAGGAGCTTGCTGGTTTCTTCGACCCCGGCTCCCATCTAGGATTTTCAAGCGAAATAGTGGAAAATGCGGTATCTATGGCGAGGGACCGCTGCTCAGAATGATCTCCTGAATACCCCGAAGAACCTGTCACGCTGCGTCCACGACCCGAAGATAAAGACTAGGGCTGCAACTATCGACCAAATTTCAAGGCTTAGAGTGGGCACCAGCAGTAGGGCTATTGCAGTTACCGTCGCGAATACGAATAGTAGCATTATCATCGCATGAGGACCGTATTGGTTCACGTCTTTCAGGGCGACTCGAAGGAATCCCCCCTCGAGAACGCCTTGGATCATGGGGGCATCCGTCTCCTCGAAATCGGGAAGTGGGCGACGAGGGATTCGCTCGCTCGCGCTGGCGGATCCGCCTGAGCTTGATTTGGAAGGCTTGGGCACGATGCTCCTAGGAGGTTTCGATGATTATCCTTCTTGCACTAATCGCTAGAAAACGCTCATTCACCATCATGCCTGTATCTGGCCTGCTGTAGTAGGTCCCCCATCTCTTCCAGTGCCTCATCATCTGGTTCCATTAGGCTCTCGGGGTCCTTGGCGGCACCGCTGTAATGGCCGTCGATGCCCTCCTCACTCACTCTTCGACGCTGTCTGAGTCCAAGGAAGAGCCAGATAAGCGCACCAGCCGTTAAGAGGAGGATGAGATTGACGGAGAGCTCCGTGATTGCCGTCATGGGGGGGATTCGGGAGATTCGGTATTATTTATTCTAGTGGATGGAGCCAAGGGAAATGGGGCGGGCCAGATGACGGCGGTTCGAGGCTGTCGGCTCCACCCAAGCACCAGAGACTGGAGAATGCTGGAGATCTGGGCGACGGCTCGTCCACGCCTTCTTCTCAGTACTACCGCAGGTTCTGCATCTGAGACCTTGGTTCCTTCCTGCGCTCCTCATAGTATTGGAACAGCAAATCGGCCTACTAACTATCCTTGGAGTGGGGCTGTCTAAGCATAGTTTCTCCAGGTGAATCGAACCATCGGGGGAGGTTAGTCCCATCCAACTCACGACGTCACCCGGCGACAATCTTCTCAGCAGCCTGTTGACCGGCCCGCCCTCGGAGAATGCTACCAAAGTGACAGACCTGGAGCCAGAGAATGCGACCAAGTGTGAATGCCCGCCCTTGGTCTCCTTTGGCCCGGACACAATCGTACCGGTCATCGTAGATGCGATGTGGTCGTCCGAAAGTTGGTTTGTCCTGTGTGCTGCATGTTCGGCGCATCTCTCGACGTCTCCTCTGCTCTGTAGCCATTCGTGAGCCTGGGAGACTGCTTGTGAGGTGGCACCTCTGATGCCATAGAGCACGGGGCATGGCGTCCTTGGGGCAATCATCCCTCTGCCCTTGGTGGGGTCCCTGTTGACGAAGGTCTCAGGGTGGAACTCCTCGAGCGCGGAGATGGCTCGATGAGCTACCTCTCTCCTGGTTCCGACCAAGGATGGTTCTCTCCATGCAATTAATTCCCATGAGGATGAGGGTTTTGGAATCCAGGAAATCGCAGCGCTCGCTCCCACCACCCCCCAGGACGGCATGGATGAAAGTACAATGCAGCCATGATCGGTCACTTCTCTAAGTCGAGAATGGGCATCGACGTGCCCCCGTACCGCAGACCAATACCACTCATTAGGAGTGGACGTGGGCGAGATAACCATGCATGGGGAGGAAGTATATTTCGTCGGAGGGAACTTCTTTGCGTCGGAAAGCAGAACCTCGAACCATTCACGGCAGATGGAAAACAGCGCCTCGCAGTCGTCACTCATTATGTCGATTACCGCGCCCAGTGCCCCGTTGCCCCTGGTCCTCCTCTCAGCGAACGGCCAGAGTCGCACCAGCCTCCTCTCCACCACCTCAACGTCAAGATTACTTCGAATGGTACGAATGAGATTATCCATCCGCTCAGTGGTGCAACCAACTTCGGGATGATCTGTGTCGTCTAACCCAATCCTGATCAAACGGGTTGAGGGATCCTTACTCATTCCCATCACCTAGGATGCTATCGACTACACTGGCCAGACCCAATGAAGAATCGCACCTTATCCCCCTGACCCCGTGAGATTCAGCGGCCCCCATATCTGCATGGCGGTCCCCCACTAACACGGAAGTAGATTCGTCTGGCCGATCCAACCACTCACGACCATAAAGGAATCGGGATTTAGACCCAGGATTCGAATTAGCAAAATCAAGCAACTGGCGACCTGCCTCAAGCATTCCTGGGTTTGGTTTGCGGGCCCATGAACCATCCCAAGGAGCGTAGGGGCTGTAGAGGATCAGATCAAGGGCGGCGTCATCGTCCCCACTCTGTAGGATACTACGGAGTCGCCGGTGAATGCTGGCTAGATTTTCGTGTCCCCAGAGCCCGCGGCCGATTGGTGACTGGTTAGTCACCACGCAAATTCGGAATCCGGCGCGCCGCAATCTGCCTAGAGCGGTATCAGCGCCGGGAAGAAGTACTACTTCTTCGGGGGCGTTGACGTATTCCTCCGATCCAACGTTCAGCACCCCGTCCCTGTCCAAATAGGCGATTCTCCCTACCCATTCCCGAGACGAAGGGAGTGGTGCAAGTTCGAGCGGTGCGTCGAGGGGTGAACCGTCTCTGTAGGGAGGAAGCATCTCCTCACAGCCCATGATTCGACTTGATTGCCTCTTTGACGATATGGTTAATGATTAACTGGAGGTCTTCTATTCGTTCCATCGATTGAGTGGGCACTACGATAGCGACGTCAACCATGCCGGCAAGCTTGCCACCGCCCATTCCACCGTAATCACCAGTTACAGCAGCCGTCCTACAGCCATTCTCCATGGCGAATCGGATCCCATTCAGAACGTTAGGTGAGTTCCCCGAGCCACTGAACCCGACGACTAGGTCACCATCCCGCAAGAAGGTCGAGAGTTGGCCCACGAACACGTTATCATAATCGGTATCGTTGGCCCATGCAGTCAGAGAAGGGATGTTGTCCACGTGAGAAATCGTCCTTAGCGACAGTTCCTTCGACCAGTCGCCGGCGCTATGTGACGGTGTGCCCGCGCTTCCACCATTGCCGATGAAGTGGACAGTCCCCTCTAAGTCCCGGGTGGCCTCAACGAGACTCCAGAACTTCTCGAGTGAGTCTAGGGGCATCCTACCTAGTGTGTTGACGAGTTCATTGACATAGGACTCGGCGAAAGAGCGGAAGTCAAAGCTCATGGGTACCTGTTTGGGCGGGAGGGGGCATCCTATTTACGGATTGATGACAGGAACGTTCCGATGGAGGACCCAATAGGGGCGGTAGTCAGCTCGCTCGCCTCTTCACTAGGCATTGCTGAGGTGACGATACAACTCATTATCGGCACCGTTGGGCTGGTGCTGCTCGGAATAGGCTTCCACCGGAGCGCGGAATCATATGCAGATCGCGCCGCCATCGCCGGATGGCCCTTGATTGGCCTGTTCTTCTACCTCTACTCTGATCACTATGTGGAGATCGCGGACCCGGTTCTGATTCTCATGACGGCTGGGGCGCTACCTGCTGGTATTGGAGTGTCACTATGGGAAGCGAAGGGCGAGACCGTTCACTCAGGAACCTTGCATTGGCTAAGGGGGTGTGTGGTGTGGTCAATGCTGCCATACTATGTCATTTACAACATTCCCCAACTCAATATGGGCTTCGTGTACGTTACTGCACTGAGTGCAGGGTGGATGTTGGAGTTCTCTGGAATAGGGGGCTATGAGGTAGGGGGCATGATGATAGAAAGGTTTGGCGAGGCTCCCATTCCCGTCTCGGATTGGGCAGGTAACAGATGGATCCTCAGCGAACCCCTTGGGGAGATTGGTTTCTTCGTCTCGATGAACAATAGTGAGGGTGTGACCGTAGTCGCCTTCATCTTAGCGTGCTCTGCCTTGCAGTCCATGGCCGTATTCATTGGGGCGATTGTGGCTCTAAGCTCTGTTCACTGGAAGAGAAGGGTGCGAGCGCTACTCATCGCACTGCCCACTATCCACGTCCTAAACGTTTTCAGGAACGCGGGGATAGTTTGGCTTACAGACACTTACCCGAGTTGGTCCTTCTTCGGGATTGGGATGTTTGACTTTACCCACAGCTATGCCGCCAAGTTCGCTAGCCTATTCGCAATGTTTCTGATGGCAATCGCTCTGTTTGACCTGCTGCCAGAGCTCCACAGACACATAATGAAAGTGTTGAACCCATTGATGGTTGCTTTGGGATCCAAACCAGCTTCATCAGACCATCCGTGATCTGATTCTCTCGTATAGCTTGCCAGTCAGCGGCATGTCATGCTCCCAAGCGAATTCCTTCATCACCCGCACGGCCTCCTTCTCGAGGTCGGAATCACCCACGAAATCTGTGATTTCTATCGTGTCTTTCCTCGTGTTTGCCTTGAAAGCAGCGATTGGCTCCTCCTTGTGAAACACGAGGTAGGCTGAGCCGTAGCCGAACCGCTCCCTGAGCACACTCCCAAAGTAGTGAATCAGCGGGTCTGAAGGTGGAATGACAAGGTCCCTCGATCTAGAGATGGTGTCTAGGCCCTCGAGCATGTCCTGGCGCCCCCAGCAGATGTCCTGCAGGTCATCGACTAGGAACCCCTTGATCAGTGTACCATCCTCCTCGAACTCGTGCATCACGTCACTGATTTCCTCTGGGGAGAACGAAGAACCTGCCAAACGCTCTAATTGCTTCAGCGTGATGACAGGGTAGTTTTGGACTAGTTCCCTGAGATAGTCTCTCTTGATTCCCCACAAGTCAGCGTTCGATATCGGTTCGACGGTCTTGAAACCGCCCCTGTAGTCTTGAATCAGGTGACCGCTCCTGACTAGGGGCGATACGAGTTTGCGGAAGTTGGATCTACTCATGGCATTGCGTTCCATGTAGACATCGGGGTCATTGTGCTCTCTGAAGAACTGTAGAATCTCCTCATCCTCGGCCTCGATAGGTACGTTCCTGATGGTTAGCAGATTCTGGAAGTGTCGATATCGAGCCCAAACCAGGTGTCCTCTGAGGTTGGAGCCCTGGTGCAACTGGTGCGCAGCGACCATCGAACTCAGGTTGACTCTGAACATCTCACAACGGCCCCTTAGGGAGAAGTCGTCACGAAGCTCGCTGGTGTTCTCCAATGCTATTGTCTCGTTTTCCCACCTGCTATCCTGATGTAGCGAATGGTGAAGGAATAGCATTCTATTGACTTGCTTCCTTGTTCTAGGCGCAACCACACCGCCCCTGATATACCTCTCACCATCACCCATCGAGACGAAACCGAGATTGGAGAGGATTAACTGGATGTTTTCGTCGCAGTCGTGAACGGGAACGCCGTTGAAGGCATGCAGAACTGAGACATCGACCAAGCGATCACGATAGTTCTCGAGCAGCTCCTCGAAAGCGGTCTTGAAATCGTCTAGGTAGGAGTGGGGGATGTTGATGTCCTTGATCTCCAGGTAGTCGTTGACTACGAACATCAAGATTCTACCAATTGGATCCACCCCCTTGAAGACCGGGTAGTACCATCCTTGTTTGAGCAGGAGGCGAATCTCCTGGATGAATCTGCTACTGAACGGATCGGACTGGGACAGGATTCTCATCTTCCTGTCTTCAGGAAGGGGGGACAGTAGGCGTTCGGCGTCCTCAGGCGATGCGTAGTAGTCCGTTGGGTCAGGTTGGAGTGTTACAACTCTAGCTATCGTCCCCTCCCTCTCCAGTTCCCTCAGAGCATCGGCCAACTCCTCGACGGGACGGGCCACGAAGAAGCGCAGGGTATGAATCCGCACCGGTCCGATACGTGCAATGAGATGTGACAAGGCCTCATGGAATGGCAATGGTTCGATTCGGCCGTGCAAGCGTCTGAAAATGGCCATTGAGCGTTTCCTGTTCGGTATGTCGATGTACTGCTTGACGACTGCCAGTTGACGCTCCAGATTGGAAAGGGCTGACTTAAGGCTCCTCTGGACGTGGGCGTTTTCCTTCCCCCTAGGATAGTCTGCGAACAACTCCGAGCGTGAAGTTCCCTCCTCGGTTATCTTGTCGAGGAGTTCTTCCTCAAGTGGACCTAGCCACGGATCGCTCCTTAGCCCGAGAAGCATTGGAAGTTGATTGCCGAGTGTGTAGCCAACGCGGTTGTGTAGAAGCCTGCCGTTGAAGATGTCCGAGTCGTGCTTGATGTCCTTCCAGTCACGGAATCGGAAGTTTGTCACTCTGTGCAGCAACTCCTCCCTTCGTTGGACGAGGGCAAGATTCCGAATTGCGTCTACGGGTTCGTCGAAGGTCGCGAATGATTTGTGGAGAATGAGGGTCTGGAGAGTCCGATAGTCGATGACATTGACTTGGCCGCCAGTAATTCGGTACTCATCGACCCTGAGAATGAACTCGCCCTCGTCAGTCTGAGTGAAGAAGCCGATTGAGGCTAGGTTGCGCATCTCAAGCTCTTGCAACACGGCATCTACTTGAGCTGAGGGGAAGGGGAGCCTCAAACTGAGGGCCTCGGCGGTTTGCGGGCCCTCAGAGCCAAGCATGTCGAGCAGCTTGAGGCGTAGGCAATCCATTGGGTCAGAGAGGGATTTCTTCCTCCAGCTGGAGGGATTCCCACCAACAAAAGACATCCCCATCTCGTAGCTCAGGCCCCCGGTGTAGAGCGCTCTCAAGTCATCCATCTCCGTGGCTCCAGCAATCGCTAAGCATCCCAGCGTCCCATGGACCTCGGCCATTCTCATCGAGAACCACTTGTCATCGATCTTCTCGTGGCCTGTGCCGCGAACCTTGGTAATCAGTTCGCGTTCGGCGAGCTCATGAACCCAACCACGAAGCGTATCGTGATCTATTGCCTTTAGCTTCTCGCTGTACAGTGGGTGCGTTAGCTTGCTCTCCAGACCGCCGCCCATGTCCATGAGTCTGAGGAGTTCGTTGGCATTGGTCGGTACTACAACCTTGGACTGGTAGTAATCCCACAATCGGGCCTCGTCCAGATCGGTAGCAAGGGAACGCGCGCCGAGAAGGCGACGTAGGATTTCAGGATCTACGTCCTTGATTAAGTAAGCACGTGTCCTGAGAGAGAGCAAGTCCTCGAATGAGGACATGAAGAGAGTCATTCCCAGTGGAGAGGGTATCTTGACCCTGCGGTGAACGATTCGGACGTCCTCGCTGTCCATCCTGTTGATGAAATCCTTGAGTTGCCCCATGTCCAGATCAATGGTGAGTATCTCGCTCATCGCCTCCCTGACAATCACGGAGTTCTCCATCTGCCTATGCCGATGCAGAATCTGCTCGGCCTTCTGCTGGAATTGCTTGGGGCTCACCTCCTCAGCACCTATTCTCCGAGGGTTCAGCATGCTTCTGGATGCGACCTCCCTGAATCGCTTCGCGAAGAGTTGGGATTCGAGGAGGTACTGCTGCAGTGACTCCCCGCTACTTCTGCCACTGAATACATTGGGGATGGCAGAGATCTCCACCTCGTGGCTAAGCTTGGCCATGAATCCGTTCTCATCGAAAGAGAGCTCGTGAACGGCGATGTTGTCCCTAGCCGCGAAGCCAGCGAACAGGTATCCAAGCGCGAGATTGAACGCACGGCCCCTACATGTCGTCACTACGTAGGTTGGTAGTGGTGCGGCGATCTGCTCGACCAGTATCCTGTCCTTTGAGGGTACTTGGAACGTCGTCGCAGAGTGCTCATCGAGGAACTGTGTTAGTGCGTTGGCAACAGGTCTGTTCAGACCTAGAACGTCGACCAAGAAGGGCGTAATGCTCTTCCCTATTCGAAATTGAACGGCGACGAGCGCAAGAAGTTCGAGGACCTCCTTGCTGAGCTCATTGGTGCGACTCATCGCCTCCCCGGTCCAAGATGGGATTGTGGGCCGGTAACCCGTGGCGGATGTGACGTTGACTCTGGTTCCAATTACGCTTGAGACACGGTAGGTTGATCCACCCAGCAGGAAGACATCCCCGTTCCTTAGACTCGAAACGAAAGAGGATGATAGCTGTCCGACTAGGGTGCCGTCTGATGTGAAGACGAGAAAGTTGTTGTCTGGGGCTATGGTTCCAATGTTGGTATAGTAGATCATCTGGGCAAATCCCCTCTTGCCGAAACGGTTCTCCTCCCAGTCTACCCACATCCTCCTCTCGTCATCCAGAAGATCCAGCACCTCGATGTAGTCGTCATAAGGCAACGACTTGTACGGCCAAGATGCGGAGACTAACTCGTACGCCTCGTCGATGTCCCATTCTCGGATGATCGTCAGGCCGATCAAAAACTGGGCTAATACATCCAAGCAGTTCTCTGGGAACTTCAGCAGGTCCATATTCCCTGCTAGGATGCCATTCTGAAGCGCTACTAGCTCGAGGAGGTCATGTGGGGATGTGGGCAAGAACCGCGCTCTTGGCAGACCATCGACTTGATGTCCGGCTCGGCCAATCCTTTGCACGGCCGTGGCAATCGACCCGGGAGAACCCACCTGAATGACTAGGTCCACCGAGCCGATGTCAATTCCCAGCTCCAGACTGGATGAGGACACGACGCATCTGAGTAGGCCGTCCTTCAGTTTTTGTTCGACATCCACCCTGATTGTCTTGTCCATAGAACCGTGATGTCCCTCTACTCCAAGGAGCCCAGCAACCTTCAGACGCTGGACAAAGGTCTCTGTCATGTTCCTCGTGTTCACGAACACGAGTGTCGTAGTATGAGCCTCGACGAGTTCCTTGATGCGCTCGATATTGTGGTCGAGGATCTCCTTGACGGGAATTGATGTGAAGCGAGGAGTTGGAAGCAGAATATCTAGATCCAGTTCTCTAGATCCAGAGATCTTCGCAATCGAAATTCGTTGAGGCTCCAGATTGCTCTCCCGAGGATCGCTTGCCACGAGAAACTCAGCCACCTTATCCAGTGGCTCCATTGTAGCGCTGATGCCGATTCTCTGGACCTCTGATTCAACCACTGAGTCCATCAGTGCTAAGCTGAGTGAGAGGTGCGTACCCCTCTTTGTTGGGACGAGGGAGTGCATCTCATCTACGATGAGCCATCTCAGGTCATTCAGAAGCGGTCTGAACCTCTTGGATGCCAGCAACAGTCCAAGTGATTCGGGAGTAGTAATAAGGATGTGAGGGGGTTTCCTCAGCATCCTCTGCCGCTCCTTCTGAGGGGTGTCCCCTGTCCTGAGCCCGACCTTGATGTCCTGTGCCCTACTAGGTAAGAATCGCTCCTTGATTTCGTTAAGAGGTCCGATTAAATTCTTCTGTATGTCATTGGCGAGAGCCTTGATTGGAGAGATGTAGATGCATTGGATTGTGTCGGGAAGGGAGCCGTCCAGTGACCTCCTGACTAGATTGTCAATGATGGAGAGGAAGGCAGTCAGAGTCTTACCAGAGCCGGTGGGAGAGCATAGCAGTAGGTGTTCGCCGTCCAGAATCTTTGGTATTGCGCTCTTCTGAGGGTCAGTGAAGTCATCGAACTTGTCCAAGAACCAGTTTCTAACAGGTGGGGAGAGTCGACTGAGGATTTCGTCCCCATCCGATAACTCAGTTACATACGTAATTTCTGGCATTTTTCACGCGCACCTTCGCGAAGCAGGGAATTGGGGCCGTACATGAATGCTTCTCTGGTGCGGCTCGTATAACACCTGTAACAGCGTCGCGCAAATCGGGCTCGTATCGCAATGGGACGTATTTCTTAGGAACCCTAGGATGGCTTGAAAACCATGATGCGAGGTCGATAGCCACCATGAGTAACGAACGCCGACTGGGACGTTTGACCTCGCTGCTAAGACGCAGGGGAATCATCCTACCCTCCTACGAGATATACGGCGGAGTCTCTGGTTTAATCGACTACGGACCCGTGGGTGCGAGGATCAAGCGAAGGGTCATCGATGTATGGATCGATCATTGGACGAGCGTGGGCAATGTGGTGGAGGTTGACTCGCCGACCATCACACCAGAGCCTGTGCTAGTGGCAAGTGGCCACGTGGACGAGTTCAACGACCACATGTCCGAGTGCGGCGCTTGCGGGGCCGTGTTCCGCAGTGATCACTTGCTCGAAGGGCTGAATCCAAACCCAAACTCTCTCGAGGCTTCGGATTTGGATGATAAAATCGCTGACAGCGCGATAACCTGTCCTAGCTGTGGTGGATTCGAGTGGAAGGGCGCTAGCCCGATGAATCTCATGTTCCCAACTAGAATCGGCGCGAAGCGCGGAGGTAGGATGGCATACATGCGTCCTGAGACGGCTCAAGGCATGTTCATGCTATATCCTGCGCTTTTCAGACACTTCAGGCAGAGGTTGCCTTTCGGCGCTATCCAAACCGGGAAGGCGTACAGGAACGAGATCAGCCCCCGGCAGGGAATGATTCGCCTGCGTGAGTTCAACATGGCTGAGCTCGAGTACTTCATTGATCCAGATGAGCTCCCCAACCCGGACCTTGGTAGGTGGGACTCCAGCGTTTCGCTGCTACCTGACCCCGAGGGTCCGCACGCTGGAGAGCACTCAATGACCTTCGGCGAGGCCCTTGGTTCGGGGATTGTTAAGCACCCCACCGTGGCGTGGTTCTTGGCCCTGACTTGGGACTTCCTAGTCGATGTGGGGGTGGATCCAGAGCGCATTAGATTTCGTCAGCACGCTAGCACCGAGATGGCTCACTACGCCTCCGATTGTTGGGACTGCGAACTCAATGGCGAGCATGGATGGGTGGAGGCAGTGGGAATCGCCAACAGAACCTGCCATGACTTGTTATCTCACCAGGAGCACTCGGGATCCAAGTTGCTCAGGGGCTGGCGCCAATTCGACTCGCCGCGCACTGAAACAATGGAGGTGCTAACCCCAAATGGGGCGGTAATTGGTCCGACCTTCAAGGGCGATGCAAGCGCTGTAGCGGACGCCCTCTCGGAATTGACCGACGTTCCTGACTCTCTTCCCTTCATACTTACCCTAGCTGACGGAACGAATGTCGAAGTCACCGAGGAGATGGTCACAAGGAGGGTCGAGAAGGTGACTGTGCATGGAGAGTACTTCACCCCACACGTAATCGAGCCAGCCTTCGGCATTGACCGAATCATCTGGCACATCCTAGACCATAGCTACAGCGAGACTGAGAAGGAAGGGAAAGGATACACGATACTCTCTTTGAAGCAGGACGTGGCCCCGTTTGACGTCGTCATCCTCCCCCTGTTCGACAAGGATGGCATGGGGGAGTTGGCTAGGCAGATTTCTTCGAGAGTCTCCTCCATGCCAGGAATACACGGCGATTTGGATGTAAGCAGATCGATAGGAAGGAGGTACGCGAGGGCTGACGAGATCGGTGTGCCTTGGGCGATTACCGTAGATCACGCCTCCTTGGAGGACGGTACCGTTACCGTCAGACGCAGAGATGACCAAACGCAAGTACGTGCAGAAGTCGAATCGTTGCTCAGTCACCTGTCCTCGGGAACAATTGGCGAGTTGTTCTAGGGGCCAATCTTCAAGTGACGCCAATCAGAACTGACCCTGTGGTCGGGGTGGGCGTGAAGCATGACTGGGCAGAGCGCTATCGCCCCAACGCCCTCTCAGATTTAGAGGGAAACGAAGATCGTATCAGGAGGGTGCGTCAGTGGCTCGATCGTTGGGTCTCAGACTCCGTGCCCAAAAAAAAAGGGTTGCTCCTTTCGGGGCCTCCCGGAGTCGGAAAAACCACTCTGGCTCTGGCAGTTGCGGAAGACAGGGGGTGGACGATCATCGAACTCAATGCCTCGGAACAGAGGAACGCCGCTGCAATCAGGGGATCTGCGACTAGGGGCTCCCAGCACATCTCCCTCGACCAATTCTCATCCGAAGGTCCCCCTTCGGGTAGGACTCTGATCCTCCTCGACGAGGTGGATCACCTCAGCGGGAGTTTCGCAAGAGTCTCTGAGAAAAGGATTGAGAGGGCCCTTGAGCCAACTGAGGAAGACTCGATCGTTCTGAGAGGAGACTCCGGTGGCAAGGCCGAGTTGCTTAACCTCCTGAGTTCGTCCCAACAGCCCGTAATTATGACTTGCAACGACCCGATGAGACTGTGGGGCAGCGGGAGCGGCTGGAGGAGAAACAGAGACAGATTCCTGAGGCTGGCTGAGAATGTCAATTTCCAGAGAGTGGGAAAGGCTGTCCTCAGGCGTGTTGCTCACAAGGTCCTCGACGCCGAGGGGATGAGCATTGACTCCGAGAGTCTCGATGCTCTAATCGAAGGCAACCCAGGTGACATCAGGGCGCTGGTCAAGGATCTTCAGTCACTATCATCAACCGAGCGCGGTCACATCACCTTGCCCGCTGTCAGGGACCTGGCAGAGGTAGCGGTGAGGGATGCGCATGTGGACGTTTTCAAGGCTTTGAGGCAGGTCTACGGCAATCGCTCCGGCTCACAAGCCAGGAGAATCCTGATGAACTCCGACAAAAATCCTGACGAGATGATTGCCTGGTTCGCATGGAACAACCAATCGGTGATGGATCAGCGAGATCTTGCGGCCATCAGCCCTGCAATGTGCAGATCCGACTCATCTCTAGCGACTAAATACACTAATCGTGCCTTCAGATCCTGGTACTGGGGTGCTGCTCTACCTGCTCAGGCAGCGGTGGCGTACTCCCCAAGCACTGGAGGCTCGGACGCTTACATCGGGTATCCTAACTTCCTCAGGAGGGGCAGCGAGTCATGGAGAACAGGACGGCTCGTTGAACGCCTCTCCGAACTGCTCGAATCGAGCAGATCTTCGGTCCGGGAGGACCTGTGGCCCAACCTCCTAGCTGTCCACGACAAGCAACTGGGGGGCGACCCAGGTGACTTCTCTGTGGCAATTAGGCTCGGACTAAGCGCTGAAGATCACCTATCTCTTCACGGGATACCCAAGTCCCACAAGAATTCCAAGACCATAATCGGCGCCTTCGAGGAAATGAAGAGGGGTCAAGAAGACAAAGGGTCAGAAGAAACAGATGAGGGCGAAATCGGTAATGCTCTCAGTGGGACTCAATTCACCCTAGACGGGTTCGATTAGTCAGGACCCCATGTTCGTGGGTGAAGAAGCACCAACACAGTCAGCAGTTCGAGACGCCCGAGCCACATCAAGAAAGTTGAGATGAGAAGAGATGGGTGACTGAGGCTTGCCCACGTAGAGGTTGGCCCGTAAGCACCCAGGGCCGGTCCCGTATTGCCCAATAGGGAAATGACCACGGAAAGGATGGTTTCCATGTCGAGTTCCGTCTCTATCATGGAGAACAATAGCAAGGAGACCGTCGCCAGCACCAACCACGAACTGATCATCCCAATAATCATCCACACCTTGCTCTCCTCGATGACCTGCCCGTTGAAGCGAATCACGACGACCTTGCGCGGTTTGATTATCCTGAGAACCTCCCTCTTAGCCAGCTCGAACGCTATCCTGATTCGAAGAACCTTGAGGCCACCCCCAGTAGAGCCGGCAGAGGCGCCGACTATCATCAGGAGCAGTAGGACGAACTTGCTGAAAACAGGCCAAGTGGTGAAGTCAGCGCTGGAGTAGCCCGTGCTCGAGATAGATATGGCTTGGAATAGCGCGTGCCTGATGGCTTCGGTGCCCCCGTTAGTGCCCGATCTGTAAAGGTTGAATGCCATAGCGAGCCATGCAAGGAGCAGGACCAGTAGGTAAGTGCGGAGCTCCTCGTCCTTCCATACCTCCATAGATCGACCGGCCATAGCGAAGTACAGGAGGCTGAAGTTTATGCATGTAAGCAGCATAAATACCATCAGTATCACCTCTATCCTAGCGGAACCAAAGTCCATGATTCCCCCATCAGAGGTGGCGAATCCCCCCGAGGGGAGTGTGGTCAGTGAATAGTTGACCGCATCGAAGATACCCATGCCGCCAACGAAATTGAGGAGGGTTATCTCCATCAGGGTCAAAGCGATGTAGATTGTCCAGAGCCGCCTAGCGGTGCTTTCCAGACTTATCCCCAACTGAGAGACGGAGGGGCCGGTCAACTCCGCTCTTGCTAGAGCCATCCCCCCACCCAATGCCCTGGAGAGTATGAGCAAACCGAGCATGATGACGCCCATGCCACCAAGCCACTGAGAAAGGGATCTCCACAGTATGAGACTGCTTCTCTGGCTGCCGATGCAGTCTTGCTCGACGCCATCGAGACATATCGGGCTGGTAGTGTGATCAATTACGGTCGCACCAGTGGTAGTGAAACCCGACATGGATTCGAACCAGGAGTGGAGCAAACCCGCCAATACATCGGAGTGAGATGCAGTGCCGTCCATGTACTCGAATGGCCCATAGAACATCCCACCAAGCCAGAATGGCAGAGCGCCAACCGCAACCACTGGGATCCACCCAAGGGCCACTGAGGCGAACGCCTCCCGATCCCTGACTCTAGTTGAGGCATCTGCATCCTTCGAGAGGGAGACGAGTGATTGACCAAGAAGAGCGGCTAGGACTAGGGGGGCGAGGAACGTTCTCAGACCCGCCTCTAATCCCTCTTGGTGGCAACTGTATACAGCGACCACCGCCAAGGGGATGGCGACTAGGCGGATTGTCCACCCCAGAACCAGTCCTACAACATCCCAGCGCATATCTAGCTCCCTAGAGACTTCTCGACCTTCCTCAAGTCGTCGATTTCAAGGAACAGGTAGACCCTGTCCCCTTCCTCAAGAAGCTGGTCGTGCTCAGGGGCTCTCGCGTGGGTATTTCCTTCCTCATCGATTCGCTCTACCATAGCCAAATTAACTCCCAACTTTCTCTCTACTTCACTGAACAATGAACCGATGAGCCCGTTTCCAGACGCGATTTCAGCAGAAATCGAGACTAATGACGGCATTGATGGAATGCGTTGGTAAATTCCGGGAACGTGCATGTGGATGGATTTCAGTAACGAGGTCACGGCCACGCGCCTCTTGCTTACGGGTCGAAGTCCGATGCGATGAATAGCTTCGACGAGAGCCCTGTCATCCAAAAGCAAGCCAGTGCGCAGCACGCCCTTGTCCATGGCGCGCATCGAGATTGAGATGTTGAGGTTGTCATCCCCGAGGGTTGCTATGGCGATGTCGTGATTCTCGATAGCCAACTCCCTGAGCAGCTCCTCGTCCTCGGGGTCGCCATGAATTACGTCTAGCCTCTTGTTGACGCCGATTCGCGAGCCGACAATCTCGTTAGCTGAATCTAAGTCTGGCTCGATGATTACCACGTTAGAACCCATCTCCAAGTAGTGCCGTGCCAGTCTGCTGCCGAATCTAGTTGCGCCAAAGATGGCGACGGAGGGCGTCTTAGGCATCTCGGCGTCTGGTGTTCCCAATGCCAACGCTATGTGACTGAACGATTCGGTGGTGCCGGTGACGAAGAGCAGGCTATCGCCCTGTTGGATGATTTCGTTTCCAGAGGAGAGGGTCTCCCGGCCATCTTTTCCCCTGATTGCGAATATTGGGGGGACCATGGAATGCTTTCCCTCAACTGTCAAGCTCTCACCGGTAGTCGTTCCAATCAGTGGTGAGGTCTCAGTAACTTCGGAAACGACAATCCATGCGTTTTCCCCCAGAGGCAATATGTCATCCAAAGACGGGGCTATCAGTCCGGATACCAACTGGTCGACTATCGCCTCGGAGGGACACACGATGAAATTCGATCGCGACCACTTTTCGAGTGGTCCCGCGCCCCTAGAGGGATCCATTATTTTGGAATCCCTAACATTAGCTATCGTAATTAGTCCTGAGGCCGTTCGATCGCCGACCTGCTCACTGAAGACTCGCTTGGCGAAGGCGCAGCCGAGAAGATTGACGTGATCGTCATTGGTAGCAAGGACGATGATTTCGGCATCGCTGATGCCGGCTCTGATTAATGACTCTCTAGAAAGGGCGCTTCCAGTGACCAACAAGCAGTCGAGAGACTGGGACTCACTGATGGCATTGGGGTTGGGATCGATGAGTGCGACACCCCTGCGCTCGCTCCTTAGTGCGGCGGCGACCCCACGGCCGACCTCGCCGGCACCTGCGATAATGACTCGCATCCAGTGCCAGTGAATTCATGGATTGGATATAATACTGCGCCAAATGAGGTAATACGAAAATTAGGGAGTGATATCAGTTACTCTTCGCTGTCTATGATTTCCCCTCGGATTCTCAGCTCGGCCTTCTCCCTGTGGCGGTCTGCCTGCCGGATGGTGCGTCTGTAGGCCTGCCTAGCTGCGGGAGTCAAACCGGAAGGGAGCCATGTCTCCTGAGCCCTAAACCAGAACAGGATCACAAAGGGCGTTGCTACTAGGGCGAAGGCGGGACTGAACAGGGAGAGTACGAGGCACAGGGCTAGGATGGCCCTAGCGAGCGTGGAAAACAGGAGTGGTTTCGTTCGAGAGCCCCCCAGAAGCTGGTTGCCCTGCCACGTCGCCGGTAGAGCGTGTCCCATACTCGCCAATAGGGCAATCAGCGCCGCCATTGCGACCGAGAATGGATTGAAGCCTGCGATGGGCGAGAGCGGGGCGAGGTCTGGATCGAATAGGCGAACGATCAGGTAAGCCGCCTGCATCGAGCCGAGGCCTAGGCCGAGTGCCCAACCAAAGGGCGGGGACGCCCTGATGGAGGTAACGCGAGGTCTACCCACCAAGAACAAGGCTAACGAAGACTCCACTGCGGCAATCAAGAAGGAGAGTGCAAACAGGTTACCCAACGGAACGGAGACCGCACTAGTCGAAGAGTCCTCGATGATAGTGATGAGGATCAACTGGTCCACTGCGAGAGCGAGGAACACCCCGACAACGATGCCGTAAAGCAAGTACTTCACCGCCCCAGAGAGGTCGTAGAACCCGGTCATACGAGCTATAACGCCCCTCCATCCGACGTAGACCCCAAGAAGACTGATGACGAACGCCACCTGCATTTGGAACATCGGAATTGAGGCAGCTGCCATGAACGGCCATGGCCCACCACCTTTGAGCCCCACGCCTCAGACAACGTTCAAACCACACAATCCAGACCGAAGGTCATGGCACTCGAGGGCTTCAAGCGCAGGGTTCTCAGCTCCATCGGCCTGCTCAAAGGAAAGAGGAAGGTCGATGAGGAGACTGTCAAGGATCTCAGCAAGTCGTTACGCAGGGCTCTGCTGGAGGCTGACTTCAACGTCAGGCAGGCCAAGGAGCTGACCGAGCGCATCGAGAGGAGGATGCTGGAGGAGGAGCCCAGACCAGGCGTGCGCCTCGAGACCCACGCCATGAACCTAATCTACTCGGAGCTAGTCAGGATACTAGGATCTCCGAAGAGCATTCGGCCTCACAACCAAACCGTGCTGATGGTCGGCCTCTACGGCCAGGGAAAGACGACCACGACCGCCAAACTGGCAGAGTGGTGGAGGAAGAATCACAGCGTCAAGGTGGCTGTGATAGAGGCGGACGTCCACCGTCCCGGTGCTTTTCAACAACTCAGCCAGTTGCTTGAAGGTACTGCAGTGGAGGTCTACGGAGAGCCAGAGGGCAACGATGCTCCGACGATAGTAAGGAACGGGCTGAGGAAGATCGGGACGGCTGACGTGGTGATTATCGACACGGCTGGCAGGGACAGCTTGGACGGGGATCTGAAGGACGAGTTGCTAGAGATAGCGGAGGTTGCGAACGCATCTGAGCGATTCCTCGTCATCGACGCCCAGGTCGGACAGGCAGCAGGGCCGATGGCCACCACCTTCCACGATCTGGTGGGCGTCACTGGAACAGTCGTTACGAAACTGGACGGCACGGCGAGGGGTGGGGGGGCCCTGAGCGCGGTGGCGACCACTGGAGCACCCATAGTATTCGTCGGGGAGGGTGAGAGGATTGGCGACCTCGAGAAGTTCGAGTCCGATCGTTTCATCTCTAGATTGCTGGGCATGGGCGACATCAAGGGACTGATCGACCTCGCACCCGATGACCTCGACGAGCAGGAGGCGATACGCCTGACTCAGCGTCTGATGTCAGGCAGATTCACCCTCACAGACATGTACTCTCAGATGGAGATGATGAGCAAGATTGGGACCTTGGACAAAGTCCTCTCGCATCTTCCAGACACTATGTTCGGCGGCATGGCTAACATGAGCGTGGCACAGAAGCGCCAGATGCAGACAAACCTCGAAAAGTACCGAGTAGTGATGGATTCGATGACACAGGAAGAGAAGGATGACCCCTTGGTTCTGAAGTCGAGCAGAATCAAGAGGATTGCACGTGGCTCTGGCTGCGAAGAGAAGGACGTCAAGGAACTCCTAGTTCAATGGAACAGGAGCAAGAAGATGATGCGCGGAATTAAGGGCGACCGGAGGTTCAGGCGTCAGATGCAGTCGATGATGGGCGTCGACGAAGATCTCGGCCTGGGGTGATGCCCTGCAACGTAGATTCGCCATTGTAGGTCACAGAGCTCTGAGCTCTGGGATGCTGAACCTCAATGACCTCGCTGGCTCGGGCGGTCGGACGGACGTTCTGGTGCGAGCGGTCAATGCCGCTCTTTTCGTCTCCCACGGAATTAGGACGGATAGTCATGTGACATTGCACCTGATGGGCGGACCCGGACCCCCACGTAGGGTTTTGTTCGATGGCAGCGCCTTACGGGGGGTACGGCCTGACGAGCGTTCGATAGCGGGGCACATCAAGGCCCTGTTGAATAGCCCCGTTCCACCTGTGGGGCGGTTCGTCGAGGTGTCGACCGGTATTTCGCACTCAGGCGGGGACCTGCAACAGACCCTCGTTGAGTGGCAAAATGAAGGGGTGGGGCGCTTCGTCCTTGATGCCGCAGGGGGGCACCTCTCCACGATACCGTCAACTGGGCCAATGGGATTCATTCTTTCCGACGACTGCCCGTTCACCGAGGAGGAATCCGATATGATTGGGGGCCTGCCGCGCGTCTCACTAGGCAAAGGGTGGCTGCAAGGACATGCCTGCATCACGATAGTCCATTACCTACTAGATCAGAGTCTCGATCGCTGTTCTCCTCAAGAGTGATCATGATGGCCCCAGTGATCATCAGTGCTCCACCCAAAACCGTGTAGGCCCCCAATACAGCCTCCCCGGTCCACAGCCAGCCGATAATACCACCGAGAACTGGCTCAAACAGAAGCGTGATGGAGATAATAATCGGTGGGATCCACCGCAATATGGTATTTATCCCAGTGTGGCCGCACAGACCGGGCCCGAGAGAGAGGTAGGCTACCCACGCCACCCAAGCGGTGTCAGTCCAACCCAAGACCGCAGACTCAGGGGGGAGAGATGTCAGTGAGGTGCCCTCAATGCCCAAAGAGGACAATGCCAGCCACACACCCGCTCCGAGGGTAACTGGGAATGCATAAACGAAGATGGGGAGCTCCCGCACTGACCTCAGGTGCCTGCCAGCGAACAGGTAGCCGACTACGGTTGCCGCACCAACGAAGGCAGCGGCATCTCCGATCATGGACACCTCGCCACTGCTCCCTACGTCTAGCAGCGTAATCACAGCTCCCGTGAATCCAACGATGACGCCAATGACGTGCCCCCTCCTGACCACGGAGCCGATCATTGGCATCATAGCCACTACGACCAGTGGGTGGGTGTTCACGAACAGCAGGCTGTGGACTAGGCTTGTGTGGTCGAGGGACCACACCCAACTGCCGAAGTGCATGGCAAGGAACGCGCTCGAGGCGAGTATGAGCCACACATCCGAGGAACTGAGCCATGGGCGCTCCATCTTGGCCAGCTGGTAGGCGAAGCCGGGTAATAGTACGAGCGCAGTGCCCTGCATCCTCCACGATGCGCGTAGCAGTGGGGGGACCTCGCTCATCTCCTGGAGCACGACGCCGGCGCTGGAGACGGCTATCACCGCGACGCCTAGGAGGATCCAGGAGCCTGCGGGGGTGCCGCTATCGGCGCCTTCCATGGTTAGCCCGCCAACTCAGCGTCCATCACGCCAGAAGGCTCCGGAGCCATGCCGTCACCACCCCCATCGCCCCCGATTATTCCGGCCTTCCTGAACAGGACATAGATCATGGCCCCGACGATGACGTTGATCATAACGAAGCCTACGAGTCTGGCGAATGGCCACCAACCATGGTGCCCGAGCGATTCGTCTACGACTGCGAGAATCGCTGATTCGACCCCGTAGAAGGCCTCGCCAGTGAGCGCTCCCGCTGCGATCATGAAGGTGAAGAGCAGCATCTGCGCGCCCCTCTTCTCTGCCGCGGCGCTGCCCTCCTCCAACCTGATGGTCTCGACCGCGGGCTTCAGGCGGCGATCCTCCCACCACGAGCGGAATGCCCCCCCAATCAGCATGGGGAAGGTCGCGGGCGTTGGCAGGTACATCCCGAGGCCGAATGAAGTGCCCATCCCCGTAGCCCACTCTGCGAAGGCGCCTAGGGCCATTCCCATCATCAGCGCGCTCCAATTGCCCTGTCCCTCGGCTAGGATGGTCGTGAAGTACGCGAAGGCGTTCGCCTGAGGAGCCAGTAGGTCGATCTTGCCCTCAGCGAGCAACTTGGAGAGGAAAATGGCGACGCCTGCGCCTAGGATGGCCCCAGGAACGACGCCCATGATGTTGCCCTTCGAGATGTGGTAGGGCCTGTTGCCGATGTACAGGCTGTTCTTGTAGTCGCCCACGACCGTGCCGCTCATGCTGATGGCAGATCCAAACACGGTGGTCCCTACCAGTGCCATCAGGATCGATTCCTCCTTTGTGAGGCCTACATCGAGGTTGAGGAAGACCAGCAGAAGCATTAGCAGGACTATGAATGAAGTCCCCGAGACCGGCTCTATACCAGTCTCCCCCATGACTCTAACGGCGATAGCACCCAGCAGGAAAGTGGTGGACAGCAGGACGATGGAGAATATCAGCGAGGGAAGCAGGGGGTACCCACCAACCACGAAGATTAGCGTGATAGCGACGAACGAGATGCCCATGAATATGGGTATGTGGTAGAGCGGCCACTCGTACCACCCCTTGCCGTCCACGAACTCCTCACTCTTCTCCCCGGTGAAGGCACGGGCGATGTCGCCGAAAATCCCAGCGAAGGTAGGGGTCATCTTGAGTAGCCCTAAGAGGCCACCCCCCAGTATCGCCCCTATCGCGACCGTGCGTACGATCGAGCCGAAGGCTTTCCATTGCACAATTGGGTATACTGGGTCCGAACTCGTGTCCCCATAATCCGTGATGTTGATGTAAACGCCTAGCTCGGGATCGTAGACCGGGACGTCTTGGAGCACGGCGAGGGGAATCAGCCAGAACCAAGCTAAGATCGCGCCGAGGTTAACGAGCAATGCAGCTCTGAACTTCATGAACCAGCCGATCGCGAAGAGGGTGGGGCTCAGCTCTATTCCCAGAAAGGTGTATGACATCGGGTTGCCCGACTCGTAGGGGGTAATCCCCCCATAGGGGGCATGACCCTCCTCGAGCTTGCTGGGTTGGTGAAACCACCGCTCTGTGTATATGGAAGCCAGGCCCCACTTCTCGCCGGATAGCGCCATTGCGAGCCAATCGGCGATGCTGCTGGGTATCCCAGCCACCTTCCTCGACCAACTGATGGGGTAGTCGATAACGAACATGAAGCCCATGGTGAGAACGGTCCATATTCCCACCGTCTTCAGCGACTCGCGTGCCGCCTCGGCCGAGCCGCTGCTGACGTCTGATGCAATGTCGAGCATCTTCAGGGTCGCTTCGAACCCCGGCATAGGGAGAGGATCATCGACCAGCCAGACTCGTCTGAAGATGATGAAGTACATCACGCCGAGGAAGCCTGCGAACATCGAGGCGATGATGCCGATGAAGGCGAGGTTGAGGGTGTCTATCGACGAAATAAGATGGCCGTCGCCGACTTTGTAGTCGTCGGAGTATGCCAGCAGGAAGATTGCCGGGAATGTGAAGATGAAACCAGTCGATGCGTGAGTAGCCCCGGTGGTTGCGCTGGTGGCGATGTTGACCTCGGAGGGCGACCACTGGAGGGCCATTCCCAGCAGGTAGGCCACGTACCAGGCGGCGGAGACGGCGAGGCCAATCTTTAGCCCGATGTAGGCTGTGACGCCACTGAATACGGCACCAATCAGGATGCCTATGAGCACTTTCTTCGTGTCCCAGTGGCTGATTTCGAAGGAGTCCTCGAGGTTCTTCTCCTCGAGATACTGCTCGAGAACCCCTGTGTTGAGGTTGTTGTACATGTCCTCGTCGAGCCACGTCAGCGTCCCCCTCTCGATCGCCTCGAGGCCGGAGGCTGTGACGGGCCGGCGATAGGCAGAGCGCTCTACGTCGGGCATGTGCCTCCTCCCTAGGGTCGGAGATTGACGCTTATACTTCTCGCGGAGGTAGGGGATGACAGTGGGGAATCCACGCTCTAGTGATCCCTGCTGATCTTGTAGAGGCCCATGGCTTCCATCCACTGGATCTCACCGCCGGACTGGAGGTTCATGCCCTCATCGACGGGGAGAATTAGGGCCTGGTAGGTCTTGCTATCCATGGCATGCACCTCGTTTCCCTGAAAGTGGGTGATGATGGCCGAGCCCTTCTCAATCATCGGGATGTGGATGGTGTCGGTCACTGTTCCAACGTGGGACCGCTTCTGCCCGGTGAAGATATTCTCCAGTTCTATTCTAGCCTTTGCAGAGCCGTGCTTGCCTGGCTTGGATTTGGACATCCCCAAGATTTTGTAGGCATCGTCGTCGATTGCGACGTAGCGACCGACCTTTAGAGTCCTAATCTCCGCACGTGTGGTACCTGGCACAAACCCTTGGTCCGAAGCAGCCTTATCAGCGTTCGGTATTTGTGGCCCCGGACCGGGGGCCGGGTGGCCCCGGCCCGGGGTTACGTGTGACTGAACCGAGGTTCAGTCGTCCTTTCGGCGTCCTAGCATAGCGGCGCCGAGCAGGGAGATCGCAGCGAGCACGGATGGGAATCCGGGCGTGAACCCAAGTTCGGGTTGTGCGTTCTCCCCCTTAGCGGCCTCAGACCTGCTGTCAGACGTGTCGATGGCATCGCAGTCACCGTCGCCGTCAAAGTCAGAGGGCGTCGAGCTCGCTCTCTTGCTGTCGGTTCCGCAGGCGGCCTCGTCAGAATCGGTGTAGCCGTCGCCGTCGTCATCGGTGTCAGTGTTGTCGCCAATGCCATCGTTGTCGGTGTCATCCCACTCAGTGGAGTCGAGTGGCCACGGGTCGTCAGCGTTGAGATCGCCGTCGCCGTCCTGGTCTGGGTCAGAGTTGTCGCCGATGTTGTCGCCGTCGGTGTCGTCCCACTCCGCGCTGTTCTGAGGGAACGCGTCGTCAGAGTTGCTGACGCCGTCCTCGTCCATGTCCGAATCGGCGTTGTCGCCGATACCGTCGCCGTCCAAGTCTCTCGACTCGTTGGGGTCCATCGGGAATGCGTCGAGGCCGTCAGGGACGCCGTCGTTGTCGTCATCAGGGTCAGAGCCATCACCGAGGCCGTCGCCGTCTGCGTCTGCTGTCTCAGTAGCATCTAGCGGGAAGGCGTCCTCGAAGTCGGCTTCGCCGTCGTTGTCGTCGTCGGGATCGGCATTGTCTCCTATTCCGTCACCGTCGTTGTCTGCCCACTCGCTCGCGTCGTTCGGGGCCCAGTCGGATACGTCCGGCACGCCGTCGTTGTCGTCGTCGGTGTCGGACTCGTCGTCTGCTCCGTCGCCGTCGTTGTCGGAGCTGGCATCCGGGTCGGTGTCAAACTGGTCGACGTCGTTGGGTATTCCGTCGCCGTCGGTGTCGTTGTCGGAATTGTCGCCGACTCCGTCACCGTCCATATCTTCCCACTCGGTTGAATCGAACGGGAACTCGTCTAGGGAATCAGGCACGCCGTCGTTGTCGTCGTCGTTGTCGGCGTTATCGCCGATACCGTCGCCGTCCGAGTCATAGGCCTCACTGCCATCGAATGGGAACATATCCCATACCGTGTCCTCCCCAGGCCATCCTGGGTTCTCCGCGCCGACGGGCATGAGCCCGAAGATGCCGGTATCGTTGTTCAGTTCCCAAAACTCGTCGAAGCTGATGGCGTCGTTTGAGTCGGCATCCCACATGAGTACGGACGACCAAGTGTCGTTAAACTCCTCTGCGGAGATGCCGTCGTTGTCGCTGCCATCGTCTTCGTGGGCCTCGTCCTCGCCATAGGAGCAGTCGTCGAAACCGTCGTTGACTAGGTCCATCGAGATGTTGGTGCCGTCCTCGCAGTCGAACCAGTTGTCTGTCACGCCGTCTGGCTCGGTGCCGTTCTCGCCGCCGCCCATCCAGTCCTGAGGCTCGTCCTCGCCATTGGGGCAGTCCGCCATGCCGTCGTTTACCAACTCGAACGGAATCTCAATCTCGGTGCCGTTGGTGTCGTGGCAGATGAAGTAGTGTCCTTCATCGCCGTCATCCAAGACGCCGCCGAAGTTGATGAACAACTCGGCCCAGTCGACCTCGCCGTCGTCGCTGGAGTCGGCTGCGTTGAAGGTGTCGACCAAGCAGTCCTCGAAGTCGTCCACGGTCCAGTCGGAGAACCAGTAGGCATTGCAATCGATGGGGTTGGGAACTCCGTCGTTGTCCAGATCGTCGTCCAACGCGTCACAGAGCCAGTCGTAGTCCATGTCAATCGGTATGTCGCTGGCGTCCAAATTGTCGGATCCACAGAGTAACTCTTCTATGTCGCTCCATCCATCACCGTCGTCGTCCCAGTCCTCGTACCAACCGCTGGCATCACAGTCCACGTCGTCGACTGAGTCGTTGTTCATGTCGACCGGCCCGGAAACGACCCAATCAGGTGCGCCGTCGCCATCTGTGTCCGCGCTGACGCATGGGTCGTTCGGGTCCATGTCGTACTCGTCCATCACGCCGTCGTTGTCGTCGTCGGTGTCGTTGTTGGCCCAAGTCTGCGATATCGGCAGTGTGACGTCGTCTATCCAGACGGTGTCCGTGTAACTGCTGACGCTGGAGTCCTTGTAGTACATCCACTCGAAGGTGTGGTACCCGGCAGTGAGGGTCCCTGACTGGGTACCGGAGGTGCCACTGCCGGACCAGCTGTTGACCAGGCTCCCGTCTAAGTAGAAGCGCAGGTAGTCCCAGTTCGCCTCCGAGTCGGTGAGGTAGGCAAACGAGTAGGGGCCTGCGTTCGTGTCGTAGCTCAGCTCGAGCGAGCTCGTCTGAGCATCGCTGATGTCGCCGGACTGTGCGCTGAAGGAGCCGTTGATCACGGTGTTGGACTGGACCAACCACTCCGCGTTGCCGAAGGTAGTCCAGCCGCTCGGAATCCCCCCGCCCTCGAAGTTGCCCATGAAGGGCGGGTCGCCGTTGAAGTCGGGAATGCCGTCGCCGTCGTTGTCAGCCCAAGCGGTGCCGTCGAGTGGGAACGGATCGTTCTCGTCCATCACGCCGTCACCGTCGTCGTCCGGGTCCACGTCGTTGCCAAGTCCGTCTCCGTCAGTGTCCACACAGTCGGAGTCGTCGAGCGGCAGGTCGTCCTGGTCGTCAGGACAACCGTCGTTGTCGTCGTCGTCGTCGGCGTTGTCGCCGATCCCGTCGCCGTCGTTGTCGGTCGTCTCGTTGCCGTCCAGAGGCATGTCGTCGTTGTAGTCGTACACGCCGTCATTGTCGTCGTCGGAGTCCTGGTTATCGCAGAAGCCGTCACCGTCGGTGTCGATCTGCTCGCCTGAATCGGTCGGGCA
>JAPYUP010000007.1 GCA_029940695.1 Candidatus Thalassarchaeaceae archaeon
TCCTTCCGGCTTTCGGAGCCGGAGACGTGGGTTCGAATCCTGCACGGTCCGCCATCAACCAGCCCGGCGCATGCTACTCTCTGCCATCCGTGACGTAACCTCTCCACTTCCTCATGTAGTCAACGAACACCGGGCTGAGGTCGGCGTCCAGCAGGTGCTCCGGGGTGAATGGCGGTCGATTCGGCTCGTAGCCGCCGTCCCCGAGCCTGCTGGCCCAGTTCGGATGGGCTATCGCTACTCTGGCCACTCCGATCAAGTCAGCTCCCTCGCCCAGTACAAACTCAGCATCCTCCTCAGTCCAAACCGAGCCGGTGGAGAGCAGCGGGAATGATGGCGGGATGGCCTCCCGGAATCTGCGGGTAATGGTTCTCGGGTCTTCGGGCTCGTTCTCAGCCCCTACGAAGGCGTCCCAGCAGGAGATGTGGATGATGTCCACGTCCCAGTCGGCCAGCATCCTAGCCAGCTCGATACTGTCCCTCAGGGAGACTCCGATATTGTCAATCTGCGGCGAGAGTCTCACTGATACAATGAACGCCTCCGAAGTTCTGCTACGTATCGCCCTGACTATCTCCCTCAGGAACAGTGACCTCCCAATGAGGTTCCCGCCCCACCTGTCGTTCCTTCTATTGGTTTTCTCGCCGAGGAACTGGCAGATTAGGTAGCCGTGCGCCCCGTGGACCTCAACGCCGTCGAAACCGGCCTTCTCGCAGCGCTCTGCCGCTTCGGCGAAGGCGTCGACGAGGTCAGTAATCTCGGAGCTTGAGAGCTCTCTGGATATCTCCTCGACCCCGTCCTCCCGATTCTCGCTAGCTGACACTGGCTGCTGCCCAGTCAGTGACCTGGGCGCTCTAAGTCCCCCGTGGAAGACTTGTGCTAGGCTGACCGCTCCACGCTCCCTTATCCCGTCAGCCAGCTCGGCGAGCCTCGGTATCTGGTGGTCACCCCACACCCCCATCTCGCCCTCCCATGACTTACCACTTGGGTGGACGTGGCTGGCTGCGGTGGTCACGATTGCGAATCCACCTTCGGCGCGCCTGAGTAGCCATTTTATTTCGGCCTTGGAGAGGGTACCGTCTTGTTCGGACTGCTTGTTGGTCATGGCAGCCAAGACGGTCCTGTTGCGCAAATCGGTTCCTGTCCTAGAGAGGGTAAAACCACTATTCACAGTCATGTGACCACTCCAATGCGGCTCCGCGGGGCACTGAGGGCCCTCACACGGGGTGAGGACCACTCAGTCCTTGCGTCGTCCAGCGATTAGGATCGCAGCGCCGAGCATCGAGACGAGGCTCATTGTAGCAGAGAAGCCGGGCAACAGCCCACCGTCATCAGGCTCCGGTTCGATGACTTCCGGCTCCTGTCCTTCGTTGGCTGCTTGGGCATTGTCGCCTACGCCATCGCCGTCAGAGTCAGCGGTCTCGGTGTTGTCGAATGGGAACGCATCGGCATTGTTGCCCACGCCGTCCCCGTCCGAGTCCACGATCTCGTTAGGGTCGTTCGGGAAGCTATCGGTGTTATCGCCGGTCCCGTCGTTGTCCGCGTCGGACCACTCCGAAGGATTGCTCGGGAAGGAGTCCGTATTGTCGCCTACTCCGTCTCCGTCGGAGTCATGGCGTTCGTACGGGTCGTTCGGGAACACGTCGGCATTGTCGCCCACGCCGTCCCCGTCCGTGTCCGCGCTCTCCGTGCCGTCGAGCGGGAAGTCGTCCGAAGCGTCAGGGGTGCCGTCGTTGTCGTCGTCGGGGTCGGCGTTGTCGCCGGTTCCGTCGCCGTCCGAGTCGATGTACTCACTGGAATCGTTCGGGAACATGTCCTCGTTGTCCCCCACTCCATCGCCGTCCGCGTCGGCCGACTCCCCACTGTTAAGCGGGAAGTCGTCAACGTCGTTGGGCTGCCCATCGCCGTCCGCGTCGTCGTCGGAATTGTCGCCGATGCCGTCGCCGTCTGTATCCGTCGTCTCGTTGGCGTCGTCCGGGAAGGCATCGCCATTGTCGCCCACGCCGTCGCCGTCGGAGTCAGCAGTCTCGTTGGCATCGAACGGGAACGCGTCCTGGTCGTCGTAGACGCCGTCTCCGTCGCTGTCCTCGGCATCGTCGTCGATTCCGTCGCCATCAGCGTCGGTGTCGGCGTTGTCGCCAGTGCCATCAGCGTCGGTGTCGACCCATTCGGTGTCGTCGTTGGGGAAGGCATCGCCGTTGTCCCCGTATCCGTCGCCGTCCGTGTCAGCTGACTCACTTGGGTCCCACGGGAAGTCGTCGGAGTTGTCCCCAACGCCGTCTCCGTCCGCGTCGTTCTGCTCGGAGGCGTCTTCAGGGAAGTCGTCCGCGTTGTCGCCGACGCCGTCGTCGTCCGTGTCTGCCCACTCGTTCGGGTCGTCTGGGAACCGGTCGTCGTGGTCGTTGTACCCATCGCCATCCGAGTCCACGGTGCCGAACACGATCTCCATTGCCGAGACGTGCTCGCCCGCCGCGATCTCAAAGCAGACTTGCTCTTGGGACTCAACGGGAATGGTCGTGCCGTTGTAGGTCCAGGATATTACCTGGTACTCCGCGACCATATCTGCATCTGTGCAAAATGTGGAGTCATACTCCAACGGGCCGTCCTCCTCTGGGTCGTCGCCGGGGAAGACCATCACCAGCTCGCCTGCCGAGTCAGCGGAGGCGTTGAAGTGCAGGTCCCAGGCGATGACAATCGCCGGCTCCATGCCGGATCCGTTGGCTAGGCCTTCGTACCAAATGTTGAGTTCGGCGCACCACCAGTCCACCCCGTTCATCGTGAACTCCGGGGCATAGTCGGCCGTCTCCTCGTCGACGCACTCGCCGTCGCCGCCCGGGAATTCGCTCATGCCCTCGAACATCATCGCCTCGGACTCGTTGAGCCAGCCGTCGCCGTCCCCGAAGTCGTGGTCGATCTTCATCCTGACCTCCTCGTGCAGGAACTGCAAGTTATCCAACACCACTATCGCGGTGCCGTTCGCCCCGTCTACCTCTGCTAGGAACGCGCCGAATTCCTGGCCCGTCACGAAGTCCCAGATGTCGAAGCCGCCTTCTCCGTCTCCGCACGGGGTGCCGATGAACGCGTATGCGAGGTCATGACTCTCCCCGCTCCCGGTGTCCTCCTGAGGCTCGAAGATTTCTAAGAGCAGGAAGGCTCCGCAGGTGTAGTCGTGGATCTCTATCCATAGGCTGAAGCTCTCGTTTGAGCTGCTCGCAGTGAAGTTCCACTCGCCCTCGGGCCCCTCGGTATCCCACAATTGGGCGATTACGTCGGCGACCCCCCAGACTCCTTCGAGGTATGCGTGCCCGACCGTGTAGTCGGTGCCGACTGTCAGCCCGGAAATCTCCACGACCACCTCGTAGGCACCGTGGTCCAGGAACTCCCTGTATCCCTCGTCGTTGGTCAGCGCGTGGCTCATGCCGTTTTCGTCGATGGCCTCGGCGGAGATTAGCCCCTCGAGGCTCCCGCCCATGCACGGGCCCTCGAGAATCATCAAGAAGGAGTCAACATAGTCCGACTCCTCAGTCTCGAGGTAACCCTCCACGATGATGAAGCAGTCCCAGTCGGTCAGGGTGATGCTGAAGTTGTGCTGGGTCCAGCCATCATTGTCGGTCGAGATGTTGACGACTTCCTCGATTAGCTCACCGTCCATACCCACGCGGAGGCTCAGGACGTAGCCCTCGTCCTCCTCGAGGCCCATAGCCGCGAAGGCCATGTCGTACGTGCCGACGTCGAGGTGCTGGTAGGGGAATGGCTCCATGAAGTCGCCCATCCCGTCGTCCAATCCCAGAGCGAGGTGTCCCATCTCGCTGCCCATATGCGGCCCATCTGGCCCTGGTCCTGGTCCGGGACCCATCTCCATGCAGTCGGGCATGCCGTTGCCGTTGTCGTCGTGGGCGAACGCCGGGCCCGTAATGACGCCGATGAACATACCTGCAAACATCTCGTCGCCCCACTCGTTACTGGAGTAGGCTTGGCCCTGGATCATGAGGACGCAGGTGTCGTTGCCGATTCCGATGGCCCACGAGATCTCCTCGGTCTCGGAGGCGGCCGTCCACTCGTACTCGTCGCCCTGTCCTTGCGCGCCATCGGCGCCCTCGTGCTCCGTTCCGTCGGCCGAGAACTCCCAGTCGGGGTTCTGCCCGAAGTCATCGGTGCACCACCACTGGTCATCCTCGGCGTCGTACTCGCAGTAGAACCACCAATCGTCGAATCCATCGCTGCCGTCGCCGTCGTCGGTGCACCACCAGCGCTCGTCGCCCTCATCGGTCCCCTCCCACTCGCAGTAGGAGTAGATGTCCCAGTAGACGTCCCCGTCGGAGTCGCCCGGGCCTTCTGGGCCGTACTCGAACGTGTAGTTCTCGCCAACGGTGAGGCCGCTGAGGGTCCATCTCAGGTCGTATTCCCCCGCGGCGGTCAGGTTGTAGCCGACGTACTGGAGTATCAGTCCCATCTCGTCTCCCTCGTCGTAATCGCAGTCCTCGCAGAATATCACCTCGAGGGGCACGCCCTCGACGTCGAACCAGGCGCCGCCGTCCTCAATCTCGAGGCCGATGTCGACGGGTAACGACATCTCGCACGGGCCGTTGAAGTTGAAGCCAGTGTAAGCGACGTAGTCGTACCAGTCGACGATGCCGTCTTCGTCGTAGTCGACGGGCTGAGCCAGCTGTGCGTTGATTATCACGTTGCAGGTGGAGTTGTCCACGTGGAGGCTCCAGTCGATGTCGTGGGCATCGGAGGAGGCTGTGAAGTTCTCCTGCCCCTCGTCCATGTCGTATCCCATCATGCTCATGGAATAGACGGTCCACATCAGGGAGTAGTTCTTGCCGTCCTCGAGGTCGGTGACGTTCCACATCATGTTGTGGTCCCCCTCAGCGATGTCCGGGCTGCCGCCGAGGCTCTCGCAGAGCCAGGTGCCGTTGGAGTTCTGCTCACAGTCGTCCTCCCAGATCATCTCGTCCCCTTCGTCGTTGTACCAGCACTCGAAGTGGTCGCCGTAGTCGTCGCACTCGTCGTACTCGTGACTCTCCATCTCGGGCTCCCACTCGACCTCATCCCCGTTCTCGTCGGTGTAGATCAGGTGGATCGGAGATGGTGGCTGCTCGCATGGGCCGTCGAACCCGAAGCTCTCGCCGAACAGGTGACGGTCGTGCCACCAGTTGCCGTCCTCGTCCCACGAGACCTCGTAGAGGGTGGCGTGGATGTTGGCGTTGCAGGTGGAGTTGTCCGTCTCGAGGAAGAAAGAGAGCGACTCCACGTCCGAGCTCGCGTTGAACAGTTCTTCGAACGAATCCCATTCGCAGCCCATCATGCTCGTGCAAACGTCGGTGTTGTACATCACGGCGTAGCTCGTGCCCGCCTCGAGGTCGAGGACCTCGAGGGTCATCGAGTGGTTGCCCGCATCGATGTACGGGTTCTGGTGCCAGCCCTCGCACCACCAGGTGCCGTTGGCGTCCTCCTCGCAGTTGTATTGGTAGTTCCAGTAGTCGGGCTCGCCGTCGCCGTCGCCGTCCCAGTCGTCGTCCCAGCACCGGTACTGCTCAATGCCAGAACCGCCGGTGTCATCCTCGCACTGGTCGTACTCGTTGTAGTGGATGATCTGCTCGTACTCGATGCCGTCGTAGTAGAGGGTGAATGGAGAGGGTGGCTGCTCGCACGGGCCCCTGAAGTTGAACCAATCATAGGCGATCTGGTGGTGCCACCAGTTGCCGCTACCGTCAGACTCGTTCTCATTGAGCGAGACGTGGATGTTCAGGTTGCACGTGAAGTTGTCCGTCTCGATGTGACCCGATGTGGAGTAGGTGTCCGAGGATGCGGTGAAGTCCTCATAGCCCTCTTCGTACTCCCCTCCCTGCTGGGTGTTGATGTTGATTTGTATACTCACTGAGTAGTTCAGGCCCGTCTCGAGGTCCTCGACCTCTAGGGTCATCGAGTGGTTGCCTTCGTTGATGAAGGGGTCCTCGTACCACTCGACGCACTCCCAGCCGGTGCTCAGGTTGGAGCACTCTTCGAAGCCCCAGTATTCGTAGTCGTCAGGCTCGCCGTCGCCGTCCCAGTCATAGCCGATCCAGCACTCGAAGTATTCGTCATCGTCCTCGTCGCACCCGTCGAAGCCGGTCATGTTGTTGGCGACCTGCTCGTACTCCATGCCGTCGTAGTACAGCGTGAAGGGTGAGGGAGGCTCCTCGCACGGGCCGTTGAACCCGAACCACTCGGCGAAAATCTGGTCACCGGGCCACCAGTTACCCTGATCGTCCCATTGTACCTCGTACAGCCAGAACTCGGAGCTGTAGCTGCAGGTGTAGTTGTTGGTGTTGAAGTAATAGCCGTCGTGGGTCCAGATGCCGTCTGCGGAGTCGTAGTCCCACAGGTCGGACACGTTGAACGGCCCTCCCCAGTCCCCACTCATCCCCTCGCAGCCCTGCTGGGTACATCGCTGGTCGTACCACTCGAGCATGTAGCTCCCGTCAGCCTCGAGGCCCTCGACGTCCAGCCAGCCGGTGTGGTTGCCCTCCTCGACGAAGGGGTCCTCGTACCACTCGACGCACTCCCAGCCGGTGCTCAGGTTGGAGCACTCTTCGAAGCCGTACCAGTCGTCCCAGTTGCCGTCGCCGTCGTAGTCGATGTAGCACTCGAAGTATCCGTCATCGTACTCGTCGCACCCGTCGAAGCCAGTCATGTTGTTGGCGACCCGCTCGTACTCCATGCCGTCGTAGTACAGCGTGAAGGGAGAGGGCGGCTGCTCGCACGGGCCCTTGAAGTTGAAGTGGTCCCAACCCACTCGGTTGAAGTGCCAGTTCCCGGAGCCGTCCGACTCGTTCTCGTAGAGCTCGATTTGGATGTTCACGTTGCAGGTGAAGTTGTCGGTCTCGAGGTACCAGTCGATGAGCTCGTAGACGTCCTGACTCTGGGTGTTGCCGGTCGCGTTGAACGCGTAGAACTCGGTGTTGTAGTAGTCCCAGCCCCCCATGTTCTGGTTGATCTGTACTGCCCACTCGACCTCGTACTCGACGTCCTCCTCGAGGTCTGAGACGTTCCACGTCATCGTGTGGTTGCCCGCATCAATGTGGGGATCCTCGTGCCAGTCCACGCACCACCAGGTGCCGTTGGAGTCCTCCTCGCAGTCGTCGCGCCAGTCGGTCCATTCGGGCTCGCCGTCGCCGTCCTCGTCCCAGTCGTCCATCCAGCACTCGAAGTATCCGTCCTCGTACTCGTCGCACACGTCGTATTCGGTGTAGTGCGTCACCTGCTCGTGCTCCATGCCGTCGTAGTACAGGGTGAACGGCGAGGGCGGCTGCTCGCATGGCCCGTCGACAGATACTGACATGCTCTCGAGTTGCTCCGAGTGATCCATACCATCGACCGTCTCGTTGTGGCTGAGCGCGAGGTCGAACCCGGTGCTGCAGGTTTCGGCGCTGACGACTAAGTAGACGACCTCGGAGACTTCCTCGGTCGGGGCGGTGAAGCCCAATTCGTAGTAGTTGCTCTCGTAGTCCCAGACCCCGCTCTCCCAAAGCTCACCGTGGAGGAAGTATTCCTCGCCTACGGAAAGGCCGACTATCTCGAGGGTCACGTTGTACACGCCCTCCTCGAGGTACATTGACTCGTAATTGATGAAGCATTCCAACATGTCCTCGTCCGTCTGCTCGTTGTAGTATTCGAAGCACTCGTCGAATTCCTCGACATCCCCGGTGTCGGGGTCGGTGCATTCCCACCAGTGGTCTTCGTTTCCGTCGCCATCCAAGTCCCAGAACTCCTCGCAGGTGTTGTCATTGGGGAAATGGTGCGACCAGTAATCGGCGCTGTTCCTGTTGGCGAGCTCGACCCAGTCGCCCTCCTCGTCCAGCCAGATGTAGGCAGTCATCATGCTCTCGCAGGGCAGGGATATGACCTCGCTCCACGAGCCGACCCAGTACTGGTCGATGATGGTCCATCCGGTTGTGGTGTTCTGCCACAGCAACGCCTCGGGCTGCAGGGTGCAGTCGAACTCCGTTACGGTGACGTTCCACCCTATGTTCTCCTCGGAGCCGGTGGCGTCCCAGGCGTACTCGGTGATGTTCCTGTCCATGTCCCACGTGTTCCCTGTCAGGTAGTACCAGTAGTCGAGCTTGTACTCCCCGCCGGTCGTCAGGTTGGTTACGTCCCAGCTCATCTGGTAGGTTCCGGGCTCGAGCTCATCGGGCTCGCTGACCCAGGTGCCGTTGATCTCGGCTGACGGGGTCACGGTCCCGTACTCCATGCACTCGCCGTGGAAGTCGTAATCTCGATGATCGACGTATTCCCACACCCCGTCGGTGGTGTTGATGATCTCGACCACGGCCTGATACCAGCAGTCGAACTCGCTGACCTCCATCTGCCAAGTGTCGGTCACGTTCTCGGAGGACACGTTGCCCTCCATTCCGCCACCGTCCTCGTGGATGCCGTAGGTATTCCACATCAGGGTGTAGTTCGAGCCCACGTCGAGGTTGTAGTAGTCAATCTGCATGTCATACGTCCCCGCCTCGACTTCGAACATCGTGTTGGGCTCAAGGAGCTCCCATGTACCATCGTAGTCCTCGTCTATCAAGAGGTCGAAATAAGGCCAGTCCTCTTCCTCGTGGTCTGCTGCTGCTGGGACCGCGAGCGGGCCTAAGGTCGAGAGGACCATCAGTAGGCAGATGCTTAGGGTTCGTGTCTTGCGTACGCTGTACATGGCCCCGTTCCCTTCGCCTTCCGTATTTAACCGCTAGGCCGGAATGACACTATAGATAATAAAAGCCGATTTACTTTTTACACTGCTATTTCAGCCGAAGCCCTCTCCCACCAAGACACCTCGTCTTCCGACACGGCCTCATTCGAGACCACCGAGAGCCCGGAGTCGGACAGCGAATGGCCGGTGAACAAGGCCCCCTCGGCCCCACCAAGCTCGATCGGGGAGACGCACAGGCGGGCTCTGTCCACCAGCCCTGCATCGAGGAATCTGTCCCATGTGTCCGCCCCGCCCTCGACCAGCAGAGACTGGACGCCCCTGTCTCCGAGCATGTCGAGGATCCTCGCCACCGGGATTTCCTGCTCCGGGATTACGACACGCTCGACGTGGTGCGAATCGCCCGAGCCGAAGTCCGCGGACTGAATCAGCAGCGTCGGGGCCTTGCCGTCAGTCAGCAGCCTGCAGCCGGGAGGTGTGCGGTCGTTGGGGTCTATCACCACTCTGATTGGAGGCTCCCTCGGTCCGATGTCTGGTCCCCTCACGGTCAGTGAGGGGTCGTCCCGGACGACCGTGTTGACTCCGACCAGTATCGCCATTGAATCCGCTCGCAGTTCGTGCGCGAGGGCCATGGACTCGGCCGAGCTGAAGCGCTCGGCTGGCTCGGACAGGTCGCCGTCTATACGACCCCGCGAGTCTGTCGCCACCTTGAGCGTGACTTGCGGCCTGCGGTGCCTGCACCAGTGCATGAAGGCCCCCATCTGCCTCTCGCACTCCGTCTCCAGGAGCCCGACCTCGACCTCGACTCCCTCCTGCTGTAGGGCATCGGCCCCACCCCCCCTGACCGTCGGGTTTGGGTCCATCACCCCGATCACGACTCGGCCGACGCCCGCCCAGAGCAGCGACTCTGTGCAGGGGGGCGTCCGGCCGAAGTGGTTGCAGGGCTCCAGCGTGACGTAGGCCACCGTTCCTTGGGTGGCAACGCCCCGTGCCTCCGCGTCGGCGATCGCCATCTGCTCGGCGTGCAGCCCTCCGACGTGGTCGTGCCACCCCTCAGCGACGATACCGCCGTCCCTGACGAGAACGCAGCCGACCATCGGGTTCGGCATCACTCGATGGCGCCCCGACTCCGCGAGCTCGAGAGCCCGTCGCATGAATCCAGCACCGTCGTCCATGCCAATCGTGCGCCTGAGCCCGCCCTCTCCTCATGATTGCTTGCTTCGGCATAATTCAAGTCCGAGGACGTACCGCCTCGAGCGTGTCCCGCATCGCTTGCATCCTCAACCCCAAGGCCCGCGACGGCCTGTCAGTCAAGCAGTGGGACAGGTTCAAGCCGGCGCTCAGGGAGGCGGGCTTCAAAATCGACCTGTTCAACACCGAGGAGCCCGGGCACGCTATGGACATCGCCGAGGGCCTTTGCGAAGGCGACCACGACCTAGTGGTGGCAATCGGTGGCGATGGCACCGTCCACGAGGTTGCTTCGGGGCTCAGGGGCTCCGACAAGGTCCTTGGCATACTGCCCATAGGCAGCGGCAACGACTACGCCCGCGCCCACGGCATCCCGACCCCGAAGGGCAACAAGTTCAGGGACATGCAGGTCGCAGTCGACATCCTCGTCAACGGCACCGACCGCAGGGTCGGTGCGATTCGTGTCGAGGGCCCGCCTGCCCCCGATCACCCCTCCAAGGCGGCCCCGATACCCCGCTCGTGTAACGGCGAGCCCGAAACGCCGGGCAACCTTGTTCGCTGGAGTTTCCTTGAATGCGACGGCGGAGTCACCTCGGTGGTCAACCGCATGAAGGACGAAGGTCAGTTCAAGTGGATTAGAGGACAGGCCAAGTACACGTTTCTGGCCATCAAGGCCATACTGAAGTGGGAGAAGCAGAGCGGCACAATCAAGATCGACCTTGGCGACCGGACACCCGTCGATCTTTCCGGGCTGTTCTGCATGAGCATGTGCCAGACCTTCGGCGGCGGCTACAGGGTCGCCCCGGGTGCGAGGCCGACGCAGGGATACAGCTCCTTGGTGATGGCGTGGGGGTTGTCCAAGATTCGGATGCTTGGCCTCATGGGCCCGCTTGAGAAGGGCAAGCACATCGGCAAGTGGGGCGTCACTATGCAGGACGCGATGCGTTTCGAGTTCGGTGACGTGACCGGCCCGCCGATGTTCCTCAACGTGGACGGCGAGGCGGTCATAACCACCCCCGCTACTATGCAGTACCACGACGACCAGATTACTGTCCGGGGCGCAGATTCCATACCCAACGAGGTAAGTGGCGCAGACGGAGAGATTTGAACTCCCGAGTCACTAGGACACCGGATTTCAAATCCGGCGCAATACCAGGCTATGCGACGTCTGCAGCATGGTTTCGGAGTCGCAATCACTCATGAACCCTACAGGCCGTAGTTGCCCGGCCTGCACCAGTCGGGCAGCCCGGTGGCAGCCTCGGGGTGGGTCAGGCCGATGAACAGGACCATGACGAGGATGAAGAAGGCGGGGAACAGCGCTGTCATGGTCAGGATCCCGGAGTCGTCATCTCCGTACAGGTGCATGAAGATGCCAGCGATCATCATGAACTTAGGAATCGCTATCGCGGTCAGTATCGTCAGGGTAGTCGTCTTGCTGAGGTCGATGCCGACCGCCCCAACCTCGATGGCTGTCAGGATCATCAGGCCGTAGAAGTTCATCCAATACGGGTCTTTCCCGAGAATCCGGTAGTGCGACATTTCATTTCACCTCAATACAGATAGAAGAACGGGAAGACGAGGACCCAGACTAGGTCGACGAAGTGCCAGTAGAGCCCGAAGTACTCGATTGAGACAGCGTTGTCAGGGGTATAGCCACCGGAGTAGGCCTTGTAGGTCATGTACGTCAGGCCGACCACCCCTCCGAGTACATGCACCCCGTGGGTCCCCGTGGTCACGTAGAAGGTCGTGGCGCTCACCTGGATGTCGGCCATCATATGGGCGTGAGTGGCCTCGTCGACGTAGGAGTGGTGCTGGTAGTGGTCGTTGTTAATCAGGTACCCCTCCGAGTACAGGGAGTCGATGGCGGCGTGGCCGTGGTTGTACTCGTGCAGGAACTCGGGCAGCGGGAAGCCCAGGAACCACTCCACCATCTTCATCGTGATGAAGAGCGCCGCGAGGAACCAGGTAGTGCCGAGGTACCGTGTAATCCTCTTGCGGCGGACCTCCTCATCGACGCTGCCCACGGGCTTCTTGGCCCATCGAAGCGCCTGAACTATGGTGAAGGAGGACAAGATGAGGGCGAAGGTGTTGATTGCACCCGGTGCGAGGTGGAACCAGCTCGAGGAGATGAGGTGGCTGGCGGGCTCGAAGCAGACCACCGGGCTGCCCTCCACCCAGTTGCCCGAGGCGAAGACGTCACCGCAATTCTCGAGGCCTAGCCGGTAGCGCATGTATGTGCTGAAGAGAGAGGTGAAGATCATCATCTCCGACATCAGGAAGACCCACATCGCGACCTTGCGAATGTCGATGTTTTGGAACGGCTCGCCAACCGCCTTCGGCTCGTAGCTGGAGCCGTCGAAGTTCATGTCCTGCCGCCACCAGACAACCAAGCCGAAGACGACCACGCCAAGGCCGCCGAACACCAGCGGTACGTAGCCAGCGCTCACGAATTCACCCCACTGGAAGACTCCTGCGAGGGTAAAGAGGAAGATTGCGAAGCCACAGCTCATGATGATCGGTGCCCACGAGTTGTGCGGCGCGCCATGGCTCCAGTCGTGGGGACCCCATGCGCTGGAGTGGGGATGGTCATCGTGGTAGTCGGCGCTCAGTGTACCACCTCCTCGGTCTCCTCGTCGGGTACCATGAGCCGACTGAACCACCGGCCGAGCACTCCCGGCTCGTTGGCGATGTGCTCGTTGGCGTCCTCCAGCCTCGGGAGGTTGTGTGGGTCGAAGCTGGGCGTGGGCGGGGGCGAGGAGGTCATCCACTCGAAGGACCATCCGCCCCACGGGTCAGCCGGTGCCGGCTCCCCGCGGATGTAGGTGACCACCATATTGGCGACCAGGATAAAGTTGGAGAAGAAGAACGCGAATGCTGCGACGGTGATGAACATGTTCCAGCCCGCGGCCTCCATCGGCAGAGAGCCAAGGGCCTCGTCCGTGGTGATGAAGTAGGTGTGGTGCCTACGGGTCATTCCCCAGACGCCCAGTCGGTGCATCGGCCAGAACAACGCGTTGTAGGAGACGAACGCAGTCAGGAAGTGCAGGACTCCGAGCTTCTCGCTCATCATCCTCCCAGTCGCCTTGGGGAACCAGTAATAGATTCCGGCGAAGAAACCGAACACGGTACCTCCCACCAGCACGTAGTGGAAGTGTGCGACCACGAAGTACGACTCATGCAGGTGGGTGTCCATCGCGACCGAAGGGAAGAACATCCCTGAGATGCCCCCTAGGGTGAAGGTCACGAGGAAGCCCAGAGCCCAGAGGGTGTGCGTTCGGTAGACCAAGGAGCCCCCATGCATGGTCATCAGCCAGTTGAACACTTTGATTCCGGTCGGCACCGCGACCAGCATAGTTGTCAGCATCGTGACGAAGCGCAGAGTCGGACTCATACCGCTGGTGAACATGTGGTGGCCGTAGACGATGAAAGCCACGATGCCAATCCCTGCCATGGCGTAGACCATCGAGCGGTAGCCGAACACAGAGCGTCTTGCGCTCGTGGCAACTACCTCGGAGATGATGCCGAAGGCGGGAACCACTACCACGTACACCTCGGGGTGGCCGAAGTACCAGAACAGGTGGCTCCAGAGCAATGGGTCGCCGCCGGCTGCGATGTCGTAGAAAGCGGTGCCAATCACCCTGTCGAGGTAGACTTGGATGAGGCCGACCCCGAAGGCCGGGATTGAGAGGAACAGCATCACGTTGGCAATGAGGATTGACCAGGTGAAAAGGGGCATTTTCATCCACCCCATGCCCTCGGCACGCATCACCGCGATGGTGGTAAGGAAGTTGATTCCTGTTAGCGTGGAAGAGGCGACAAGCATGAGCTGCCCGGCGGCCCACATCGTGGTACCCGCGTGCGCAGTCTGGCTGACGACATAAGGCGCGTATCCCGTCCAGCCGGTGTCCGCCCCTCCGCCGGAGAAAATCCCGGTGAAGATCAGTATCGCTGAGAACGGCTGCAGCCAGAACGACATCGCGTTGATCCTCGGCAGCGCCAGGTCGGCCGCGCCAATCTGCAACGGCACAATCCAGTTCGCGAATCCGTTAATCATCGGCATCGCGGCGAGGAAAATCATCGTCGTGCCGTGCAGGGTGAAGAACTGGTTATACTGCTCCTGGGTCAGGAAGTCGTTGCCAGGGACGGAGAGTTGGATACGGATGAACATGGCCATTATCCCGCCCACGCCTAGGAAGAACAATCCCTGGACGAAGTACAAGGTGCCAATCCTCTTGTGGTCGGTGCTGGTCATCCACCCGGCTATCCAAGGGGCAAAGCTGTCCCAGTCGAACGAGTCAGGGTCCCTGCTGTAGAATACGAAGGTGAGAGTGATCCCAAGCAGGACTGCGCAGACGACTATGAGGACGGAGAGCACGAGGAACGGGTCGGCCTGCTCCAGCACCTCTATTGGCCCTGTGATTTTTGTGCTGACCCTGTTCCAATTGTCACCCGAGCTCCCTCCGCCAGCCCCGTCGGCGTTGCCATTGACCGAGTTGACGTGGAGAACGAACTCCACGTTCCTGTCGGTGGCGGGTGCAGTCCAAGTCACGGTCCAAGAGTTTTGGTCGTTGCCCGCCTCGGTGTGCCCGGCCTCGTTCGGGTTGAACAACTGGGCTGTGGCATCGGTTACCGACAGCCCACCGTCGCTGACCCAGAGGTGGAATCCGCCTTGGTTGATGTTACTCGGATCACTGGGGCCGCCAGAGAACGAGACTGTGAGCTCGTAGGATTCCGAGTAGTTGTAGGTCGGGGGCAATCCGGAGATGGTAGGCGTTACTGCCGCGTCCGGTGTTGCACCGTGGCAGTTGCACCCAGAGTCCTTGACCCCTGAGATTCCTACCGGCAGTGAGGTGGCAGAGGGAGCAGCCAGCATGGCGACCAAGACCACCAGCATCACCAGTGCAGCGCGCCTTCTCTTGGATTGAATCAACATACCACCTCAGTTGTGAATTGACAGAACCGCTGCCATAACGGAGTGCGCATCACCGCAGTACTCAGCGCACAGGATCATCGAGTCGCCAGATTCCGTGACAGGCAGCCAGAGGGTGGTCTGCTGCCCCTGCAACACATCCTCCTTCGTTCCGAGGTTCAGGAACCACGGTGCGTGGGTGACGTCCTCTGACTCCATCACTACGAAGTAGGTCTCGCCCTCCTTTAGTTTGAGTATGGGTACACTACCGTAAACCTCGACGCTGTCCGTGTCCGTGTCACAAAGATCGTCCTCCAATTCCAGGCAGTCGAACGACCAGAACCACTGCTGGGCGGTGATTTCGATGATGTGGTAGCAGTCAGAGGTAACGATCCCGGAGCCCATATCAAGCTGGTTATCGGAGTAATGCCCCTCGACGCACTCGTAGCCGTAAACCCCTCCATCGGGAGAGGTCCACATTGCATCGAGAGGTGCCCAGGAGATGTAGGTCAAGTAGATAATGAGCAGGAAGGGGAGGATTGTCCAGGTCACCTCAAGCCGCATGTCGTCGTTGTGCTTGGGGAACACGCCTACCTTCAGACCGTCGACGTTGGGGGGATCTTCCCCATCATAAGAGCGGAACCAGAATGAGTGGTGGTACAGCCATCCGAAAGCGATGGCACTGACGAATAGAGACCACAGGATGTACTCATCCCAGAGCATATCGAAAAGCACGGTCGTGACGCTCATGCAACTCTCCAATCCGACGGGGGGAAAATCCCCTCATAAGGGTCGCGGGTTGGTCTTCTGGGCTGGCCCCATACTCAGGCTGAAAAACTACTACAAGCACAGCCCCCGAGATTTGCCCCGAACATGACCGGGAATTGGATTATGGAGGACGACGAAGGCATCCTCATTCTAATTGACCTTAGGCCCGCAGCACAGCATTCTCGTATTGTTGGTATCGAGCCGTGGAGGGGACGCCTCAAAGTCTCCGTCTCCTCGCTGCCCGTTGATGGAGCGGCGAACTCGGAACTGCTAACTCTGCTCTCCGACAACCTAGGAGTGGAACGTCCGCAGATTTCCCTCCAAAGCGGGACGTCCAGCAGGCGCAAAGCAGTCAGGGTCAAGGGAGTAACAGCTAGCGAGGCGAAGGTCTCGCTGGGGGTCTGAGATGTCCGAGAGGGAAGGACTCCCCGATTGGGCGGGACAGAGAGCGAGGACAGCCGTCCCGCCTGGCCGCGCTGCGAGATTCGAGCTCGCTGCCAAGGCAATCGCCAGTGCTATCCTGAGGAACAGACCGATTGCCGAGGGCGGCTCGGGCTGCCCCGTCGTCGTCGAGGGGCTCAAGGACGAGCGAGCCCTGAGAGCACTTGGCTTCTCGGGCACCGTCGAGAAGGTGAACAGGGGTTGGGACAGATCACGCCTCGTTGCCTACCTGTATGAGTCGTACTGCGCCGCCCGCCCGAACGATGGAGGACCGTCGCTAATCCTGCTGATGGATTGGGACCGTACGGGTGGCAATCTACAGACTTCCCTTAGGGACCGGCTGATGGCGCTCGATGCCCCCATCGACGAGGACTTGCGAATGGTTCTCCTCAGAGCGATGAAGCCCGAGGGCAGGACCGTCGAGTCCCTGCTGCCTCATTCCCAATTGCTGAAGCCAATAATCCAGGGCGTGCTCACCAACATTGGCTGATTATACCTCGGGCAGAGAGGGAGGCATCTCTTTGACAGTGTTCAGAACCAGATGGGTGACCGAGCGCTCTATGCCCTCGATGCTCATCACACTCTTGGAGAAGTCGTCGAGGTCACCACGGTCGCGGGCCCTAGCGAGGACCATCGAGTCGTAGTCCCCGGTGACGTCGTACACCCCGTACACGCGATGGTCCTTTGCAATCTTTTTCTGTATCTCCATCAGCCTCCCCTTCTGTATCCTGAGCCCAATTACCACACTCAGCCCCCAGCCAGATTTGTCTGGGTTCAGCAGGACGGTGTAACCACGGATGACCCCCAGGCCCTCCATCCGTCGTACCCGGTTGCTGACGGTTCCGAGAGCCACGCCCACCTCTTCTGCGATTCTCCTCAGTGAGGTCCGAGCGTCCGCCTCCAAGACCTTGAGTATACGCCGGTCGACATCGTCCAACTCCAATCACCGGGGCTGGCTGTTAATTGCAGAGGTTCTTGAACATATACTCTTCATCTTCGGCAATTCGTGTTCGATTGTACAATTTATTCCTGTTATTCTTCTTCTACCGAGACGATTGGCAAACCACGCATCTTCCTCAGCACCATTCGTTCAGCCTCGTTGACCATGGGCGTGACACGTGCACCGACCCACGCGGCCAAGCAAGTGCCCCCCTCATCAACTAGGATGCGACCCCCGCGGATGCCATCTAGAGAGCCATCAAGCTCCCCCGGCAGAGGCTCTTCGCCAAGCAGGATACGATCGATCGCCTCATCACCCACCTCGGTGAAGCCGCGCTCTATTTCGGGCAGCAGATTGGTCGCGGCTCGTGACACTATGCGCTCCAGTTCGCCATGCCTGATCCTAGCGGCAATCAGCCCGAGATGAATCACCTTCAGCGGGCGCCAGCGCCGGCCAGGCACCCTAGTGCGACCTCCCCGGCGGCCCCGCTCCGACTCCCAGATGCCAAGGACCTCGTCGGTAGACCAAAGCAGGCTCTTACCACGAATCCACATGCTAACGGGCACGGCGCCCCATGCGGTCTCCAGCCTCTGCCTCCATTCCTCGTTGAGAGGCTGCGGGAAGACCTCGGGGTCCGGCTTGACCTCGTCGGGTGAGAGCACTTGGGTTGGTTGGACGGCAGGCTTTTCGACATCCCCGCTCTTCTCGAGCACTGCGAGGAAGAAGCCACCCCCATCGATTGCATCGTTCCAGATCCGCACACAGTGGCTCAATTTGGAGCGAATTCCCTCGTCGAGTGGAGGCATCATCGACTCGGGAGCATCGAGCCCCTCAGCGGGATCCCCTTCGTCGTCGAGTTGGGGCCACTCGGTAAAGCCAGGCTTGGAGGGAACGCCCCCGAGCAACCGATGCCCGGAAATGATTCTTACTTCGCCTCCCTCGAGCGCACGAGCCACCACCGCTTCGTTCTCGACGGGATCGAGCGAGCACGTGGCGTAGACGATTCTGCCGCCCCGCTTAGTCATGCGAATCGCCCTTGTTAGGAGGTCGGTCTGAAGCACGTGCAGCGATCGCCCTGACGAGGGCAGCCACTTGGCCCAGACGTCGGGATTTTTCCTAGTAGTCCCAGATCCGGTGCATGGAACATCGACGAGGACCCTGTCAAAGCCACCCTCGGGGACCATCGGCATGTGACGACCGTCGTGTTGGACCACCACTGCGGTTCTCGAGGCATGACGCTGGACGTTGGAGACGAGAGTGTTGACTCGACCGCTCATGATCTCGTTCGCTACGACAGCGCCACCGCCGCCGAGGTGCTCGCATATCTGGGTCGTCTTGGACCCTGGAGACGCGCACATGTCGAGGACCACCTCTTCTGGCTTGGGGTCTAGCGCGATCACTGGCAGCATAGAGACAGCTTCCTGCCGAGTCAGCCTACCCGTCTCGTGAAGCGCTTTGAGCAGCACCCTGACCTCGCCCTCGGCCTTGCCCCTCTCGAAGGGGAGCTCCCATGCGCTGCCTGGACCGCTGAACCACGATATCCTCTCTGCCGAAACTCCACTCAGCCAGGACTCCACCCAATCCCGGTCAATTCTGAGCGGGTTGACTCGAACGGTCTCGGGTAGCCTCTCGTAGGCTCCTTGGAACCAGGCATCGGAATCCTGCCTCCAGTGAGATACCGCCTTGAGAAGTACGCTGCCCGCGGCGGAATCCTCCCAAGCGACTTCGCGATCCATCATGCGCCAGCGATTCTTGCCTGCGCCATCAAGTGCTCGCTGGACGGCGTTGGTAATTATTGTGGACTCCATTTTTCACCACTCCGACCGATGCTTCACTAACAACGGTTAAACCCCACAGGAATCGCTGGCGAATCGCGGCGTTTGCCGCAGATGGGATGTACATGGGTGGTTTGAGACGCAGAATTTCCAAGAGACTGGCTGAGCCTACGAAGACTGACGAAATCGGAACCAAGTTGAAACTGGGCAATCTGGTGAAGCGCGCGAAGCAGAAAGGGTCAGAGCACGGGCCGTTGGTTCCCATCGAGGCGCTAGTCACCGTATCACAGGACGAATGGACGTGGCAGGTCGTCACTCACGATGTCCTAGACCGCCTCAGCCACAGGCTGGTGTTTCAGACATCGGGGGGCTTCCGTCGTGAGATACTGATGACAGAAGGGCTGGAGACCGCCGTGGGCGCGGCATCGATGATAGTGGAGCTTGACGGTGGTTGCGTCCTAATCGAGACCCTAGAGCCGTAGCACGAACCGATCTCTTGAGGCTCTCGCGGAGTTGAAATAGGGACTCTAGTTGCGGTGTCTCGATGGCTAAGGAGAAGAAGGGTAGCGGCATACAGCAGGCGGCTGGCCTGATTCGCTACTTCGATGAGGAGTCCGAGGACGCCATTCAGATCTCCAAGGGATCAATCTACTTCGCCTGCATCTCCTTCAGCGTAGTGGTCTACCTCGCTCAGTACGGCGTGTGGTCGTGGATGTGGCAGACTCTAGGGATCTAGTCTCTCATCAGCATCTGGTCGGCGCTTCGGACCTCAGTGCTCGGATCGGCTTGTATGATTGCGTTCGACGCCCTGCTCAGAGCCCTCTCGACAGCGGGCGCATTCTTGTCTGATAGTGCCGACCGAGCCTCGTCCAGCGCCTGCTCGGCTGCGTCCAGCAGCTCTGTAGTGTCCACACTCACTCCCCTCAGACTGCGAACCGCGTCTTGGAGTTGAGTAATCTCCTCGTACATGCCCTCCTTGGCTAGGGAGACTAGGTCCTCCCAACTGGATGTGTGCGAGGACATGGTGCCCGCGGTTGCCTTCTCGAATGCTTTGACCCGTGACGCCTCCCACGGATTCCTGCCTAGCGTGGCCATGATGTCGTGCACGCACCTCGCACGCACAGGCAGAGCCCCCTCAATCACGATCTCGTTGAGGAAGCACCTAGCCAAGAGACCGAATCCCCAGTAGTGGCGACTTGAAATTATCATGGTCAGGTCGTTAGAGTGACAGAGCAGCTCCCAGCGCTGCTCGTCGTACCCCGGCTCTCGGGTGAACTTCGGGGACTCGTGAGTGCCCATGGACCTGAGCGCCGCCTGAGCGACGTCGCCTAGGTAGACCTTCCCAGCCGCGTCCTTGGCCCCATCGACCTGAAGGAAGCCATCGCTGTCTATCGACATCCTGGGCTTTCCGTCCATGACTTGGGCGTAGAGGACGGAGCGTTGCGTATCGAGACCCACAGGACCGGCCTGCACTTCAACCTCAAGCTCGTTCACAGTCGACTGTCCCAGCCAGCGTGGTTGAACGTTGCGCGTCGGTGGGAATCCCTAAGTCCCGCCTTCCGAACACCGAGCCATGCCTCGGAGGAAGTACGGGCGCCTCCAGAAGGTCGTCGAGAGACCACCTCCAGACAACTGCAGCAGGTGCAGGGCGGGCAAGCATTGCCCTATCCCTGAGCACCCGGGATACGAGGAGGACGCCAATCGGACTTGGAAGGGCCCGGAGGCCGTCGACAAACGAATCAACAAGAAGAACCCGTCCCGAAGTTGATTACTCGAGGATGCGGGGCGCAATCTCTGTTTCCCCGACCTGAGGCTCTGGGCGATTATCTGCGGGCTCTTCTGACAGAGTCGGGCTGCGTTGTGCCCTGTGATATATCTCCCTCAGGGTCTGATCACTAATCTCAAGGTAGATTCGAGTGGTCGCGATGCTGGCATGACCAAGCAGGCGTTGGATGGTCACTAGATCAGCTCCCCGCTCCAACAGTCCAGTTGCGAAGGTGTGTCTGAGGGTGTGCGGGCTCAGTCGATTGCGCGGTATGTCCGCGGAGTCGGCGAGCCGATCCATCATTTTCTGAATCGAGCGGGGGTTGATGCGCCTACCTCTGCTTGATAGGAACAAGGCCCTCAGGGCGGCATCGTCGCTCATCGACAGCCTAACGTCCCTGATTGGCTCCCAAGCCTCTATCACTTCAACCGTAGACTCGGTGAACAGCACGGTGCGGTCCTTCTCGCCCTTGCCGCCGATTACGAGGGCCGACATGTCCTCGATGTCTATGTCATCGACGTCTAACCCGCACAGCTCGGAGACCCTTAATCCGGTGTCCAAGAGCAATGTGGAGATAGGGAAGGCCAAAGGGTCCTCTGACTCGCGAGAGGCCTGCCTGAGCCGCTGGAGCTCCCTCCTGCCAAGCGTCTTCGGCAGCGAACGGCTCCTCGACGGACGCTGAATCCAGTCTGGGATCGTATGGCCCAACCACTTGAGGAGGTGGGAAACGGCAGCGATCTTGGCATTAATCGTGGTGGGCTTCAGCTCGCCCAGCCCGTTCAACCAGGCATCCATTCTCCCGTTATTCGGATCCGCCCTTATGTGGAACGAACTGACTGAGATTTCTTGTACCTCGGGCCAGTCCGGCGACGGCTCCCCCGGCAGACGCGTGGTCGAGAAGTCGCGCACGGCGACACCGTAAGCCCTGATTGTGTGTCTGCTCTTCTTCTCGGCACGGAGTTGCTGCATCCAGCAGTCGTGCCAAGGGAGTTCCGCCAGCCGGTGCAACCTTGATGGCATCGAGTCATGGAACCCTATCTCATCAGCGCTGAACCTACGGCCGAACCTCCCCGCATCCATTCGATCTCCCGGTCCGTCTGTTCCATCCCGCTGCAAAGCAACTCGCCTCCCGCCGCGAACGGCGTGTGCATCCCTGTCCTAATGGACGGGGGCAAGGAGGTGCCCCGGGACTTGAATGCTTCTCCAACCAAGACGCATGGGGGCGACGTTCGCAAGCGTTCCGTTCGACGCCAAATCAACTCAATAAGCGCTGGAGAACTAGCCTGACTCGGTGTCGAGGCCATCGGAATGGCTCAGTGCATACTCTTCTTGAACAGCCTCGAATCGGGCATTGAGGTGTTTGGCCACCTTGCCAGCCACGTTGACGCTGGTGGCGCCCTCGATACCCTCTAGCCCGGGACTCGAGTTGACCTCGAGAACCAGAGGCCCCCGCACGGACTCGAGCATGTCCACTCCTGCGAGGTCGAGTCCTAGTGTTTCAGCCGCTTGAACGGCAATCTCCCTTTGCCTCTGAGTGAGCTTGACTTCGTTGACCGAGCCGCCAAGGTGGAAGTTCGAGCGGAACTCGTTGCCGTGCGCCTTTCGACGCATCGAGGCGACGACCTCCCCACCAACGACGAAGGCACGAATGTCCTGTCCGTGGGACTCCTCGATGTACTCCTGGACCAGCGGCCTCATCCCGCGCTCCAGCATTTGGTACACCAGTTGCCTAGCTTGCTGTTCGGAACGCACTAGGAACACCCCCGAGCCATGCGTCCCCTCCGTGGACTTGACTACGCAAGGGGTGCCGCCGACGCGACTCACCGCGCGCCCGGTGTCCTCCCAAGCGCCGACGTGGGCTGTGATGGGTACGGGAACGCGCCTCTCGGCCATCATCTGGCAAGCCATCAGCTTGTCCCGACTCCTGACGATGCCATAGCTGGAATTGAGGACAATGGCTCCGGTCTGCTCGAACTGACGTACTATGGCAACTCCTCTGCGGGTGATCGAGTAGCCGATTCTAGGTAGGATGGCCTCGCACTCGACCGGCCAACCCCCGTGAAAAATCCTGCCTCCCTTCTCGCCGACCACTATGGTGAGGGTCAGGGGATCTATGATCCGAACCGCCCACCCGATCTTCTCGGCCTCGGTAGCGAGCCTCCTCGTGCTGTAGAGCTCGGGTCCCCGGGAGAGCACCACCAGTCGAGGTTCCATGAATTGCGCCGCCATGGGCCCACCCTTCAACTCTTTGCCCCGAAAAAGCAGTCCTCGTTCACGAGTGCTGGCCTGCGTGCCCGTTACGCCGAAGGAGTTGAAAGCTGTGGCACGGGATTCCGCTCCGCTAGCATGGCCGGAGACGATTCACTCGACCGCGACACCCTGTCGTCGATGACCGTCGTGGAGCTTCGGGAAATCTGCAAGGAGAAATCACTGTTAGTCTCGGGCAGAAAATCGGAGTTGGTCGACAGGATTCTGGGTGATTTTGTCACCGAGCCAGAGATTGGTTCACCCGAAGCGGCTGACGCCCTGATTATGGACGAGGGCCCCGAGAAGGCGAGCGACCCAGATTCCCCCGAGGGAGCTTCCGAGCGGACAGAGCACGCTGAGGCCGTGGAACGACTGATTTCTAGGTTGGGTGGAGGGGATTCACCCGAGGAGACCGCGGACGAGGGCCCATGGTGGGAAGGCGAGGTAGTAGAGGCCGAGTTGGTCGAGACTGAGGAAGAGGCTACGACCAAGACTACCGAGACAGCCACCCCCGCCGATACCTCCGAGGAGGATGCGGCCTCTTTGGTCATCACTATCCCAACCATCTCGTCCCTAGGCGAGCGGTGGCAGACACTCATGGCCGTCAGTATCATGCTGCTACTAGTCGGGGCACTGGTGACCCAGGTATTGCAGCAAAACGCCGGCTTCGCTGCCAGGCCCCTGCACTACGGTGACCAGATGGACTTCTACGTCAGAGAGTCGACCATTGGCATCGAGGGGGACGAGATGCTGACCGTCATCCGGGACCCCGTAGGAGGCATCCTCGACGAAGCCTGCGGGCAGTTGACGGCAGTCATGACCGGAACCGGTCAAGTTGCGATCCCCCACGGCAGTGAAGACGGTGCGTCACCGACCTCCGACAGTTTGGGGAGAGACGGCTTCCTAGCAGTGGAGAAGCGACTCTCTATGGACTTAGACATCGACTTCGAGGGCAGGACGTGGAGGGATTCGGGGGATTGCGGCAACATCGGTTGGACTCTATCCGACAACAAGTTGATTCTGGACTCGACTAGTTGGGTCGAGTTGGAAGACCGCGATTCGAAGCGCTCAGACTCCACGATGGCGTTCACGGACGTCGACTCCCACACCACCAACCTGCGAGCAGTGACCTACGGGTTCGATGGCTTCGGCGGTCTCGGCACGATTCTGCCCACGCTAGCCTTCCCGATGACACCCATAGAACTGCGCGCGTTCTTCGATGACGAGGTGCTGGAGGCCGGCGCCTCCTCCTCGGACATATCCAACTGGAACTCGGAGTGGACGTGGGAGGTCAAGCCGGAGATCTCCCACGAAACTCACGGCTTGGTGTACCCTATCGAGATGCAGCACGAGGACATCGGCCAGTGCTACGGACACGCGTACCTCAGCATCCTAGTCAAGCGTGACAGTCCGTGGCCAGTCGAGCAGGTGACCGACATCGTCCTCGACAAGGACCTGAGAACCAACGACTGTAACTTCCTCGTCAGCTCGTTGTCTGAAGAACTCCTCCCTGAGGGCAGGCTGACTGTCTCGATGACGATATCGAAGAACATGGGTTCGCTCGGAAGCGCGGAGATCGATTGGAGTAGGGACTACCTCAAGCCGATGGCGGGGGAGGATCAGCCAAGCTCCTCCACGGAGAAAAACTGGGTTGATGCTATGTGGGATGAGTCAGAGATTAGGCCCTTCGACCTCGAGGAGGCCATCGCGTGCCTGAAGGCCAACTACTCGACTAGTGACGCGGCGATGGCTATACTCGGTGGCGGCTATTTCTGGCAAGCCCAGTGGTCCCAGCCCACCGGAACCCCCGAGTGGAACCTGTCTTGGGTGGACGAAGATGACCGATCGGGTTGGCTCGTGCTGCGCTCGGCGGACTCTAGCGGATGCGACGTAGTAGGGCAGGGCTCGAACGACGACGGGGACGTCACTTGGAACCGTAATGCCATCCCGAGCACGCAGACGCTGGCTCTGCTGGAGGGCAGGATCCTCGACCCGGCCCGATACCCGGATCTGCAGGACGAGATCTCCACCGGCACGGGTGGCACCTGGCACCCCGACTCAGTGGTCGGGTACCGACTCTCGGTATCGGAGGAAATCCAGCTGTTCAGCTTGCTACCCGGTGACCTCGGTGACGGGAAGGTGACCATGACCGCCGGTAGAGACTGGAGCGATGGCGGAAGGGAGCACTCGGCCGACCTCGCCATGGACGCGGAGACCGGCGAGATGGTGACTTGGTACCACGTCGACCGCCCTGCAGAATGAGTCGAAACCCGGCCCGGCCCATTCGGACAGAGCGTCATGTTCAACACCACTCCGAGCGCCGTGCGGCCTGATGACATCGTCCGAGGACGGCGAAGCCCTGCCCGAGGTGAGGGCCGTACCGCTGGTCCTCGATGTGGAGTTCACCGAGATCGAGGACGAGACTCTAGCCCCTCCCCTCGATGCCGTCGACGAGATTAGCACGGCAAGGGCACGCCGGCCGATGGAGCTGCCGGCCTCGCTGCCTACGCCGCCCGGCAGGGCCCGCGTGGTCACAGTGACCAACCAGAAGGGCGGCGTTGGCAAGACCACCACTGTGATCAACGTCGCAGCCCAACTAGCTTTGAGGGGCCACAGGGTCCTCGTGGTCGACTCGGACTCGCAGGGCAACTGCGCTACCGGACTGGGGGTGGACAAGAGTAGGGTCAGGGCCACCACTAGGGACCTCATGCTCAGCCCTGAAACAGCTATCGACTCACGCCATGCCACGGCAGTAGATAACCTGCACATCATCGTGGGAGACAAGAGTCTAATCGGCATCGAGCAGGAGATGCTGAGGCAGCTTGGGCGCGAGAGGCGCATGAAGGAAGCGCTCGAGCCCCTTTTGCCTCATTACGACATCGTCCTGATTGACACGCCGCCCTCCCTCGGCCTCGTGACAATCAACGCTCTGGTGGCCTCGGATGGCATCCTCATCCCGGTGCAGACGGAGTACTTCGCACTGGAAGGACTGGCCCTGCTCGCCGGTACCATCAGGGAGGTCAGGAGTCTGCTGAACAAGGATCTAGGTGTGGACGGCGTCATACTGACGATGCATGCGCAGACCCTGCTCAACCATCAGGTCGCTGGAGAGTTGCTGGAGACCTTCCCCGAACTGACGGTCAAGCCGGCTATCAGGAGGAACGTCAGGTTGGCGGAGGCACCCAGCCACGGCGTACCAATCCACCTACACGACCCATCGAGCGCGGGCGGTCAAGACTACCAGGCCATAGCAACTGTTCTAGAGCGCCGCTGGGGCCTCGAATAGAATGTCTGGGCGCGGTCTCGGCCGAGGTCTCGGCGAAGTCACCTCCGGGACAGATGGCCCTGACCTGTCCTCATTCGTGACCGAGGGTGGCATGCAGGACTCTCCCAGAGCCGCGGTCCTTTGGATGGTATTCGGCAGCTTCTGCTTCGGCTCGATGAATGCTCTAGTTAAGTGGACCAGCGTGCATGCCGACGTCTGGATGATCATCATGGTGCGATCGGTGGTGATTGCCTTCGCCGTAGCGGCCTTCGCCGCGACGCGCGGGCTCAGCCTGAGGGTGAACAATCCGAGGACGATGCTGTTGCGCTGCACGGTCGGGCTGATTGCGATGATCCTGTACTTCACGGCCCTCGGCAGAATCCCGATAGGGCAGGCTGTCACCTTGCAGTACACCGGCCCACTGTTCGTCGCCCTGCTCTCAGGCAGGGTGCTCGCAGAGAAGGTCTCCCCTGGCGTCGCCCTGCTCGTCATCACCGCGTTTGCAGGGATCGTGCTGATCGTTTCGCCGGACCTGCACAGCGTCGAGCCCGACGCACTGCTGGCGCTTGGATCCGGCTTCTTCGCAGCGTTCGCCTACATGTTCGTGCGTGAGCTGCGCAAGACTGACTCACCGGCTTCGGTGGTATTCTGGTTCGCGGCGTTCTCAGTCGCCGGCAGCGTGGTGCAGGCCGCACCCGACCTGTTCTCGCTGGACCGTCAGACGCTGGCCGCTTTGGTTGGGATAGGGATTGGCGCTGGAGGCGGCCAAGTCGGCATCACGATGGCCTACCAGAAGGCCAACGCGGCATGGGTCAGCGCGTTCTCGTACCTGACAGTCATCGTGGCGACATTCTATGGCTTCACGGTGTTCGGGGAGTCACTCAGCATGGCCGACTGGATAGGCGGCCTGCTGATAGTGGGCTCGGGCATCGCGCTTGTGTTCATGGTGCCCGCTGGGGACGAGAAGGCGAGTCATCACTAGTCACTCGAAAAACTTCGAGACCTCATCTAGACTTTTGCGCTTGAGGCCGGGAACCTTTGCATCCTCGGCTGGGTAGCCGACCGGCATCAGGAGCATGGCGTGCTCGTGGTCGGGCCGCCATAGGATTTCGCGCAGGAAGCCCATCGGCGAGGGCGTGTGGGTCAGCGTGGTCAGCCCCATATTGTGGACCGCCGCGATGAACAGGCCCGCGGCGATGCCGCACGACTCCTGCGCGTAGTATGCCGGCGACATCTCGCCGCCGGGACGCTCTCTCTGAGAGTGTCTGAACAGAACCACAATCCATGGCGCGTCGGTGACGTGCTCCTTGACGTAGTCAGTTCCCAAGGGAGTCAGTACTTCCTCCCAGGCCTCCGGCATCCGCTCCTCGTAGAACTTCTTCTCCTCGACCTCGGCCGCTTCTCTGATTCGAGCCTTCAGCTCGGGGTTGGAGACGGCGACGAACGTCCATGGCTGCAGGTGCGCCCCGGAGGGCGCAGTGCTGGCCGTTTTCACAGCCAGTTCGATCAGGTCGCGCGACACGTCACGCTTGGAGAAGTGCCGTGTCGTGCGACGTGCGCCCATTAGATCATGGAACCCTTGTGCACGCTCACGCATCTCGTCCTCTGGCAGTTCGTGGAAGACGAGGGGGACGAAGCCCGGTTCGATGTCGCCTTCGCCCATGGGTCGGCTCAGTCACGTCGAGCCATGAACGCTGCCATCACCGTCGAGACAGCGGCTAGGGCGCCGCCGAATCCCGGCAGCCACCCCTTGTCTTCCTGTTCCCTATCGAGTAATTTGTCGGCGCACCCGCCGTCGAGGGCGTCGTCGCCGCCCCATAATTCGTTGTCAATATCGTACCAGCAGGTCGACCAGACCTTCCATCCGAATCCAGTCTCCGGGACCGAGGAGGTGTTGCCGTCGGGCCATTCGAGCTCGATTCGCCAGTTGATGTAACTGGATTCTTCGTCCATGACGATGGATCCATTCCACAACCTGTTGTCCGAGTCGGGAGAAAGGGCGGTCGTCTCAGGTGCGTAGCAAACCCCGGAGTTGATGCAGATTTGGGTGGTCCAACTGACTTGGGTGCCGTTGGAGGCGGCACTGGCGTCGATCTCGACAGCTATGGCGAAGTCCTGGTTGGCGGCAGCGGCAGCGGCGGTTTCCACCGAAACCAGCGAAGTACCATCCAGAACGGTCGACTCGTTGGTCCCGCCCTCCGCCAAGACCGGGACCATCAGGAGCACGAGGATTGAGAGCACGACGAAATCCCGCACATCCGACCCTCAACAACGACCCTCATCAATTCTGGGTAGCGCTGTTGGCCTTAGACCTCGAGCCCCCACAGGTCGTCACCCACCCAGTGCAGGGTTTGGATTGCCTTCCCCTTGGTCATGCTCATCATCTCCTCGCCATTCACCAGAGCTATTCCCGCGGCTATTGGCTCGCCCGTGTTCTGGTCGCGAATCCAGACGAAGTCGCCCTCCGCCAGCGCCGGGTCAGCAATGTGGATCCCGGCCCCCATGCAGTCGGCCCCGTTCTCGAGGAACGGGATGGCGCCGTCGTCGACGACGACCCATGCGCGCTCGACCTGCCAGGTCTCTATGCCTCGCAAGGTCGGGTACCACGACCACTTTCCGCCCACCTCAATCCTCATCGCCAGGGCCGCGCGCTCGATTAGGATTAGGTCGGTGCCCTGGTAGTGAGCCTGCTCGAGGAAGCCTGAGAGGTCGATGTCGCGCCCAATCCAAGATCCTAGGTCCTTGGCGACGTCGCGAATTTGCTTGAGCCTCACAGGGGTCCTTCGACGCAGGCGCTTGTCCACCATACTGCCCGGAAATCAGGCCCCCGCAAGAACATGGTGCCGCATCCGCCCGCCGAACAAGTTGAAGCCGCAGGCTCCCAGCGCGCGACGATGCTGGCGGTATGCCTCGATCTCGAAGGCATCCTTGTGCCCGAGATCTGGATTAACGTCGCCGAGCGAACCGGCATCGAGGCGCTGCGTCGTACCACTCGCGACGAGCCGGACTACGACAAGCTGATGCGCTACAGGCTGGACATACTGGACGAGAATGACATCACCATCGACGACATCACCACGGCTATCGAGGCGATGGATCCGTTTGAGGGGGCCGTAGGGTTCCTAGACTCCATTGAGCGCAGGTGGCCGACTATCGTGCTCTCAGACACGTTCTCGCAGTTCGCCCAGCCGATGATGGACAAGCTTGGCAACCCCACCATGCTCTGCCACACACTGGTCATCGAGGACTCGGGGCGCATCTCCAATTGGACCATCAGACTGGAGGATCAGAAGCGCAGGACCGTGGAGGCGCTACGCTCGATGAACTTAGAGGTCGTCGCGGTCGGCGACTCCTACAACGACATCTCGATGCTGGCGGCTGCCAGCGCGGGAATCTTGTTCAGACCTCCCGACAACGTCGTCGAGGAGTTCCCTCAATACCCTAACACCCACGACTATGGGGGGCTCATGGCCGCCATAGGGGAAGCCGTGGCAGTGCTGGGCGAGTGAATGGCCGACCCTCTCCAATCGGTTGAAATAAGGGATGTCGGTGGGCGGGACGCATGGCGAAGTGGCACGGCATCTCGCGTCGTAAACCGTCCGGCGGGCGCCTGAAGCGTTCCAGGGGCAAGCGCAGGACCGAGGTGGCCAGCGAGAACCAGTTCGCGTACATCGGCGACAAGGACGCCCGCAAGAACTACCGAAAGCGATCCGGCTCCCAGACCGTCCGCCTCCTAAGCGTCAATCAGGCCAACGTCAGCATCCCCAAGGAAGGGAGGACGGTGATGGCCACGGTGACCAACGTGGTAGGCAACGACGCCGACCCGAACTATGTCAGGCGCAACATCGTCACCAAGGGCGCAATAGTCGAGACCGACCTCGGGCGTGTACGCGTGACCAGCCGCCCGGGCATGCACGGTGTCGTCAGCGGCGTGCTGATGGAAGAATGAGCGGCGCGAAGCCCTCAAGGCACCCCGCTCCCGAGACGTCGACGGTAGCATGGCATCACGACCCGACGAGATGACGCTGTGGACACGCTATTTTGATGCCAGGCTGAGCAGGTCCGCCGGGCGCCGGGTCTCCAAGCAGGCCAGCATCCCCAGCCCGACTCTGGACTCGGTGGTCTGGGCCGCTCGCAGCTCCGGTATCCGCAAGATGAGGCAGGAGCCTGAGGCCAGCCACCCATCGAGGCCCTATGCCAAGGAGGGCAGACTGGTGATGCCCCCCAAGCACGCCCTCGATGCCACCGGAGCGCAGAGCAAAGAGGGCGTCATGCAGGCGATAGGAGATATCCTTCGCAGTCGGATGGAGGAAGCCAAGGATCAGGGCAAGGCGATCAGCAGCAGGGGTCCGGCCAAGGGAGACCGCAGGCAGCGCGCCCAGCGTAAATCGTTCAAGCAGAGGGGCGTGAGCAAGCGCCGATCAAAGTTCGGCAAAAAGCGTTGAAACGCCACAGTCCCTAGCAATTGCATCCGTAAATACTGACTCTACATGGTGCTCTCGATTCGGAGTACCATGTCTCTGATCTCGCCGAGGACCTCCGGGTCTAGGTATGGCTCCGTCGAGCGTCCGGTCGGCCCGGAGTGCTCTGTGACAATGTCCCGGTGCTTGAGCACGGTGTCTCTGAACTCCAGCGCATCGACCACGGCAACCATCTTCACGCTGCCCGCAGCGCCCCCCTGGACGCTGCCTCCTGCGGTCTCGACCTTGAGGATGAGCATACCGAACAGCTTGAGAATCGGCCCCTCGTTGACAGTGATGTCGGTGATCTGGTCGAGCGGGATGTTCTGCTGCACCCTCACCCAGAGTCCGCGCTGGGTGCTGAGACCCCTCTCGGTGAGCACACACCTGAGTTTCTTGTACCTGAGAAACCAGTAGACGTAGGAACAGACCATCGCCAACAGGGCGATTGCCAGAAACTGGACTCCATCCTTCAACGACAGCACCCCGAGCAGCAGCACCCACCACGTTGAGGTCAAGGTCTGGTAGACCGGCAATCGGGCATCGAACTGAGCCTCCAAGCCTACTGTTTCGCCCATCATCGCGCGCTCGTCGGCGCTGGTCCCCTTCAAATCTACTCGACTGCGACGGTCCACCCGAATTCGTCGGAGGCGCGACGCTGCTGGATTGCAGTCAGCGCTTCGTACATCTCCATAGTGATGGGTCCGACCTCGCCCCCGCCGTATTCGACGACCCTCCCGCTGTGCTCTATCGAGCCTATCGAGGCGACCACCGCAGCCGTGCCCGCGCAGAAGCACTCGTCGGCATCGAGCGCGTAGTCGACTTCGATCCTCTCTTCCCTGACCTCGTAGCCCCGCGAGGACGCAATCTCGATGACCGAGGCGCGCGTCACGCCCGGCAGAATCGTGCCGGTCAGCTCTGGCGTGGAGATTACGCCGTCTCTGACGCAGAAGAAGTTGGCAGCGCCGACCTCCTCGACGTACCTGTGGTGGACGGCGTCGAGGTAGATGACCTCGGCGTAACCCTCGCTCTTGGCCATCTTCGAGGGTATCATCCCCGGCGCGTAGTTGCCAATCGCCTTGACCCCCCCGGAGCCTCCCGGAGCAGCCCTGTGGAACTCGTCGGAGACCTTGAGGGAGATTGGCTTGATTCCGCCCTTGAAGTACGGGCCCACCGGTGATACGTATACCAGGAAAGTGTACTCGGGAGCGGGTGCGACGCCCAGGATGGCTCCGCTGCCCAACAGCAGGGGGCGGACGTAGAGCGCGCCCTTGCCCATGGGAGGCACCCATCGCGAGTTCTCCCGCACGGCTGCGTGCACCGCATCGAGAAACATCCTCTCTGGCACCGGCGGTATGCCGAGCCTGCGCGCCCCCCCCTGCATCCTGCTCGCGTTGAGATTGGGCCGGAACAGCACGATGCTGCCGTCTGCGGCGTGCTGGGCCTTCATGCCCTCGAACAGGCCCTGACCGTAGTTGAGGACGCCCGCTGCCGGCGACATGCTGAGGTCAGCGAAGTCCTGCATCTGGCCGGGCTGCCACTTGTCGCCCTGCTTGCAGGTGGCGAGGTACATCCGGTCGGTCTGCTTGAAACTGAAGGTCAGAGCGTCCCAGTCAATCGATGGCTCGGCGTCCTCCAGCAATCCATGCACCTCGATTCACCCGGTGGGACGCGACTCGGCTTTCAACGGTTGCCCCGGCCCCCATTTCCGGCATTGTTATGACCCCTCACGATGACATACGTTGCAGGATTGGCTACAGCCTGCCAGCGAGGAGTCATCGTGCAGTGGGAGGAGGATGTGTGCATCGTATCGGGCGACAACCGGGCGTGGCAGCACGAGGGCGAGCCGCGCACTGTGATCGAACTCTGGTGCCGTTCCAGGGCGGGCCACTCCACTCTACTACTGGTCAATGGGCTCAGACCCTACGTGGAAATCTCCGACACCCGCACGGGCGAGCAGAGCGCGAAAGCCCCCCTTCCTCTCGATTCGGTATCCGCAATCAGGGAGGTGCAGGGCGAGCCCGAGCCCATCGGGCACAAGCTCTCCCAGGACGGCATCACCAGGCCCCACTACCGGGTCTACGTCAAGGACACCACGAAGGTTCGCAGCGTCAGGAAGGGCCTCTCGGAAGCAGGCTGGAGGACGACCAGCGCCGACATACTGTTTGTCCAACGGCTCCTCCTCGACCTCGACCTCGGGCCCCACATCAGGGCCAGCGGCGAGGTCCTCTGGACGGGAGACCTCGCTCCGGACGATGCGAAGACGACAGACTCCACGGACCCGGAAATGGCAGAGTCCCGAATCAAGGACGCCGGTGGCTCGGGGATCTATCCCGTCGACATGATACTCTCGTGCGACATCAGCGGGCTGGGGAGGGCCGAGCCGTTCCCAGCCCCCTTTGTCACGCTCTCCTTCGACCTCGAGACCAGCATCGCGAACAACTGGATCCTGTGCGCGGCAGTGGTTGTGGACAGGGCCGGCGAACGCACAGAGTACCCGATAGTGGGAGAGGAGAACGAGATAATGGAGAAGCTGACTCAGATAGTCCGTTCCGAGGACCCCGACTTCATCACGGGCTACAACATAGACAACTTCGACCTGCCTAGGATGGAGGAGCGATCTGAGTACATCGACACGGAGTCAGAGATGGCCAGAGCCTCGCTCCTCGGATGGGGCAGAGTCCCGATGAACGAAACCGAGACCAAGCGCGGCTGGAGGAGGCCCGGGCGCATCTTCCCCAACAGGGAGCAGAACAGAGTCTGGACAATCAAGGGCAGGATACCGCTCGACGCATGGTGGCAGGCGCGTCAGACCCTGAGGCCGCAGCGCGAGTCTCTGCGCTACGTCTCGCGACTGTTGTGGCCGAATGACGAGGACAGGCAGAAGATGGACATCGATGCCAGCAGGATGGATGAGGAGTGGGCCGCGCGACCGGACGAGGTACTGGAGTACTGCGTTCGTGACGCTGCGTTACCAATCGACATACTGGGTAAGATGAAGTCGGTGGCGCGCAAGGAGGCTCTGGCATCCGTCTCTCTGACTACGGTCGAGACCGCCGCCACCAGCACGACGAGCCGCTGGATAGACTCCCTCGTCATCCGCCTCGCAGACCGCGAGGGAGTCGCCGTACCGACGACCAACGCGGGCCCGAGGAAGCGGGACCAAATTGCTGGGGGCTACGTCCATGAGGTCGATTCAGGTATGGAGCCATGGGTCGTCGTACTCGACTTCAAGTCGATGTACCCCTCGATTATGATTGCCAATAACATCTGCTCGACCACCCTCGTCAGGGACGGCGCCGAGGATGACTCCCACAGCGTCTCCCCTACCAACGGCACTAGGTACATCTCGAAGGACGTCAGGGTGGGATTGGTTCCCCGGCTGCTCGAGGACCTGATGGCGAGTAGGGACCACCACAAGGCCGCTCTGGCGAAGGCCAGAAAGGAGGGCGACGAGGCCGAGGCCTTCTTGCAGGACCAGCTCCAATACGCTGTCAAGATTTTGATGAACTCGTTCTACGGGGTGTTCGCTTCCAATTTCTACCGCTTCACCCACCCTGACATCGGTGCCAGCATCACTGAGTGGGCTAGGCATAACATCCGGGAGATCATCGGAATCCTCGAGAATGAGGGTAACACCGTCGTTTACTCGGACACCGACTCAATCTTCGTAAAAACGCCTGTGGAAGAGGGTGCACCGACGAAGAGACCACAAGGCCGCAGCGTCGATTTCGAAAATTGGGAACGAGCGAAGACCCAATCTCTCGGTTTCGGCGAGGAGCTCGCGAAAAGATTCAGTCGCGAAGGCGCCGAACTCGAGTTCGAGACCGCGCTCTCCGCCTTCTTCAGCCACGGTGCCAAGAAACGCTACGTGGGCCGCGTGGTGTGGCCGCGCGAGGAGATGTTGATCAGGGGTTACGAGGTCAGGCGCACAGACTCATTCCAACTACTTTCCAGCACCATGGAAGAGATGTTCGAGATGATTCTCGATGGGGCAACGCTCGCTGCTGTTGATATGACCAAGTCTCAGATAGACATCGTGCGCGAGGGCGGGGTCGATGCCGCGCAACTGGTGATAAGCCGCTCCTGCAAGGGGCGCTGGGACTCGAGGAGGGGAGAGTGGTCATTCGATGTGTATGTCAATCAGGATGGCCTGCCTTACGTGCGCGCAGCCAAAGAACGAATAGCCCGTGGCCTGCAGTTCACCCCCGGCATGAAGGTTGGTTATGTAGTCACCAACGCCAAGGAGAGCCCGATGCAGGTCAGCGCATGGTTGGTCGACGAGATTGGCGACGAGCCACCTGACTATGACCGCGAGTACTACGCAGGCAGGCTGGCCAAATCCCTCGGCCGAATCACGGAGGCGTTCGGATGGAAGGAGCAGGAGCTCCTCAGGGGCACTAGGCAGAGCAGCCTGCTTGATTTCTAGGAAGAAATGCTCACAATGACTCAATCATGACCTGACGCAGAGGCGCAGACTTGATTTTTCACCGACCCTTGCCACAGCACACTATGACGGGGCCGCGCGGGCTAGCCTGCCTGTTGATCATCACGTTCCTCACCCCCTCGCTCTCGGGGTGCACAGGCCTCCTAAGCTCAAACAGCTCCCCTACGGCGACCATGTCCGTGGACCCCTCCGGGACGGTGAAGGCGGGGGATGCCGTGACCTTCAGCGCCGCAGGATCCTCCGATCCCGACGGCGACCCGATGACGTTCGAATGGACCTTTGGTGATGGCAACACCGGAACCGGGCTGACCACCAGCCACACCTACGCCCAGCCCGGCGAGTACACCGTTAAGTTGGCGGTTGGGGACGGAACCCACGAGGCGACGACCAGCACCACGATTAGCGTGATCGATGCCTCGGCTAGGGAGCCCCACGCGGAGATCACCGCCAACAAGGACGATGACTGTGAGGGTGAGGACCCGCCCAACGGCGACTTCGTGATCGTCTGGTTATGCGAGGACGACAAGGACGTCGGTGACCGGGAGGTATCGGTCTCCACCACTGTGACCCTCGACGCCTCGAACTCGTGGGCGGGCTGCAATCCCGACAACTCCGACTGCTATGCCGAGGAGTACCTCGTCGAATGGAGGTGGGACCTTGACACGTACACCGACTCGGACGGCGACGGGGTCACCGACAACGACGTTGATGTCACCGGCGAGACCTACTCGTGGTCAGAGAGGCCTACAGGCGCCTGGGAGGTCCGGCTGACGGTGGTGGACAACAACGGGCTCGAGGACCACACCGACTCGATGGTCTACGTGAACTACCGGGGCGTCTGGAAGGATTTCGTCATCGACAGGGCGACACCGAACCCAGTCATCATGACATGGGAGTACCCACTGAAATACGACGAGGAGAGCAAGGACAGGATTCGCTATATGCGAGTCAAGCTGAGTTACCCCAAGCAGGACGACGACCAGCCATTAGGGGGGGCGCCGGGGACCACCAACAACAAGTTGGACCTGTACATGTACAACAGCACCGATGACGAGGTCGCCAACACGACTGGCATAGAGAACGACAACAGGGACGCTGGTGACTGCGACAGCGACGACTACTGCCTCTGGATGGTCATCGGAGGCTCCACTGTCAGGGGCTTCCTACCGGGCCAATGGACCGTCGACTTGGAGAACGCCGAGACGCACAACACTGAGGTCAACGAGTTCATCATAGAGTTGCAGTACAGATAGCGATTCCAACTCACGGGGCAACATGACCTCTTCGATGCGCTGCTCGCTTGTGCGGGCCCCCGGAAGCATTGGGGAACGATTCATATATGCCTCTTCGGTCGGCGGGCCACCTTAGAGGTGATACGTTATGGGTTCACAATGGGAAGACAAGAGCAAGCCGCATCAGAACATCGTGTTCGTCGGTCACGTCGATCACGGCAAATCGACCACAGTCGGTAGACTGCTACTGGACAGCGGGCACATCGAGGCGCACGTTATCGAGAAGTTCGAGAAGGAAGCAGTCGAGCGCGGCAAGGCCGGCTTCGGCTTCGCCTACGTCATGGACGGCTTGAAGGAGGAGCGCGAGCGCGGCATCACAATCGACGTCGCCCACAAGGAATTTTTCACGCCCAACTACTACTTCACGGTCATCGATGCACCGGGTCACCGCGACTTCGTCAAGAATATGATCACCGGCACCAGTCAGGCTGAGTCCGCAGTCCTCTGTGTTGCCGCCAACGACGGTGTCAACGCCCAGACCAAGGAGCACGCATTCCTAGCGCGCGTCCTCGGCGTCAAGCAGTTAATCGTCAACATCAACAAGATGGACATCAGCGGTGTCGATTGGTCTCAGGACAGGTTCAACAGCGTGGTGGGCGAGGTCACCGACCTTCTGAAGATAGCCGGCTTCAACCCGGCGGACGCCCCCTTCATCCCCTGCAGTGCCTTTGATGGAGACAATGTTTACAACAAGAGTAGCAACACCCCTTGGTACAAAGGCCCTACCCTATTCGAGGCAATTGACGCGATTGAGTTGCCGCCAAAGCCCACCGACAGGCCTCTGCGCCTGCCGATTCAGGACGTCTACAAGATTAGCGGCATTGGAACCGTGCCTGTTGGCAAGATCGAGACCGGAGTGCTGAATGCCGGCAAGACGGTCGTGTTCAATCCGAGTCAACAGTCAGCCGAGGTCAAGAGCATCGAGATGCACCACACCACTGTGGACAAGGCCGAGCCCGGTGACAACGTCGGCTTCAACGTACGCGGCTTGGCCGCTCACGACATCCGCCGAGGAGACGTTGCCGGGTACACGGACAACGAGCCCGCATTCGTTCGCCACGACGAGACTTTCATCGGACAGATTCAGCTCATGGACATCCCGAAGGCGATTGGCGCTGGCTACACCCCGGTGTTCCACGCCCACACCTCGCAGGTCGCTGTCCGGTTCGTCGAGCTGCTAGAGAACTCAAAGACCAAGGAAGCCAACCCGCCGTTCCTCAAGACCGGCGATGCAGCCTTGGTCCGCTTCGCTCCGACCAAGCCCATGGCTATCGAGCAGATGGATGCCTTCCCAGAGCTTTCCCGTTTCGCGATCCGCGACATGGGCAAGACTGTGGCCGCCGGCGTCTGCATGAAGGTCGAGAAGAAGGCTTGAACTGGCATTGGTGACATCAATGCCGGTCGTCACAACGATCAAACTGACCGGCGACAATCATCTTGACGTCGATTTGGTATGCGAACAAATCAAGGCTATATCCGACGAGACCGGAGTGAATCTCAGGGGACCTATTCCCCTGCCGACTCGCCGACTCGTCGTCCCCTGCAGGAAGAGCCCCGACGGCGAGGGATCCGAGACGTGGGACCACTGGGAGATGAGAATACACAAGCGGCTGCTGGAGCTGGTCACCAACACGGCCAAGGACGAGCGTTCCCTGAGGAAGGTCCTCAGGATTCCAATCCCAGACTCGGTGACAATTGAGCTGTCGCTCCGCAACCTCGGCTGAGGCTCCTACGACTCTCCCGCCGCTTCATCACGGGCAAGCGAGCCCATGGGATCCCAGGCAGGGAGGATGACGGGGTCAGCCTTCAAGCCCGCTAGCATCTCCTCTGTGAGGTAGTCACGGGGGGCTGCGATTTCGAACATGTACTCGTCATACCAGCTGTCGTTCATCGTGAAGTAGCCCTTGACGCCACTCTCCTTGGCGCCCCACGAGTTCTCGACGCGCCATCGCCGTGGCTCACCATCGACCACATCCACCCCCGTGAACAGCATTGCGTGGGTCATCATGGTCTGACCGAAGCGGAGACGATCGGCCTTGTCCATGCCGAAGCCTACTCCATAAAGATCCTCTAGCTCGAACAGCTCGGCATCCCAGAGGCCGCGCTTTCGCTCCATCTGCTTGCCAACGTCACACCCCATCCACACTGGTGTGCCGTCCTCCAGCAGCTTCTGAGTGATTGCCTTCATCTCCTTTGATGGAACGTTCAGGTAGATTACCGATGGCCCACCTGCGACGTTTTGCAGGAAGTCGACGGTGTAGGTGCGGTAGTACTCGTTCCGGGGGTCGTTGACGATGCATACGTAGTCCTCCCAGTCGATTTCGACGAACTCGGCAGCGAACTCCTGGGGCGTCATCGTCCCCTTACGGTGGAATTCATCGTCTTTGTCACGCCACTGCCAGTCGAAGGTATTGGGTGGTGTGCCCAAGTGGATGCACAATATCCTCCATATGTCGGCCATGCGACTCTCCTTGTGCGCTCGCGCCTCCTTGCCCGAGCCACCACCATCGAGAATCGACCTGAGTTCGCTAGCTGAGGACCTCAGAATGTCCTTCAGCACCGCGTTCATCCAGCGTGTGTTGCTGCTGCTGTGCGATTCCGGATAGGCCGATTTGGGAACCAGTCCATGCTTCCTGATGAGGTTCATCGCCATGTTCCACTGCCCGCCATCCCCGATTGGGTCGCCGAGCAGGAAGTGGATGGTCCGATCGTCAACCGGACGGTCGGAGGTATCGATTATCGCTTCTAGGAAGTGGTTTGCGCGCTCGAACTTGTCCCAGAAGTGGATGTGGGCCTGGCTGAACTCGAATTTCTTGAGGTTCATCTTCTTCATAGCACCCACTCTGAACAGGTTCAACGTCGCGAACAGCCAGCACCGCCCGCTCCTCCTCTGGGCAGTCACATCCCAATCGTCCAGCTTCGTGCTGAATGAGAAGTCCATATTCTGGACCAGCTCGCGGCTCAGTGCGAGACCGGTCAGCTCGGCGTTGCTGACCGCGTTCTGAGCGACCTTCGCTGCGGGATCGGCGTTGAACGCCTTCCTATACCTCGAGATTTGAGTCTTGGTCACTTCCTTGCCCAACCAACCACCTCGTGGACCATTGTGGGAGCGGCGCGCGTTAGAACTTGTCCTCTCAGACGGGCGCCGGCTCTGCGAGGCCCGCTGCAATGAGGGTCTCTGCGATGAGCGAGGGACATGATTCAATGTCGCCCTCCGTCAGAGTCATCTCGGTGCCATCGGCAGTAATGATGGGGTCGGAGACGTCCTTGAGAATCCGAATTCTGAGGAGGCTCTCACTAGGAATCTCCGGGACCTCTGAGTTGCTCTTCGACTCAGCCTGTGAGGCTGCGTGCTCGGGGAACGCATCCAACTCCCTGATGCGATCTTCCTCGTCATACTCCGGCTCGTCCCAGGCCCCGTCTTCCTTGCTAGGTGCCCGCCTTGGCCGTGCGATATTGTCTGCTGGGGCTTCTTCGGAGAACTCGGTAAGTGGCTTGTGCCCCCCTGGCGAGGGAGGATCCTGCCCGACTTCCTCAGTGGAGCCGAGGAGAGCGCCCCACGAGACCTCGTGCTTGTACTTCTCGACCAGATGGCCGATGCCGGTGTGGAATGCTCGCTCCGAGGGATCGTGCCTGTCCCACTCCAGTCTCTGGAAGCCAGTGGAGGGAATGGCATCGCCCTGAGGGGATCTCATGAGGTTGGAGAGGACGGCATGCTGGGTGAACGCGTTGAGGCGCAGTCTGGTCAGGTCGGTCACGCAGGTCCTGACGACGCCCAGCCTGCGCGACTGCAGCTGCGCCTTGGCGGTCATCCCCTCCTCGCGAACGGTCTCCGCCAACTCGACTTCAAGGTGCTGGAGGAGCTGGCCGACGCAGGTCCAGAAGTCTGACATTGGCAAGTCGACTGGAACCGTCTGGCCCTTCTGCTTCCTAGTCATCTCGAACAGGGATTTCTCGACAGTGACCAACTGGTTCTTGGAAAGCCTAGGAGCGTTTGAGGCATCGTCCATGGAAGTGACCTGCCGCGCACACCACGGAGGCGATACATCAACAATTCCTCATCAGACCCGTCGGGAAGCATGCGCGAGAATCAAAGGCATGACTCCTCTCGTTGTACTGCAGGTGTACCCGAGTGGTCAAAGGGGTCGGGCTCAAGATCCGATGCATAGTGCTTCGCAGGTTCAAATCCTGCCACCTGCACCACTATTGAACTCTCAAGCCCGCTCAAGCAGGGCCTTCAGTAACTCTATCGAGCCTTCCTTGCCACTGGATTCGGTAACGCAATCCGCTGCCTCGATGACGTTCGGGTAGGCGTCGTTGACGGCGACGGAAAATCCAACCAGATTGAACATGGCAATGTCATTTGGAGCATCACCGCAAGCGATTACGCGCGTCGGGTCGACGCCTCGTTGTTCCAGTGCCAACCGCAACCCGCTCCCCTTGTCCAGTCCGGGCTTTACTATGTGGACGGCGAACCCAGTCGGAATCACCTCTAGGTCGCCCCACTCACTGTCAGACAATATATCCCTAATCTGGTTATAGGACTGGGCCTCCTTCAGGCACCACTCAGTCTCGCGCCAGCGATTCGACTCGATGCCTCGTGGATCCAGCCCCTCGATCTGCGTTGCTAGCCACTGCGCCGCTTCCTTGCAACGAGTCCCGTCTGCCAAAGCCAGAATCTCATGGCCCTCGTCGCTGTCCCAGACCATCCCGCCGTTCTCGGCCACGATGAAGCCAGAGACGCCCAAGGACTGTTTGATGGGGGTGACGTTTGGAAGCGTCCGTCCCGACGCGAGGGAGACAGTCATCACTTCGGAGTCGACTCTTCGAATGAGCGCAACCAGTTCGGGGTGGTAGCCCTCGATATCGAGCAGTGTGCCATCGACGTCGAAGACGATCATGTCCCAGTCGCTTCCCTGTGGCAGCTCGACCATGGGCAATCGGAAGGACTTGGATTGATGATTCCACCGGCTACTGATATCATCATGTTCAAGCGGGACCTAACGATGGGGGACTTGATGTCAGAGGAATCTGAGGAGTACCTCATTCTGGGCGACGAGGAGTCCGAATCACCCTCAGATGTGGAGGAACAGCCTTCCAAGACCCCATCCTTCCCCAAGCTTGGCTCCCTCAGACTCCCTCGAAGGTCGCGCTTGACATCGGGGGCCACGAGCGAGCCCGCAGACGAGCCACTGCCAGAGGCAACACGCGAGATTCCTGACATCGGACTGTCGTTGGATGGTGTGCACCAGTTCGACTGGGGAATCCAGGGAATGGATTGTCCGGACTGTGCGATGAAGGCGACCCGGGCCGTCAACCGGCTTCCGGGAGTCGAGTCGTGCAGAATCTCTGTCGCAGACGGAACCGTGGAAATCTCCCAAAACATAGCCAGAGGGAGCGTGTCAAGGGCCTCGTCGGTCTTGGGGAGCCTAGGACACGCCCCCGACATCGACTGGCTCCACGTCGTAGGGGCCGACCCAGAGCGACTGGCCTCCGAACAAGGAATCAGCATGAAACTGCTCAGAGAGTGGATTCTGGACGCTCCCGGCGTCCTGGACGTGCGACTCAACAAGGGAATGGTGGAGGTCCAGCGTCTGTGGCTGCGCAACACTGAGCTCAGGGAGGCGTCCGAGAAGAAACTCGCTGGGATCCTCGGGCCCGGATTCAGGATGGCACCATATCGCGGGGCTAGGTTCCGCCAAGACCAGATTCAGCTGCTCTCGGCAGCGCTGACGATACCACTCATTATCATCGTAGTAGCAATCGAGGCGGCCGACAGCATTCCCTCGATAGTCGCATCTCTGGTTGCGCTGGTTGGAATAGCCTTCACTGGACTGCCTATGTTCCAAGCGGCCTTGGCCAGCCTGCAAAACCGCATTGTTGGATTCCAAGTCCTGACCACACTTGCTGTCGTAGGGGCAATGGCCTTGGGGGAGTGGGCCGAGGCCCTGATGGTCGTGGCGCTCGTCGCCTTCGCCTCGCACTTGGAGAACAGAGCGCTAATCCGGGCCAGGGAATCGATGCAAGGGGGCTTGGACCGACTTCCGAGAACCGCCCGCATCCATGTCCCCGAATCACCTGCCAAAAGTGGCGAACGGGCCTTGAAGGTGATTCAGCCGGGGACCACGCTGGCACCTACGCACTGCCACGCTGACGACCTCGTTCCGGTCGAGGCGCTCGAGCTCGGCGAGCTCGTCGAGGTCCGATCCGGAGAGACAGTCCCCGTCGATGGAACCATTGTAGAGGGTACCGGCGCAATCGACCGCGCCCCGCTCACTGGGGAACCCATCCCCATCCCAGTGAAGGAGGGGGATTCGGTCGAAGCGGGCTTGGTTCTGGTTCGTGGCCCCCTAGTAATCAGGTCAGAAGCGAGCGGGGACGATACCCGCCTGTCGAGTCTGATCGACCTAGTCAGGCACTACAAGGACCAGCCGACGAGGACCCAGAGTGTCATTGAGAGGTTCACGATTTTCTGGACTCCCCTCGTTGTCTTCGCTGCCCCTGCGATCGGCTTCCTGTTCACTGACTCAATCGAGCAGGCGATTCTGACAACTCTGCTGTTATGGGTCGTTTCGTGCCCCTGCTCCCTGCTTCTCGCCTCCCCGGTTCCCCATGCGGCCGCCCTGACCTCGGCATCGTCCTTCGGTCTTATCGCCAGGGGAGGGGACATACTGGAGGCTGCCGCGGAGATCGAACTGGCGATGCTGGACAAGACTGGAACGCTGACCAGCGGCCGCCCCCGACTCTCCGGAGTCACCCTAGCCAGCGGGAAGGATGAGGACCGCGCCCTGCGCATAGCCGCCGGTCTCGAGCTCCGCTCCAACCACCCCTATGCTAGGACGATCCTCCAAGCCGCCGGCCAGCGCACTCTGAAACCTATGAGTGTGTCTGGTATCACCGACGGTGATGCGGGCGTGTCAGGACGACTGAGGGGCAAGCCCGTGATGCTGGGGCGCGCTGACTGGCTGAAGTCCGAAGGCATCGAGATGCCATCCGTGATTGAAGCCGCACTCGCATCGTCTCGCGAGGCCGGGAGCGGCGCGAGCGTCCTAGCGGTTGACGGAACCGCTATCGCAACGTTCGGCTTCTCCCACGACGACGCCCGAGAGGGCGTGCTGGAGGCGGTGCAGGCGTTCAAGTCACAGGGCGTGAAGGTCGAGATTCTCAGCGGCGACGAGCAGGCCAGCGTCGAGGCCTTCGCGAAGCTCATAGGAATCGACCCATCGATATGCAGGGGTGGAGTGGATCCCGAGGGCAAGGCCGAGTACGTTTCCGAGCGCTCCTTGAGAGTTCGCACCCTGATGGCCGGTGACGGCTTCAACGACGCGGGGGCCCTGGCCGCAGCCGACATCGGCGTCGCGGTCGGTAGCGGAGAGCAGGTCAACCTCGACGCCGCCGACGTGCTGATTCCCGGACAGGATCCACGAACGCTCCCTCGCTTAGTCACTTTGGCCAAGCGAACTCGTCGCGTGGTGTACGCGAACATCGCAATCTCCATCATCGTCACCGCAGCCCTAGTGTCTGCCGTACTGCTGGGCTTCGAGATAAATCTCGCCGCCGGCATCGCTCTCCACGAGGCCAGCGCCATTCTCATCATCCTCAATGGAATGTGGGTTTCCGGCTCGGGCGTGCAGAGGCTGTCCTCGCTCGTCGACCTCGCTCGTGACTTAGTGGCCGACCTTGCTGAGATCGTGGCCCTGCTGATGGGCAAGGGACCGGGCGACACATCGGCGACCGCTTGATTAAGTGGACGCAGTTGGACCCGACGTGGCACTGCCTCCCGAAGTCGAGTCTAGGTTCGCTCCCCCATTGGCGGAATGCCCCAACTGCGACCACATGCTGCCACAGGGCTGGGGGGAGGTGGAGTGCGAGATTTGCGGTGCTGTGTGTCGAGTGACCCACGAACCAACGATAGAGGCGCTCAATGCTGAGTCGATACAGTGCCCGCACTGCACCACTGTGGTCGTAGCGGGCACTGACAAGAGGCCGGTGGAGCTGACCTGCGTCTCGTGCTCGGGGATCTTCGTAATCACGAGAAAGATCGTCAAGGTCGAGATCGAGTGCCCGAACTGCCAGAGCCGGCTCAGGATTCGCCCGCGCCCGGGCAAGCGCGAGCTGAGTTGCCCCTCTTGCGCCAATTCCTTCAACGTCACTTTCTAGACGCTCGCCAGTCTGGAATGCGTCAATCCTTGACCATCGCCTGGAAGAGGCGGCGAGCGGGCTCTTTCCGAGCCCATTCTGATTCACAGGATACTCCACCCTGCAGCTTCCACCCCTCCTCTATGTAGGCCAATACTTGCTCTCTCAGTCTATTCGGACCGCGGGCGCGGAGAATGATGTAATCCATGAATCCGGAAGGGGGTTTCACCCTTGAACAGTGCGCTAGACTCTCGTGAGTCTAGGCCTACGCAACATGGGCCGCGCAGTCCCTTGTGACCGCTTCTCTCAGAATACATGGAGGAGGATTCCGACGAGGTCTCCGACGACTTCGACGATTTCTAATAGTTCCCTCGAGCCGACGCTCCCCCGCGTGCCATGGCTCCTGCAACGAGGGACAGCAATACTAGTGAGAGGGACCAACCCGGCAGCCCTTGGTCCGCCATGACCACCTCTAGGAACACCACAGAACGATCGGTCTCGGAGAGCAGACGCTCTGGCGTCCCGTCAATCAGAAGAGGTGAGAAGCGCCCCTCTAACTCGACGGAGATGTTCCCGGTGTACAGCGGTCGGACGGTGAACTCGAGCGTGGTCGAGTTGTTGGCGCCCAGCTCGGCTACCTCCACAAAATCCGGCGATGCCTTGAACCCGTTCCCCTCCAGCCAGAAGGTCCCGTTGAAGAGCGGTCCGAAGCCGGTATTGTTCAGTTCGAGGGAGAGGGTGAAGGACTCGCGCTCGAAGACCTCGGCGGGATGGCTGCTGCCATCGAGCACGGGATGGGCACCGAACAGGGGGTAGTTGCCCATCATGTACAACGAGCCGATGAAGGCGGCAGTGAGCCGGGACTGCTTCTCCTCCACCGAGATCACCCCCCACTGCTCGTTGTCCACCTCGATGGTCACCGAGGGCATCCCGAGCGAGTAGCCGTAGTCGAGTGAGGTCCCCTTGGCGATGTACAGCTCGGTCGCTGCCGGCCCGGCCCTGAGTCCGGTAAGCTCAGTCAGCTCCTGCTCCATGCGCGTGTACATCTCGACGTCCGGCGTGGGTGACTCTGTGTATCCCCAAGGCGTCAGGAACCAGAGCGTGCCGGTATGCATCGAGATGTAGAGGCGGAAGTCGTTCGACTCGAACACCTCCACGTTCGCAGCCACCTCGGGCTCGCTCGCAGGCCCGCTGCCGGCACCGTCCCATTCGAAGGGGTAGTTGCGGTTGAGGTCGACCCCGTTGGAGTTGGCCCGCGTGTCGCGGGTGTTACCGTCGACATTGACCATCGGGAAGATGAAGATGTCGTGGCTGTCGACGAATTCCTTGACCCAGTCGTCGTTTTCGTACTCGGTCACCAAGTAGTCGAGTAGGAGCATCGCCACCTCCATCCCGAGCTGTTCGTTGCCGTGGTGCCCCCCGTCGATGAGAATCTGTGGTTTGGGTGTCGGATCAGAGAGGTTGGTGACTTCCGCCAGTAGCAGCTTGCCATAGTCGTTGAACGGATCCAGCTCACCGTCGACGCTGCGTCCAATCGTTGACAGGCGCATGATTTTCGAGTGGTCCTGCTGCAGCGCCTCCATGTGCTCGCGCAGGTCCCAGTAGTGGTAGTACACCTGATCGTAAATCTCGTCGCGGATGTCTTGGCGCAGCCATTCGCTCGCCCGCTCGAAAACCTCCGGCCCCCACTCGGCCTCGGATCCTCCTTCGGCTCGGTCTCGTCCGTCGATGCCGTCTGCCTCAACTGGCCCCTGTGCTACGCTGGAATCGAAACAACCGGTCAGTGGGGTCAGCAACAGGAAAATAGCAATCAGAAGGTGCTTGTGTTTCACGAAAACGCCTGTTTATCTGACCGTATTAAGTTTCAGATGACATCGGGTTCACACCGATTCGCGGCTTCCGATAGTCCTTCGAAACCGCATTTATAGACTGATTAGGACCCTCCGCTCTCAAATACCCCGAAACGCGCGTAGGCTTGGGGATGGGCACTTGAGTGAGAGCAAGTCGCCGGACGAGGACGATGCCGGAGGTATCGACGAGCTCGATGCCATCCGCGCCCAGCACGCCCTCTCCTCCTCACCGATGAGTTCCGTAGCGAGGGCTAGGGAACACCTAGACGAGGAATCCAACCTCAGATCCAGCATCCGGAGGGAGCGCAGGATGCGCATTGCGGAGATGACTGAGCGAGTCTCGGGGATGCACGGCGCAATGAGAAAGGCCAACGAAATCCTGTTCGAGGAGCAGCTCCAGCAGATCGAAGCCGATCTCAGGGACGAGCTCGAGGACGAGTTGGAGAGGCTGGAGAGGGAGGCGCTTGAACGCGAGGAGCGCCTGCTACGTGAGGAGATGCTCCACAGGCTGCGACGCGAGGAGAACCGACTCCGGGAACAGCTCGATCTGGAGAGGGATCGCAGGGTAGAGGCCCACACCACCAAGGTGCGCGACCGGCTCCGAGAGGAGATGGAGGTCGAGTTCTCTAGGAGGAGGGCATTCCTCGAGGAGCGCTTGGAGCTCGAAGCCTCACAGAGTATCGGGCGTATGGAGCGAAGAGTCCAGATGGACATGCGAGAGGCAATGGAGTCCCAGGTCCACAGGAAGTTGGAGTCTCATCGCCTAGATCAAGAGATTCAGATGCGCAACAGCATCGCCAAGAAGCGCAGGAAGCACGAGTCCAAACTCGAGAAGCAGCTCGAGAGCGAGCGCGAGTCACTCGAGAAAGAGATGACGTCAGACGTCGATGTGAGGACCAAGGCGCTGGAGGAGGAGGCCGAGCGGGCAGCACTGGGAGAACTCGATCGTAGGTTCCGTGCAGAGCGCGAGACAATGGAAGCAGCCCTAGCGCTACGACGACAGGAGCTCGCTCTGGAGCGCGAGGTCGAGATGGAGCAGCGAGTCGCCGACTTCGTCAAGCAGAGGGAGTCAGAGATGATGTCCAACCTCGAGATACAGCTCTCCAAGCGCTCAGACCTGTCGAAGAAGGAGGTCGGGGAGATGCTCAAGACCATGGAGTCTGATATCAGGGTCAAGATGGAGGCAGTCCTTCTGGACGCCCGCCAGAGCGTGATGGAGAAATCCAACATATAGGCTAGCCTATGCTCCGTCAATTGTTCGAATCCTAGCATCGGCCTCTCTTGCGAAGGCCCAGTACGATTCGCTGGCAGGATTAGATTTGGTTGGCTTCTGCGCGATGACGATGGGAGCTCCCTCCAACGGGGACTCGGCGATTGCCACCGAGCGTGGGATTTGAGTCTCGAGCACCTTGTCCCCGAAGTGCTTGCGCGCCTGCTCGGTCACCGTCTCGCACAGCTTGCTCCTGGCCTGAACCATCGTCAGGAGGATTCCGAAGAGTCTCAGTTCAGGGTTCACCGATTTCTGGACTTCCCTGATGGCCGTCATCAGCTGTCCCATGCCCTCTAGGGCGTAGAACTCGGCCTGAATCGGTATCAGGACCCACTCGGCTGCGGCAAGAGCGTTGATTGTCAGCAGCCCCAATGACGCCGGCGTGTCGATGATGATGACATCAAAGGCCCCCATAGCCTCCTGCAAGGCGAGCTTGAGCCGGTTCTCCCTGCCAACCCTGGTTGCTAGGTCGACCTCTATGCCGGACAGGTCTAGGTCAGCGGGCAGGATCCAGAGGTTCCGGATGGCGATGTGCTTTGGAGGGCCGCGCTTCCTGTCTGGGTTATGGCTCTTCCAGGCCGCGCGCATCGATCTCGTGAGAACCCCGGGCCCCAATGTGCAGTCCTCCAGTCTGAGCGCGGAGTCGCCCACGCCTCTGGCAAAAAGCTCGTTCATGGTGGGCCCCACGTTGCGTTTGTCGACCCCGAACGTCGTGGCTACGTTCCCCTTCGGGTCCATGTCGACCAGCAGCACCTTCCTGCGACGGATGCCGTACTCGTTACTCCCCATCGCTAGGGCGGAGGCGAGGTTGACCGCGGTCGTGGTCCGCGAGCACCCGCCCTTGTGGTTGACGCAGGCTATGACTATGGTCACGTTGTTGAATTCGCAGTGCGGTTAATTGGGATTGTCCAGGCTACTGGATTACCGGCACGGCCACTTCGCTGAGGATCTTGTTCACGATGCGCTTGCCCGTGACACCCCTTATCTTGGATTCTGCCTTGAGCACTATTCTATGGCTGACGACGTCGAGAGCCATCCCCTTAATGTCGTCAGGAATCACGTAGTTGCGTCCGTCGATTGCCGCCGAGGCTCTGCCTGCCTTGAACAGGGACTGGCTGGCTCGAGGCGAGGCGCCCGCCTCTATGCGCGGGTCAGCGCGGGTGCGCTGCACTACCTCGACGATGTAGCCCAATATCGCAGGGTCAACGTGAACGGTTTCGAGCGCCCTCTGCATCGCGACCACCTTCCGGGGACCGACTACCTGCTCGACGTCGTAATCGTCCTTGGCTCGCAGCTTCCTGCGCTGGAGGATCGCCTTCTCCTCCTCGCGGGTGGGGTACCCCATGTGGATCTTCATCAGGAAGCGATCCATCTGTGCCTCGGGGAGCGGATAGGTGCCCTCCTGTTCGATTGGGTTCTGGGTCGCCATGGTGCAGAAAGGAGCGGGCAGCTTGTGCGTGATGCCCTCGATGGTGACCTGCTTCTCCTCCATGGCCTCCAGAAGGGCCGCTTGGGTCTTGGGAGGCGCTCGGTTGATTTCGTCAGCCAGCAGGACGTTGGTGAACAGGGGTCCGAAGCGTGGTCTGAACTCTCCCGTCTTCTGATCGAACATGTATGTCCCAATGATATCGGCGGGAAGCAGGTCGGGGGTGAACTGGACTCGCTTGAACTTGCAGCCGAGCGCTCTGGCGAAGGTGTTGGCCATCAGAGTCTTGGCGAGGCCTGGATTGTCTTCGATGAGGACGTTCCCGTTGGAAAGAACCCCTATAGTGACCTTGCGAATGTTCTCCGGCTTCCCTATGATGACCTTGGCCACCTCGCTCATGAGGTTGTTCGAGTGGCCGGAGACGGACTTGATGAGATCATTAGAGCTCGCTGCGTCACGTTGAGCGATGGTCATGGAAAGTCCTCTAACGTCCCGAGGCCGTTTTGGTGACTACTTGAGTGTTCGGGGCATGTGAACATCAGTTGTCTCAGATGCTCAACGGCCCCAGAAATGGTCCTCCTTCCTGTGCAGGTCCAGCAACTCCTCGAAGACCTCGCGCTCAACCGTCGTCATCTCCATTTTCCTCAGCTTCCTAGCATGCGACTCGGGGATGTCCACCAGCAGGACGTCACCCTCGTCGATCTGCCTGCCTACGGTGACGCCCCCGACGGCAATCGCGACCTCTGCCCCCTGTATTGCCTCCTTCATGCTCTCCTCGCCCAAGCGAATCGACTTGATTTGACCCAACCGCCTGCCCTGCTTCAGCAGCCTCTGCCCCACGTGAATCCTGCCAGCGAGGACCCTGACTCCGACTACCGCTGGCTTCGACACCCTGAACGTGTGATCCGGCAGAAGCAGTATCCTGCCTGGGTAGGCCACCTTCTCCCTACGTTCCTCTTCCATCTCTAGGACTCTCTGCTCGACCCACTCCTCGTGCTCCTCGAGGATGCGGTAGATGATGTCGGAGCCGATGTGCCGAACGCCGGCGTCCGAACCCTCGATTTCGGCTTCGGCCTCTGCAAGGATGTCGGTGCTGAACGCCATGATGACCCTGTGCAGGGGGTCGGAGGAGGCCTCGGCGCTTCGAACATCACGACGGCTCACCTTGCCTATCGAGGCCTCCCTGATTGGGAGCCCCTTGCTCCCCAGCTCCTTGGCGAGTGCCTCAAGCCCACCGACAGTGTCCGACTTGATGCACACCCCCTCCTCATCAAGTTCTATGGAGAGGTTGGACTCTTCGTCAGCAGCGGCCATCGCTGCCACCCGCCCCTCGTCGGAGTTGACCACGCGCAGGGTGGTGCCCACTAGGACCCCGTCCAGCGAGGGGGCGCTTATCTTGATCCCAGCCGCCGCATAGGCGACATCGGAGTCGTCCCAGCGGTTGCCCGCATCCCTCATCTCACTCATGCCCCGTGGGCAGAACAGACCCTTCACGTGGGTACTGACTCCCCCTTGGTTGGTAACGAGCACGACCTCGTCCCCCTTGGAGATGGATCCACGATGGAGAATCAGATCGAGTGTCCTACCGAGGCCACGCTCCTCCTTCATTTCCAAGACAGTGGCCTGCCCCGGGCCCTCGATGTCGGTGAGCTGCTCTGCGAGGTACCTCTCGGCGAGACCAATGACAACAGTCAACAGGTCTTGTATCCCTTCTCCCTCTCTAGCCGAGATCGGAACTAGGGCGATGTCCTTCGTGAAATCCTTCACCCGGTCGTAGCGCTCGATGTTGAAGCCGTCCTCGGCGAACTGCCCGACTAGTCCCCAGTAGCGCTGCTCAAACAGTTCTATGGTTTCCTTCGACTGGTCGCGCATCGCACGGGCCATCGCACGTCCCCGCTCGACGTGCCATCCGTGTAACCGGTCGACCTTGTTGGCAGCGATTACGAACGGCGTCTTTGACTGCTTGAGGACGCGAAGCGACTCCCTCGTCTGTGGCTTGCATCCCTCCATCACATCCACAATCAGGATTGCGATGTCGGCAAGCGATCCTCCTCTGGCTCGCAACGTAGAGAACGAGTGATGACCGGGGGTGTCGATGAAGAGTAGACCGGGCGAGTCGAACGACTTTCCCCCCAGCAGGGGCGAGCACAGCTCGTTGAGGACGTCCACGGGTACCTCTGTGGCGCCGATGTGCTGGGTGATGCCGCCAGCCTCGCGATCCATCACCGAGGCGCGACCGTACTCGCCCAGAGAGCGCACGTGGTCGAGCAGGGAAGTCTTGCCGTGGTCGACGTGCCCTAGCACGGCGACGATGGGCTGTCTGCGTCCTGCCATGTGACCCACCTCATACTACTCACTCTTTTCAGTCCTCGAGACCATCGGGGAACCAGAGCCCCAATTCGAATGCCGCGGTGTCCTCGCCGTCCGAGCCGTGGATGACGTTATGTTCGATACTGCGGGCGAAGTCCGCTCGGATTGTGCCCGGCTCGGCCTCCTCCCAGTTAGTGGCACCAATCAGCCTGCGCGAGGCTGCGATTGCATCCTCGCCGTGCCACGCCATGGCCACTACGGGCCCAGAGGTGATGAACTCGATTAGGTCGGGGTAGAATGGGCGCTCCTTGTGCACCGCGTAGTGCGCCTGAGCGAGCTCCAGGTGGGGCGTCACGTCGCGCCTGCCTAGCATCCGCAGCCCGATGCCTTCGAAGCGTCCGATTATCTCGTCAGCAAGGCTACGCTCTACGCCGTCAGGCTTGACCATGATGAATGTGGTTTGCATATCTCCCATGGAGCGGCCGACCCACCGCCCCTATTTCAACGCAAAGCACGCAGGCAAATGCTTGATGAGCCAGTGGACACACGTGCGGTCATGAGGGGCCTGGCATCGCTTCTGATGATTCTCTGCCTGCTACTGCCCGGATGCATGGACAGGTTTGAGGACAAAGTCAACCCAGAGCAGGAACTGTTCGACGACAACACCTTCGTCAACGAGGACGAGCATGTCAAGCTGACTTGGACTCTCGACTCGGTTGCGACCATCAGGATCGCCTTCGAGAAGCAAGAGGGCCCCAGAGTGGACCTCTACACGATGACCGAGGTCAACTACGAGAAGTACAAGAAATGCGCTGAGGGCGAGCAGGAGAGTTTCGTCTATCTGGCCGACCTGAGCGATCCCAACACCGCAGCAGCGAACCTGGAGGCGACCGTAGACTCAGGCACCTACGTCACGGTAATCGACAACACGGACTGCGGGGAGACCCAGCCTCCCGACCAAGGCGGTCTGCTGACCAGCGACGAGAACGACAGGGCCAGGGTGGACTACCGGATCACCGCACAGTGACCGCCCGATGACGGGCCAATCTTGAAGCATTCACGACCGCACCAAACTCCATGAGCACTGGGGATTTGGGCTGTGACCTAGCAATATTTGCAGTCATTGCAATCTTTTGGGTAGTGGACCAAATTTTCAACGAAGGCAAGTTTTTCGATTCCATCGATGATCCCGTCAAACCGAAATCGAAGAAACTGGTGAAATGCAACTTCGAGGGATGCACATCACTGTCCTTTAGGTCGACTGAGTACTGCTGGAAGCATCAGGATGGAGAACCCCATCACACCGACAAGACGGCGAAGCCGAACTGGTGGGAGGAAGGCGGGGACGCCTCCTGATTACTTGATGCCGCCTTTCTCGTATCGGCGTGTCCACTTGAGCCGGCGCGGGTTACGTTTGAGCTTGAGCATGTTCTTGCGCGCCTTGCTGTCCTTGAACCAGAACACGCTACCGTCGCGCTTGACGAACATCATACCGGTACCCGGTTCAATCTCTTCGTGCGTGAAGCTGCAGATTCTCTGCTCTGGCATTCAATCGCCTCATCGCGTACCGAGCCGACGCGCCTCGCGACCGGTGTCTCTGAGCATCAGGACGTCACCATTTCGGACGGGGCCGAGAACGTTCCTCGTAATGATTCGTCCAATGTCCCGCGGGTTGTCGGAGTCGAGGACTCGGACTTTGACCTGCGTGGCCTCTCCGGTCAGGCCGGTGCGCCCTACTTCCTCCACGACTTCAGCAGGCCAGGATTCGGTCGCCATCTCACTTCCTCGCTTTGCATGGAATTATTCAGGAGGATAGCGTCTCATAGTGTCCCTTGACCTCGTTGAAGCGATCCATGCCCTCCTTCTCGACATGCATGACGGCGATGGCCGCGGTGCGCGTACCCGTGCTCATTCCTGCAGCCTCAGCCAAGTATGCCTGATCCTCGACGTAGATGAACGGGATACCTTTCTCACGGCAGATCATCGGAATATGAGCTAGCAGTTCGCCCGGGTTCACGTTTTCCGCCATGACTACCATCTGGGCTGTACCACGCTCGGCTGACTTGGTCACCTCGTTGGCGCCCTTCTTCAGCCGCCCACGCCCGTCCTTGCCAATGACCTTGACCATCTCGTAGACTTGCTCTTGGACGTCTTGGGGTGTCTCGAACGCTATGTGTACACTCATTGGAACAACTCCTCGTGTTTGGTAAGCCGCCGCATGGCATGACCGATATAAACGCAGCGTGTCCGCACCTGATTACCTTGTATTAGGTCGCTCATTCCATGAGCTTCCTCACACCTCTTGCGAGGGCGGGCGCAGCGGACACGTTGGCCCTTGGGTTGGGCAGGGAGTCGGTGGTGTGTATGCCATCGACGTGATTGGCTAGACGTGACAGCGCACCGCCCGTGAACAGGCCATGCGTGCAAGCGGCGTGGATTTCCTTGGCGCCTTGGCGACGAAGCGCGTCGCTGGCCCGGCAAATGGTGCCGCCCGTACTGATCATGTCATCCACGATGGCGACCACCTTGCCAGACACATCGAGGTCCTTCGGAGTGTGCTCGATGGTATGGGCGTCAATCCGGGTCTTCTCGAGGTAGGAGAACTCGCACCCAATCAGACCTGCGACCTCTGAGGCTCTGGAAATCGCCCCCCTGTCGGGGCTTAAGATGAAGTCCGGAGCGACGTAGTTGTGCAGATTGTCAGCAATCTCAGGCATCGAGCTGACGAACTCGATTGGCAGGCTCATGCCTTCTAGGACATCGAGGGAGTGGAGGTCTAGGATGACGATGCCATCGCAAGACTCAGCGAGGACGTCTGCGATGACCCTGGCAGAAATCGCCTCGCCAGGAGAGAAACGCTTGTCCTGACGGGCGTAGCCATAGTAGGGAATCGCGAGAATCACTCCCGGACCGACGTCATCCATCTGCTGCTCCCCCTCTCCCTTGAAGTTTGAGAGATCCCCACGACGAACGTCGTTAATCGCACCCAGTAGCAGAACAGTCTGCATAATCCCTGAGTCTGGGTATGTGTTCGAGACGAGGACCACTGCTTCTGATCTGAGTGATTCGATGGCCTCCGAAGGCACCTTCACATAGGCTTCCCCATCCGGAAACCTTCTGCTCTCCAACTGGACGTAATCCATTTCGAGAATTGATGCCAGAGACTCGGCTATGTCCCCGCCTGAGGCCCCGCTCAGAACCGGCATTTGAACCGAAGGGGACCGCGACCCCTTCATGATGCTTCTTGTCGATGCCAAACGCACGCTTCGGCGAGAGGATTGGTGGGCATGACAGGATTTGAACCTGTGACCTCCCGGTTATCAGCCGGGTGCTCCAGCCAAACTAAGCTACACGCCCTTGAGCAGTAACGCCACGCTGGGTGATGATTTGAAGGCTACTCAAGTCACTCGACTTCATCGTCTTGGAGATGCTCGTTCAACTTCAAGAAACTGGGCAGGTTCCGCAGCCTCGAGAACGTGCACTTGAGGATGACCTCGTCCAATCTGGCAGTGGTCCTGGCGAGCTGGCCGCACGGGACCACTATGGTTTCAGGGAGATTGTGCCTAGCCCTGACCATGAAGTGCGGCTTGATCAACAGGCCCTTGTACGTGCGCTTAATCTTGACAAGGTCGACAACGTTGCCGATGTCCATGCCGTCGTTGTCGAGCACGGCCCGGTCCAACAACTCGTCTGTGGCATAAAGCTGGTCCTCTATTCGGACCGTGTTCCTCCAGCGTCGCTGAAGCTCCCTCATCGACTTAGATAGCTTCACGCAGCCGTCTGGTCGGATGCTGTGAACTAGATCCTTGGACAACGGCGCGCACTCAGCCGGCTTGCGCATGAATTCACTCGCGACGTCGTCGTCCACCTCGATTCTCATGGATCTGACGAATTCGTCCCTTGGATGAAACCTCTCGCCGACGATAACGCCCACAAGTTTCTCTCCAACGTACACTTCTCTTCGTATCAATTCCTGTATTTCGTAGTCCTCTACCATTTCCTCCCTCCTCGGAGGAGAGCGCATCCCCCTTGCTATCTCCAGAGCCTGAGGATGCGGAGAAGCACTTATAATATTCGTTTACTAAGACTGATAATGCAATTGAAAATTATTTATATAACTTAATTTTTCAATTTAAAAATTAAATTTAATTTGATTAATTGCTACATTATCAGAAATTGGAATTTCCACCTTTCCGGGATGTTTCGTTGGCTTGTTTTCCCAATCTGATTCCTGAGAACGTTGATGTGAGGACTCGATACCGCTGATGATATGGGATTGGGGGCCGACCTTGTCCATTCCACCTTGAATCGTCACATACTTGCCGACGGGTACGACTTCGTGATCGACTTGGACAAGTCGGCTGGCTGCTACTTCCACGATTCTCGGAGTGATCGTGATATCCTCGACATGTTCTCTTGCTTCGCCTCGCTCCCGCTCGGTTGGAACCACCCGGACCTAGTCGCGGCCAAGGACGAATTGGCCCGAGTCTCAGTGAACAAGGTGGCCAACTCGGACCTCTACACAGAGGCCATGGCGGAAGCTGTGGACGCCTTCGGCACCATCGCCGCGCCTTCGTACCTCCCTCAGCACTTCTTCGTCTCAGGTGGCGCGCTCGCGGTTGAGAACACGATGAAGGCAGCCATGGACTGGAAGTCGCACCAACGCGAGGCAAAGGGGATAGACGCTCCCGGGGAGTTCGACTGGGAGGATGACCAGCAGAAGTCGTCACACCTGACAATCGGCCACCTCAGAGGAGCCTTCCACGGTCGCTCTGGTTACACACTCTCGGTCACCAACACCGATCCAAAGAAGACTGCACGCTATGCCAAATTCGACTGGCCACGCTTTGAAAATCCGAAAATCAACTTTCCACTGAACGATTTGGAGAACACGCGATTGGACGCCTGCGAGGCATCTACATTGGATTCGATTAGGTCCCATGCGGAAGCGAATCCGGACACGATGGCTGCAATCATCATGGAACCCATCCAGGGCGAGGGTGGAGACAACCACTTCCGCGACTCTTTCCTGCGAGACATGAGATCCGTTTGCGACGAGGTCGATGCTCTGCTCATATTCGACGAAGTGCAGACTGGAA
>JAPYUP010000008.1 GCA_029940695.1 Candidatus Thalassarchaeaceae archaeon
CGTCCACCGGATCACTCGTGTGCCAAGCGTAAAGGGTGCATAATACACCTAGGGTTCCGTTCCCTATCGAGGTAGATGAGTAGTTGTTCACTAGGGTTAGGTTGGGCTCGTTTCCGTACCCGTTGTACCTGACGTCCATGTAGAAGATGGAGCGCGCTACGTCCCCTTTGACCTCGTCCGGTGGCTCCCAGGCGTCTTCAGAGTAGTTGCAGCCAGTGCACTCAGAGTGCTGGGTCGTCGCGTTGTCGAAGTCCTTGTCGCTACGAGCCGAGTTGACAGTGTTGTCCGCCGGCCTCAACGCGTGTAGGTCAGTACCTGCTACGTTGTTCATGGTCGTACCGAAGTCACCATGGGACTGTGGCCAGAGGTGCTCCCTGTTCCACGACTGTCCAGTACACGTGTTGCCGTCGCCGCAGGTATCGTTCCCCGAGTGCGATCTCCTGGTGTAGATCAGGGTAACGTTGGACGAGTTGCTGGGCCCCTCGTCGGTTTCCCGCAGGGCGTCCCAAGCCGAGCTGTAGCTGATCACGGTGTGGTTCCTTGCCCCTTCGTAGAGCTCCGAGTGTAGCGCCATCGCCTCCGCATCCAGAACGCCTGACTCTCCCGAACCGACAAAGTCCGGGTCTAGGCCGTTGCAGGTTCCGTCGCCGTCCTCGTCCTCGGGGGTGTCTGAGCCGTCATTCGGGTCGTTTCCACACGCGGTCTCGTCAGCGTTGGTCCAACCATCGCCGTCCGAGTCCTCCTGAAGGATGAGGCTCATTGTGCCCCATCCATCCCCTGTGTTGAGGCCGTTCCCGTTTACAAAATTCACAGCGAGAGTGAAGGTCACATTGCCAGTCCCATTGGAGGGAGCAGTCCAATCAACAGTCCAACTCCTAGAGTTCGAGTTTGAGTGAGTCACCTGCCCAATTAGAATCTGGGCATTTGTCCCTGGGTTGGAGAATGTCCCGAAATTGGATGCTAGATTGAATCCCCCCTCGCTACCAGTGGGGCCACCCGATCCACCAATTGTCAGGTTGTAGGTTTGGTTGCCTACGTAGCCGGAGTCAAGTCCACTGAGGGATGGTGTGACCTCTCCGCTGCCTCCAGAGTGACAGGTGCAACCGCTGCTCGATCTTCCAGTAATACCACCGCTATAACCGAAGGATGACTGAGGGATTACACCGAGAAGAACGGCGACCAATATTATCGAAATGAGACGCCTTCGGTTCATGTTCCTTGACCAGCGACTACCGTTATTATCTCACCTCATCCCTTTCGTTTCCCAATTACCCCCCCCCAACGCTCATGTGCTGCCTAATTTTCTCTGTCGATATGAGTCACAGGCAAGCAGCAGATAGCGTCATCGGGGCAGTTGAGGCTTCAGGAAGGCACTACCGAGACAGCCTTCCGATGATTGCCAGCGAGAACATACTGAGCCCACTGGTTAGGAGGGCTTGCAACTCCGATCTCCATGGCCGCTACGCGGAGGGATTGCCACGCAGGAGGTACTACCAGGGTTGCGAAGACTTTGACACGATAGAGGAGATTGGTATCTCCAGCGCCAAGAGGGTCTTCAACTGCAATTTCGCCAACATCCAGTCCACCTCTGGCACTAACTCGAACATGGGGGTTCTGAAGGCGCTGGCCAAGCCAGGCGACACCATCACCGCGGTCTCCACCGCCGATGGAGGACACATCTCGCACGCTCGTATGGGTGCGGTGGGTCTGCGCGGCCTCAATCTGATTACATACCCATGGGACTTGGGCAGGATGGAGCCAGACATCGATGCTGCTGCTGCCCTGATTAGGGAGTCCGAACCCACCATCGCTCTCTTTGGACAGTCTGTGTTCCTATTTCCAACTCCTCTGGCTGAGCTCTCCGACGCCGCCCACGAGGTCGGGGCTAGGGTCATGTTCGACGCCGCCCACGTACTGGGCCTCGTGGCCGGGGGACAGTTCCAGGACCCTCTGCACGAGGGTGCTGACGTGATGACTGGCAGCAGCCACAAGACGTTCCCCGGACCCCAGGGGGGCTTCGTGCTTTCTGATTCAGATGACGAGAAGTTTCAGAGGAGGCTGAATAGCGGGATTTTTCCGGGCGTCTGCTCATCCTACCACCTCCATCACGTAGCCGGCAAGGTGGTCGCTCTGTCAGAGTTCGAGGCTTTTGGCGAGGAGTATGCATCCGACACAGTGTCTAATGCCAAGGCATTGGGGGAAGCACTAGCATCGGAGGGATTCGACGTCCTTGCTGAGGAGAGAGGATACACAGCCAGTCACCAAGTAGTCACTCGGCACGGTGAGGTAGATTCGGGCGCCGGAAGAGATGCGGCGGCAACCCTCGAGCAGGCCGGAATCATCACCAACATGAACATGCTACCGGGCGACACCAAGGCCTTAGCGCCAAGCGGGCTCAGGCTCGGGACCCCGGAGTTGACTCGAGTCGGGATGGGCACAGATGAAATGCAGGACGTCGCCCGGTTCTTCGCTAGGTCTCTGCTAGAGGGAGAGGACCCCAAGGCTGTCAAGCACGACGTCACCGAATTCAAGGGTGATTACCGGACGGTTCGATACTGCTTTGAGCCCGGTCCTGCCTATCCGGGACTCGATTAGCGCCTCCGCAACATATTCAATCAGAACCGGCCAGTCGGGAATGTGTACAGGGGTGTCAGTTCAGCCGTCGTGATGACTCTGCTCCTGCTCCTGCCTGGGTGCACCGGGTTACTCGACGATGAAGTCGAGACTGTACCCGCGGTGGTCACATGCGAGGACGACCCGAGCCAGCCCGGCTGCTTTGAGGAAGTGATTACTGAGGATGACTGCTCATCGACAGAGGTGTTCGCCGGCGAGTACTGCAGGCTTATGCTAAGGCCTGAGATGCTCGATTTCGGTGAGCCCTCGATTACCTTGGTTGTTGGAAGCCAGATGCAGGCACTGACACCCAGCTTCTACGGCGATGCCCCTGAGGAGTGGCTAGTCAACCCGAGCCTTCCCGCAGGAATCTCCCTAGACCCAGAATCAGGGGTCATTTCCGGCACCCCCATTGCCGAGTCACAGGGTATGACTCACACGATTATATCGACCAACGCAGCAGGCTCCGCCTCAGACACCATACAAATCACAGTCCTTCCCATCGCACCTCAATCGATTTCATACCCTTCTGAAGCAATCCACTGCACCATGGAACAGGAATGCACACTGCAAGCTCCCGAAATCACCGGGGGGACTCCAGTTGACTGGGTCATCGAACCGCCTTTGCCAGAGGGGCTGGCCATTGAGGAATCAGGTTCGATTACGGGCGCTCCAATGTCGATCGGCGACTCGAACCACACCATCACTGCGTCCAACGCCGGTGGCAGCGCATTCGACACGCTACGCATCATCACACTCCACCAGCCGCCCAAAGCCATCGACTACGGCGCGCAGTCATTCATCCTCACATACGGTGAACAGACCTCTATCACCCCGAGCACCTCGGGCGGCGAAGCGACATCTTGGTCAATCGACCCAGATCCACCTCTCGGAATGGAGTTCATGCAGGACGGGGCCATCGTGGGAGCTCCACTGGTTATTCAGGACCCACAGAGCTACTCAATCACAGTCATGAACACCGGCGGCTCTGTGACGACTACCATCACTATCGAAGTCTGGGACATTCCCGTCTGGGAGCTATCTTACTCGCCCTCCAACTTCGACCTCACTCAGGGGGACAGCATCGGGACCATCTCCCCTCAGTGGAGCGGAGGCACCCCCGCCTCGTGGGAAGTCGAACCGCCTCTGCCCTCCGGGTTCCACTTCGAAGCATCCAACGGGATTGTTAGCGGAACTGCGCTTAACCTACAAGAATGGAGCAGTCACACTATCTGGGCCAACAACACGGGAGGCAGCGACTCGATGCAAATTAGATTCAGGGTCATCAGCCAGCCGCCCACCGACATATCTCGGCCGAGCTTCGAGTTCACACTCGAGGCCAACGAGAGCGTACTCATCCCTGTCATTAACGTCGGTCCAGCAATAGACACTTGGGAGGTCAGCCCGCCCCTGCCGTCCGGGCTCGCCCTCCTGTCAAACGGGACCATAGAGGGCACGCCGGACAAACGGACTGACTGGGTGCAGTACACAATTTGGGCCAACAACACCGGTGGCTCGGACGGACAAAGCCTCTGGATAGCCGTCCACGACCTATCTGCAGACCAGTCCGACCTGCTTCGCGGCATGGGCAACACGAACTGGGGGGGCTGGCCATCACCAATCCTGCCAATAGGAGAGTGGGCTTTTCCGGTAGGATTCACACAATCGGGATACGGCTCCACCATCCCCGTCATCTCGGCCAGCCACGTCGGCCGGGGTAAGATGCTGGGCTACGGTCACGAGAGTTGGGTCGACGGCGCGGGACCTAAGGAGACTGCCTTCTCGCTCCAAGCGGTCGAGTGGGTCTGCGGCGAGAACGCCGACGTCGGGCTGGCCTACGGGGCTGGTTACGATGGCTTCGAGGACGAATTGGAGGGCGAGGGCCACACTGTCCACATCTCCGTCACACCTGACAATCTGTCAGGCATCGATTGCCTGCTCGACGAGTTCTGGAACGGTCACGACGATACGGACAATCAGAAACTCGTCGACTTCATGCTCGTCGGAGGCGGCCTGATAATGGGGGGCCATGCTTGGTACTGGTCCTACTCCAACAGCGATGTTTCCCACAACTACCCAGGCAACAAGATCGCCAAGACCACGGGGCTGTTCGTCTCAGATGGATGGGGGTACAACAACGTCGATTTCAGAGTCATTCCGCACGAGCTGACCCGCCCGCAGGCAGCCATCGAGGCGATTCGCGCTGACCGCATTGTCAACCAGACTCTGTCCGCAGACGACGCGGCGATAGCCGACGCAACCCTCTCGATTTGCACTGGCGTGGTCGCTCTGGACTTCCACGGCTTTTGGAGCCCTCTGCGCGAGGTCGTCAACCAGACTGGCTGGACGATTATCGAGTATGGGACACTGTGGGAGAACGTCGGCTACGACTTGGGCGAGGACCCCATCGCTGACACCCTGCTAAGGGTCGAGGCCGCCCTGACTCAGGGCCTCCCCGCCAATGAGCTACCAGCACACCCCAGCCACGCGGAGTTCCCCGGCGAGGTACCGGCGAACGCCACTAGAGTCACACGCGACGTGACCATCGATGGCAACCAAAGCGGACTGCCAGGAAACTTCGGCTACTCCAGCGCCAGTGCCCACCTGCGCATGACGACCGGCCTGTACGCAGCCCCAGGCGAGGTTGTCACCGTGACGCTGCCCTCCGCAATCGTCGACACAGGAACCTATGTGCTAGTCGGTGCCCACAGTGACAGCCTGTGGGACAAGAGCCAGTTGCACAGGCACCCGCAGATAGTCCGATGGTGGTACGTCGACAGCGTCACCATGGAGGTCGGCAACTCCTTCGGCGGACCGATTTACATCGCCATCCAAGCCGACTCGACGCTCGGCAACTTCGATGTGACCATCTCGAACGCGATTAAGGCGCCGCGGTACATCCACGGCCAGACCGACGTCTACCAGTGGCAGCAGCAATATCGAAACGATCCTGCCCCCTGGGCCGAGATCGGCAGTGGCCAGTTCATCCTGACTGTGCCGAGCCACGAGATCAGGGACCTCGACAATCCCGAGGAGCTGATGGACTGGTGGGACGAGGCTCTGGGGATGGAGCACGCGATCTACGGCTACCTGCCCTGGCCAAGGGTAGAGAGGGCAGTATTCGACGCTCAGATCTCCGCAGGCTGGATGCACTCCGGCTACCCGTTCATGGCGCACGACCTGAGTGTCGCAGGAGTGGTCAACGTCTCATACATGAGCGAGAACGGAGATTGGGGGATGTTCCACGAGCTCGGTCACAACCACCAGTGGATGCCTTCCACCCTGCCCGGGACCACGGAGACCGGCTGCAACTTCGCCAGCGTCTATCTGATGGAGGAGCTCGTCGACCCGCCCAGCCTACGCCCGGCGAACCCCTCGAGGTCGTATTTTGAGGATGGTTCCAACATCAGCAATTGGTCGGTCTGGACCGCCCTCGACACTTTTCTTATCGTGAAGGAGGAATGGGGCTGGGGGCCGATTACAGAGGCACTGATCGTCTACTACACTCTCCCGGCATCAGAGGTCCCGAGCACTGATGACGAGAAATTCAACGCGTGGGTCATACACTTGTCGAACGCCACAGGATACAACCTCGCCCCGTACCACGCAGCGTGGGGGTTCCCCTTGAATCAGGATACCTACGACGCACTGGCTCACCTCCCCGTCTGGGTAGACGACCCACTTCGCGGCGACTTCTTCGTTTACGATGCAGTCTTGCGAAACTTGCAGGCATCCAACGTAACCGCCAACTCAACCGTCGTTTCGTGGGAGACTTACGACAATGGTACCAACACGACTCTGACCCTGCATTATGGAACCTCGGACGGCGGCACCCAATCGTCATCATGGGCCAATAGTGTGAATCTCGGACCCTCTGAGGTAGGCAATGAATCTCAGGAATTGACTGGGCTGGAATGCTGTGGGACTACGTACTATGCACGCATCGAGGCCACCCATGGGGAAGGCGAAACTTGGTTCGGCCCAATCTCTTGGGTGACCGATTACTTACCCGACTGACTGAAGCGCCTCAATAGGCTCTCGAAGGAGATGTCGGGAATGTACTTCTCGTGCGCTACCGCTAGTGGAATCCAAGCCAGGGTGTGCCCGATGGTGACCGCGAAGGCGGGAACAACTGCCAGCCTCGCCCCATCGAGCATCATTGCAGCGGCACCTAAGACTGCAAAGTGGGCGACGTAAATAGTGAGCGAGAGCCGACCTGCCGGCTCCAAGGCGGCCAACCGATTTCCAAGCGAGGGCCCCCCGCCGGAAGCCTCGTCTCCCTCCAGCAGCCTCATTGTCAGCATTACCATCGTCCCCGAGACCACGAGGAATGGCATGCTCGCTGGGAAGAAAGTCAGGACCGCCTCCCCGGAGGTCAGAGCCCAGTCGATTTCCTCGACCACGGCTACCATCACGGTCAGTGATGTGGCTAGCAGTCCAATGGCGATGTTTCGCTCCCTGATTTTGGGTTGTCCCCCGAGATCGTGGATTATCGTGCCCAGCAGAACGTAGAACATCCACGGGACCACAGGGTAGGTGCCGTTCCAGAGTAGCCTCGCTACCCACTCTGTGGAATTCCCGGCATCGACCCTCTCAAACCATCCCAACTCAGGACCCGCCGCACCCCCCAGTAGCAGCGGAGAGACTACCATCACTAGCAACAGAGCCGACCTAGAACCGATGCTCAGACGCACGAGGAGCGGCGCTAGGATTGCAGCGATTGCCAGAAGGGTCAGCACGCCCGGGGTGTGCCACTCGAACCTGCCCCCTCGCTCGACGTTGAGAAGCACATTCACTAGGAGCTGGCACAGAGTCAGGACAGCCACTCTGGGCAGCAGCCATCCCGCCCAGTCCGCCGACGAGTACCCCTCCTTGGTGCGACGATGTGCGCTGTGGTACATCCCCCAACCCGAAATTGTCACGAACATCGGAGCGGCCATGCCTCCGAAGGCGGCAGCGACGAAAGCCGCGGGATGGCCTACAGTGATGCCCTCGGGAGGCGCGATTGCTGCAGTATGGACCTCGACCATGCACAGCACGGCAACTGCCCTCATCCTGTCGATGTGGCGCAATCTCACCGGCTCACTCCCTCCTAGCTCCCTTACTTGTTCACCACAGGCGAGTAAACTCCCGCCCAGCCCAGGACGATTCTTGGGAGGTCACGGACCTCTGTCCGGATGCCTAGGTTCAATACTTCGGCAAAATCGCCACCGCGCCTACTCGTCCTCGTCGGCACTAGGTAGGGGTTGATCCTCACTTCGCATCTCTCGGCCCCCATATGCAATCAATCCGATTGCGGCGACGTAGAGCAACGCGATCACGTAGGTCAGGTAAGACAGGGGAGGCCCCGCATCACCTCCGAAATTGGTCCAACCCATTGGGCCCATGTTGTCGGTTACGCTGCCTCTGAATGATGCAGCGGTTTCGTCATCTAGTTCGGAGAACGAGCGAATCTCAAACACTGGATGCGTGTCAATCGAATCTTCGCTGAAGTCCGGGTTCGTACTTCCAGGGCCTCGCAGGTCATAGTGGAAGGCAGCGAGGACATCACCATACATCACTGCGCCAGAGACCTTCTCGACACGCATCGTTATGTCCGCGGCAAAATAAACCGGTAGTGCACCTGGCAGGACGTCGATATATGTTCGAGAGCCAATTAGCTTGGCCTGAATCTGGTGCTCCGCGGGATCTAGGACCAGATGGTGCTCGACCATGTCTATGCCCTTGAACGTGACATCCCCGACGACAGTAGACTCAGCGATTGCATAGCCCACCGCGTTCAGCCTGAACGGGGAGCTTGCGTCATTGACCAACGGAGCCGACTTGCCGCCAATGGTACCGGCAACCACCGTGTTCGGGTTGCCTACGTGGTCGGAGAGCAGGCCGTAGGTAGCTTCCTCGTTGTAAGGGGCTCGCCACGGCAGGTGCTCCGTCATGCCATAGGTCTCGTTGGCATCGCACTCGACATTGTACTCGGCATTGCCGTCGGAATCCAACTTGAAGTCACACAGGCCGTCGCCATCAGAGTTGATGTAGCCCTGTGAAACGCTCTGGCCGATGGTGTCGCCCTTGGTGCTCATGACGTAGACAGAGAAATCCCCCGTGCTGACAGAATCGGAGCCGAAATACGTCTCATTCGTCTCAAGGCTAACCCAGCCTACGGCCATGTTAGAGATGTCTCCGTAGACGACATCTGCAACGATAGGATCCCTCCATCCATAGAGCCAGTTGCTCACCGACTGCGTGGTGTATGCCGAACCCCCGTACTGGAAGCCCAGCAGGGCGCCGATAACCTGCTCGAACATGAAGTCCTTAACCCAGCTACGCAGAGCTGCTGCCTCTGACTCGGAGATGTCATAGGCAGCTGCAACAAATGCATCGTTCCATGGCACCACTTCTCCTCCTGTCTCAAAGGCCGTCCGATCCTCGTTCATCGGCATTGTCGTACCCGTGAGTTCGTTGTACATGAAGACGGGAGCGAAGTCGCCGGTGAGGGCCCAGTCCGAGGTGTAGAGGATTTCGCGCGTCTTCTCGACGCTGAGGTCGATCGATCCTTCGTAGTCCGCACGGTTCAGGCCTATCACCAGGTATCCCCCTGCGATTGGCTCCACACCTCCGAAGGAGGTCTCCCACCATAGCTGCGCGTTAATCGTTCCAGAACCACCGACCAGAATCATCGGGAATTCGGCGGGCGTCCCGAGCATGCCAATCCACGCCCCGGCCCAGTCGGACAGACCCAGCAGCTGAGTCAGTCCGATGCTGTATGATACCATTGTGCCGAATGCGTCGGACTGCGCGCCTAGCAGGAACAGGGCCACCCCGTCAAGGGGAATCCCATTGAAGTCCACAGTGGTTAGCAGTCCTGCCCCTAGGCCAGTATCGGGATCGATTCCGAACATCAGGTACTCTAGGGCCTCTGGGTTCGCAATGTCGACTCCGCTGAGCTCGTTAAGGCGCTGCCTGAGGTCATCGGCGGTACTCAGGTCAGCACCGCCTCCGTGCTCGAGGAACTTGGAGCCTGCCAGGGCGTACACTGCCCAGTCCATGTTAGTAAGCGTAGCAGCTTTAGTGTCCCAATTGTCAGCGCTGCTGTATCCGAGCAGGGTCGCTCTAGTCGCTGTGGTGGCCTCGCTAGGCTCCCCCATCCCGACAATCAGCATCGGCCCGATGTCACAGGTCAGGGCAATGCAGATGCCGGTCGACGGGTCGACTGCATCGAACATTATGCTCCGGGCAGAAGTCGAGAAGTCAGGGCTCGCATCGCTCGCGCCGCTCTGAGCGAGCCAGTTATCGTAGGCCCCGTCCAGAACAGCTGCCGGTGCCATCGAATCAGCAACCTCCGCCGATAGGTTCAGTCCTGCCTGCATCTGAGCTGACGCACCTGTTACCATCCCCGCTATGTCATGGGCAGCCCATATGCTGGGCGCCTTGTTCTGCAGCTCGTTCTCCATCATCTTGTTCGCGAATCCGGCCTTGGCGAAGATCTCGCCGTAGGTTATACCCGTAGCGAGGCCCGCTATCCTCTGGGTGTTCCACAGGATGTTCACGTTCGTGACTTCGGTATCGCCAGAGACGGAGACCACCTCCGTCCCGTTCTCGTCCGTCCACGTGCAGTTCTCGCACCACTCGAAACTGTCATATTCTGAGTAGGTGATCGTGCTAGCAGTCTCGTCGAATTCAAGAACCTCTCTAGTGGTCGTGACCTCGTAGACGAATGGCCCCATCTTCTCAAAGGCCTGAGATGGGTCCTCGGAGGACAGCGCTGACTGGTCCGTAATCGAGTAAGCGAAGTAGACCCTTTCACTCGTCGAAACCGACCAGTTGCTCGGATACTCGTTTCCATCTTCGTCTTCCCAGTATGCATCGAAGTCCACCCGCTCGTCCGTAGAGCCAGTGACCTGCTCCTCCACCGCCTCTTCGATCAGTCCGTCGACGAAGCCTGTCACGGCGAGTCCTATGTTCACTAGCAGGAGCAGAGCCCCGATTCCTATCGCAATGGTCGGTTTGTTGTCCATGGTTAACACACTCACCTTTCCACGAGCGGGTGCTTGACATTAAGCGTTACACTCGTGGGAATTACCCTTTCACCTCATATTCGGACCACATCTTGAAGGTGACAATGCTCCCAGTGCTGGAATCTCTATGGATTTCGACAAGGTTCATGTCACCGTGCACATGGGGGGACACACGGACCCGTAGCTCAGTTGGTTAGAGCGCTCGGCTCATAACCGAGTGGTCATCGGTTCAAATCCGGTCGGGTCCACCACGGCTCCCTACTCTCATTTCGACGCGCCCCGCGTCCGACCCGGGCGAAGCCTCAAATACGTTCTTAGTGGGGCATTTTGCGATGAGCGCGTCCTTCAGAGTCCCTCTGATGATCATGACCGTCTACTTCCTGAGCCTTTGGAGCGGAGTGGCGGCAGTTCAGGCCCAGACCTCTCCAGACGTCTCATTGACGTGTGATCAGCCACAACCGATAGACGTCTATCCCGGCGCCACCCGGACCACCATCATCTACTGCACCCTCTCCAACCCCACCACTTTCTCCGAGAAGGTCGAGTTGACCTATCAGTCGGGCGTGATTGCGGTGGCAGGGCCCGGCTCGGCTACAGTCCCTCCTGGGGACACCTCCTTCCAGGTCTCCGCGCGTGCTGACCTGAGGATGCCCGAGGGGCAGCAGGTAGTCACGATTACAGCCGTTGTCACCCAGTGGGGTGGTGGGCCAGTCACCGGGGTGACGCAGCCGACCGAGTCGAAGGTGATGACCGTCTTCAAGCAGTTCAGCAGGCTCAGGGTTGGCTCTGATATCGCGTTCCTGCAATTGCGCCCCAAAGTCGACTACACCCTAATCTTCGATGTCTACAACGACGGCAACGCCCGTGACAAGTTCAACGTCGAGATTTCGAACTATGACGAACTTAACGACGAAGGCTTCCAGTTGAGTCTGCCCTTGGTCTCACAGGAGATCGACTCTCTAGCACCTCCGGAGAAGTTTCGCGTCCAGATGAGGACACCGAAGAACCAAGGCTGGACTGACAAGTACTTCTCGCTGCAGTTCAAGGCGACATCGGAGTACTCGGTGCGTACGGAAGGCATCCCCAACTACCAGATTCAGGTCATGACTCTCTACATCCGCGGAATCTACCTCCCTGGATTCGAGCTGGTTGGCACGATGATGATGGCGGCCTTGGCTGGTGCGGCAGTGGGGAGAGGCGCCCGGTATGGCGCCCCCTTGGTCGACCACGAGGGCAATATCGAGCCCCTAGGCGCCCGTTTGTTATAGCGAACCCGGCAGTCTCGCGCATACCAGCAGGCAACGGATTGATAACCGCCAGTCGTGACGTTCTGCTGGTAACTGGGTGGTTTGGTGAGTAACGGTGGGCTCCTCGAGAAGGCGATGGCGCAACAGCCGGATCAGGAAGTCTCTGAAGTCATTGAAGCAGAGATCACCCCACCCTACTTATCTCCGGCGATCTCCTCTAGTGAGGCCAGAAACCCGCTATTCGTTGGAATTGGACTTGGAGTTCTGGGCTTATTGCTGTCTTGGATTTTTGCCTTGCCGAACATCCAGAGCGCCTACGCCTTCACCGGATTGATTCCAGTAGCCATCCTGGGAGGTTCGTTCTACGTAGTTTGGATTTCGATTGATAGAAAAATGGTCGGGGTGCTCGCAGTAGTTTACCTGCTGATGGCAGCCAGTCCCTTCATTGCTAGTAGTGTGTCCACCTCCTCAATTACGGTCGTCGAGAGTACCCTTTCGCCTGATTCAACAGAGATTACTCTGAAGATTAGGCAGTCCGGGGGCTTCATGTCTTCATCAATCGACACGGCAGATGTTTCGATATCATTTGACGGGAGCGAGGTTTGGTCCAATAATGCGAACTTCACCATAGATAGGGAGGATGGTTATGGTAAGTACGGGCAGCTCACTCTGACTGTGTCAGATTTCTATTCAGGAAACGCCGTTAGTGGCCAAGAATATGTTGTTACGGTAAACGCGGGGGGTTCTGGGGATAGCCATACGCTGGCATCCTCCCTACTGATTAGGACGGTTGACGATGCGCAAAACGAGGCCGATGGCTACATGGGAACCGGTGCTGACTGTGACAGTAATACTGAGAATTGTGTAATAGGCATCATCCTAACATCATGGATTGGATATCAGGCGGTTGGGAATAACAAGCCAGGTGGAATGCCATTTGCAGACTACAATGTAACAGCCACTTTGATGGAGGGCAGTGAAGTTGCAGTCCAGTATCCCATCATAACGGTTCAAAATGGCCAGGCATCGTGGGATGATTCCAATGGGGATTACGGTTCTGGATCTGCTATTGTGGGGGACTTCGGGTCGGATTTGCCACTGGATGGTTCACTTTCCGCTCCAGAGTTTGATCGTATGTACATACCAACAGATGACTTCCAGTCGGCTGGAGAATACGGCTGTTACTCATTCGTAGTCGAAGTTTCCCAGTCCGCGCCTTGGACTGCCCCCTTAATCGTCACGGATACTACGTATTATGAGTATGACAAGACAGGTGACACGGAGTCTTGGAACTTGGTCAACAGCTGCTAGTCAGTCGTTGATGCTCGAGAGGAACCTCCGCATCCTCTCGGTCTTCGGATCGTCGATTATCGAAGACGGGCCTTCCTCAGCGACCACGCCCTCGTCCAAGTAGATTACACGGTCCGCCACGTCTCTGGCGAAGCTTATCTCGTGCGTCACCACCACCATCGTCATCCCTTCGTCTGCAAGCCCTCGGATGGTCTCCAGGACCGAGCCGATTAGTTCGGGGTCCAGAGCGCTAGTCGGCTCGTCGAACAGCATCACCTCCGGCTTCATCGCCAACGCGCGTGCTATGGCGACCCTCTGCTTCTGACCGCCTGACAGGTTGCCCGGGTAAGCGTCTATCCTGTCGAGCATGTCCACTCTATCAAGCACATTCTTGGCCTCTTCGTTGGCCTCCTCTCTGCTCATCCTCCTAACGTGTATCAGGCCCAGGGTGATGTTGTCGAGCACCTTGAGGTGTGCGAACAGCTCGAAAGACTGGAACACCATCCCGATCCTGGATCTCACTTCATTGATTCCCGCCGCCGGGGTGTTGATCTGCTCGCCCTTCAGGCGAACGACTCCCTTCGTGGGCTCTATGAGGCGGTTGATGCAGCGCAGCACGGTGGACTTGCCGCTCCCCGAGGAGCCGATGATGGCCACCGACTCGCCCTCCATGACATCGAATGAGATGCCGCGGACAGCGTGGACCCCGCCGGCGTAGGTCTTCTCCATGTCCTTGACGCTGAGGATTGCCTCGGGCATTCATGCACCCCCTGTGATCCCAAGCCCGGGTATCCTAGTCTTGTTCTCCAGATGTCTGAGAATTAGTGCCAGAGTCCATGTGACGATGAAGTAGGAGATCATGACCATGCCCCATGTCCAGAAGATTTGGAAGGTCACGGCAATAATCAGCTTGCCCTGTCTAGTCAGCTCTGCATATCCGATGACCATCGCCAGCGAGGAGTTGAGGACTAGGTTGACCATCTCGTTGCCCAATGGCGGGATGCATATCCTGATTGCCTGTGGCATGATGACGAGTTTCATCGTCTGCATGTAGTTCAGCCCGATGCTCCTTCCTGCTTCCATCTGCCCAGAGGGTATGGCAGCGATGGCCCCCCTGATGGTCTCGCACTGGTATGCCCCTGAGTTCAGGCCCAGTGCGAATATTGCACTGATGTATGCTCTGTCAGCGAGTATCCCGTCCCTAATGAAGCTAGAGATTGGGTCGTCCTGGCCCTCAAGGATTAGCAGTCCGGGCTCCTGGATTAACTTGCCCAGTTGGAGGCCGAAGTGAATGAACATGAACTGGACAATCAGAGGGGTGTTGCGGAAGAAGTCAGTGTAGAGTGTGGCTATTGAGTTAAGCGGCCTTACTCCCCATGGATTCAGAGAAACTGTCCGACTCTTCGTTATGGTGGAGACGAATACCGCAGTTCCCACTAGTGCGAATAGGACCCACTCCTCACTGTCACCTATTCCTGGAATGACCCCAAACCCGTTTTCTCGGAGAGAAATTAACAGGACCAGAAAATAAAGCAAAGAAAAGGAGACCGGTCTCAACTTGCCAATATTCTGAATCACTATGTAACCGACAATCATGCCTTCCATGGTCAGCAATATTAGGGGAAATAGGATATTTTCTCCTGACAGCGGGTACCCTCCTGCAACGAAAATGAGTGTCACCACGACGAGAGGGATGATTGGCAGCGGCACCCTCTTGGCGGAGAATTCGCCGTTGAAGGACAGGAATGTCAGCCCCAACAGCACCAATGCCGTCCCCAGCAGGATGCATGCAAAGGCACCGGAGTCACCTACGGGCACGTAGATGCGTTCCCAACCATCCAGATTGAGAGCCCCGATGTCATCGATTACGGTGTAAAAGGCCCAAACGCCAACTGAAAACATAGTCAGTCCGAACATTTTGATGGCGGGGGTGTTGATGGGTCTCGTAGCTGAAATTTCAGCGGACTTGGTACGCAACGAAGCGATATTCGTGGACAATCGTCCGATTGAAAGTACGTTGGCCAATATCGCAAATGGCATGACCAACTGGTACCGGTTAGACTGTGCAACGTTCTTCAGAGTGGTCGGGGAGGTCTTCAACATCGAGAGTAGTACCCCAATGGTGAATCCCATCGCAATTCCGAACAGTACGATCTTGATGGTGGCCAACAGTCCGTCTATCAGCATCCCCTTGGAGTAGTCGACGAACTGTCCGAAGTCGCCGAAGTCGATTATTTGGAATCCAACTGCCTCTTCTTCGCCGGAGTTTTCGGTCCACAATACCGACCCCCCGTCAGCAACAGCAATCCCCTTGAAATTGTCAATCATTGCCACGCCGTTGAAATTGGTATCGTTTGCAATTGGGAGCATCTGATTGCTGACTATGTTCCCGCCGTCCTTGCTCAGAGACAGATACCCATTTGGCCCGGTGAAGAGGATCTTGTAGGTCGAGAGAACCTTCATGGAGTTCAACTCCACCCCTAGGGAAGTGCTTCTTCCGTGCGACTCGATTTCAACTAGGTTCCAGACGAAGCCTACTATGACGCTGCCCTCCCTAGATGACCTCAGGATGTGCCCCTCGTCAGTAATGGCGTAAGCGCGAATGGCGCTGAAGTAGTCGATAGAGACTATGCTCTTCGAACTTACTTGGCCTGGTGCGTCCCTGTAGTCCCACACCACTCCCCCGTCCGTGGATGCGAGGATCGTTCCGCTGTCCCCAGAGATGAGGCCGTTTTCCGAATCCAGAAAGGAGACACTGAGAAGATCGTGCTCCACTCCGATGGAACGGTCCTGCCAGGCGTTGCCATCGTACTGCCAGATTGCACCAGCAGGACCCACAGCGACTAGCGACCCGTTACTTGTCAGAGCGATGCCCGAGACGTCCATCTGCACTGGGATAGAGACGTCTTCCCAGGCCCCGCCCCCTTCCTTCATCAGCAGGACCGTACCGCCCCCCCCTGCCACTGCGAGGGCCCCGAAGGCAGAGTCCGAGGCGATTAGGTCCGAGCTGGTCGGCGAGTCGAAGGACTGCCAAGTCAGCCCCTCATCGCCGCTGCTCAGCATCGTGCCGTTGGTGCCGAAGGCCCAGAGCATGTCCACGTGGGCCTCTGCAGTCAGCAGATCCGATTCCGTGCCACTTTCTATCTCTGCCCACCCGCTCTTGAGCGACTGCGCAGCCGCGCTGCTTGTGGCTAGTATGAGTGCAAGGAGAGTCAGAGATACGACCCACCCGACTCGCCTGGGAACAGCACGATCCCGCTCCTGATGGGTCCTAGCCGACATTTCCCTCCGCTAGTCGTTGGTCTCTGAGGATATAGTCTAGACGACCTCCAATCGCAATCGAAATCTCTGGTTCGCCATTGGGAATGTTCATCATGGAACTCTCACCGATGCGCAGCATGGGCGAGATGCTCTACCGTGGTAAGGTCAAGCAGGTCTGGAGCACTGACGACCCCGATGTCATCGAATTCAGGTACACTGACCAGATTTCGGTCTTCGACCAGGTGATACCCAGCCTGATTCCGAGGAAGGGCGAGTCACTCAATAGGGCGTCATGCCACTGGTTCGGACTGGTCGAGCAAGAGGGAATATGCCAGACTCATGTTATCGAGATGAGCGCCCCAGATAGGATTCTGGCTAGGAGGTTCGATGTCATCAAGGAGCCCGGCGTCATTCCGAAGGACGCGCAGAACTTCTTCGTCCCCCTCGAGGTGATTTGCAGGCACTATCTGGCTGGCACGGCGTGGCGACGCTACCAACGTGGAGAGGTGTCCGCCGAGGAATTAGGATTTGAGGCAGGAACAGAACTCTCCGCAGGTGTCAAGCTACCGGAACCCTTCCTCGAGGTTTCCACCAAGTTCGAGGTGTTCGATCGCAACCTCGATCGAGCAGAGGCGCTAGAGATCTCCAACTTGGAGTCCGAGGAGCTTGATGCTATTCTCGGCATTGTGCTGGAGGTGGATGGAGTGATTGAGCGAGAGACCTCCAAACGGGGCCTCATTCACGTAGACGGGAAGAAGGAGTTCGCATTGGGCCCGGGCAGGGTCCCGATACTGATTGACTCCTTCGGAACCCTCGACGAGGACCGGTGGTGGGATGCCGAGTCCTACGCCAACGGCGAGATCGTCCAACTCTCGAAGGAGTCGGTGAGACAGCACTACATCGAGATCGGCCACCACGCAGATCTCTACGAGGCCAGGCAGTCCGGGGCCCCCGAACCCCCAATCCCCGCCCTTCCCATGGAGATCATATCGAGCACTGCCGAGCTCTACGCCTCCATGTTCGAGCGCCTGACTGGAGAGGCACTCTGAGGGACTGTAATGGGCACGCACGAGTACGAGGACGACCCGAGGAACGACGACGTCCTCATATCGATTAACGGCGAACTGTTTCCCAGAGGCGATGCCAAGGTCTCAGTATTCGACTCGGGCTTCCTGCTCGGCGACGGGGTCTGGGAGTCCTTCAGGCTCCATAACGGAACGTTGGCGTTCCTGGACGAACACTTGAACAGGTTGTTCCACGGCGCAGACGTACTCTCCATGGATCCGGGCAGGTCCAAGGAGGAGATAGCTGATGAGATCCTGAGAGTCGTGCAGGCCAATGGCATGCATGACGAGGTCCATTTGCGACTAATCCTCTCGAGGGGATTGAAGCCAACCCCATACCAAGCACCTTGGGCAATATCTAGCCCCCCTACTATGGTGATTATCCCCGAATACAAGAAGTCCAACCCGCTACGTGCCGTAGACGGAATCAGCCTCGTGACCGTCGATATCAGGAGGGGCGGTCCGGAGGTCCAAGATCCTCGGATTAATAGCCTGTCTAAGCACAATTGCATCGCCGCATGCATAGATGCAGCCTCGAAGGGCGGAGACGAGGGCTTAATGCTAGACCCACACGGATTCGTCTCGACCTGCAACTCGACTCACTTTTTCTTGGTCAAGGACGGCGAGGTGTGGACCTCGACCGGGGAGTTCTGCTTGGATGGGATAACCCGCAGGAAGGTCCTCGGACTATGCCGGGCCAACGAAATCCCCTCCTTTGAGTGCAACTTCGGTATCGCAGACGTCCGTTCTGCGGACGAAGCATTCGTCACGGGGACCTTCGCCGGTCTGACCCCTGTGGTGTCATTCGATGGTGGACCTATGAGTGGTGGCAGGAGGGGGCCTTTGTGCGAGCGCCTGCAGGGTTTGTACATCGATCTAGTCGAGGAGGAATGCGATGGCTGAGAGAACGAGGGTCGCAATGTGGTCTGGGCCTCGAAACATATCCACGGCGATGATGTACTCATTTGACAACAGGCCAGACTGCTTTGCCACAGACGAGCCGCTATATGCGAATTATCTTCTCTCCACCAAGACAGCTCACCCCGATGCTGACGAGGTCGTCGATAATCACGAGACCAATCTGGAATCCATAATCAGCCACCTGACTGGCCCCATCCCTGATGACTTGCCGGTTTGGTACCAAAAGCACATGTCCCATCACGTAGCGGAGGACGCGAACCTCGATTGGCTGGACGGCCTGACGAATTGTTTCCTCATTCGCGATCCTAGGGAGGTGCTGCTATCGCTCTCGAACATTACTGACGTCGTCAACCTGTGGTCCATGGGGCTACCTCAGCAAGTGCGGATTCTGAGTCATGTGGTTGAGACTACCGGGAAAGAGCCACCCATCATAGATGCGCGTGATGTTCTGGAGGATCCCGTAGGAATGCTGTCAGTGCTATGCGAACGCCTCGAAATTGAGTACATGGACGAGATGACCTCATGGGAGCCCGGACCGAGGGATTGCGATGGAATCTGGGCGAGGCATTGGTATGACTCGGTATGGAAATCCGCTGGGTTCTCCCCTTACACACCCCGGGAAGGCCAGTTTAGCCCAGAGCACGACAGCGTACTCAAAGAGGCAATACCTCTGTACAATGAGTTGTGGAGCAGGAGGCTTGGGGCTTAGGAGTGCCGACGCATCAGCAATCCACACCCTCTCCTCTCGGCTGACCTCAGAATCACAAGCAAGTGCCTGAAGGCGTCTTGGACTCCTCCATCGTGCGGCTCTTCGGAAGCCACTGACCAAGCGCCGCGCCCGACCTCCTTCTTGAGTTCGAGGACCTCGCCGAGACTAATCCACCCGAGTAGCTCTATCCCTCCTGCCCCGTTGCTGAATCCTGATTCACCTAGGGACGACTCACACAGTCCCCGGCCCAGTTTCTCCAGCAGCCGATGCAAACCGCGTGAACCATCCCCCTCCTTCGTGTGTGCGAATAGGTACTCTATCGCATTCCCGTCCTCGCTGGGGAACCTCCCAAGTCGCTCCCGCGAATGCCCCGAATCGAGCGGCTTCGGTGCCCGTCCCCCCTCCTGCCAATTCATCAGGGACAGCATGAGCATGGTGGCCGGGTCCACGGGGGACTCAACTCCCCCAATTAGAGCGGGAAGCCCCGGAATACTTCCTACTAAGCCAATCAAATCCTTATGATCCCCGCTCATTGAGGATTTTATCGCTGGAATGAGATTTAGTGGGTCACCCATCAGGGGGTCGAAAGTATAGAAGGGAGGCGGTGGAACGTACTTGCCCAAGGACGCTCCCCCAATCATTCCCTGTTGAGAATCCTTCTCAGCCTCATCTCAAACTCGTCGATTTCCTCTTCCCCCGAGTCCTGATTCAGTCCTACGTCCTCTTCGGAATCAGGGGGTTTGCCCCCGGCTTCTTCCTCAGTACCTCCTTCGCTGGTGCCCTCCAACGTGTCCGGGAGCTCATCGTGCGTCTGAGCCACCTTCTCTTCCATCGCGGCCCGAGCGATGGCCATGAGCCTCTCGCGTTCTCTGTAGTTGCTGACCATCCAAGCGAGTCCGGCGTAGACTCCAATCATTAGGAGGGCAGCTAGGGCCCCGGTCTCCATGTCGTCGAAACCCTGATCGATGACGGATGCGCCACTGAGCACTATCCTAGCCTCGTCATCCCCGGGGTCCGAGTCAATGTCCCATGGGAACGCGCAGGTGATCCTTACGACAGCCTCGGTTCCATCGGTCACGTCCGGTCTGTCTATGCTGGGAGTGGGGACGTATACTTGTGACATGTCAATCACGTGTTCTGAGTATTGGCCGCCAGCACTGAGGGAAATGGTGCAGTCAGCGCCGGTCAGTAGGTTCTCGTTCACACGCTTGGTGAGGACCTTGATTTTCTGATTGGTGCCCTGCCCCTCCAACTCCAAGCCTACCAAGCCTACGTTCCAATCGCTCCTCCTGATGTCGAAGGTCTTGTGGGCGCTGCTCACTTCCCTGCCCTTGACATCAAGCAGCCTGATGGTCAGGGTTCTCTTTCCGGGAACTGGCTGCCAGTCTTCCGCACTCAGATTGATCGACCCCATTGAGTCGTTCGCCCCGAGGGAGCCCGAGAACGAGTTCAACACCGATCCCTCGTCGTCAATCAAGAGTACCGCGAAACCGAATTGCTCGCTACCGTTTCCAATTGAGCATGTGGGGACGACGTTGGGCATGTTCCCATCAATTGAGCAAAGCACGGGCCTCTCATTTGTCTCAAAGGCATCCAACACGTAAGGCAGGGTCGTGACTTGGTCGACGGTAATCTCGCCCTGACCACTTGATTCGACGGGAAGCAGCCATCCCATCTGACTATGACTCCATTTGAGGGATCCAGCACGTGAGTCCACCACTGAGGACGCTGAGCCCGTTCCGTGAATCTCGATGATAGCCTCGTCCCCTTCGAGGGCGGTTATGAATGGAGAACTCGCCCATGAGTGGGACGCTTGCAAGGTGTTGAGTATCTTCTCCTGTTGGTTGCCTGCTGGATCCTGAGCGAGGACCCTAATCGTCTTCACATCGCCCCCCCAGTCTTCCGAAGGGATGACTTCGATTGGAATGCCCCTGACTTCTCCGACACCGAGAACTACCTCAGTGCCGCCTGCAACGGCCCAATTGTCAGGCAGGCTCAGCACTTGCAGCGAGATCGTTGTAGGCGCGTTTCCGAGGTTCTGCACCGTCACTCCTGGGTGCCCTCCAAGATCTGAGATGACCCAGGGTCCATCTCCATCCATGGTGAAGTCGTGGGTGATGGCTACTCTCAGGGGAAGCGTGATTTCGGCGAGGCCGCGGGCATCCCCCTCTCTGACCCTGACGTGGAGCTCAACTGACCTGCCGTGCATGGCTGAATCAGGTGGTGTGATGGTCAGTGGCAGGGGGCTTGTCCCCCCAGGCGATATGGTCGGTAGATCTCCTAGCGCCTCGATATCCCATCCGTTCTCTCCTGTCACGTACACAGAAGCGAAGGGTTGGCTCGGTGAGTTGCCCATTTGCACCAGAGTCAACTCGATTTGAGATCCCTCCGGATCGATCTCGAGGTCAGCGTTGTTGGCGACCACACCCCATCTGGGGACGTGAGTAGCTTCCAATGAGAAGGAGAATTCCATGACTACCTCGTCGCGCGCGCTCGCCGTCACCGTAACCGACATGACAGACCCATTCCATGCGTCGGCGGATACAGAAGCTGTGACATTCAGATCAGCCGACTGGTTGACGCCCACGTCAACCACGGAACCACCAGAGGCGAGCCACCCCTGTGAGTCGTCACCGGGCGACCTGAAAATCTCTATTTGGACATCAAGGTCAAGGTCGTCCACCATGTTGCCGGTGTTTGTCGCATTGATTGGAATCGTGATGGCCTGTCCCGGTGGCACCATGAAAGTCACTTCGTCCGTGGGTTTCTCATCAATCGTGGCAATGATGTCCCAGCGATGGTCTTGCCTGACCTCAAACTCCACTACCTCGGAATCAGTGACGCTTTCATTTCCCGTAGAGGTCATCGTGAACCTAACGCCGATAGGAACTCTGGCCGGGGTGGCGCCGGGGAAAGTGATGCTGAGGGGTACGGTCTGGAGACTGCCGGCACCTAGGGATGTCGGATTGCTGGAGAATGAAACCTCCACTCCAGGATCGGAGGTGATGTTACTGTCAAGCAGGATGGAATATGAGAGGGCGTACGAATCCTGGCCATTTCCAAGATTCTCCAGTCTGAGTATCGCCAAGGCAGGCTCATCGACGCCGACGACGAACGGCCGCGTAATCGGCGAGGTAACCAAAAGGCCGGCTCGGTGGATTTGCATGACCTCGAGCGAGAGTCTCAATGGGAATGCGGCGCCCGAAGAGGCTATGTCTTTGAATGTGTGGAAGGCGGGGGGGACATTCGCAGGCAAGTCCAGTGATATCGAGCCCGAAACCCTAGTTCCGGGATTCCCTGAGAGGGTGACGGCATCTCCAGCAATGGACAGTTGCCCGACGCCTTCCCAAGACCAGCCGATGATTCCCATTCCAGCTTCGGAAAGAGACCAAGTCAGGTTGCCAGATTCTGTGGGTAGGTCGGCAGTGACGTTCCAAACGAGTCCGTCAGCGGGGGCCGACCTCTGATGTGAGGGATTGACAACGGCTCCTGTAGCGACGAATATCAAAGATACCTCACTGCACTCCTGCTCTTCACCCGCTCCCACGCACATAGTCAGGGGGGTGCTCACGTTATCGCCGTGGTCGGCTTCGGAGGGGACGGGGAGCCTCGCAGTCATCTCTCTCTGCTCATCCGGACCCAGAGTTAGTGCGCTGACTTCGCTATCATCAGAGTCGTACATCCTCAAATCGGAGCCCCAGTCGGTACTGTCCCAAGAAATGATAATCTGGGTCTCGGCTGCGTTGCCCACATTCTCGACAATCAGCCAAGCCCGAGCATCATCACCGATCAGCCCGTATCCAGTGCTGGCAGAAGTGCCGTCCGGACCTCTGATGGATAACCCCCTCGTCCTGTTAGCTTCCACAGGCAGGGTTGACGTTACGCTGACACTGGAATCATCGTCGAGCGAAATTGCAAGATTGAGGTGGCCTGAGTCTGATCCTAGGGTGCTTTCGGGTGCGTTGATTCTGAGCATTGGGGACCAAACTCCGCCAGCGTCGATTTCGACGCCGCTGATGCCACCAGGGGTCTCATCAATCCAACTCCAGTCAGCAGGGAGGTTGGAGTCGTCCACTGCGAGGCTCCAGACGCCCGACAGTCTCCCGGTTGACCTGATGTTCACTGAGGCGACCCCACTGCTCCCCGGGTCAACTCTCAACGGATCGGTCGGCATTTCAAAGGAGGCGTTGTAAGGGGGGACAATCGAGAGCGCCTTGGCCTGCATGTCGTTGTCGAATCTGGTCTGTGTCAGGTTCTTGTATGGGTCGAGGACCAATTCGAAGAAATGGTCTCCGAGCTCACCGCTCCACTCCACGTTGAACGACACGAACGATCCCGAGCCACTCGGGTCGACCGGTTCGAGGTTGGAGATGCCTTGCCTGGCAATCTCCATGCCGTCAGCGTAGAGAACTGCGTCCGTGACACCATCCGTGTCAGCCGTCCCAGCATTTTCTAGGAATGCTGTGATAGTGACCTCCTCGTTAGGATCAGGGGCACTAGGGTTGAACTCGATACCTCTCCCGTCCGTCAGCGGTCTCACGTCCGGTCTGGCTACCGAGATAGCCATGCTTCCGACAACTAGGTCGAGCGTCGCATCACCATCTATGTCAGCCAGTGATGGCGACGACCATGTCCTGTGATCTAGTTCCAGCTCGTCCGACCAAGCCGCGTTGACTCCTGAAGACGTACCTGAGGTCCCGTCGAAGGCCCAGAGCGAGCGTCCGAAGACTACGAGGAGTTCGGGCTCACCCTCGCCGTCGATGTTCATCCATGAGGCAGCTGCGACGGCTATCTCGTCGTTCGGCGTGCCGCTACTCTGCTCCAGATCTCTGTTCCATGCCTCATCGGGCGTACCACCCTCGACGTCATGGCAGCCGGTCTGACCATGCCGTGCCCCAGTCGTGCTCTGCCACCAGGTGACCCAACACACCCTGTCATGATCGCCATCGCCATCCGTGTCTATGGCCGTAGGCGGCGCATCTGCAAAACCGTTGGATGCTTCGAAGCTCCAGAGCTCGTCACCATTGTCAATCTCAATTCCCCTGAACTCAGCGCCATCCACGGTGTTCGAGCCATCAGCGTCCGTGGGTATGGTGACAATCATTTCTGGACCCGAGTCAGAATCGAGATTCGCAATCACTGGGCCGGGTAGCCTGACATGGGGTGAGTTTGTGTCTCCGTCTAGGTTGTCTAGTGAGAGTCCACCGTCCCAACTGGAGTCGCCTGACGCGGAGTCTATCTTCCATACCCACATGCCCCCGTTGTTCGCTTCGATAGTGGTGAGGAGCACGTATCCCGTGGAGTCATCGACCTGTGCGAACGCAGGGTCTGAGGGGTGGCTGCCCTTGTCCAAAGTCACCTCCCACAGGGTGCTGGGGGTGCCGTTCGCCTGAAGGGGGAAGGCCAAAACGACGGGATTCTCCGACACTTCGTCGATGGCGGCGATGACAAGTTCGGCATCCCCGTCTAAGTCCAAATCAGCGAGTAGTGGTTGGGTCGTTGGCTTATGCCCCCCGAGCAGACTGTTGGTGTAAGGTCCCTCGTTGCTGCTAATCATCAGTCCCTCGTCGCTCCACGTCCAGAGCAACTCTCCCGAGTGGCCACCTGAAGACCACCCTGTGACCGAACAGGACAGGCGAGGCGACCACGCATCGATGAAAAGGGTGCCAGCCGCATCGTAGACCACGAGGATTTCGGGCTTACCGTCGTCGTCCACATCAACGATCACCGGCGCGGCCTTGACGAGCTCTGTCGAACCGAGGTCGGCTTGCCAGGCCAGATCTGCGTCCTCGCCCTCGATGATCCTCAACATGCTGTGCTGCGACCCTGAGATATCTGCAGTCTGAACGAGGATGGAGAACAGGGAGTTCTTGCCGCATCGCTCAAGAGCCCCTTCTTCTACAGTAATTGATTCTCCCAGGTCTGCTATCGGGGTACCAAGGGAGTCGGTGCCAATAGAGTAAGACTCGTATACCCAGTTGACGGTTGGGTCGACAATAGACATCAGGCTGGAGGCATTAGATGGTGAATCGAAGCCAGCACCCCCATTTGGGTCATGCGTGGGAGCGTCAGCAACTTTGGAACCAGTTCTCCCGAACTGCGGCCAAGGCTGCCCCCCGTCAATCCACACCTCTCCTGTTCCACCATTCGTGTGCATGGACTGAGGTTCGGCATCGCTCGGGGACAATTCGTAATCAATTTGTGGCAGCATCGGCCCCAGTGACATAACTAGTAGGAGCGTGACAATGATGATACACACCTGCTTGTCGTGAGCGCCTCCGAGCGAAGCAGCCGCTACCATCAGAATGAGAGATGCAATCCCGAGTCCACTTGAACATTCGCACCAAACGTCCATTCAGACCTACGGTCTGACAGAGTACGGAGATCGCCGGGACCGTTTCCGGTCCGTTGTTCTTATACAGGGTGGGCCGGTCGCCGGGTCGCACGGACCTCTCCTCCAGAGGCATGGCCGATGAGGGACGGGAGACGACTCCCACCTCCGTCCGGCTTCGGGAAGGTCCGCGACGGAAGGAATTGGAATGTACACCCTTGAGATAAGAGAGGAGACCATCCGCATCCCTGCAGAGTACATCAGGAGGGGCCGCAGGCTGGTAGATCACATCGATGAACTTGCTCATGACGCCTTCGAGTGCCGCTTCGATGAGACTGAGAACTTCACTCTACTGACCTTCGATCACGAGGCCGTTGGCAGAGGAAAAATCATCCACGGCGACGGCGCCATCTACCAGAACGTCCGCTTCAAAGCCCTGGTTTTCACCATGGAAAGTAACGAGGTCGTTGACGGTGCGGTCTCTGAGGTCTCTGAGTATGGTGCCTTCGTGCGGATTGGCCCCATGGAGGCTTTGCTTCACAAGTCACAGATTTTAGATGAACCTATACAGGTCAACCTCGGTATCAAGAGGATTGAGGGTTCGCAAAGTGGGAGGGCTCTCGAAGAGGGCTCGTTCGTTCGCTCTAGGATAGTATCCAAGTCAATCAATCACAATGACCCACGTTCCAGCAAGATTGGCCTGAACTGCAAGATGGATGGCCTAGGCTCCTTCGAGTGGATTGAGGAGACCGATTGAATTGGTGAGGCAGCCTTTCGCTTGCGGCGAGTGCAACAGGATTCTCCCCGATCCTGACAAGAAGTCCGAACCCCCTCAGTGCGCTCACTGCCCGAACTCTCCAGTGACTACGGACTGGCAGGGACTCGTCGTGATATTGCACCCTGTGAGATCAGAGGTCGCGAAGCGGCTGAACATCGCTCACCCCGGAAGCTACGCGCTGAAGGTCAACATCAGATGAGGTGGTTGAATGGAAGTCATCGAAAGGAGAGAGAATCCGATGCTCGATCGTGTCGAGTTGCGATTCCGTTGGGATCACCCCAACTCTCCCACGCCGTCACTCACCCAGATGGTGGAGGCGGCTACCAAGGCCGAACCCGGTTCTAAGAAGAATCTAGTTTTCGTCAAGAATGTCAATACTAGATTCGGTATGGCTCGTACCTCCGGCATCGCCCTTGTGTATGGCTCTGAGGAATCCGCTTCCATAGAGCAGAGTTATGTGATCGAGCGCCACAAGTCTGCCACCAACTCCGAGCCAAAGGTTGCCGCAGAGTCACCCGAGCCCCCTGCCGCGGCTCCTGAAGAGGCCCCGGAAATAGATGGAGAAGGGGGTGGTGAGTGATGGGGGATGGCCCAAATCCAAACGGTAAGCACTCGAAGTACGCAGTGGAGGATGGCGAACTGGTTCGTAAGGGTGAGACTTGCCCTACTTGCGGTCCAGGTGTTTTCCTAGGAATCCACAGCGATCGGAAGGTTTGCGGGAAGTGCGGCCACGCCGTCAAAACACAAACCGACTAAGCAGAGTAATCGCTCCACTCTCCATCGTTCGTCATCACCCTTCCCTCGAGTATAGCAATCCCAATCCCCTCCCTGTATGTGGTGAAGACGCGACCCTCGGAGAGTCTCCCGTCATGCCTCCATCCAGTCCACCTCCACTCTTCCCCCTCATATTGGGCATCGAGAACCGGACCGCCCGTTTCGAGTACTTCCGGTCTTTTGCCAATATCTTCGAGGAGTCCGATTGTGCCTCCGTGCAACATTAACAGCCAACCTCCGCCCTCCGCATAGATTGCATTCGAGACCTTGTCACCCAACTCGAGCACCCAAAAGCTCAGCAATGATCCGTCACTCGGGTCCAGAACGGCTACCCCGCCCGCCTGGGACCACACCGCTATTCCCTCTGGGCACTCAACGATGGAAACAAGCAGGTCTTGCACCCCAATGTCCAATATTTCGGGCCACACTGGATGTTGAGTCCGCCAAATCTCCTTTGCCTCCGAGTCGATCATGTAGATTCCCCCCCCTAAGGTCGAGAAGACGATGTTCCCCTCCACGCTGCCAATGGCCATTGGTTCCGCGTCCAGAATCCTGTGCCAAATCGCCCCTGCCGGTTGAATGTCACTATCTGCGAGGGAAGAAAGCCTGAGATCATCCCTGCCCGGGCCGTCAATCCAATCGCCTTGGAGTGGCAGTGCAGCCATCCTCGCCTCTCCGAACTCCCTCTCGACCCAGAAGCCGACCCACCTGTCTGCTAGGGTTACGCCATCGAGAATAGGGGCTGGAAAAGGTCTCGTGAAGGTATCTAGCGGTTCGCCCGTGGGCCCCAGTTTGGCCATCTCGCCCTGAGTACCGATGGCCACGTGCATTTCCTCCCCCCTGTCGATTCTGCAAGGTGGGAAGCCGAGCCCCCTCTGGTCCATGCAACGAGACCGTCGCGAGGGTCTTGAAAGTGTGCTAGAGAACATTGAAGGATGCATCGCCGTCACAGTCCATGGTCACGTTGTTGTTGGCATCTCGAGAGGATGTCGCTTCAATGAGCCTTTTCGCATCAGTGAGGGCACTAGGGAGCTGGGGGGATCCCGAGCAATTGTCACATGGTACCGTTTACAGGCATGATGGCCGAACTGTCGATCTTCTCCTCATCAACGAGCTCCACATTCACGCTGATTACATCGATGCCGCCCACGAATCGGCTACTGGCTCTAAAGTGGATGAGGTACTAGTTCTCTCAAGGCACGTCTCGGCTAGCAAGATCCCAGCCCTCACCCTCCACGCCATCGGCGTCCCCGGCGAGGCTCCACACGGAGAACCGGGTCAAGCCGGGGGGATTAAGGGACGAATCGTACCCCCGTCCCCACGATTCGGGGCACTATTCAGAACCATGTCCGCCTTAGCCGTTGATAGGGGGCTGGATGACGAGTACGATTTGACTTTGGAGACAACGCACCATGGACCTACGCTCACTAAGCCAACACTCTACATCGAGATCGGCTCAACTTCTGATCAGTGGGGGGACGAGCGAGCCGCGAGAGTTTGGGCAGACGCGCTTTCAGCATGCCTTGGTCTTTCAGGGGGCAATCAAGTGGGAACTTGGCAAGGCCATGGAGACGTCATGATTGGACTCGGAGGCGGTCACTACGCCCCTAGGCATCGGGCCGTCATCTCTCAGACAGACGTGTGGGTCGGCCACCTCCTAGCGAATTACGCGCTCGCTTTCGACGAGCCGACAGTTGAAGAGGAACTTCCCGGAGGATTGTGGAAACACGCTGTCACCGTTGCAATTGAGGCCACAAGGTTTGCTTTCCCCGGTGGAAGCGTGTTCGCGCATCTGGATCGTAAGTCGTTCAAGGGCTGGCAGCGACAATCACTCGCGTCCCTACTCTTCACTCTTGATGTCCCCATTCGTCGAGGGAAGCAGATTCCCTGAACCCCGCAATTGTCAAGTCTCTCCCCACTCTGTCAGTGTTCGGATGGGACTCGTAGGCAGCTCAATCGTCAGGCTCCTCCCACTCGCACCCAAGTTCGTCGTCCGCTGGGTCGCAAACCGTTACATGGCCGGTGAAACCCTCAATCAAGCCCTAGGTGTGATGAGGAGGATTGGCTCACAGGGAGCATGCTTCACTGTCGATGTATTAGGAGAGGAGATTAGTTCACTCGACGAGACGAGATTCTTCATTCGTGAGTACGAAGCCGTCTTGGATGCCATCGTCGAGCACGAAATAGATGCCAACATCTCAATTAAACCCACGGCTTTCGGTCTACTGATTGACCTCAAGGCGGCACTTGACAACATCGAGAGCCTCATACGCAAGGCCTCCGAACACGAAATCTTCGTCCGCCTCGACATGGAAGACAGCAGGGTCACCCAGTCCACAATTGACGTTGCTCTCGCCATGCACTCCAAGGGTCTGACCAACGTAGGAGTAGTTCTGCAGGGGCGACTTCTCAGGACACCCTTAGACATCTCCGATATTTCCAGAGTCACAGGCCCCTCCACAGACTTTCGAATCTGCAAGGGTGCCTACTTAGATTCGGCGGATATCTCCCACACCGGATACCGGGAGATTGTCGATGCAACCAATCATGCTATCGACCTGATGCTGGATTCGGGTGCTTACACTGCCATAGCATCCCACGACACGCCGGTGATCAAGCACTCCCTAGAATCACTTGAATCGAGAGGCATGGGGCCAAGTAAGGCCGATCCGAGGCACAGTAGCGATGTGGTCCGTAATCGAGACAAGGGGCCGGGCTACGAGTTCCAGTTCCTTCTGGGAGTCAGGGGCGACGTCAGGCGAAAGCTTTCCGATCAGGGCCACAGGACAAGAATCTACGTTCCATATGGAACTAAGTGGTACGAGTACAGTATGCGCAGGCTTAGGGAGAATCCCGAAGTTGCAATGCACATCACCAAGGCGTTGCTGATGCCATGGACAAACCGAAGATAGCCACTACTCCGGAGGCTGCAAGTAGATTCGGCGTACCTCGCCAGCTGTCCTACTCCCGGTTAGGGTTCGTCCCTTTCCAGTGTGCAGCCCCCTAATTCGCCAATTTTTCCCATCAACAGCCATAATCGAGCCACACGAGAAGACCCTGTCTGGTTCGCACTCTATTCTGGCTGATTCGCTGGTTTCCCTGTTGTTCATCGTTATCTTAACAACGGCCTTGTCCCTCCTTATCGCCCACATAGCATTAATTCCCACGGTTCCAAGGCTCGTCACTGATTTCGAATGCGAGTCATCTATCCTAGTGACGCACCAATGCATCCCATTGTGCTCGAACACTTCCCCCACGGCGATCTCCTCGTCCTCATCGACTTCGATGGCCGCCAACACGCTTTCATTTCCATCCGATAGCGTGGTTTTGACGTGAACAGCACGGGGGGGCCTCATCTGCAAGGTGTGGACGTGTCCACAGTCCAGACATCTGACTAAGGCATCCTCCCCTCTTCCCTTCGGGTTTCTCCTCATGACCTCGTGTTCCAACTGTTCCGAGCACTCGGGACACATCACAATCGCCTCGACTACGGAATCCTTGTCCTGCACGTCTCGGCCGGGATACATGCCTGACTTGAATCCATCCTAGAAGCGATGGTTGAAGAGCGGTGAGTATGAGAGGCGTTCGTGCTCGGGGAGAATGGAGGAATTGGACTGCCTCAGATGTCCGAGCGTGAGATGCTACAGAGACTCCTGTCGGAGGATATCGAGAGGGGGCAGGACGAGCCTGCGATAGCTGCAAGCATCGGGGAGCAGATGTTGCACATGGACCTCATGCCGTTGCCAAGGTCGATGAGAGCGAGAATAAGGGATGCGTGCTCAAGGCTACCTTCGAGGAACGTGACCCTAGTTGGGGGTGGAATAGGGCACTTAGCAGCTTGGATGTTCGATTTGTGGTGCGGCCGTCCAGACGGATTGGGATTGGTGACTAGCCACAAGCCTGACACCTTCAGGATCGTTGAGCCGGGCACGCGATTCGGAGTTATCATCGATCGTTTGATCAGACGGTACGATGCATCCTCGTGGGCACAGGTCATCGCATTGCCATGGCCAGAGGTAAGTGCTGAGACTGCCTCGTGGAAGGCGGCAAACGCGACTCTGGCCGAAGCACCCCAACAGACAATTCTTCCCATGCCATCCGACCTCGTGGTAATCGATCTCCCAGAAGAAGAGCGGGCAGCCGCAGCTGCTTCCGCCTTCGAGATTATTGCACCTGGTGGCGTAGTACTGGTCCAGGAGCCAGAAGTTCCCACGGGTGATGTCGGCACGCCTCAGGAGGGCGATGAACCCACTCCAGCACAGTCCAAGGTCAGTTCGTTCAACAGTTGGATTGAGTTAATCAAGGATGTCAACAATAATCATGCCCTAGGCTTCTCCGAACTCACCGGAGGCATTCTCGTTGCCCTACTGAGGACCGACTCAGACTGAATCGATATAGTACCCGTCCGCTCCGCTCTCGCTTGCGAATGGTCACCACTAACCTCTATCTCCTGTTCTCCCATTGAGTCAATGATGAGGTCGACTCTCAAGTGACCATAGCCATAGTGGTCGTCGTGCTCTGATTGCCCCTCCTTCATTTGTGAGTTTTCCATTATCATCGCCTTGACGTTCTGAATGGCGGCCCTACCCTGAGAGTTCTCTCTCTGCAGGTCGGGATCGTACTCCAGCATCAGAGCTAGGGCCCCGCTCATCCACGCCGTCGCAGCAGACGTTCCGCTGGACCATCCCCACCAAGCCTCGTTGCCAACCCCCGTAGCCATTAGGACTGGAACCTCATGTCCCGGGGCAACGACCTCCGGCTTCATGTCGGGATTATCCCTAGGTAAAATCGGATTCGGCCAGAGCCTGCCATTGTTGTCTCCCTTGGAACTCCCTGACCAAATCCCACCATTCCTGATGATTCCACCAACGCAGATGACGTCCTCCACGGATCCGGGCGACTCGACGTCTCCATCGTCATCCTCACCATCGTTCCCGGCTGCTGCAATCACGAAGACGCCGCTGTCGAGCGCGCCCTCCACGGACTGCTCTAAGGAATCGGTAGTGAAGAACCCAGAACCGATTCCCTGGTCCCCCCCAAGGCTAAGTGAGATTATATCAGCACCCTCCTCGACGCACCAGTCGACCGAATCAGAGACGTATTGATCGCTCCCAACACCCTCTTCGTCAATAGCCTTAGCAACGAGCAACTCAACCCCCCTCGCGCCACCTTCGAAACTCCCGTCGGCCACGATTATGCCTGCCATAGCCGTGCCGTGACCTTCGTCATCATATGGTTCGGATGCTTGGTTGATGGCGTCCTTCCAGCCGAGCAGCACGATGTGATCTAAATCCGGGTGACCAAGGTCTATTCCAGAGTCGACGACGCACATGACCACCCCACTGCCATCGAGACTACCTATGTCGTTCATCCCCGTCAGCTCACGGTACTCGTTTTCCCAGGCTAGTAACGCTGCGGGGGGTCCCCCTATCGTCGCTCCATCTTGACCTGCCCAGAGGAATAGGATACCGATGGCTGATGCGAGCAGCAGAATCAGAGCAACGCTGACAACAACTACCGTTCCTATCGCGTCGTCCATTTGCGGATGAGGCTGGTCCCACTCGGAAGCGTCTCGCGCTTCATCGGCATCAGAGATGTCGGACTGTTCGCTCATCTCATCCTTACTCAGAGCACCCCTCCTTGAATATCCTCGGAAAAAGCATCTAGGGTCGAGCTGCTCACCACGCCTCTACCCTGCCAAAGTGACTCCCTACAGGCGTGCTGGAACCACAGTTCGGACAGACGACCCTAGTCGGAATTATCGTTTCGCATTTGTCACAGTTGGCTCCTGGCTGACCTTTGCCGAAACATTCCTCGCTTGCACATGGGACTAGAATCTCCCTCTTGGCCGACCGTTTGGCAGCCGTCTCCTGGTTGCAAACCGGGCACTTGCCCTGCTCATCGCTTATTTGCGTCACGCTCTCACCAGCCACCTCCCTGGCCCTGAACGTCTGGATCCTGTCCTCAGCACCGCCAAGCATGAATTGGGGGAACCAGAGGATGTTCAGGAAAACGACCATAGAAAGTATGCCTGTAAGGGCGTAGGTACCAACTAGTAGGTAACTGAGATCTAGATTACCGGGGTTGGGTGCGATTGCATGCGATCCGGACCAAGAGCTGATGTTCAACAGAACCATCCAAACAACCAAACCAGCACTCCAGGCCTTGAGGCTATGATCATACCAAGCCCTTTCGAAGACTCTGTGATCGGGGTGCGAGTGCCGCTCTTGGACATGTATGTCGCGGGTCTCTAAGACAGCCCGGTGGACGACAAAGACTGCTAGAAAAAGCAAGACGAGATTTACGGTGGCGACCCATGCCCACTGTATTGTTCCGGCGCCATATGGGAAGGCAGGGGACTCGGCGTGCGCCTTGAGATAGCCCACTTGCACGAACGCCACCCCAATAAGCAGGTACACCATGTTCTCCCTCATTATCGGGTACCTCAACCACAACATCACGATCATTGCTATCCAGCAGACAATTGAGAGTAGGGAGAGGATGAGGGCCATGTCTCCCATGTGCAGGAAGCCGCTGTCTTGGCCGAAGATGCCCCATCTGTTGTAGTCGCCCCCACTAGAGAGTTCTCCTATTCCGAGATCCCATGCACCTAGTAAATAGCCGAAGATTGCGATGACAAGAATCACGACCTCGTCGGGGCCCCAGTACCTGCGTGTGAGATTGGCGTGGTAAGCGCATTCGGTAACCAGTTCGTCTAGAGCACTTAGTCTGTCATTGACATTTGAGAAGGTTTGGTTGCGTGGGAAATCACTCAGCCTAGGCATCTCGTGGGATGGTGTCGGAACACCCGACTGCCCGCCTACCTCGTCCTGCATGCCGCCTGAGGGACAAGTTCCCCGAATAAGTTCCGCGCTGACGGGATTCACCATACGTCGTTACTCTGAGATAATGATGGCGCCGAGGGCGAGATTTGAACTCGCGCGGGAAAGATCCCACGGGCTTTCCAGGCCCGCGCAATACCGGGCTATGCGACCTCGGCTCAGTGTGCCCCAACCGTCTCCAGTTTTCACCATGACGTTCGCGGCATGAGAAATGGGCGGCGTACGCCCGCCACGATTATACCGACCACGCCGGACGGCGCTGCGCTGCCACTGTGGCTTAGAGGTATAGCGTCGCCTTGGTAAGGCGAAGGTCGGGGGTTCGATTCCCCCCAGTGGCTCCCTCGCCTTCCTTGAATCATTGACGTCGAACAGATTCATTGATAACTTATCCAAGTATCAGTGAGTGCATGTCCACTAGCCGTAGCAGACTTGCCGGAGCACTAACCCTCCTGATGATACTAGCTCCCCTCACCAGCGCTGGCGTATCCTCTTGGTCTGGCCCCACAGTGGTCAGTAGCGATGGGGACGCTACGGTTGTCACGGGCTTCAGGCTACCCGGGAACTCAACGGTCATGGATGGGTGGCTCCACGTCACCAACACTCCCATGGCAACCTCGACTGACTCGGGCATCGTGTGGGAGGAGGCCAATTTCGACGCTGGCTACATGCTGGGGTCCGAGTTGAACAGCGACGGGTATCTCGTGCTTCAGGATGATGGCTCCAGATCGAACGTCAGCGACTTCGACGTCGGCGAAATCCAAGTAAGTCTGAACTCTGCATATACATACTCCCCTGGGTGGAGACATGTGTTTTCCAAAGTAGAGGGAACGAACCTCTCCGGCTGCGGCGGAGGCGATGGCACATACGTCGGCCACGGATTCGACGATGACTTCGACCAGGCACTAGACGAAGACGAGACTGTCGAGACCATCTACTACTGCGATACCTTCGCTAACGGGGACTCCGTCACTGCGCTAACCATCAACAACTCAGGGGACGGTTACACTCCGGGAAATTTATCTGCCACCGGTGGCAACGGCTCCGGCTTCTCGGGGACCTACATAATCAGCACGGGAATAGAAAGCATCACCGTCGATGATGGCGGCTCTAACTACGACACTACCGACACCGTTGTGATTCAATGCCAATCCCCCTGTGGCTCTGGCGCCACAGCCTCTATCACCTCCGTGGATGGCAACGGCACAATCCTCACGGTTTCAGTGACCGACACCGGATCGGGATACACTCCCGATAACAACATCGCCATTGGAATTCAGTCCTCTGGGAGTAGTGCATCGCTCTCCGCGCAACTCGGGTCGACCGGCCCCATACACTCGACCGAGACAGTTGATGGGGGCAGCAACTACACGTCCACCCCTTCCATCCTCATCAGCGACTCAAATGGCTCGTGGGGCCTGATTACAGCCACCCTAGGTGCCTATTACGAGTATCAGGTAGACATCATCTCAGTTGCCGCTGGGGAGAATTGCACTGACGCTGGATTCAAAATTATGTCTGGGCTCGATGTCAACGGGGACCGGAACCTCGACACCTCTGAAATCGAGGACACCATCTACTTATGTCACCAAACGAAGATTTGGCAGGCGACTACCTTCACCGATCTCAATGGCACCATCTATGGGGATGAGCAGACGCTATCGCACGGCGTAGTGCCTACTTCTTCCTACCAAGGCATCGTCTCGGCCGGCACGCTTCCCGGCAACCCACTCCCTGCGGGAACTGCGAGTTCCTTCCTTATCCCCTCGGCCTCAGTTCCTAACGCGGAGTACATCAACGGGTATTACCTCAAGTTCCACCATTGGTACCACTTGGACAGCAACGCCTCCGGCGGGGGCGACGGGGCTTGGGTAGAGTACAGACTCGAGTCTCAAGAGGGGTGGGGCAATTGGACCTACATCGAGCCTGAAGGCGGCTATCCGAGCACCATGTCGACAGACGCTCCGACGCCCAACGGCGCCGCTGCATCCCCTGTCCCTGTCTTCGCTTCCCCGACCTACAGCGGATGGGTGGAGAGCAACTTCTCTCTCTCGTCCATCGTAGGAATCGAGAACGCCGATAACCTGCAGTTCAGGTTTCAGATTTGGACGCACCCTAACGCCTCTAACGAGAGGCCTGGCTGGTTCCTGGACAACATCAGGTTCAACAATGACGGAGTTTATGTTGGAGTCTGGCACCACGGGTGCTACACCTTGACGTCCCCATCATGCCAATACTCGGCTGACGCCTATGGGTCAATGGGGCGTACCATCGACCTCAGTGGAACTAACTCCACCTCCAAAATAGAGGTTGAAATGGAGTGGGACCTCGAGGGATCGACCTATGACAACGCCTGCGTGGAGCTCTCGCTGGGCAGCGGGTGGACCGACATCTCCTCATCGACCAACAGCACGACTTCGGACTGCGCCTCTAGGTCCGGGGCAATCCCCGGAAACGGGTACGCTGATGTCGACGGACAGACCTACAACGACCAGAGCTGGGATTTCAGAACGGTCTCCCTGGACATCCCGAGCGGTTTCCAGAACCAGTCTTCCGTCGACTTTAGAATAGTAGTTGATACAAACCCCTGTTGCACGAACTACGGGGGTAGCTACCCGTCCGATAACAGGGAGGGCCTGACAGTGTCGGGAATCAGGGTCGTTGACTACTACGGAAACACGCTCTTCGTGGACGGAATCGACAATCATTCGACCATGAGCCATTCGGGACTGCCCGATGTCAACGGGAACCCGTCGGCCGACGATTGGGGCTTCTTCACCATCTTGAAAGGGCAGCAGAGCATTTCGAGGGCCTTCGAGGACGCCACCGCGAACTCACCGACCGTCAACGATGCGACCGGTTGGACGAGATCTACCTCGATGAACTCGGGCACCTGCAGTGACGACAAGTGTAAGTTCACACTAAACAAGATTTCACAGAACTCCGGGCCCCCTTCTACGTCCTCCTTCCCATACGCCTACGGAATCGGGTTCTCAGGAAACTACGCGAACTACATCGACGAGGCCAAGCTAATCTCCCCCTGGTACGACATCCCAATGAATGGCACGTCCTACCTAACCTTCGACCATTGGTCCTGCTCAGAGGTAAGCTGGGACGGCGGAGCTGTCTTCATCAAGGTCAACAGCGGTTCCTGGCAGCACTTCAACCCGGGAAACTGGTACACTAGCACAGCGTACACAGGAGCGGGCCACAACCTTGCTGGCATGAGTATCTTCGGGACCAACCACTGCACTGGAACCGCTTCGAGCGGGTCTTGGACGTCGAATAGCGGCATGACCAACATGGTAGCCAGCCTAGCAAACTATAGGGGCGACAGCGTCAAATTCAAGTTTTCGTTCGGTTCGGACGCAATCTGGAACTTGGCCGGTTGGTTCATCGACAACGCCGGTGTGAGGATTGCGAATTACGGTGAGGTGGGTCACTGGCTAAGCCCCACAGTCTCCATCGATCTCGAGTCGAAGTTCAACCTCGGCTTCATAGATATCGACGCAGTGATTTTAGGGAACGCTTGGGTTCGTGGAACCTTAGTTGAGGCAGACACAGGAAACGCCATTCCCGGATTCTCAAATATCTCGTTCCCAATCAGCCTTGCCGGGATCGATGCTCAGGCCTATCCTAAAATCAGGCTGAAGATTCACATGATGACCGACGATCCCGAGGTCTCGCCAATCCTCAAGAACGTCTACATCGGCGGCGACAGGATTCTGAATGCGGGCTCGGGATACAACGGCTGGGATTACAGTGCTGGCATCGAGGTCATCGACGATCTGCTCAACGCCACTGCAATTTCCGGCACCATCACCTCGGACTACACTCACTCCTCGCGCCCGATAAAGAGTGTGACAATCAAGGGGAACCTCTCTAGTGGAGTGGTTGTAACCATTACAGACGCGCAGGGCAACTCACTCGGTTCATCTCCTAAGGGGGGAACCGTGGAGTTCACCACCCCTCAGACGGGTTACGGAGCGTCGGTTTCTCTGCCTACCAATGGCTGGATCGATGTTCTTCGAATCTCATCCAAATTCGCTGATCCTGCTTCCAATCCCTCGATAGATGTCCTCGATGACGGGTTCTCTGAGTGGAGTTTTCCCCTCAGTGACGGCTACGGGCACTTCGGGTGGCAATCGATGTTTTCGACTTCTGGCAATCAACATGCGAGAAGCGTGACCCTAGATCTTGATGGTTCCAACTCAGAGGTTCTCGTCGCTAGGATTCCGGATTCAGCCGCCGTAACATCGGGGCTCATCGCCATCTCTCCCGATGCAGGTGGCTTCGAGGCTCCCGTCGTTCTGTCAGTCGCCGGCTCATCAGTAACCGGGGGCAGCGGGAACTCGCCCTTCCTAAGCCAACTGAGCCAAGGCCAAATCTCAGGAATCGGTCTCATGAGCGCCTCACACACCGATTCGGACACCGGCAGACAGTGGCTAGAGGTTCCAATCGAGGTCAGTTCAGTCTCCGCGCAGACTGTCTCTCTAACTAGCATGGGGATTGGATACCTAATCTTCGAGAACGTATCCGGATTAGGCCCCTTAATCGCCTCCTACCACGACACCCATACCAGCGATGACCCTCCCCCGGTGGAGTTGGCCATTCCCGTCAGCGTCACCTCTGACTACGGGGCCATCTCCATAGACGGCTCGGTAATCCACGATTACATGATAGTGAATCGAGACTTCTCCGTACCGAATACCCTCTACCCAGACGATGAGATGATTGAGATTGTGACCAGCCACCACCACCTCTACGATAATGCGAACATCGCGGACATCTCCCTCACTGGGGCTGCATCGGACGGGAATTCTCTGGGCTTCCACACTCAGAATAGTGCCGATGGATTGTGGGGTGCGGGAGGCTCCGGAATCCTCTTCTCGCAGTCATCTGGCAGCGAATTGGCTCCATTGGACACGGAGATGAGCTTTGTCGAGCAAACGGTTCACAATGATGGCTACACTGACATTGTGGTGCATTGGTTTTTCAACGTGGGATGGAACTGGGACGATGTTGACAATATCTTCTGGCAGGCCAGGGCCAACGACGAGAACGGAGAGACCCTCTGGCCCGCGACCGCCCAAAGCGGTAGGACCGGTTCAAATGCCGTCGAGAACGACCTGCAGATTGACTCTTTCACTATCAAGGACAATCAGGGCAGACTTATCTCAAACATCTACGACACGTTGTTCTACCCATTCCCCATACTCGAAGGGGGCGATTTAAACATCAGCGGGACCGTCAGGTTCCAAGACTCCACTGACAAGCGCCCGATTGGATCTGACTACTCTACAGCCCTGAATCTTTCAGGCAGCATTTACCCATTGCAAAGTGGCGATGGCGGAACATTCTCCGGGGTCGTGACCTCTCCTTCCGGCGTCAGCAACATGCTCCTCTCACCAATCATGATCTCAGTGGGCCCACAGGGGGCTTCCTCCGGAGCACAGGACGTCACAGGAGTGCCTCCGCTAATTGAGGTCGTCATCGATACCAGCCCACCGATTGCTGGTCCGTTGGAGGTCAATACGCCCATCGGGCTTCAGGGTGTGGATGGGATGGTCGTTGACCCCACAGTACCATTCGCCCCGTACATCACCATCTCGGAGGACGAGGCGAGGGGTGAGTCACTGACTCTGAAGTACTGGAGAACAGGTGTCGACGATGCTGACAGCGACGACATTCCCGACGAGGACGAGTACCAGTCACAAGACAAGACCTTGACCGCGGGCCTGACTGGCCAACAGCAAATCCAGTTCTCAGGTATCGACGTCTCAGCCCTCAACAACGAACCCATATTCCTCTATGTCGAAGGCATGGACTGGGCCGGCTTCAGTTATCAGGAAGGCGGCACTGGTGGGGGCCCCGGTGCCCAGAGCGCCTGGGCCACGGTCGTGGTGGCAGTCGACGAGCCCACAGAGTTCGCGGGAATTGGAATCGGAACAGGCCAAGGCACAAACTCGGCCTTCGACCTTGACAGGGCGACCCAAGACAGTGTAGACTACTACCTCGTGCCCGGGCAGACTCACACCTTCACCGTCAGGATAGACGAGCCGAACGGCTTCCACACGATCGACAACATCTCTGTGATGCTCTGCGGATACGGGGTAGATTTTGGTATGTTCACCTACGCGCCCTACTCTGCGACGCTATGGACTCCGGAAGACAGCATGCTCCTACCCATAAGTGCGCAGACCGAGCAGGTCACGTCCTCCGTCACGGAGCTGCGACTGGGTTTCAGACTGTCGTGGGACTTCCCTTGGCCCCCAATAGAAACATCACTCTCCCCCGAGGTCTTCAATTGTCAGCCTAGGGTGTACGTGGAGGACAACCTCGTGTCCATCGAATCAGACTCCCTAGGTTCGCTCGAATGGCGCCTCGATAACCAACTCAGCGCGATTCCCGAGAGTGCCAATGACCTAACGCCCCCGCTAGTTGAGACTCTTGGCACCTCTCTCTACCTAGGGCAAGGTGATGAGTTCTCATTTACGGGTGTGATTTACCACACTGGTTCGGGCCAGAGACTGGAGGGGGTGCCCTCCGATCTTACAGTTCAGGTCACTATGGTATATGGGACAGAGAACAGGGTATCGTACGCCGAGGTTCAATCCAATGCGACCTTCACCGCAACAATGATTCTCCCAGAAAGACCCCCGTTGAATCCAACAATGACCGTCACAACTTCTCTGCTGAACACGCCTGGAGGCTCCAGCTCGGTCGATAACTCAGATGCGTCCGTGACTGTGGATACGGCCTCTCCAACCGCACTGTTCAACCTAGCAGATTACCCCGACTCTTCTCTAACTATCATTGAGACGCACGAGATTGACAGCATTCCGGTGACAGTTACGATTGTTGAAGATATTGGGTTAATCGCCGGCCCATTGCAGGTTTCCTGGGAGTTCCGAAGGGATGGCCAGCTTATCTCAGGAACTGAGAGTACCGGGGAACTTTCATGGATTTCAAGCAACGACGGAAAGCACGTCTACCAGGGTCAACTGGACTTCTCGCCCAACGTTGAATTGCAATTTGAGAATGGTGACAAGATCGCCTTCTGGATCACCACCACGGACATGGCAGGAAACTTTGTTATCGGACTCGGGGGCCCCGACTCACCTAGGATGCCAACACTCAGAGTCGTTGAGTTCCTCGTCCAGTACACGAGGGAGGTGGTAACTCCAACTAAGACCCCGTTCGTCGGCGAGGTCCTGACGATTGTGACCTATTGGGAGAACCCGGGAAAGCTAGATGGCACCATTGAAGTGGGCCTGTACGAGCAGAAGACCGACGGAAGCTGGCAACCATCAAGGTCCACCCTGCAATACGGGGACGTCGAAATCTACCTGCCCCCTGAGAGTTCAAGCATCAAGGCACAGTTTGAGTATGAGACGTGGCAGGAGGGTCAACCCCTTCTGGTTCTCGTGGTGAATGGGGACTTCGACAATGCGAACTATATGAACATCGAAATCACGGGAATAAGCGTCGAGAGCTCAGCCATCATAGACCAAGGGGGCAGCGAAACGGCGTGGATTATCGGGGGGCTGCTTCTCATCATCTCCCTTATGGCCGTCGCTTTCTACGTAATCACGAATCGTGGCGAGGACTATTACTACGATGACGAAGATTGGGACTACGGCGACAAGGAAAATGATGAAAGCGAACAGACATAGTCTGCCCGGGTCATTTTCTCAGACTAGGAGAAGCCACCTCAAGAGTTGCAGTACACCTCTCGTGTTTATAGGCCATTGTCATCGCCTAACCGGCGAGGAAGAGATTCCTCGGGGTGGGATGCGTTGATGTCTGGAATTGCCGATGTAGAGGAGCTGAGAACAGAGTTAGATGAATTAAGGGTCTTGGTGAACACCCTCCTGACAATAATTATGGAGGAGGCCGACGGCGTCCAGTCCGGTGCGGCTCCGACGGTTCCTGGACACCCAAAGCGCGGCTACTCGATGTAATCAGTACCGCACTGGCTCTGGGTCACTGCTCCTCCAGATGTACCATGTCGCTACGGTCCTGTATGGCCTCCATGACTCTGCAATCGCCATCAGTTCCGATTCAGATAGAGCATTGCCTTGGTTGTAGAGGCGCTCCATCGACCTGATGACTCCTATGTCAGTGACGGGGAATATATCGGGCCTTAGCAATGAGAAGATAAGGACCATCTCAGCCGTCCACTCACCCACTCCTCTCAGGGCCACTAGCCTACTAGTCGCCACCTCGTCACTGAGTTCACACCACACAATCTCACTATAGCCCGACAGCCAGGCTTCTGCAATTCCCACAACGTACTCAGACTTCCTCCCTGAGAGTCCGCAGGCACGGAGATTATTGTAGGATACTCCGAGGATGTTTTCTGGCGTCACGGCTCCGAGGGAACTCTCGATTCTGCCCCAAACCGAGTCAGCGGCCTTCGACGAGATCTGCTGACCGACGATTGACCTCATGAGGGTGAGGAAGGCATCCCCTCTCGATGACAAGGGCGGGTGCTCGTGGCCATCGATAAGCCGAGACATAATCTCATCCACCTTGGAGAGGAACTCTTTCACCTCCCCCCAGTATTCGGGTTGTTGCAACTCCGCGTTCACAAATCTCGGTACCCCCATAGTTCAAGACTTCTGGCTTCGTCCCGCTGCTGTGGACCTGAAGAGTATGAGCCTCGAGCAGTGGCTCTTGGCCGGCGCTGCAGTAACCACTGTCGCCTTCTTTGTTGTCGCCATCTACTCTCCCAGCACCTTCGACCCGGACCCCGATTGGGGTGTCTCAGATGGCTGCATTGGAGGCTTGGAACATCAGGACGCTGGAATCTCGTTCCACTATCACCCCTCTCTCAAGGTAACCATGGACGGTCAGCAATTACAGATTGCATCAAACGCGGGAATAGACCAGACCGGTTGCCGCGAGGGCATGAGGTGGATTCACGTCCACGACTCATCAGAATCTGGATTCACTACGTTGCACATCGAGACGCCCGACAGGCTCAACGTTCCACTCGGCTCGTTCTTCGAGATTTGGGAGAGGGACGGCGGCCCAGGATTGACAGACAATCGGACCTTCGACATCAACCGCAACGGCATCTCCGACTGGGACGAGTATGAAATCACAATGCTCGTGAACGGCGATGAGAATACGAAGTACGAGTCCTTCGTCATGGAGGACTTAGCCCAGATCGAGCTCACCTTCACTTCGAAGTAGTCATCCTTTGATTACTGCGAATGGCCTCAGTCTAGCCACAGGGCGTGCCAGCCCTGCATCACTAGTAAGTCCGATGACCTCGTCCACGTCCTTGTAGGCCTCAGGTGCCTCCTCTGCGAGCATCCTTGGGGTCTTGGCACGGACGTGGATCCCCTCGCCCTCAAGTCTCTCGACGAGTGACTGCGCATCGACGGCCTTGCGAGCTGCGGTTCGTGACATTCGCCTACCTGCTCCGTGGCATGAGGAGGCGAATGCGTCGTTACTCCCCTTCTTGGGACCCGCGAGGACCCACGAGGCAGTGCCCATGTCACCAGGAACTAGGACAGGCTGACCGACTCCAGAGAAACGGGATGCCAACTCGGGATGGTCCCCACCGAGAGCCCGCGTCGCCCCCTTCCTGTGTACACAGCACTTGCATGTAGAGCCGTGGACACTGTGCTCCTCGACTTTGGCTATGTTGTGACAGACGTCGTAAATGACTTCCAGATCTCCATCTGCGCCAACGACATCACTCAGGGTCTCACGCAACCTTTGGGTGAGTGCCGAGCGATTCGCGAAGGCGAAGTTTCCCGCTGCTCGCATCGCATCTAGGTACGATTCCCCCTCCCTGCTGTGTATGGGTGCCGATGCGAGTTGCCTGTCAGCGGTTTGGAAGCCCCATTCCTCGCAGAGCCAACCATTGTCCGAGCGCTCGTATCTCGACTCTATGGTCGAAACGTGCTCCGAGCAGACTTGGTGGCCGAGCCCCCTCGAGCCAGTGTGTATCATCGCTGTGACCTGACCCTCCCTCAGTCCGAAGGCCGAGGCGGCATCCGTGTCTACCACCCTGTCAACTACTTGGAGTTCAAGGAAGTGGTTCCCAGACCCTAGTGTCCCCAGTGCGGTTGAACCACGCTTCTCGGCGCGCTCCCCTACCTCGTGATTCTTGCTGTCGAGCCTGCCGTTTGATTCGATGGCCGAGAGGTCCCTCGCTTCGCCCCATCCCAGTTCTACTGCGGCTTTGGCACCCTCAGAGAGAATCGACTCCATGTTGGTGGAGTTCAAGTGAACTCCACCCTTGCGTGTGGCGCCAGCTGGAATGCTGCGTGCTAGGGAAGATGCGAGGCTTCTCCCATCTATTTCTGATGCCTCGATGTCAACAGCACAAAGACGTACCCCGCAGTTGATGTCGAAACCCACACCACCCGGAGAGATTGCCCCACCCTGATCGCCTTGTTCAATACCCGTGGCCACGACCCCTCCGATCGGGAAGCCGTATCCAAAGTGCCAATCAGCCATGGCCCAGGCCTCGCCTACGATGCCCGGAATGGAAGCCGTGTTGACGAGTTGATTCGGTGAGCGATCATCGGAATGTCTGGCCAAGTGCTGCTCATCAGCTATCAGGATGGCATCAGTCAGCATTGAGCCATGCCGCTTAATGCGCATGCGAGCCGGACCTGCCGACTCGAGGTAGTCCCTCCATTCAGCCATCTCAACTTCAATGGCCGACCTTCTCCTTTCAACGCACCGGGCCGCTTTCGTGCATTGACTTCAAGACCGGTCGACCGATGCCGGGGGTGCAGAGGTCGTTTACGTGACATTCGGCGAGATTCACATCCCCTTCTGGGGGGAGTCGGGACATGTTTGCAAGACCTGCCAGGTAACCGGGGCCCGCTTCTGGACTAGAGACGAGAATCGCTCGACGTGCGGTGACTCTACCGAGGACCCCTACACCTTCATCGGCAACCCAGTAATCGAGGGTTTCCCAATGCTGGGAAAGGCCCTAAAGGATGCCATGAGGGAAGCCTTCCTCAACTTCTTCGATAAGCACGGACACACTCGGGTGGAGCCTTACCCAATCGTTGCCAGATGGCGCGACGATATCCACCTGACCATCGCCAGTATAGCCAACTTCCAGCCCCACGTCACCAGCGGTCAAGTGCCCCCGCCGGCAAATCCCTTGGGAATCAGCCAGCCGTGCATCAGGCTAACTGACGTAGCCGCAGTGGGTCGTTCAGGCCGGCATCTCTCGACATTCGAGATGATGGCGCACCACGCTTTCAACAGGCCAAAGGAAGATGATGTCGTCTACTGGATCGACCAGTGCGTGCGTTATTGCGATGAGATGCTCGTCGAATCGTTCGGAATCAATCCAGCGGATCTCACTTACGTCGAGAACCCATGGTCCGGAGGTGGCAACGCCGGACCGGCTCTGGAGGTGATTGTCGGTGGACTCGAGCTCGCCACGCTTGTCTTCATGAACCTCGAGGAATCCGAGGACGGAGACATAGAGATCAAGGGCCTGAGGTACAAGGAGATGGACCTGCAGGTCATAGACACGGGCTATGGTCTTGAGAGGTTCTGCTGGGCCGCTGCTGGCACCCCTACCATCTACGAGGCCATCTACCCAGAGTCAGTGGCCTGGCTCAAGGAGATTAGCGGCCTTGACTCGATGGACTCCTCATTGGGTGCCGATGTAGACATCGACTCTCTGCTCGGCGAACTTTCTAGGCTAGCTGGGATACTCAATATAGATGTTGGAACCGATGCCGGTGCCCTATACGAAGAACTGATATTGCGACTCTCAAAGAACGGCATAGATCTCTCTGCCGATGAGTTGAAACGAGTCACAGAACCACTCTCCTCGATTTATGCAATCCCCGATCACATGCATGCACTTTGCAACATGCTTGGAGATGGATTGGTGCCCAGCAACTCAAAGGCCGGCTATCTCGCACGGATGCTCGCCCGTCGCGTCTGTCGGATGAAGGACAGCATTGAGGCTCCAGTCAGCCTCGCCGAGTTGGGCTCACGCCACATCGACGCACATCTCGACATGAGCTCGTTCACGCAGACCCGCGAGGGAGTGCTCAAGATATTGGAACTCGAGGAGGTGCGATATTACGAAATGCTGAGGAAGGGCGAGGCGGCTGTACGCACTGCCCTGCAATCTCTTCCAAAGGATGCTTCTGAGGTTCCCGATGAAACTCTGTTTCGCCTCGCCGAAGAGAGGGGCCTCAATCCCGACATGGTAGTATCGATAGCGCGCAGTCTCGGCTGGGAGGGCCTGTCAGTCCGTGTTGGGCTAGCAGCCGATATGGCCGCCCGCAATGCGCGGCTGACAAAGGCGGCGGCTAGGGAGACAACCAAGGAGAGCGTGGTCGACCTCACAGCGCTGCCTGTGACTTTGCCTGACTACTACGCCGATACCAGCGCCACCGAGTTCACTGCCGAGGTGCTGCATTGCGCCCCACTTTCAAACGATGCCGTCGAATATCTTAACCTCTCAAGTGAGGTACTTGGACCCCCTACGCACGCCGTGATTCTCAATCGGACCCTGTTCTATCCCGAGGGTGGCGGACAGCTCGGCGACCAAGGCAGGCTGACTCAGAACGGCTTGGTCGCAGTTGTGGTAGACACGCGAGTCGAAAACGGAGTAATCCTTCATCTCACTCAGTCTCCCTTGGAGGATGGCCCAGCCAGTGGAGCCGTGGATTGGGAACGCCGTAAGCAACTGATGGACCACCATACTGCTATCCATGTTGTCGGCGGCTCTGCTAGGGAAGTGCTAGGCCCTCACGTTTGGCAGGCCGGCTCCAACAAGGGCGCTCGCTACGCTAGACTGGATATCACTCACCACTCAAGGCTCACGAGGGAGGAACTCGACACAATAGAAGACAGGGCCAACGAAATCATCGAGTCTAACCCCACAATAGAGAAGCTGGCCATGGACAGAGCCGAAGCCGACTCGACGTTCGGTTTCACAATCTATCAGGGCGGCCCCCCCAAGCACAGCCAGATCAGAATCATCAAGATTGGTGACTATGATACCCAAGCCTGCGGGGGAACGCACCACGACGAGGCCGGCTCTGTTGGTGAGTTGCATATAGTAAAGTCGAGGCAAGTCCAAGACGGAGTGGAGCGTCTGCAAGTCGTGGCAGGTGAGACCGCACGCGAGCACGCCCGGCGGCAGGAGCGCCTACTCAACGACGCCTCGGCGATTCTAGGGGTGCCTTCTGACGATCTGCCGCGCACCGTCTCGCGCTTCTTCGATGAGTGGAAGTCGCAGCAGAAGAGAATCGAGACACTTGAGGCCGAGATCGTAAGATTGCGAACCAGTGGTGGTGGAGATTCAGCGGACGAGAAGGACGGAGTCAGGTACGTAGTCATGGAATCGGGCGGAGACGCAAAACAGATGATGGCGATGCTTGGGGAGCTTACACGGGACTCATCCACGCCGACACTCGCAGTCCTTGGAAGCCGTGACGGTGGCGGAACTCTACTCATCGCTTCCACTGAGGGCAGCATCGCAGCAGAGCGACACAACGCCGTGGAAATCCTCGACTCAATAGTGAGTCACATCGGGGGAGGAGGGGGGGGAGGGAGGCCCACCTTCGCACAGGGCGGCGGCTCTAACCCCGACGGTGTTCCCGCTGCTCTCGACGCAGCGCGCTTGTTGCTAGGAATCTGAGCAATCTGCAATCCGTCGATTTGATGGCCGAACCTCATCACGCCCGTGCGTGGTCGAACGGATTGATGTCGCGGCTCGCGCAGCTGCAATAGAGTACGCCATCCGCGACGTCGTGATTCCAGCAGTCGAGCTCGAGGCGCAGGGCCACGAAATAATCCGACTCAATATCGGTGATCCTCTGGCCTATGATGGTCTGCCTACTCCAGACCACATGGTCGCCGCCTTCAAGGCTGCACTGGATCGGCAGGACAACGGCTACAGCCCTTCTTATGGAATATCTGAGCTACGTGATGCCATTGCCTCCAGCGAGCGCACGAAAGGATGGGACTGTTCTGCTGACGACGTCTATGTGACACATGGGGTGACCGAAGCTCTGCAGGTCATCTTCGCCGCCTTTTTGGAGGAGGGCGACACAGTCCTCGCACCCGGACCGCACTATCCTCCTTACATGTCCTATCCGCAGATGTTCGGGGGCACCACGGTTGAATACCGACTGAACCCGGACGACGGCTGGCGTATCGACCTCGACGACATCCACTCAAAGATGGACGACAGCGTCCGCCTACTGGTCCTGATTAACCCCAACAACCCGACCGGCAATGTCGCCACTCCAGGGGAGGTCGAATCACTCATCGACATTGCGGGCCAATGGCCAAAGTGCACTATCATCGCAGACGAGATTTACGACGGACTGGACTTTACTGGCCATCAGTGCTCGGTCGCTTCACGCTCGGAGGAAGTGCCGGTAATTGCACTCAACGGGGTCTCCAAGGTCTACTTCGCACCTGGTTGGAGGGTCGGCTATATGGCTTGGCACGACCCCCAAGGAAGACTGGAAATCGTTCGCGATGGTGTTGAGCGACTACTACGCAGCCGACTCTGTGCTTCCACGCCAGCACAGTACGGATTCCTTGCCGGCTTGACCGACGATACGGGCTGGCTGGAAACACATCGTTCCAGAATCACTGAAAGGATGGACTACTGCTTGAGGAGAATCGAGGACATAGACGGACTGGAGTGCGAGGCCGCGGGTGGGGCGTTCTACCTCTTCGTGAAAATCTCTGACCCAGAATTGGCTACAGACGACAAGCGCTTCGTGCTAGACCTGCTGCACCAGTACCACGTACTGCTCGTCCACGGCTCGGGCTTCTCACCGGAGTTCGGACATGGCCACTTCAGGATGGTTTGCCTGCCGCCTGTCGAGGTCCTCGCCGAGGCCTTCGACCGCATCGAGTCCTTCCTGCGGGGCTGAGCATGGGTCTGTTAGATTCTCTCGGGAACTTCTTCCTCAAGCACTTCTACGGAGATTCGCTATCTCCTGAACACCAAGTGAAACTCAGATGGGTACCAATTGATGACGGTACCTACAGCGACATGGCTCGAGACTACGATCCATACAAGATTGCTTGGCGGGTCGGCGTGGGCTGGTTCGAATCATGGTTCCAGGGCCTCGAACAAAGGACTGGACAGAGTCTCGGCCGTCGCCTAGCACACGCTGCTGTCGAGTACGAGGAACACATGATGAGTTTCGGGGGTTTCGTTGCTCCGTCTGGTCGCAAACCATCCTCTTGGTTTGACACCATCCAAGATTGGCATTCCAGGGGCCTCGGCAGCTTCGATCTCATAGATGACGACGAGAAGACGAGGATTCTAGTCGAACGTCCCGCCTCGGGCCCAATCTGCTCGGGGCTTGTCGCCGCAGCGTGGGAGAGGGCTACGGGCAAGAGGCATCGTTTCCTGTGGTCGGAGAGTGCGGGAGAGGGCTTGGTAATCACACTCACTCAGGACGACTCTCAAGTCCCCGAACCAAAGCCCCGCAGACCGACTTGGGGGGATCAGGAGATTGGTGCGGATCTCGATAATGAGTTGGCTGAGGAGTTGTGGGTTGATCTGCGAATTAATTCCCCTGGGGATTGGTCGATAATGAACGAGCGTAGGATGTTCCTGCACCGCGACCTCATCTTGAGATTCGAGGACTACTGCCTCCCTCATCTCGACAGAATTCATGAGGGAAGGAACGAGGACTACCGATGGGAAGGACTCGAAGACAAGCGCGCCATTTGGTGGACAGCGGCTGCAGACACTGCTCGTGAACTCTTCATCAGTTCGGGACATCATGTCCTCGTCGCACAGCCGGATGACTGGATTAGTATTGGTCGCAGACACCTCTCGACGCACGGTCTTGGATCGGTCGTGCAGTCCCGTGAGACAGATAACAATGGGGGTGTTTCTCTCGACCTTGGGTCATCCTACCACCCTGCATTGGCTTCCGGGGTGCTTCTCGGATGTTGGGAACGTGCCCACGGACGCGAGGGGAGGATTTCCAGCGTAATTTCGGATTCTAGTACTGTGATTGAGCTTTGTCCAGCACACGATATCGCCGACACCGCATACGGACGAGCGCCATGAATCATTATAGCCGAACTCAAATTCCATAGCACGCCCTCTAAGAGGGCGGAGCGTTTAGATGGCATTGAGTCACAATCAGTATGCCGTTGTCGCAATTGTCGCGACGCTCTGTCTTGCGGGCCTCTACACCGTAGTTGGTGCTGGCCTCTCCAGTACTGATTCTGGAGGATTCGAGTCGGCGATAGGGGACATTGACCCTTCCTCGGACGGCGTTCCCAAGGAGTGTCCGCCCGACGTCCCCACAATCGGCTGCGATTGGGACGGCGACGGCATTTCAGATAGAATGGAGAGCACACTATACGGCACTAACTGGAAGGAATATGACACCGATGGCGATGGCCTCTCTGATGGTTGGGAGATAGAGAACGGCCTTGACCCACTGGACACGGGCGAGCCCTGTATCTCCCTCGGAGTCGGCCTTACTGAGATTGAGTGCAACCCTATCCAGATTAACAACGTCGACACGGAGCAGGAGACCGGCGAGCAGAACGAAACATTCCCCAATCCTGACAACGGTCCGTTGGGTGACCCAGATAGGGACGGCCTGACTAACATCGACGAGGCGGAGCTCGGTACCAACCCCCGGCTCAGGGACACCGACGGCGACGGCCTCAATGACCGCTGGGAGTCCAGATACACCCACGAGGTCACCACACCCTCAGGCGTAGTCACTCTCCTCGACCCACTGGACGGCAACTGGAACTGCCCCCTCCTCACGCCAGAGAAGTCAGCCGAGATTGAGCAGGACATAGGAAAGAGCATGTGGGATGAGCTCGGTACACAGTTCGGACATTCTTGCGACTCCATCCTAGATCTCGAGCAGCCCGAGCCTGACACCCTGAGGAACTTCATCGAGGAGCGCTATGACACTAACCCGCTCGCCGAGGACAGCGACAATGACCTTATTGCCGACCGCTACGAGATTGCCTACGGCCTCGTCGATCTAGGAACCCACTGCGGCGTCCCTGTTTTCGGAACCCTCACAATAATGGCCCCATACACAAGCCTGATGTCAGGCCCAGGGGACCTCACATGGTTCGGGCAGGATATGGACAACGACGGGCGACTCAATGGACCGGGAGATTGGGACACCGATGGCGACGGGATGCCCGACGGCTTCGAGTACTGCTACAACTCCCTGCTGAACCCCGCTAACTCTACGGATGCATACGGTGACAACGACGACGATGGACTCAGCAACGTTGAGGAATTCGAGGTCTCCTATTTCTGGGGGGCCTCCAACTTCACTAATCCTCTCGACTGGGACACTGACAACGACGGCATGCCCGACGGATGGGAGTACCAAAGTGGAATCCACCCCAATGATGGCAGCAACGCAGATGATGACCCGGATTTCGACGGCTACGACGCCGATGGGGATGGCGGGGTGAGGTACAAGGACATGATCGGAGTCACAACAATCCACACGATTAACGTCAAACCCGGTGATTACGTACAAGTCAATAGAACCATACTCTGGATTAGGACAGTAGTCGATAGCAACTACGTCAACATCCCAGTCAAGACCGATACCGCCGGCTGGGTCTATCACATCAACGTGGAGGTTGGGGAAGAGGTCACTAGTCGTTTCCAGGATCTGGTCATAGTGGTTGAGCAGCACGAACGGTTCACCAACCTCGATGAATATAACGCTAGGGACAGGGATGGCGACGGTATCATCGACGGCCGGTCCACCGACCCCCTCGTCGCCGACACGGATTCAGATGGGCTAATCGATGGAATAGAGGTGATTGGATGGAAGATCAGAATCGTCGACTTCGGTGTAAGGGAAGTCATCGTAAGGAGCGATCCGGGTGTCTTCGATACCGACAGGGACGGGCTTTCAGATTCGCAGGAGTACTACGAGACATTCACCAACGCCACCGACAAGGACACCGACAACGACGGACTGGAGGATTACAGGGAGGCAGTTGACGGTCATCCATGGATCGACAACGGCACCACCGTCTACTACTTCACAAACGCCTCTGCCTTCGACACTGACAACGATGGCCTCGAGGACGGCGAGGAAGTCGTCGATGGGGCTGACGCGTACGTCACCCATGGCAACAACCCTGACACCGATGGCGATGGCCTCAACGACGGCGGCGAGGTCCTCTACGTGCCTAGACCATGGCAGGGGGCTACTAACCCGCTCATCAACGACACCGATGGGGACGGGCAGCCTGACGGCTGGGAGATGCAAGTCATGTCGGTCCAGCAGAACACCAACAGCCACAGCCTATGGGTCATTACCACCAATTGGCTTCCTCTGGGCTGTGACTCGATGGTGGAGTGCGGGCTGGGGCCAGGGGGATGGATATGGACGAACTACGTCTCCGGCTTCTCCACCTCCGGTGACAGGAACGGCGACGGCGTACTGGATCCACAGTACTTCCTCCATGAGATGAACCTCTCTGGCTTCACTATCCCCGAGAGCGGGAGATGGGCCCTCAACCCATCTTTCGGCTCCCTGCCAGACTCGCTCTACGACATCGACAACGATTCCCTCCAGAATTCTCTCGAGGCCCCCGACCGGTGGGATACCAATCCAGTCGACGACGACACCGACGGCGACCTATTGCCAGATGGATGGGAGGTTGAGTACTCGGAGGAGGCACTCAAGCTCGGCCTCGTCGACAACAACACTCTCGACGCGTTAGGGTCCAGAGGTCCGATGGACCCGAGGATGCCCGACTCCGATCTCAATGGTGTCAAGGACGGCCATGAAGATCTCGACAGTGACGGACTCAACAGAACCGTGCTTCTGTACAGGTACTGCCCTGGTTGGGACAACCCACAGGACTTCGAGTGCCACATCAACCCAATTGGCTCTGGTGCGTCGTTCTACAACGACCTAGAGAACTATACCAATTTCGAGGAGTACCAGAATGGGACCAACCCCATCATCAATGACACAGATGGAGACAAGTGGAAAGACGGCTCTGAGGTTTTTCACCAGGACCAGGACAGCGATGGCATGTGGTCAGGGTGGGAGTACTACTTCGACTTCGACCCGTTCGACGCATCTGACGCGTTAATCGACTCCGACGGTGACGGCTACGTCAACAAGTGCGAGAACAAGTGGAACACCAACCCGAAGGACCCAACCAGCTTCCCCTCTCAGGGGGAACTCTGCAACAACTTCGACTGACCGTGCCCTTCATCCGCATACTTCCCGTCGAGGGGGCATGTCATGGTGGGTTCTGCCTACAACCGCTGACATCGGTCTCAGGACCTTCTCGGCAGATGCGGCCGGTGCTATGGCAGAGGCCGCACTAGGACTCCAGGCAGTCCAGACTTCCGAAGGGACTCTTGATGGCATGGCCAACCTAACTGTCTCCACCGGGGAATGGGCGGTGGATGTTCCCAATGGCGATATGGAGAGGGGACTCGTCCGCTGGCTGGAGGAGGTACTCTACAGGGGCCATGCTGAGGACCAGTGGCTGGTCGATGCGTCAATCAGCATCGAGAATGGACTCATCCGCGCTCAGGTGTCATGGGTTGATTCCCGAGAGGTCGATCTCGTCATTGAGGTCAAGGCTGTCACTTTCCACGAACTCGCGCTTCGAGAGCTGGCGCTCGGCGAGTTGGTTATCGGTGTGGAGCCAGAGATTCCGTCCTTCGAGGGACCCGGGTGGATGGCCCAAGTAATCCTCGACATCTAGCCCGATACTAATCTTCGACGTCGAACTTCTGGTAGACCTCGTTGGTCGTCATGCTCACTCTGATGAAGGTCGTGCACTTAGGAAGGTCCTTGATTCTACGAGCTCCGACGTATGAGCAGGCCGAGCGAATTCCCCCTAGTATGGACTGGACCGTGGTCTCCAGAGATCCTCTGTAGGGCACCCTGACCTCCTTTCCCTCGGGGGCTCTGTGCTCAGCGACCTCTCCGTAGTGGTGCTCCATGGCCTTGGTCGAGGACATGCCGTAGAACGACTTGTACGTCTTTCCATTCTTATTCTCGAATATCTCGCCACCCGATTCGTCATGCCCCGCTAGCATCCCACCCAGCATCACGAAGTCAGCCCCTGCGGCGAACGCCTTGGCGACATCACCAGGAGAGGAGCACCCCCCGTCGGACATGACGTGCCCGTTTAGCCCGTGTGCTGCGTCGGCGCACTCGGAGATTGCGGATAGTTGTGGATAGCCAACGCCTGCGATCTTTCTGGTCGTGCATACCGAACCTGGCCCGATTCCGACCTTGACTACATCAGCCCCTGCGAGGATGAGAGCCTCGGTCATCTCCCTAGTCGCGACGTTGCCGGCAATCACGATTCTATCCGGGAAGGCGTCTCGTACGCGCTTGACGAATTGCAGAAAGACCTCTCGGTAGCCGTTGGCCACGTCTATGCAGATCATCCTGACTCTATCGTTTGTCGCCATCTTCCTCTGGAGCAACTCGAAACTCTCTTCAGTGGACCCGCAGGTTACAGCAATGAATTCCGGATCCACTCCGTCTTCCCAGGCCTCTGAGAATTCCCTCGTGGAGTAGAATTTCTGAGTGCACGTCAGCATCCCGTGTCCCTGAAGCACCTTGGAAATGGAAAACAGACCGGTGGCATCCATATTAGCGGCCACGATTGGCACTCCTGTCCAATTCTGCTCGGTGTGCCGGAAGCGAAACTCACGTTCTAGGTTTACATCGGACCTAGAGACCAGTGTACTTCGCTTGGGCCGTATCAGTACGTCGTCGAAGGTCAACTTCACATCGAGCTCAATGCGCATTTGGTCCTTACTCCTCCAACGAACCGACGCTTAAGACTGTTATGAAGCACGATAAGAACCAATGAATCACATGGTGCTCGTGCCGGGATTTGAACCCGGGTCGACGGATCGAGAGTCCATCATGA
>JAPYUP010000009.1 GCA_029940695.1 Candidatus Thalassarchaeaceae archaeon
TACTGAGTGCGCCGGGCCCACCCAAGACGTGCTCGCCACGGGCGAGCTCGGTGAGTAGGTCCGGGTCCGCATGCGGTCGGACACCAGTCTCGGAAGGATGCTGTTCTGGCTCGTCGAATACGCGGATGGAGGCCTGAAGAGAGAGGGAGCGCAGACCCTCAAGTGAGAATGCGTCGGGACCATGGGGCAAGTTTGCAAGCGATGCGAGCCAATGTCCCAGTGAGTGGGAGGTGACGGGTGCCTGAGAGGGTGGCAACGGTATTCCGAGGTCGCGCAACGCACGCTCCCAACGAGGTCTGTTGGACTCCAAGGCAGGATCTACGATGATGACTCGGTCTTTCTCACTCGACTCCAAGTGCTCGCGCGCTAGGCCGACAGCCGCATCGAAGGAATGGTCCTCCCTCTTCAGAAGCAGGCGTCTGACGCTACCAGTCTGAACAGATGCGTCAGGCTCGTGGGACGGAACCCAACTCGGCAGCTCTGAGGAGGTCGTGATGGGGTGCTCGTCCACCAGCAGGTGGCCGTGGTGGCCGAGCCTGAAGTTGCCCGGATGGGTCAATTGGTGGACAGGACAGTGCTTCGACAAGGCTAGCATGATCTCTGCGTGGGCTCGGGGTATCTCGGGAGGGTGGTCCAGCATGATAATGCCGTCGGCATCTGCGATGGTGAACGGCTCAGAGCCGTCATCCAGACCTTCGACAATGCGAGAGGAGACCATGTCGGGGTGGGTTCCGCGGAGATTCTTCTCGAGCCTCCTGAGTATCATCCTGAAGGATCCGATTCCGGGACCGTCCCAGCTCTTGGCAGCTGACTCACTGGACAGGAGGGAGTGCAGTCCGGCCAGAGCTGCTGTCTTGCCTCTGCCCCAATTCATGTCCGGCAGCGGGTTAATCACAGGGAAGGCTAGCCCCGCCGCCTCCTTTCGGCACGCCTCGTGCAGAACCAAATCGAAGGCGCCCTCCTTCGATAACAGCCTAGGCAGGCGCAGATCCGCTACCAAGGAGGACTTCAGTGAGTCGATGGTGTGGTGCAGCGTCCGGTCGATAATCCCCTCAGCATCTATCATGGACAGAGTCTGCTTGCGGGATTCCTCAGTCGGATATACCACCAGAATCAGTCCGGGGCCACCCGATTCTATGTTGGTCGGGTCCAGTGACTGTTGCATCATATGCTGTATGAGCCACGGCGGGATTGGCCCACGGGAGACCTCTTCACTAGTCACGCATTGTTCCTCTGACGCTATCATGCCATCACCGAGCATATGCCATGCTCGGCCGGGGTTATTCAACCCAACTGAAAACATCTCTGTCTCAGCGGGGTATAGACTTTCTTCGCAGTGGAGCCAGTGCGGCGAGCATACACAATAGGGTCGCGACGCCTGGGGCAGGGATTACATATCCATCGTCGACCACCAAGATATCCGATTCCACTTCCCAATCTACCAAGAGAATCGCTGACATGTCGTTGCCGTCCCATGCCGTGGGGACGTCAATTGCAGTTGAGCCACTCATCCCATCGAGCTGGACTGCATCGTGCAGGACGTGGAGGTAGTCACCGACCTCGTTAGATCCCTCAGGGAAGTTGGCACTGTCCTCCACAAATAGCAGCCAAGCAGTAAGGCTCTCGGTAGGGCAGTCGTCTGCGCATCTGTAACTCATTCCAGTGAGATCCCAAGAGAATTCAGTGGTGGCACCCGAAGTTGTCGCCGACAGGGACATCGTACCTTCGAACTCGTGGGTCGAGCCAATCCCCAGCGAGGCTATGTAGTCATTCAGGAGGCTATCTGACTTTGAGCTAGTGCCGAGGTGGAGCCTCTCACCGTCGAATACGGTTGTCGGGGCGAGTCGGGGAGCCCCGCCGATTGTCGTCGAAGCGGCCCCATAGATCGATTCCCAGCGCTCCTCGGTACCATTGCTGCCAAACGGGTCCTCGACCTCGAACTTGTGCCTGTGGTAGTGGATTCGAACGACGTCGGTATCTCCTATCGCTTCATCGAGGGCGTGTTCGGTCGTCACGCAGTTGGTGCACCATGTTGCCGTGTAGACCTCAATAACGCGCGAGAGTTCCATCACGTCCATCGAAGCCGAATACTCGGTCGCGCTCTCTGATAGCGATAGGGACAGGCCACCTATGGTTCCTCCCTGTACACCTTCGCGTGCGTCGTCCCACACACTCTCACTCGCCGCCGAGGCTTGTATTGGGAGAATTATGAGGCCGACCATCAGCAGGGCTGCGAGCGCTCTCATGGAAACCTCGAAGTGAGAGTGATATTGAACGCTTCCGGGTTATTGAGAGGCATCGAAAGCGGAAATCGCCCTGTCGATATCCTCGTCGGTGATGTGCAGGTGGGCGACGGCTCGGATTGTGGTGTCGTCGATCGTCAATGTGTCTACTCCGTGCCCCGAGAGGCGCGAGACCAAATCGTCGGCCCCATCCTCTTCGCAGGCGACGTAGACCATGTTCGTCTGGACCTGCTCCAGATCGACCGTGAAGGACGGCATCGCGTCGATGGCCTCCGCCAGTCGCCTAGCGCGGGTGTGGTCCTCGGCCAGCCTGCCGATGTTGTTCTCCAAAGCGTAGATTCCCGCGGCGGCGATTATCCCTGCTTGGCGCATGCCCCCACCGAACATCTTGCGCCACCGGTACGCGCGGGCAATCATCTCGGAGGAGCCCACCAGCACGCTTCCCACCGGGGCACCGAGGCCCTTGCTGAGGCAAATCGAAACCGAGTCGTAGTCCCTTGCAAGTCGTGCGGCGTCCTGCCCGGTGGCAACCGAGGCGTTGAAAATCCTCGCTCCGTCTACGTGGGACCTGCAGCTGTTTTCCCTCGCAACCGCTGCTATTGCGTCCATGGTCTCGAGCGGGTAGCAGGTGCCACCTCCCCTGTTCGATGTGTTCTCGACGCAAACCATTGAGCCGTTGGGGTAGTGGCCCAAGCTGCCGTCTCCCTTGCGGATTGCCTTCGCTACGTCCGCTGGCTCCATGATTCCCATATTACCAGAGACAAGGGCTACTGACACTCCCGAGAGAGCGGCGTAGCCCCCGCCCTCGTAGATGTATATGTGGCTGTAGCCCTCTGTGATGATCTCGTCACCTGGCTCGGTCTGGGCCCTGATTGCGGTGGCGTTGCACATCGTGCCTGAGGAAACGAACAGACCCTTCTCCTTGCCGAGCATCTCCGCCATGCGATTCTGCAGTTCTATGACCGTGGGATCGTCGCCGAGGACGTCGTCGCCAACGATGGCGGTGGCCATGGCCTCCCTCATCGCTGGCGTTGGCTGGGTAACCGTGTCGCTGCGTAGGTCGACTCGGTCGCTCGGGTAGTCGCGCATGGATGCCCTAGCGCTCTGTTTCACATAACTCGTGCGCTTCGGCACTCATCGCTTGGATCTCACGTCCTCGGAGTACATGTAGGACCTCTTGCGGGAACTCTGTTCCTCCTTCTTCCTATTGGCCAGATACATGATTGCTAGGGAGCCGCCCAGCACGGCGGGAACGGCGAACATGAGGAAAGTGAGCCACAGCGGCCTATCCGGCTTGTTGCAGGCAGTCTGGCCGTCGAGCTCTTGGGTCTCCCCTGAGGGGCACTTCAGCTGCTCGATAGCCCCGGCCTCGGGCACATAGTAGCCTGGTTCAGCATCATTGCAGGCCGTTCTTCCTGAGCCCTCTTGGTACTTGCCCGGCTGGCAGGGCATCTCAGACATCGAGCCCGTATCGTTCACGAAGTTGCCGGGCGATGCATCGAAGCATCCCTCTTGGCCGCCCTCAGGCTGGAAGCTGCCGGGCTTGCAGGTGCTCTGGGACAATGCCCCTTCCTCGGGGACGTGATGCCCGGGCATGGCCTCGGTGCAGCTGTCCTGTCCCTCCGATGCCTGGAAGGTCCCCCCGGAGCATGGCGTTTGGCCCGCGGCGCCCTCGCCCGGGACGTGGCTTCCGGGGCTCGCCGGAACGCACTCGGACTGGCCCGGCTCTGATTGGTAGGAGCCCGGCGGGCACGGGGTCTGCTCCGTTGAGCCGGACTCGTTGACGAAGTGCCCGGGAGAAGCCTCCATGCAGGACGATTCGCCCTGGCCGGACTGATACTTCCCCGGAGGGCATGGGGACGGTGCAGAGGATCCGTCGGCGCTCACAACCTGCCCCGGAGGCGCCTGCTGGCACCCCTCTCCGCCCGAGCCCTCCTGGTACTCGCCCGTTGGGCAAGGGGTCTGGATGGTCGCACCGTCTAGGCTCACGTAGTTGCCCGGTTCGGCCTGTGTGCAGTTAGACTGTCCAGGTTCTGAGGAGAACGTGCCTGCCGAGCAGGGTGATTGGGAGGTCGCGCCAACGAGGGAAGAGTAGTTGCCCGGGTCCGCCTGAATGCAGGAGGTCTGCCCGGCCTCGGACTGGTACGTTCCAGGCTCGCAAGGAATCTGGTTCCCTGTTCCTTCGGCATCTGTGTAGTGGCCTTGCTCAACTGTTAAACAGGAGGTCTGACCGGTGTCTGGCTGGAATTGGCCCGGCAGGCATGGCGTCTGGGATGTCTGCTGTGAGCCAGATACGAAGTAGCCGGGAGATGCGTCCGCGCACTGCGCTTGGCCTGGTTCGGCCGAGAAGTTGCCGGGCCCACACGCCTCCTGAGCAGATGCGCCCGCAGATGGTGCCTGGAATCCGCGGGTGGTGTCGAAGCAAGAGGTCGCTCCCAACAAAAACTGGTAGGTCCCGGGGGAGCATGGGGTCTGGTTGTGGGCCCCCTCACCCACTACGAAGTGCCCGGCATCGGCTTGGATGCATCCAGTTGCGCCATGGTTGGGTTGGTAGTAACCGGGTTGGCATTGGTACTGGAGGGTGGATGCGCTTGCCGAACTGTAGTTACCCGGGTCCGCCTGGAGGCAGGAGGTCTGGTTGCCCAGCGGTTGGTAGTAACCGGGTTGGCATTGGGTTTGGCTGGACGCTGCGGTCGTGTTGACAAAGTGGCCAGGGGTCGCTATGATGCAGTCTACCTGCCCCGAGTCCGGCTGGAAAGAGCCCACGTCGCAGGGGAACTGCTCGCTGTCCACGGCGTACCAGCCAGGGTCGGTCTCTATGCAAGTCACTCCTGAAGCGTAAGTCCCGACGGGGCACCCATCGGGGAATGAATCGAAGAGGTTGACTATCCCATCGTCGTCATTGTCTCTCTCGCTCATCAGGGCGTGCCAACCGTACTCGGCCCCGATATCGACGTATGCTGGGATATCACTGTCATTGCCTTCGCCGAGCCCGAGGGCTCCCTCTCCGTGCGCTCCCCAGCAGTAGACGGATGCGTTGGTCGCCACCGCGCAGGAGTGCTTGTTGCCTGTCGTTATCTCGGCTACCCCGAGTCCAGATGGCATCTGGACGCTGACGGGGGTTGAACTGTTGTTAGTGGTGCCGTCACCGAGCTGCCCGTAGTCGTTCCTCCCCCAGCAGTAAGCGCTACTGTCATCGAGAATCGCGCAGGTATGGAAGGTGCCCGCGTCTATCGAGATCGCCGTCCTCCCAGGGGGCAGAGATGCGGCCCTTGGGTAAATCGAGCTGTTGTTGGTGCCGTCACCGAATTGCCCTTGAGTATTGTTCCCCCAGCAATACACCAAACCGTCGTCGAGGATGCCACAGGTGTGCTTGAAGCCAATATCGAGCGCAACCAACGAGCGGTTCGCGGGGAGTACCGAAATAACCATGGGGGCGTCCACGCTTTCGTTGGTCCCAATACCGAGGTGGCCGTTCATGTTCAGACCCCAGCACATTCCGCTACCGTTGTCGAGGATGACACAGGACGCGTCCAAGGCAGCGTTGACCGCTACGGCGGTCCGTCCGGGAGGGAGTTCGATGTGGGTTGGGGTATGATGACCTCCAGTAGGAAAGCCATCGCCCACTTGTCCGTTGTCGTCCCTCCCCCAGCAGTAGAGGGTCTGGTCGACCGCTATGGCGCAAGTGTGGTGGATACCGGTGACAATAGTGAGGGCGGACTTCCCTCCCAATGTGCTTGGCCCGTGGGGGCTATTGCACCACCCGCCACAGGAGAAATGGCTGTGCCCGATCTGGCCGTTGAAGTCCTCCCCCCAGCAGTAGAAGGAGCCGTTTGACACTATCATGCAGCTGTGATGGCCGTCGCCGCCACTCATCTCCACAGCGGTCGGTGGATAAGTTGGCATATTGACGGCTACAGGCTCATGTACGGTGTAAGAACCCCCGTTTCCGAGGTATCCCGTCCCTCCCTTCCCCCAGCACTTCATCCCATTGGTGTCCATCACCACGCAGGTGTAGTTGTATCCTGCTCCGATTGCAGTCAGAGAGTATATGGATCCATGGGTTGAGCCAGGGAAGTTCAGGCCCGAATGGGTATTGAGGGGGCTATCCTCTTCGGCCAGTTCGGCCCTATCATCAGAGTAGAACGTCGATGACGCTGACATGCCAAGAAGCAGGAGGACTAGGGCGATTGGCAGGGCGCTGTGGCGTCCGTCTCGCGCGCCCATGGGGCCTGACGCTCGCTGGGAGTATTAACGGTTGTTCGGAAATCCCATTGGGGATTCGTATGGAGGGGAAGGTCAAACTCATTTGTCCGTAGCGCCACGCGATTGCATGGGTAGTGGGGGCGCGTTCCGCGAGGTCCCCTATATGGGGGTAATCTGGGTCGTGGCCGAGGCCCACAAGCGTGGTTTCTGGAACGGTAACCCGGACTGGTGCAACCTAGGCCAGGGGCAACCCGAGATCGGTGAGATGGAAGGGGCGCCTGAGCGCCTGCGCTCGGTCGTGATAGAGCCTGAGGACCAAGCTTACGGGCCTATCAACGGCACCGACGAGATGCGCCAGGCGGTCGCCGACCACTACAACCGACTCTACCGCCGAGGCAAGAAGTCGTACGGGGCCTCCAACGTCGGCATCGCTCAGGGGGGCCGCCTGATGCTGAGCCGAATCTTCGGTGCCGTCCAAGGCAGGATGGGGTACCAAGTTCCGGACTACACGGCCTATCAGGACATGATGGACTACGCCTCTAACCGACTTGAGCCAATGCTGATCCCAACGGTCGAGGAGAGTAACTTCTGCATTCCATCCGACGAGTTTGCCAATGCCGCCAAGGGCCTCGACTGCTATCTAGTCTCCAACCCCTGCAACCCAACAGGCCACGTAATCCTAGGCGATGAGTTGGCCTCCTACTGCGAGACAGCTCGCAGAGAAGATTGCACCCTAATCATGGACGAGTTTTACTCCCACTTCATCTACGAGGGTGACCAACCTGGCAGCGGCCCGGTCTCATCGGCCCAGTACGTCGAAGACCCGGATACGGACCCAATCCTAGTGATTGACGGGCTTACAAAGTCGTTCCGCTACCCTGGTTGGCGTCTGGGATGGGTGCTCGGGCCACCCGGAGTTATCGAAACGCTCGGCAGGGCGGCCAGCGCAATTGATGGCGGTCCCAGCAGAATCGTCCAGAGGATAGCGTTGCGGGCTCTCGAGCCGGGCTATGCAGACCAAGAGACTAGCGCGCTGCGCGAAATATTCGCTATGAAGCGGAACATGATGGTGGAGCGCTTGACTAAGATGGGGATGCGCTGCCTGCCGGGAGCCGGGACTTTCTACGTCTGGGCCTGCGTAGAGGAACTGCCCGAGCCGCTTAACGATGGCATGGGAATGTTCTGGGCCGCTCTCGATAGGAAGGTAATGACCGTCCCAGGTGAGTTCTTCGACGTCAACCCGGGAGGCGAGAGGAAGGGCGAGAGTCCGTTCCGCCAATGGGTGAGGTTCTCCTTCGGTCCTCCGATGGAGAATGTTGACCTAGGACTAAACCGTCTCGAAAATCTTCTCATGGACAACAGTTGATTTGGTCAAATCCTTAAGTGATGGTTTGACTCCAAGAGTCCGTGGCGAAGGGCCCGACCGCAGAGCAGGCTGCTAAGATTGCCAAGGCGACATACGAGGAGTTCCTAGAGGAACCCGAGCGCTCCAAACAGATTGCTAACATCCCTAAGCTCGTCAAGAAGTTTGAGGGCAACCACGGCAAGATGCTTAAGGCGCTTCAGTCGAAGTACGGGAAAATCACCTCTAAGAAGAAAGCGGCCGAGCCGGAGGTGGTCGAGGAGCCTCCTGAAGAAGAGATGGTCGAGGAAGCTCCGCCTAAGAAAAAGAAGGCTCCCGCCAAGAAGAAGAAGGCTCCCGCCAAGAAGGAAGAGAAGGTAGATCCCGCTGAGGCCAAGGCGAAGGCAAAGGCCGAAGTCGAGGCGGTGAAGGCCAAGGCGAAGGCGAAGGGAGCCGAGAACGCCCTGGCCGCAAAGGAGGCCAAGGCAGAGGCGAAGGCCAAGGTAGCCGAGAACGCCCTGGCCGCAAAGGAGGCCAAGGCAGAGGCCAAGGATGCGGCCAAGGCCCAAGTCCAAGAGCATAAGGCGGCCGCAAAGGAGGCCAAGGCGGTTGCGAAGGCCCAGATTGAGGCCAAGAAGGCCGAGGCAGGCAGAAAGGTCGCTGAAAAGCAAGCTAAGGCTGCTAAGAAAGCCCTCAAAGAGGCCAAGGAAGCTCCGAAGTTGTCACCAGACCAGCTTCGGGCGAAGGAGGTCGAACTGAAGGCGAAGGCGAAGGAGGAAGCGTCCGCTGCCAAAGAAGCCGAGAGGGAGGCCAAGGCTGCAATGGCCGAGACCAAGGCGGTTACCAAGGACCTCGCTCACGAGGCTAAGGCTGCAGCCAAGGCAGAGGCCGAGCTCAAGAAGGTCGAGATGGAGCGAAAGGTTGCTGAGAAGAAGATTAAGGCGGCAGGTAAGGCCAAGGACACTGCAGCAGGGCAATTAGAGGATTTTCAGCAGAAGCGTGCTAAGGCGGAAGCGAAACTCGAGAAGGAGATGGTCGAGAAGAAGGAGGCTCTGGAGGAGGCTAAGGTTGAGGCCACCGAGACCAAGGAAGCGCTCTCCGGTGTCAAGGCGCAGATGAAGGAAGAGATGAGCGCTGCCAAGAGTCTCGTCAAGGATACCAAGGCAGCGAAGAAGGAGATAGCGGAGGTCAAGGCGGAGGCTGACAAAGCCGTGGCCCAGAAGGAGAAGCTCGAGCAGGAGATCGAAGATAGTCACAAGTTCCAGGATGAGGCCACCCGCAAGGCCAAGCAGGTCAAATCCGACATAGAACGCATTCAAAGCGAGATGAAGAGAAGCGGAGATGAGCTCGTCGGCGTGGAGACTGAGGCTCAAATGGCAGAGCGGGAGGCCCACCAGGCTGATCTGAAGCTGAGGGCCGACCTGCTTGAAAGGGAGGACCTCATTATCGAGAGGGTTGGCCTCAGGGCCACTCAGGTCAACTGGGAGGTAATCGGTGAGGCAGAGTTCGAAGAGCCCGATGACCTGACTGGGATAGAGGGACTAGACGAATTTTCCCAGAAGAAATTAAACGCGCTTGGAATCATTACCTTGGAGCAGCTCTCTAAGATGGACCCAGTCACTGCAGAGGTCGTCAACGACGCTTTGGAGTTCCCCCCAAGCAGAGTCAGGAAGATGATGTGGGCGGAGCAGGCCCGACAGTTGATGAGCGAGCAGTGAACTACTAATCGGCCGGCGTGTAGATGTTGATACCACTGAGAGGGGGCGTGTAGACGTGCAGGTTGATCAGATTACCACCAGTCTCGTTTGAGACCCTGTGGATGTCCGGCTCCTCGGCCGCGCAGACCTCTCCCGGGTGGTAATCCCTAGTCGCAACGGGGTAAGCAAGCCCCCGATCATCCGTTTGAAATAGGGTCTCTGTGGAGATTCCTGCCAATATCAAGAACGCGCAATCGCTACCGGCGTGGTCGTGGATTGGTGTCTCCTGTCCTGGCGTCCAGCAGATTGCCACGAGTTCGTAGTGCTCGTTCTTCTTGATGACGTTCCTCTGGTAACCATCACCCGAATAGCCAATGCAATTCCTCAGTGCGTTCAGGTTGACCTCTAGGTTCGAGAGCCGGTCGTCAAGTTCCGCTAGGCCGGGTCGTCGCTCCAATCCGTCCAGCCAGTCGGCCATACCCGACAGCCCAGAACATTCTGACAGCAGGTTCGAGCGCTCGTCGGACGATAGAAAGACCTGCGTTACCACGATTGGGCAGACTGGTGACTCGCTCATGACTCTTATGCAATCTGGCTAATTGACCAGAGAGAGGTCTCCTGTAATCTTGTCTATCACCTCTCTGGGGCCGGGGCCGATTCCGACCACCGTGACAGTGCCGGGAGGTATCTCAGTGTGCCCTGCGTCCGTGACCATATGGCACACCAAACCGGATTTCTTCGCACGTCCGTGCACTTGCTTCAGGGAAACGAGGTCAGGGACCTTGCAAACTATCTTTCTGGCTCCGTGCTTGATGTAGCGATCGAGGGCTCGGGAGTTCTTTCGCTTGGCTGCGAGGACGCATTCGGCTGCGGCGTGGGCGCATTGCGCCGCGAGCTTGCCCCTAGAAAGTTCGAGGTCCCGTCTGGTCACGAGGACCATGGTGAGTTCTTCAGTTCGCGACAACTTCGCTCACCACCTCAGCCGCAGGGACGACTCGGTGACGAGCTAGAATCTCGCCGATTGGAACTGCCATCCATGCGACGAAGGCGAGGTTACCGGCTGCGTGATAGAGGTCGAAGACTAGCCCGTTGAGGAGAAACGGGACGAGCATCGAAGGGTCTGTCTTGAGCAGAACGCTCAGGGAGACTATCCAGTCAAATACAAATCCAGCTGCTATCGCAACCACCGCAACGCGGTTAAGGTTCAACTTGCCATCTATCAACAACCAATCGACAAGCAAAGCGCCTGCCAGGCCAACTGAACCCCATCCGATAACCTGGAAAAGTGTCCAAGGACCGTGTCCAAGGACGAGGACGTTCGAGGCCATGGCGATGATGCCGGCAAGCGCAAATGCGCGGGGAGCACCGTAGTAGATGCCGGAAAGAAGAACGATTACCGTAACAGGCTGAATGTTCGGAAGAGGTTCAAGCAAGATTCTGCCTGATACACCGAAAATTGCTAGAATTCCAAGCATCATCCATTGGCTGTCATTATCCAATCTGCGCTCCGCTCGATGAAGGGCCAGCAAGATCAATCCTAGAATCGAGGCATTCAGCAGAATGGCCTGACCAGAGGTCAAAGCGATATTGTGCAAGTCGGACACGTCAGAACCCCGTATCTCTGGATGTGAGGTCACTATTCATCATTGCGAATAATACTGCCTCACCAAGTGCCTATGCTCCAGAGAATCACATCGCCCTCTGACAACACCAGATCGCCGATTCCCACCATAGACATCTCCCCATTGTGACCTAGATTCCAATATACCCCATTGAAATCTCCAGTGACCTGATTGTCATTCAGGCCCCCGATTGTATGTACGAATGGCCCCCATTCTCCGACTTCGTAACCCACAGCGAGTCGCCCACCTGCCGCCCGAGTAGCGTCCATCATGAATCCCAACCCTTCACTGTAGCCTTCGAAGCCACCAATGCAGGCACCTGTGCCGTTGTAATTCTCGTTTACGCCGAGTGTGGTCCCATCAGAGTCAATCATAGTCACACCGTAGTTGAATTCGGCATGAGGATAGTCTGGCGGATAGAGGACGCAGATTACTTGGTCACCATTCCACTCTAAAGGAAGACCATGGTGAGCTGATTCATTATCACCAACGAACTTCGCAGCCTCTTTAGAGAGTGCATCCTGAATCGAAGAGGCAAAGAGAACTAAGGTCACAAGTACCAGTATCGAGGCGGGTTTGAGTTTGTCCGACACGGAGTTTGAGGGCTAATTGATTAGCCTATCAACTTATCATCATGTGATTATTTTAGGGTCTCACCAATTTTCTCCTTGAGAACCTGATTTACTTTCTTTCCGTCTGCTGAGCCGCCTAACTTCTGCATCACGACTCCCATCAGTGGACCTATTGCGTTCAATCCTCGCTCGTTTACGAAGTCGGAACGCTCAGCTAGGACCTCGTCCACAGCCTTCTCGACCGCTCCTGTACCTGCTGGGGTGAAGCCACGGGCCTCGGCCTCACTAGACATCCAATCTAACAGAGCGTCGATGTCTGCGGTCTCGGCCTCCTCAATCAATGGCTCGACCCCCTCACGGGTCATCGTACCAGTCTCTCGAAGGTGGATAGCGGCGGCGAGGGCGCTCACCTTCTGCGTTCCGAACTCGAGCAGTGCGCTTGCCCACGCCTTTCCAGGGAGCTTGAGCTTCCCCTCCATGCCTTCGAAGAATAAGTCGTCCATCTCGCCGTTCAATAGTGCCTCGATCTGGTTCGGTGAGAGGTCGTGCCCCTGTAAACGACCCTCCCTCTCAGCTGTGGTCAAAGGCAGGTCGTTGCGAATGACATCCCATTGCTCCGACGTGATTTCAAGTACCGGGACGTCGGTTTCCGGGTACATTCGCGCTCTACCGGGAAGGGGCCTTAGAGCGGTCGTCGTCCCGTCCTCGGGCTGGCCCTTTCTGATGACTACATTCCTTACCTCCTTGGGAATCCTGTGGTATGCGAGCCTCGTCCTATTGACTACCGACTCGAGAGCAAGTTCCGCCTGCCAAGCCGGTGCCACGCACAAGGCGAAGGCATCGGACTCATCCAACGAGAGGTGGGAGCGAACCGAATCAACCTCTTCTTGCGAAATTCCGTAATCTGGGAGCTCATCGGATTGGAAGATACCAGCTACGCCCGCTAGCTTCGCTGCGCTAGCGAGCTCGCGGCCGAGTCTGGGAAGTTGGGGGGCATTTGCGTCGTCTGTCTTGATTCCAATCTTGCCGAGGAATCCCAGCAGGGCGACGCCGTGGACAGTGGCTCCTTCTTCCAGAGAGACACGGACCACTGTCGACTCGCAGGTACCGAAAAGTTCGGTCAGGTCATGGACCTCTAGGGGGATGCGGGAGGATGCTGCCAGCGCTACTCTGTTCTCGACGGGGGTGGCGTCGTCCGCCCTGTCAGATGGTAGCAGGGGCAGGTTGGCTTCCTTGCGCAACTCGTTGGCGAGGCGGTAGAAGTGGAGTTGTCGCGCCATTTCAAGCCTGATAATCCTTGGAATCCAATCGAGGTCCTGGCATCCCTTGATCTCGACTCGGTCACCGCAAGCTATGCTGACGTTGAGATCCTGCCTGATCGAGCCTAGGCCACGCCTGACCTGTCGGGTGTCCCTCAAGAGCCTGCCAAGTGCGATTGCTGTCTGCCTCGCGTGCTCTGGGGACTTGACATCGGGTGCGGTGGCAACCTCCACTAAGGGAATTCCCAACCTGTCAAGCGTATATATGACGGTCTCTCCATCATCCGATGCAAGGGTACCGAGCTTCCTCGCAGAGTCCTCCTCCAAGGAAATCAAATCAATGCCCACCTTGCCCGAGTCCGTATCTATTCTGCCCCCGGTCGCGATTAGTGTCGTCCTCTGGAATCCGCTAGTGTTCGAGCCGTCAACGACCGTCTTGCGCATCGTCTGGAGATTGGGGATTGGTTTGGCATCCATCATCGCAGTCATTGTCAGAGCCAAATCCACTGCATTGGCATCGTGTTTCATGGGTGGAGCCTCATCCAGCTCGATCAATCCAGCGTTCGGGGCCTGGACATACTCGAAGTCACGGTTTCTCCTTTGCTCGAAACGGGCTGCGACGTCTACTCTCCCGCCCTCCCCCTCTGAGGCTCTTAGCTTGCGACTAGTCCGATTCCACTCCTTCGGGATGCCGTCCAACTTGAAGTCGTACAATTCGCTTGGCATCCTCGAATGCAGCTTGTCGGTGGCGAGTTGTTGATGAATCTCCAAGCCGCACATGAATCCCAACGCTACCGAATCTAGTGTGTCAGGCTTGCGTATGTCGCCGACGGGCTCCATGGTACCGTTCGCGGGGATGGGGGTGACGCTCATAGGGTCAGCGGACAAAGGAGAAGCGGCCTTCTCGGGGACTATACAACTCACCGCTGGTCAGCATCTTTGAGATGACCTCGTCGACCATGCGCTCTGGTATGTTCATCGGCAGGGCCAGATTGTAAATGTCAATAATTTCTGCATGTCCCTTTTCCGAACAAACTTCTCTGAGCATGCCTCTAACTGAACCGCTAACACGCCTGCTCTTTGCCGAGACTCCGGAGTGCAACTCGGACTCGTCCTCAATCCCCGTTTCCTCCCTCCAGTGTTTGTAAATAGCGATGGCTAGGTCGGCATCTTCCTCCGTTGCAATGTCCCTAAGGTGTAATCTGGCATGGGCCTCTGTGAGTCTAATCAGGGACTCCAGTGCACGGGCCGTGATTGTAATGACAGCTTCTTCATTATTATTCATAGAATCAAGATCATCCTTGTCGAAGGCCAGTCGTGCATCCCTGTAGAAATCCCGAATTTTTTTCTGGGCCTTCTCGTCTATGTCTGGGTGAACGTGTCTCTTGGCGAACGCTATGTACTTCCTAAGGAAGTTGATTGTGAGGTACTCCTTGTTGTCCACCCCAGTGGCGAAAACCAAATCCTCCTGCTCCGAGGAGGGATCCAGTTGCATTCCTTCCTCAATCTTCGTCTCGGCCACTGCTAGAGTTCGAGTGTCTAGGATGTGTCTAGCGATTCTCTCATCGTCCTCGACTCTGACCTCGTCCCTGAGCAACCAAATGATATCAAATCTTGAGGCCAGTGGCACGGGCAAGCCAGTCTCTTTGAAGTTGTACATCACGCTTCTTGTACGGTTGGCATGACGCGTAAAGCGGCCCTTAGTTGGGTTCGCAGCAGCTAGAATAGAGCACCGAGCCGGGAGAGTCGCAGTGATTCCACCTTTAGCAATATAAATCTCCTGCTGCTCCATTGCGGGGTGCATCGTCCGGCGATCATCCTCTGAAATCTTGTCAAACTCGTCGATGGCCGCTAGCCCCCTGTCCGACAATGGCAATATTCCGGCTTCGAGTGCGAACCTCCCGTCACTGAAGGCGTCCTTTACTGCTGCGGCGGTCAAACCGGCCCCGGATACCCCGCCGCCGGAGGCGAGTTTACCGCGTGGGGATATCTTGGACATGTACTGCAGAAGCTGTGACTTTGCCACTCCGGGGTCACCCATCAGGAGGATGTGAATGTCACCCCTCATTCGAGTTCTGTCGGGATTGATTCTAGCAACGCCTCCGAAGAGTTGCAGGGCAAGTGAGCGTTTTACGAAGGGCATGCGTCCTGTTGGGAACACTGCGGGTGCAATGGAGTCCTTCATTAGGGTGAATAAGTCATCCCTTTGTGACACGGACCTGATCATTTCCTTGTCCTCATCGCTGATTGAAATCTCGTTAAATGGGATGCTCTCGTGCTCTGAACTCACCATATGATAGATGATGTCGAATAGAGGGGTTTTCTTGCCCCTCTTGACCTCAGAGTGTATGACTGGAATCACGTTAGCGGTAATTCTCTGTCCTGGGAGGTGCTTGTTTACTTGGTCTCCTTCTATCAACACCATCCCCCTTCCCGGTTGGCCCCCGCTAGGGATGTTCTCTGGCAACTCTTGGATTTCCATCCACTGGTTGTTGACCAACCCAGAGGTATCGAGCACGAGTTCGAATCTGGTTTCACGCCTAGAGCTGCCGCATCCTCCTGATGCCTGGGGACAAGAGAGGGGTTCCTTGAGTTCCCTCTCGTTCTTCTGAATTACTTCGATGAGTTCACCGCAGGCCTCGCACCTGAATGTCGCCCTGTGAATACGTGGCTTGATATCTGAGACCTTGGTAACGATTACCTCAACACTACAGAGAGTGTTGACTTGCACTCTTCCTATGTCACGGAGAGCAATACGGCTATCCCTTGGCAACTCGCTGACTCGGAGAACGGTCTCCAAGTCTTCCCCCCTTTCTCTGCAAATCTGCTTCAGTGCGTGAGAGCCTCTTTCAAGTATGGAAGACGGCTCCCTGAGCAAATCCTCAGCAAAATCTGGATCGAAGCTCTGTAGCTCGTGGAAGGGGACTTCGAGGAAAGGATAGGGGCTCTGCTTGGATAAGAGCATGATTACCTCTGATTCCTTGGCCTCCTCCAAGAAGGTCCTCCATCTCGCGGAGGCATCATGTGTTGCCATTGTCAAGTGATTTCACCGCCCGGCTTTGTCACTCTAATAGTGCGGCCTATCAACAGTCCGGTGCTCGAATCCAACCCCATTGCTTCCAGTGGAAGAAAGTGACCCTCTCAGGTACTCAATCAGAGTACTGAACGCTTCTACTGCAACCTCTCGATTGATTTCGCCAACCCGAAGGAAGTCACGCTTGGGTGAGTTTGAAGTCACGGTGGTCAATCGAGACCCATGGAGCACAGGCGGGTCGGGCGCGATGTTTTCGTAAGGCTGGACCTTGGTGACGAGATGCACGCCTCCATCAGGGAGTTGAGCGAGCATGGCATTTCCGCGGCTGCGATTACTAGCGGAATCGGGAGGATTCGCAATACAGTAATCGGTTATCTGGATACAGATGGCGTCTACCAGAAGAAAGTTCTCGAGGCGCCGGTGGAGCTTCTGTCAGTCCAAGGCAACCTCGCTCCCGGTCCTGACGGGGCGTTCACCCACATTCACATCGTCGCCTCTGATGACGAGCACGCAGTCCATGGTGGTCACCTATTCGAGGCCACAGTAGAGGTTACCGCTGAAATGCACCTGCGTGTCTTGGGAGACCAGGGTCCCCCCTTCAAGCGAGAGGTAACAGACAGCGAGTTCCTCCGACTTTCCTTCTGCGATCTGGGGTAAACTCGTGAGGGTGCTCTGGGCGCATGGCCTCTGGGGCAGGCCCGACGGCTCGAAGCCCACTCACATCTCTGAGGATCTCGGTTGGGAGGTTGAGGGGTTAGTCATGTCACGGCTCGGCTGGTCGATTGATAATCAGACATCGCTAATCCTAGAAGCGATTGGGGACGGTTGTCAGCACGACGTCCTGATGGGGTCGTCCTACGGGGCGCTAGCGCTCGCCAACGCGTCGGAGTTGCTTCCTGAATCGGACTTGAGGCTAGTCCTCATGGCCCCGGCGTTCGGCATGCGAGAGGGCTTCGAGAGGTTCATCGGGGAGAATTTAATCTCCCGATGGGAACTCGACGGTTCGCTGCCATTCACCCACGAGGGCACTGGGGAGAAGGTGGTGCTGTCTTGGGGGTTCATGGAGGCCATTGGACGCAGATCGTGGCCCGAGTTGAGGCATCCCACCGTCATAATCCATGGCTCTGGCGACGACGTTGTTCCCCTGGCGAACTCCCGTGAGGTGGCCCAATCGCCACTAGTGGAGCTGATAGAGGTCGAGGACGACCATCGCCTGCATGGCTCTCTGAGCATCATTCCAGCGGCCGTCGAGATGGTTCTCGGCATGTAGGCTAGTGCGTTGATCCGAGGAAGTACTCCCCAATCTCAGGGTCGGTCAGGATATGCTGGGCATCGCCAGTGTGGACCATCTTGCCGTTGGCTAGGATGTACCCGCGGTCCGAGCGCGCGAGCGAGAGGCGAGCATTCTGCTCGACGATAAGTATGGTAATCCCGTCCTCGCGCAGAGAGTCGATACGTTCGATAATCTGCTGCTGGTAAAGCGGCGAGAGCGCGGCGGTGGGCTCATCGAGGAGCAGGAACTTGGGGTCGGAGATTAGGGCGCGGGAGATTGCGAGCATCTGCCTCTCGCCGCCCGATAGAGAGGCGGCGAGGTCGTGCTCGCGTGAGCGCAGGTCCGGAAACATCTCGAGCGAGCGCTCGATACGCTCGTTGAGGATGTTGTTGGGGAGCGTGTTGCCGCCCATCTGCAGGTTCTCCTCGACGGAGAGAGACGGGAACACGTTGTCAATCTGGGGGACGTATGCAATCCCGTGGTTGACTAGCTGGTCGGTGCGCCATCCGGAAACATCCTGGCCCATGTACTCGATATCGCCGCCGTAGTAAGTGGCGATGCCGAAGATTGTCTTGATCAGAGTCGACTTGCCACAGCCGTTGGGCCCGATGATGGTGACGAACTCGCCCTCGTCGACGTGCATGTCTATCTCGTACAGGATCTGTACTGATCCGTAGCCGCCCTCGAGGCCTCTCACTTCGAGGACCCGTGTCATTCCTCCTCACCCCCGCTGTCCCCGGCTGCACCGAGGTACGCCTCTATCACGGCTCTGTTGCCGCGGACCTCGTCGGGGGTGCCCTGCATCAGGACCTCGCCCTCTTTCATCACGATGATGCGATCGACCCCCTGCCTCAGGATGAAGTCCATGTTGTGCTCGATGATGAGCACGGATATCCCGGTTTCGTCGACCGTCTTCCTGAGGTTGTTGAAGATCTTCAGTGCTAGCGGTCCCGCTACCCCTGCCACTGGCTCATCGAGCAGCAGGAGCGCGGGGTCTCCCATCATCGAGCGACCTATGTCCACCAGCTTGCTCTGGCCGCCCGAGAGCTCGCTGGTCAGGTTTTCCGCCATGTGGGGCACCTCGAGCTGGTCGAGCACGGCGTAGGCATTGCTCAGGCGCTCCTGCTCGGCGGGACGGCTGTTCGGCTGTAGGAAGGCTAGGAAGGGGTTGGGGGAGAACTGGCGCCTCGGTGGCACTAGCAGGTTCTCTATCACCGTCATCTGCCTCCATAGCCGGGTGTGCTGGAAGGTGCGTGTAACTCCCAGTTGCTGAATCTGGTCGGGTCGCATCTCGGAGGCGTCCATTCCGAAGACCTCGACCGATCCGGCCGTCTGGTCAAGGAGGCCGCTGATGCAGTTGAAGGTGGTCGACTTACCACAGCCGTTGGGACCGATCAAACCAACGAACTCCCCCACTCCGACGTCGAACGAGACGTCGTTGACGGCCACCAGCCCGCCGAACTCCATACGGAGGCCCTCGACCTTGAGCACGGACTTCATTCGGAATTACCTCCCAAGTGATCTGGACGGGGTGGCCTGCTCGGAACCTCTGGCAGCAGACCCTTGGGGTTGTACTTGAGCGAGAATAGGATCAGACAACCGATCAGAAAGACCTTGATGTAGGCCATGTCGGCCTGCAGATTGCCACCAGCGAAGGACTCCTCGATCGACCTCTCCCCCATCATCGCTCCGGTGAAGGCGAAAACAATCACTCCAGACACTCCGATCTCCGAGAGGGGTTTCCATCCGACCGCAATGCCAAGCAGCGCGATGAGAGCGAAGTATGCCGCTAGATCCCAAGGTTGGGTTACCAGCCAATTGAAGAGCTCGTCGATTGCGGCTGAGGTTTCATGTAGGGGAAGGTCGGATGACCCTTGACCGGCTACGAGGACGTTGAAGACGAACTCCATCAGCACGATGATGAACGCGCCGATAACCATCCCCTTGTTATTGGCCGCACCACCGACTACGAAGGCGGCCCACACTAGGAAAGTCGTTTTGGCTGGTGACATAAAGCTCGGCTGGAAGCCCGTCAGTTTCCAAGCCCAAAGTGCCCCAGCCATACCAGCAATCGCAGCGCCGAGGGCGAGGCTCGCAGCCTTGTGGGTGAGCACGTCGTGACCGTGGTGCTGTGCTACATCCTCATCCTCCCTGATGGCCTTCAGGATCCTTCCCCAAGGCGACTTCAGCACCGTTTCGAGCAGCCACCAAACGAGCAACAGGACGATTATACCAATCAATGCTAGAGCCATCATGTATGGGGCTGGCTCCCCGAGGTTCAGAAGATCGCCGATGCGCTCGGCGATGCTTCCAATCCCCGCAACGTCACTGCACTCATCTGGGCTCAGTGCGACGCCCGAGTCGCTCAGGGGAGGTTCGCTTCCGCAGAACCACCAACTCTGCATGGGCAGGGCATACCTAGAGATGCCGATTGAGGAGCCCCAAGAGCCCGCCCTGAGTAATGGCTCCCCCATCAGCAGGATCCTTAAGATCTCTCCAAGGGATATCGTAACTATGGCGAAGTAGTCCATCCTGAGCCTTGCCGTCGGGTAAGCGAGCATCCAACCGAAGCCGGCGGCGAGGAGCACGGCCATCACAGTGGCCCATAGGACCGGCCAGTCGTAGCCATGAAGGTCCTTGGGCGCAGTCAGGATGCCGACCGTGATGGCGCCAATGCCAGCGAAGAATATCACACCGAAGTTGACCATCCCCGTGATTCCAGTATGGAGATTGAGTGAGAACGACATCAGTGCGAAGACGGATAGCGTAACCAAGACATTGGATACCTGTAGCACCTTGATGAAGCGGGCACCCTCTTGGTCAGCCACGGGAAGCCACCAGACGAACAGGAGTAGGAAGGCCAGTAGCAATGCAAAGAGAGCCCAAGAGCCGCGCGGGCTCTCCCTACCGTACGGGGCCCATTCGCGGAATCTCTCGAACGAGCCGCTCTGGCTCTCCTTCATCGATGACTTGGCGCTTTCTATGGAAGCGGCTAGTTTGCTCTGAAATCCGCTGAGAGCAGCATTGGCCACCTTAGATGAGTCGATTATGGCCACCGATGCGCTGTTTCTCATTCTCATCACCATCGACGAGAAAGAGTCCATTGCCTCGATGGCGGGTCGCAGTGGGTCGTCCTCGCGTCCCTGGAGGATGTAGGCGCCCTCCGCAATGGCAATCAGCCAGACCAGAATGGGCACAGCAGGCCAAATCAGGTCGCCGAGGGAGATTACCGCGTTTAGGAAGTCGAGCTCTAGGCTCATTAGGTCAAACCAGGACCTAGTCATTCTCTCGAACGCATCCGCTGTCCAGTCCGAGTGGTAGAAGGGCGCCAGATCAGAGGGTGGGCTGGGCAGGTTGCCAATTGTCAACGGCGAGTCTTCGAGCAACAGGGTCCCGTCGGACCTGCCGGTGAGAACCTCTAGGTTGGATGACACTGACTCATTGGCTTTGCAAGCCTCGGAGCACGAGCCCTCGGCGAATGAGTTGCCGGAGATGAACCTGGTAATTCTGCTGAAGAAGAAAGACGCCACTGTGACGATGAGCATCGATTCTCCACGAGACGACTTCCTCTGCTGGAAGTTGTGTAGCCCGAGCGCACCCAAGGGAGAGAATGCGAGAACGGCGCCTATTTGCCTCGACGGTACTTCTTCTCTCTCAGCGCGAGTGCGCAGTCTCTCCACCTTCCATTTCTCGAAGGCGTCGCCTATGCCTTCAGGCATAATCATCAGAATCGCGACGAGGAAGATATACGGCATCACGCCATCCAACACGGTGTAGTTCGCTCGTCCCATGGGGTGCCCTATTCCAATCAGAATCGGGGAGGACAGTGCCCTGACGAAGCCGACTATCAGAGCCCCGACGATTACCCCCTCGATCGAGCCTATGGTACCAAGGACGATGATGGCAAATGAGGGGAGCAGGAGAGTGAAGGGGATCTCTGGAGTGAACCTGAGCGTCATAGCGAAGATCGCGCCGCCCATTCCGGAGATTCCGGCCGAGAGGAAGGCACTGGTCATCTGGATGCGTTCCACGTTTATTCCGCTGCTGGCGGCGAGGTCGGGGTTGTCGGCGACCGCCCTCATCCTGCGGCCAAGCCTAGTCTTCCTGAGCAGCACCATCAGCAGGAGGACCGAACTGAAAATCACCACGGGCATGGCGCCCTTGTAGTAAGCGTAACCGGTGGTCCACTCGGTGGTGCAGTCGGTCATCTTGTTGTAGACCTCGAAGAGGGGTTTACTGCCCTCGTGGATAATTTTCTCCCCGCCCTCGCACACTAAGCCAGTGTAGGTCTGCCCATCTTCGATGTCACGCACCCCTAGATTGAGTCTGATTTTCTGCGTTGGCAGGTCCCACCTCAGGGTCGGGAGCCTCCAGTCGGCGTCAGGCTCGAACATGTTCCTACTGGCACCGAATCTGAGGTAGACGATGGCTCGGAGTATCAGAGCCACGCCCAGAGAAGCAATCATCATTATCTGGGGAGTTGCGCTTTTCTCTCGGAAGCCGCGGTAGACCAAGCGGTCGATTAGCACGCCCGCGATTCCTGTGAAGACGAAGGCTGCCAGAACCGTCCATACCAGCAGGGACCACACCAGCACGCCGTCACCGGGAGCATCGTACAGGGGGAAGAAGTGATCGCTCCAGACCATCACCATGGATAGGTACATGCCAAGCATGAACAGCTCGCTCTGGGCGAAGTTGCCGTAACGCTGCACCTTGTATGTGAGCGTCAGACCCACCGCGATGGCGAGGTACGTCGATGACCAGGTCAGGGTGCCCACTCCGATCGAGGCCGCATCGAGCGTTACCCTTGCATCGTCTTGCATGCCCTTGAACAGGAAGTCGAGGGTCATCCATACGATGAAGAGCAGGAACAATGGGGACAAGGCAATCGCTGTCGATCTGGCATTGCTCACTGGGATGTCGTCGAACAGGATCTTGACCAGAAAGAACCCGCCCGATATCGACTCGACCGATTGTAGCAGCCAGACCATATCGTCGGGGATATTGCCGCCCACGAGGTGGTCGAGCATATTGAGCGAGCCGGACTGGTACAGCAGGCCCACGCTCGCATCGAGGATGATGGCCAGGGCGATGACGGTCCTGCGCGCCAAACGAGAACGGGATTTCCACTGTGCTCGCAAGTTATCGAGCATATTTCATCACCGGTGGCCTCACAGCCACACTGACGCCGACGAACTGCGGTAATCACTCTGTTGGGGGGCACCTCGACGGGCAGAAGCCCGTCGAGGCGCTTTACGTCCCTGCTATCCTATCTAATCACTCAAACAGAGGTGATTCCGTTATAGAAATCCCAGTGCTGGGTGCAGTCATAGGAGGCCGTTCCGGCCGTGACGGTGAAGTCACCAACGCAGTATCCCGAGCCACCGACGTCACCATCGGCGTTGAACGAGTGGACGCCGCTGGCGCCCACGAAGCCTTGTCCGACCACGGCGATCATCGAGGCCAGTGGGGTTCCCGGAGGGCTTCCGGCCTGAGCGAACACAGAGTAGGCGATGATGATGAGCGCATCGAAGGTCTCAGCGGTGTAGATGCCGTCAGCGCAATAGCTGTTCGCGCCGCAGAGCATGCCGAAGGCCACCGAACGCTCGCTGGGCGTCCCTGCTGCTGGCTTGGTGGCAACGATTCCAGCGCATGTGGCGTTGGTTGCCATCGAGGTGCACAGTCCCTCCTCCGCTATTCCGTCGCCGCCGTAGATGGCGCCGGTGAAGCTCTGGGATGCCAGTTCCTCGACGATTGCAGCGCCGTCAGCGGCGTAGGAGATCAACACGACGCTGTCGCAGCCTTCGCTGACGACCGCAGACACCTGAGAGGTGAAGTCGGTAGTTGTCTCCTCGTAACCAATCTTGGTGCACAGGTTGTCTGTGCCCCAAGCCGCCTCGAAGGCGTCGGCGAAGCCGGAGCCGTAGTCGTTGGTCATGTACAGCAGCGCCGGGTTGGAGCTTCCCCTGTTGGTCACAACATCAGACAGGGCGGGACCCTGGATTGCGTCACTTGGCACAACTCGGAAGAAATTCGGGTAGGCCGTCGAGTCGCTCAGACCGGGGTTTGTGCTCGCGTACGATATCATCGGAATCCCAGCGGCCGAGAGGACTGCGTTGGCGCCCATCGTCGCACCGGAGCAGGCTGCTCCTGCGACTGCTACCACGCCCGCGTCGACGAGAGTCTGCGCGGCTGTGGCGGCTACAGTACCATCGCAGCCGGAGTCGGCTGTGATCAGTTCGAACTGGAGGCCGCTGCCGTATCCAGCGACGTTAATCAACTGCATCGCGATTGCAGCGGCGGCAGTGAAGCCGGGCGCGTAGACCGCGATTGGTCCGGTCAGCGGGTTGAGTAACCCGATCTTGACAGTGGTCCCGGTGAACTCGCTGGCGGCAATTCCGCCCTCGAGGGTCCAGTAGGCCCGGCAGCTGAAGAACACGTCAGTCGACGAAAGCGCGTCAAAGCGGCAGATGTCGTAGCCCGCCCCGCCGACGTCTCCGTCGGCGGTGAAGGTGTGGGTCCCGCTAGCGCCCGCGTATGCGGTGCCGACCATGTTGAGGTGGTCCGCCATGTCGTCGCCGGCCATGTTGTGCGCGGCACCGATCATCATCATCGCGTCGTAGGTCTCGCCGGTGTAAATGCCACCAGCGCAGGTCGTGTCAGCAGCACAGCGGTCGTTGAAGTCGCCAGCGCTGGATCCAGCACGGGGCTTCGTGGCCTGCACGCCGTTGGCGGCGCCGGGCGCGCTGAAGTCGTCTAGGAAGGCAGAATCGGCGATCCCGTCAGCGCCGAACACCGGCACTGAGACGCCAAGGACTGCCATCGTCTCGAGGATGGCCGCTCCGTCGGTGGAGTAGGTGACCATCACGACTGAGCCGCAGCTCGCATCGGCGATTGCCTGTACCTGGGCGGCGAAATCGGTCGTGGTGTCCTCGTAGCCAATCTTGGTGCACAGGTTGGCTGTGCCCCAAGCGCCCTCGAAGGCGTCGGCGAGACCGGAGCCGTAGTCGTTGGTCATGTGCAGCAGGGCCGGGTTGGTGGCGCCTGCGGCGGTGACCATGTCGGCCATGGCCGGCCCTTGGATGGCGTCGCTGGGCACGACTCGCCAGAATCCTGGGTAGGCCGTGGAGTCGCTCAGACCGGGGTTGGTGCTCGCGTAGGAGACTTGCACGACGCCGGCGGCGTTCAGAACCGCGTTGGCGGCCATGGAGGCGCCGGAGCAGGCTGCTCCTGCGACACCGACCACGCCCGCGTCCACAAGGGACTGGGCGGCTGCGCCGGCGACGTCGCCGCTGCAGCCGGAGTCGGCCTCGATGAGCTCGAAGTTGCCGCCCGCCGCGTTCAGGTCGTCAATCGCCATCTGCGCGGCCACCGTGAAGGCCGGTGCGTAGACGGCAATCGGGCCGGTCAGAGGGTTGAGCAGACCGATCTTGGTGGTTGCAGCAACGCACGACCCGTCGTCGGAGTTGGCCGCGGAGTTGTAGTTGGCCGCGGTCGAATCGGTGCATCCCGCGACTACGGGAGGCGTGTACGTCGGGTTGGCGGTGCCCATGTAGTGGGCAGCGATCTCGTCAACGATTGCATTCCCCAAATCGACGGAGAAACCTTCTGCATTCCCATCAGCATCCAAATTCTCAAATGGAGGGTATGATGTGTCTGAACAGAATTTTAGGTTACCAGATTCCAGAACTGCAGTCAGCGTGCTACCTTCGGTTGGTGTGGGGTAAGCAGTCGCTGTATCAGCGGTAGTGTCGTCCACAATTGGTGCTGCTAGATCCCATGCACCAGCAATCAGATCGTGCTCACCGGAATCTATCACAGCGGAAATGGCTACGTTTAGTGCGTCAAGCAACTCACCATTGTCGTCTTCTGCTACGGCTATTCCGTAGTTCTCATCGGAGAACACGGCAAGAATAGTTCCTGCTAGAGCCAGAACTGGAGCATCGCCCAATGCGTAGTCCGCATCTCCGTTGTCGACAGCTGCGATTACGGACGGGAAGTCCGCGAAAGCGACAATCGTCGCAGCAGCGAGGTTGTCCGCCGCGTAAAGGTCCGAGGTGGTCCCGGACTGCAACGCAATCGTGGTGCCAGCCGCATTCAAGTCGGCCACACTGGTGATAGTTGCCGCGCTGGATCCGCCGATAACACCCTGGCTACTGGTGTAGTAGCCTCTGGTGAAGTCGACAACTTCCTCTCTCGCTGCCGTGATGGTCATGGTTGAGAGGATGGCCTCGCACATTGTTCCGTCGTTCAGGTTGGGGATAATGGGATCCCAATCAGAGGTCACATACACTGCGCTGACATCAGCTGCAGGTGTAAGTGCCCACTCTTCCTCGGGTTCATCGTCTCCGCCCAAGCAACCGGCGAACGCTGCCGCCAGCATGCTCAGGGTAAGCATCATTGCAATCATTTTATTTTTGAACATAGCGATCTCACTATCCGTGCCCCTGCGGACAACGAGCACGTTATAGAGATTGTTGAATGTTTCCTTTATAAGCAACATACGAAATATCAACCATTTAAGGTGATTTTTCTTATTATTCCATAGATTGCTTCTCCGAGAGGATGAAGTCTTTGATTTCACTCGCTCGGGTCGTGGCAGAGCCCATGGACTACGCTTCGAGCGGAGTCGATACCGAGCGGGAGGGTTTGGCCGTGGCCAGCCTGATTGAGGCAGTGGGAGCCTCTGGAAGGCTGTCAGGCCAACTTGGGGCCCCAGTTCCACTGCCTGGGGGTTTCGGGGGGGTCGTTGAGTTCGGTGACTCCTGCTTGGCATTGGCAACGGACGGAGTCGGCTCCAAACTCCAAATCGCAAACCAACTAGGTCGCCTAGAGGGCGTAGGCATCGATTGCGTGGCGATGAACGTGAACGATCTGATTTGCGTTGGGGCAGAACCACTGGCATTCGTGGACTACGTCGCCGTCCCCGAGACGGACCCCGCCGTGCACAAAGTGCTGGGCGCCTCGCTATCCGAGGGTTGCTCGAGGGCGCGCGTCACCCTTGCCGGAGGCGAGACCGCGACCCTCCCGGGAATCGTCAATGAGCTCGACCTTTCTGGCACCGCCCTAGGTTGGTTCTCCCGCGGGTGTGGGATTACGGGCGAGAGATTGGAGGCGGGTGACGTTCTCATCGGCCTGCCCAGCAGCGGCCTTCACTCCAACGGCTACACCCTAGTTCGAGCGGTCCTGGAGAGGTCGAATTGCTCGTTGGAAGATGTGGCTCCGTTCGATGTCGAACACCCATCTAGGGAGATCGAGCGCTTTCCCAATAACAGTGGCAAGACGTCTCTTGGAGAAGTTATATTGAATCCGACCCGAATCTACGTCGACCCGGTGGTTGACCTGATAATGGAGTCTAGGGGGGAGGGCGGCGTTTGCCCGGAGGATAGCATCAAGGCCATCGCTCACATTACCGGAGGAGGACTCTCGAACCTGCTGAGGCTCCATGACTCCCTCGGTTGGCACATTGGCGAGCCACTGTCAGCGCAGCCAGAGTTCGAGTGGATAGCAGAGATCGGTTCTGTGAACAGCAAGGAGATGCACCGAACCTTCAACATGGGGATGGGGATGGTAGTGGCTGTCTCTGCAGCTGCCGCAGATCCGGTTGCATATTGGCTTGAGGAGCGGCTGTCCGGAAGTAGGGTCGTGGGTGAAGTGGTCGATCAAGGCAGGGTGGTGACTCACTCGGATTCCGGAGTGAGGTTCGTTCGCTACTGATTCCCCCCCCTTCATCAATGCCTTTTGAGGTGGGGCCCTCCGCAAACCATGGCCGAGGGCGGTGCGGGCGGATGGCCCGGAGTGGTACACCGCGAGGGGCGTACCCTGATGCGGCTGCCAAATGCGCCGGAAATCACAGGGCAGGGGCCGAGAGCCAAGGGCTCAGGTTCGGTCTTTCACAATCCGGCTATGGCGGGAAGCAGGACCCGTAGTGTACTCCTGCTGAGGCACGCAATCGAGACGGGAATTCTTGGAGACGGTGCCATCTACGCCCTAGATGGACTCTCGGCGACTGGCATAAGAGCGCGCAGGTGGCTCAACGAGTTGCCTCCAGACTTAGCCGAGAGGATGAGGATTACGATTGTCGACCTAGACCCGAGCGCCCTAGTATGGGCAAAAGGATCCCATGAGGAGTTTCCCCCCGCACATGGTTGCGGACAAATCAATCCGGTCGAGGGGGATCTCAGGAGCGTTGTGCTCGAGAGCGGCAGGCACTGGGTCGACATTGACCCCTACGGGTCACCCGTTCCCTTCATCGACACCGCGATCCAATCTCTGGCCCGGAGCAGCGTCATCGAGGTCAGTGCGACCGACACAGCAGCCCTGACGGGGTCGTCTAGGCATCCGTTGTTGAGGCGTTACGGCGCGCGCGTCAGGACAGATCGGCTAGCACACGACTCGGGCCTGAGGGTCATGCTTGCGATGGTGGCCAAGGCAGCTGCGCGACACGACCGTGCAATCGAACCATTGCTCTCGGTATGGGACTCGCATCACCTCAGGGTCTCAACTCGGGTCATCAGGAGCGTGGAGGCGGCTAACAGGGTCGAGGGTGGCCTTGGATGGAGGATGCATTCACCCACGGCGGAGGAGGTCGAGGCGTCGATGGCCTCGGGGCTGCACCACGGGACCTCGCTCGAGCAGTTACCGATGAACTGCCTGCTCCCTCTCAATTACCCACTGAATCAAAGTGATTCGAGAGTCTCCGGTCCACTCTGGGTCGGTGCGATGGGCGAAGCCTCAGCAATGTCCTCAATGACCGTCGAGCGTGCAATCGAGGCTTGTGGGCCTCCTGCCATCGGGAACGACCCCGTAGGCTGGACCGAGCGGGAATTTGATCTCGAACGCAGGCGGGTTGCGAGGAGCGTTCGAAACATCAGCGAGGAGGCAGGAGCGATAGATGCTCACCACCACATCGTCGTCGACGACCTAGCCACTTGGCTAGGTGTTGGTGCACCGCCCAGCCCCCGAAGAATGGTCGAGGCTCTGCAGAAATCGGGTCACAGGGCTGGGCTGACTCACTACGGACGGCCGTCATTCAGGACCGATTCCCCATGGGAGGACGTCGCAGAGGCAGCGAGGTCTCTTCAGCCGCCGATGTAAGACATCTCAATCCGCGGCAGGGACGAGGTCTCCGATGAACGCATTTCGCTGTATCTATCCGTCCTTCGACTCCAGACCGCGGCAATCGCATCGGTCAGCTCATCTATTGCTCCTCCATCGTGAATTATTGCCCTGAGATCGTGCCCTCCTGAAGCGAACAAGCAAGTGAAGAGATGCCCGTCTGCGGAGAGGCGCGCACGCACGCAATCGCCGCAGAACGGCTCCGAGACGGATGAGATGAAGCCGATTTCTCCCGAGCCATCTGAGTGGGCCCACCTAGTCGCGACGTCGCTCGGTGACTCGCCCTCTATAGGAACAAAATCGAACTCCCTCTGAAGCTCCTTGAGCAGGTCCATCGAGTGGACGACCTGCCCCGGGCTCCATCCGTTGGTCCTACCGACGTCCATGTACTCGATGAATCGGACGATGACCCCGGTCCCCTGAAAGTGTCCAACTAGAGCGGGAACCTCGGATTCGTTGACGCCGCGTTGTACAACACAGTTGACCTTCACGGGACCGAGGTCGTTCTCGAGTGCGGCCTCGATGCCCTCTAGCACGGTCTCGACCGGGATGGTACAATCGGCCATGCTCGCGTGAGTCTGCGGGTCGATGGCGTCTAGACTGACTGTCACCCTATCCAGGCCGGAATCTGCCAGCAGCGGTGCCTGATCCCTGAGAAGAGAGGCGTTGGTTGTAAGCGCCGTCTCGACGCCGAGAGTCGAGAGCCGTTGTACGAGAGCGGGAACGCCGGGTCTCAGAAGGGGCTCTCCGCCGGTGATTCTGACCTTGCTTAGGCCCAGTGGAAGGCACGCGCTAACGAACCTCTCAATCTCCTCGAACGATAGCAGGGCCCGTCGGGGAAGGAACGTGTGCTGCTCACCGAAGCGCTCCCTAGGCATGCAGTACCGGCATCTGAAGTTGCACCTATCGGTAACGGAGATTCTCAGATCTCTCAGGGGCCTGTCAAACCTGTCCCTCACCACACCTCCACGGTGCGGCTGATGGTGAAGAGGTTGTCGAGGGAGAACAGGTTGAAGAGAGGGCAGTCGTAGCGCTGCCTGAGCCAGATGCTGGAGATTACTGAGAAGGCTAGGGAAATGCTCAACCAGTTCGCCGAACAGGCTGAGAACGAAGGTGAGTTGGCCCTCAAGGTGGATATCGTCGGACGAGGCCCCAAGGGCTTCAATTATGACCTCCAGCTAGTCGACAAGAACGATGCTCAAGAGGATGACATAGAGATTGAAGTCAATGGGATGGCAGTCTTCGTGGGTGCTCGCAGTGCTCTGTATCTCGACGGTACCACGCTCGACTACAAGGAGACACTGATGGGTGGTGGGTTCAGTTTCGAGAACCCCAATCCGCTGTGGATTGACGATTTGTCGAAAGCGGTCGCAGAGATCATCGCTGAGCAGGTTAATCCGGTAGTGGCCACTCACGGCGGCCACGTGGATCTGATTGGGGTCGATGACGGCAAGGCGATTATCGCATTCGGAGGCGGTTGCCAAGGCTGTGGCATGGTTGATGTAACACTCAAGCAGGGTGTCGAGGTCATGATCACGGAGGGCGTTCCCGGGGTCTCCGAAGTCGTGGATGCCACTGATCACGCTGCCGGCACTGACCCATTCTACTAGGCTAGTAGACCATCGGGACGTCGTCATCGTCGTCATCTAGATCCGGCGCAGGAAGAGCCGTCGCCTGTGCACGCTCGAATGCCTCTCTGACTCGTTCCTCGATGTTCTTTGCGTCCTCGAGCAGCCCCTTCACTGGGATTTCAATGTCCATCAAATCGCTCAGTCCCTCAATGGCGATTAGCGCGGCCCTCGCATCGGGGTACATCGGATTGCACTCGGCCAGCAGGGCTGTCACGTCAAGCCCCCTTCGCTCGCCCTCTGCGATGAGATAGCCGGCGATTCCAGCGACCACGCCCTGCTGGATACGCTGAATGTCGGAGTTGTCAAGTTGGTCGCGCCCGATGCTCGTCGATGCCACCCCCCAAAGCTCGCTGTCCTCCTTGATGCCGAGGTCGTTGCTTACTACGCCATCGATTACCACCAGTCGGTCGAAGCCTCCCTTGGTGAACCACTCCAGCACGGTGTTAGCGAAGTAGACGTCGTGCTCGCCGGGGAACTGTATCTCCGCGGTGAAGACACCGATGCCCTCGCCTTGGTAGACACGGACCGGATGCTTAGGCACCGAGTCGTGAATCAGTGCCACGGCGGGGAACTTCGGGTGGAGCACGGTTCCCATCGGGCTGAGGTCGAGGGACTTGATTAGGTGAGAAGTTGCAATCACACCGACGGAACCAACGGTTGAGAATCCGCATATCGCTGTCCCACCGAGGCGAGACGGGTCGGCTTCGGTGTGGAGGACGAGCGGGTAGCCGTCGCTCGAATCGTGACTCATGCTTCGGCCCTGTGGGGAGCCGCTTTGAATCTCACGGCTTCTGGGTGTGAGAATTTGTGTTAAGGAATATACCAAAAAAATAACCTGATAAGCAACAATCCCCCGGCATTAGCATGGCTGCCAGCATTCCCAAGGACCTTGGGAGAATGTACCTCGTGCTGGGCTCACAGGAGATTAGTCTCTCCGATTACACTAGGGAGGCGAATGAGAGATGGCTCAGAGTAACCCCCCAAGACACATGGTCATCCACTCTATCGAGAGTTAGGATAGCACGCCAAGAGGCATTAGAGAGAACGCTGGAGATTATTCGGAGCAGCGGTTTCCCCGACCGGGGCTCAGCGTTCGCCAAGCTGCTCGACGCTTGTGGCATCGAGAAGAAGGCTGACGTGGTACTCGCAGCTATCCAATACATGAGGTCGGTGGAGAAGGAGAGTGTCACACCGCCGAGGGAGCTCAAGAGGCTGATTGAGGAGACAAGGAAGTGGCCTAGGGGCAGAGTGGGAAAATGGAATATCTCTCTCTACATCAGCAGGATGCTCGAGGGTAGTTCCCCGAAGAGGCACAGTACTCCGTTTCTCGAACATCCCCGCAGGAGACCGCGGAAGAACGGCTACGTGGTCCTGACAGACGCCGGAAGGGACCATCTCGATCACTTGTCCCTGAATAGGTGAGCACCATGTCAGGGGAATCGAGGGACTGGTCATACACCTCCCACGTCGGCGAGGATCTGAGGAAGGCCGACCTCGTGGGTGTTGACCTGCGCAGGGCTATTCTTGACAGAGCTGATCTCGAAGGCGCGAACCTCTCGGGGGCCGATCTTCGCAACGCCTCGCTCAGGGGAGCGAATCTGATGAAGGCCGCATTGGACGGCGCCGACCTGAGGGGGGCACGCCTGATTAAGGCGAGGCTTGGGCTCTCCAATCTGCAGGGCGCGCGCCTTAACGGTACTGACCTGCGCGGCGTCCGCGGCAAGTATGCGGTCTGGCGCGATGCCAACTGGTGGGATGCGACGATGGACGACTCGCTTCGCATGGCACTGGAGAAGAAGTGGCCGAGGGAGTAGTCACTCGGGTGCGAGGCTGACGAGGCCCTCGCGCAGCCACTCGGGAACGGGTACCTTCTGCTTGACGTCGTTCATGTCCACACACACAGTTACTTGGTCAGAGGTCCAGCACAGCACGCCGTCCTGGTTGCGGAACTCGTAGCGCCACGAGATCGAGGTGTTGCCGATTCTCGGTACGGTGATGGTGCAGTGGACGGTGTCGCCGTAAGCCAGAGGGTGGAGGAATTGGGCATCGCTGTGGACCAGGGGGAATCCTATGCCGTGCTCGTGCAGTATGGCGTTGTAGTGCATACTGCACGAATGCTCCCAGGACTCCTCGAAGAACCTGTGCGCGAGGTCCCAGAACTCGGGGTAGTAGACGATGCCCGCTATGTCTATCATTGGGAAGTCGATTCGTCGCACGGCGGTGAACACCATGGCATTGGGTCGGGCAACAGGTGCTTGAACGCTGTGACGAAGTGGCGGACCCACCGCGATTCGAACACGGGTTTCCAGCTCCGGAGGCTAGAGTGATATCCAGGCTACACTATGGGTCCAGTGGCGCCTCCAAGGACCCTTCCTAATTGAATAGGTCGCTTGCGTCAACGGGGATGGATTACTGGGAACAGAGGATGGTCCATCTCCGCCCCAGCAGGCAATTCGTCCACCAACCCCTCGAACTCGGGAGAGGTGCGCCACTTGCGTGGTTCGTGACGGATGTCGTCCCCAATCACCCGGACGGAGAAGGCGCGACGACGCGCGGTCGAGCCTGCGCTGCCATGCAATGTCAGCATGTGGAAGGCGACGGCGTCTCCTGGAGCCAACTCCCATCCAAGCACCTCGTATGAGTCGGACTCGCTGTTGACGTCGGGAACCTCTGCGAGGGTGCCTTCTGGGAACCACTTGGCCTGTTCGGACAAGAAGGTCTTGGGCATGTACCATGTGCCATCGTTAGAACTGGCGACGAATTCTAGCGTGGAGTCTCGTGAGACGTGGTCGACGGGAATCCAGAAGCTGATGTTCTGCTTGCCCGAGATGTTGTAGTATGGCTGGTCCTGATGCCACGGGGTCGGCTGCTTGGTCTTGGGCTCTTTGACCAGCATGTGATCGTGGTACAGCCGCACCGTCTCGCTCCCCATGAGCCTAGCCGCCATCTCCGGGAGGGCCGACTCGAAGATGATGTCACGATAGGCTGGGATACGCTGCCAATTGCAGAAGTCCTCGAAGAACCTGCCTGGGTCCGTGTTGCGGCTCGCTGTCGCTCCCAGTGGACCCGGGTTGGCGATGTTCCAGTCGATTGCCTTACGCAGCGAGTCCACCTCATCGGTTGTCAGCAGATTACGGATGGCAACCGCGCCGTTGCACTGGTAGAACTCAACGTCTGCGTAGGTCACCTCCGGCATGGTGGCCGGTTAATCTGATTGAAATTGAGGTTTCCTCAACGATAGAGGGCCGAATCCTCGTGGTTCCACTCTAGAATCCACTGGGGGTCGAATGGCGGACCCACCGCGATTCGAACACGGGTTACAAGCTCCGCAAGCTCATGTGATATCCAGGCTACACTATGGGTCCAGCGATGTTTCGACGGAAGTCATGTGCTTAATCCCGACGGTTTTCGGGATTCAGAGCACCAGAGGGAGTAACGTCTTCCACCTCGGCTCTGCCAGCTTCTTCGCGTTGGGTGCGATTCTGGTGTTCTTCGTCTTGTGCGTCAGCACTCCGTGCATGCCCTCCACCGAGAATTTCACGCGTAGTTCCAGCATCCTGTCACGCTCCGCGGTGGTCATCTGATCCGAATCCAACTCAAAGTTTGTCGCAGCCTCCTCGTCACCCTCATTGCGCAGGCTGAGGGTGCTGCCATCGATGCTCGCTCTGGGTGAGAAGTCGAAGTCCTGTGGGTCCGACATGCGGACGTCAGCATCGACGACCAGCCGGTCGCGGATGGACACCTTCGTTATCTCAATCGCTTTGACCACGCTATTGCCAGCGTCAGGTGGTTGAAAGGCCTTCGCACACGGATATGAGAGCTCAGACTCCGATCTCGCTGATTCTGAGGATCATCACAACGAACTGGACCTTTAGCCTCCAGTCGTTCCCCTCGTCCGGGTCGACGCCGTCGATTGGAAGGTCCGGGTCACAGTCGACCGCAGTTATGGTCCACTCCCAGGATCCTTCGCCGAACCTCTGACCGGGTTGGTTGAGCAGGGAGGCAGCGAGCGACTCGGAGGATTCCGCGGTCGTCGTGAATCCTGACTCTGGGTTGTCGTTCATCTCACCCCGCTCGAGGGTTGCGGAGGCATTCTCGGTGATGTTGTCGTGGATAGTGATGACCGATGTCCTCCAACCGGCCAGCGGTACGTCCAGTTCCAAGGTGAAGTTGTCCTCGGGCCACTGAATTGGCAATAGGTCCCTCGCGAGTGTGAGGGTCGCAATGACCTGGATAATCCTAGCTCCCTCCCCGGGAATGTGCTCGATCTCGTATGAGGCTCCCTGCTCGAGGTAACCAGACCACTCAAAGTCGACGTGGACCTCCTCCCAAACCACCCTGAAGGTCCGGGGGATTACCCGCAGCGTCCAGAGGGCGGTCGCCGTCTCGCCGTTGTCGTCGACCACGGTGATGGCCCCTGTGTGGTTCCCCGACTTCGTGAGCATCAACTCGGCGACGGCCCCGTTGTGGTCGGCGTCGTTGGTGGGGTCACTATCTCCGTTTGAGTCGAGGATTGCATCGAAGTCCCACAGGAACTCCAGGGCCCCCCCCTCGAGATCCGTGGAGTCACTGGCATCGAGAGTGGCTGTGTCACCAGTCCTGATGAAGTCAGGAATGACGAGCACGATAGTGGGGGGTGCGTTGACGAACACGCTCAGGCTCGCCGTGTCCGTGGAGCCTTCGTCGTTCGCGACGATGACCTGGACCTCGTAGTTCCCAGCGTGGCTGAACATGTGGCTGACTATGCCCTGCTTGGTCGTCTTGGTCTCTCCGTCGCCAAAGTGCCAACGGTACTCATCGATGATGGTGGGCTCGGGACTGGTGGAGTCCCTCGCATCGAAGTTTACCGTCTCGCCGACGTTGATGCTGTCGGTGTCCGCGACAATTCTGGCACTCGGGTTTCCAGGCCCGAGCCCGCTGCACCCGGTGAGCATCTGGCATAGGAGCAGGATTGCGATTGCCGTAGCAGCACTCCGAGAGCCTGTATTCATCGCTACCAGTACGAAACGGTCCCTCATAGGTATGTTGGATGCGGGGAGTGTCATGTTCGTGTTGAGAGAGTTGATGGACGATGTCGTGTGGGGAGGGGCGTGACTGTAGGGATGCTATCCGGATATCGCGTCTTGGGATTCGACCTCGAGACCACGGGCTTCAATCCAAGGTCGGACAGGGTGGTGCAGTACGCGTTGGTGGGCAGCGATGCGGACGGGTCTCACATCAACCTGCAGTCGCTGGTGAATCCAGGAATGAGCATCCCTGAGGGGTCGATTAGAGTGCATGGAATCACGAACGATGATGTTAGAGGACGTGGTGAGTTTGGAAATCACATCGCTGATATGGCTTCCTTGATGGAGAACTCAATCGTCGTTGGACACAACGTCATCGACTTCGACTGGAGGTTTGTCGAGATGGAGTGCATGAGAATAGGGGTTGAGGTTCCACGTCCCCATGCAATCATCGACACTCTGGTTATCGCGAGGAGGTTCGTGATTCCGGGCAGCCACAAGTTGGGGAGTCTGTGCGATCGCTTCGACATCCGTCTGGAGAAGGCGCACAGGGCTGACGTCGATGCCGGAGCAACGCTGCTTCTGCTATGGAAGATGATGCAGACCTACCCCCGGAAGTTCAGGGGTACGGTGGACGAGTTCATCGGCTCACTGGCTCGCTGATCTCAGCATCGGAGACCACGGCAGGACTTCGGACCAGTCGCCCAAGTGCATAATCTTGCCATCGACTCTCGCGCTACCGAGGAACAGCACCCCATCGGAATCAGAGGAGGCGAGTGCCCTAAGTTGCTCTAGCGCCTGACCACGGAGTATTGCTCCGAACCGGTGATCAGAGCCTGACAGTTCGCCATCGTCTCCCACAGGTGGAGTTCGCTCGAACAGAGCGGCCCCGGATTCCTCGTCGAACCTCACGAGGCGAACGACCTCGTCTCGGAACCTGCTTCCGGGGGAGAGTTCGCCGTCCCTGCGCGCTACCCACCAAGTCGGGCACCACGCCTTCCACTCGCAGAATGCGCAGGCGGTGTTGCTTGGCGTGCCCTGCAAGGGCTCCTCGGTCGGCTTCATACCTCCCCAAGCTTCGAAGGCGTCATCCAAGATCGATGGGCCATCGGCGCGGTGGACGGTCTGGTTCGCTGAGTACCAGCCTTCGGCGTGGACTGGGGGATGATCAGGATTGTTCTGTTTGAGCAGATCGCGATAAAACCTCAACTGTCTGCTGACCTTCTCGTTTAGATGGACCTTAGGGGGGTTCCCGGTCTTGAGGTCGGCCACAATCCATCCTACCGACTTGCCATCCTGAATGTCTGAGATTAGTAGATCGAGGCGTCCAATCAAGCGACCACACTCCGAGGAGAGGGTACTCTCGTTTGCCAGAACGATTTCCTGCAATTCCCTCCAAGTGCCGATAGAGATCTGAGAGAGTTGGGTCGGAGGGATGTGAGCCTTCATGAAGAGTATGTTGAGCGCGCCGACCAGCCCATTGTGAGCCTTTGTAATCAGTTCCGGCTTCCACCTCGGGTGTCTTGGGGTCTCAAAGAAGAGGTCGTGTTCAATTTGCCAGTGCTGGTCGAGCACTGTCTTGGCGGTTGATGGCAGCCAGCCGGTCTCTTCGTCATTCTTCCCCGTGAGTTCCAGATTGCACAGATCCTCGACCGAGTTGTGGATCGCGTTCCCCATCGAGGCTGGCATGCTCGCCTTGCGTGGTAGACTTTGACGTGAGAGCCAGTACTTCCTCGGGCATTCCTCGAATCTGTTCCAAGAGGACGGTGACAACAGGTGCGTCCGGGACCCTTCTTCGATTGTCATCCCACCAACACCCAGCGCTATCAGAGATAGGCAGGGTGACAACGGTTAACAGCATTGAGTAACATTGTCAATCATGGGAGAGGGGCCCGCAGTCGAAGTTGACGAGGATGTCAATGCCTCCGGTGCCCTACTCGTCAGCTGCTTCCCCTCCGTTGGCTTCGTGAGCAGCATCGTCGCCCACTATCTGGTTGACAAATTGGAGTTGGAGTTGGTGGGGGGGGTCCGCCATCCCAAACTCCCCCCCGTCTGCCTGGTCCAAGATGGTAAGCCGTTGCCACCACTGAGATTCTACGCCGGTGAGCCGATTTGCAACATGGAGCGCTGCGACAAGGTCGTACTAATCGTCTCCGAGATTCAGGTGTCGTCGGAACTGAGCCTGCCTCTAGCGACTAGCCTAATCGACTGGATCGTCGAATCCGGCATCAGTTCAACGATAATGGTGGACTCCTTCGCCCACGGCACGGACAGTGCCCACAGCATCTTCGACGATGATGAGGGGATGGAGTCGATGCTCGGCATCGGCTCGACTGATATGGCTCACGAGTTGCTGAAGAAGATCGGTCTGCCTCTGCTCAAGCAGGGTGTCGTCGGTGGAATGACCGGTGTGGTGATGGGCGAGTGCAGGAGAAGGCGGATTGATGCGATGGCGATTCTCGCGGAGACGGATGGGGAGATTGGTCAGGGCGTGATACCGGATGCGCGCGCAGCGGCTAGGATAATCTCCTGTATGGACGGATTGCTGCCTGCGGTTCAATTGGATCCAGAGCCACTGCTGGAGGAAGCCCAGAGGATCGAAGGACAGATTCGTGACATGATGGCACTGCAACTCAATCCCCCGAAAGATAGTGGTAGCGCCCCTAGTGGGATGTACGGGTGATTAGTATTCTCCAAGGGTCGCCTGCTGCTCCTCGGGAAGATCTTCAAGCATCTTACCACCTAGGAGTTCGGCCAGTTCGGACTCCGAAATGACGCGGACGCCAAGTCTGTTGGCCTTGTCGAGCTTCGAGCCTGCAGACCTCCCGGACACTAGGTAATCGAGTTTCCCGGACACGGAGGATACTACTTTGCCGCCCTCGGACTTGATAGAGAGCGCGACCTCCTTGCGAGGACGGTTTAGTGTACCTGTGATGCAGAACGTCGTGCCGACGAGCGGTCCTTCGACCGACTTGGTTTCCTCTTCGCCGATCTCAATCTGCCCATACAGATCGAGGATCGTCTCCTCTCTCTCTGAAATCCCGTCTAGGAGGAGGTTTGCAACAGTCTCTCCTATTCTGTCGATAGCGACCAGCCGCTCAATTGCTCTTTCCCGATTGGAGGTCATCCTCATCAGGTCGTCCATCGTTCTGACTTCCGAGCAGACTAGGGATGCTATCTCCGGGCCGATTCTGGGTAGGCCCAAAGCCGAGATGAAGGTGCTGAGCGTCATAGAGCGGCTCGCCTCCAGCTCCTCGAGGATGTTGCTGGCCGATTTTTCGGCCATTCGGTCCAAGCTCAGTAATTCGATCTCCCTATCCTTGAGTCTATACAGGTCAGCGAGGCTTTCCACGAGTCCGGTCGAGCATAGCTGCTCGGCCAGCTTCTCCCCAATTCCGTCCATTCCGAGCTTTCTGCACCAATACAGTATGGCACGCTCGAGGCGAGCGGGGCAACCGAGGTTGGTACAGCGGATGAAAGCCCCATCCTCGATTAGTTCCGTGGCGCAGCGAGGGCAGTCAGTGGGAGTGGTTATCTTCAATCTGTTCGGCAGGGTATCTTCGAAGGGGGTCCCGTCTGAATGAAGCCTGCCATGCAGGTCTGATTCCTCAGCAGGTCCGATGACCTCGATGATTTTCGGTATGACGTCTCCTCGACGCACGATTCTGACCTTGTCGCCAAGCATGATTCCCAAGCGCTCGACCTCCCCGCGATTGTGGAGCGTCGTGTTCTCCACGGTCACGCCAGAGACCATGACAGGGGCCACTCTGGACACCGGTGTCACGTTCCCGGTCCTCCCTGTCTGCCAGAATACGTCCATTAGGACGGTGACCACTTCCTCAGGTGGAAACTTCCACGCTAACGCCCATCGGGGATGGTGGGCGGTCATTCCGAGGAGTTTTCGCTTGTCCAGACGGTCGAGTTTCACCACCACGCCGTCTATCTCCCATTCGACGGAGTCACGTGATTCGTACCAGTGGTCCGTGGCGGACAAGATTTTCTTCGTCGTCGCTTCGTCGTCGTCGCCGGAGACCACGGAGTTGCCAGCGACCCCAATACCGACCTCCTCCAACCAGGATATGGCTTCGGAATCGAGATTGAACGATGGGGGGTCGGGGCTCTCCGGATGGCGGTCGGAGCCGGTGGGGAACTCGGCACCGTAGGCTAGGAAGACAAGGTCCTCAGGGCTCCCCTTGCCTGCATCTGCGTGTTTCTGGCGTAAGGAGCCGGCTGCTAGATTCCTTGGGTTGGGTGCCACGTCGGAGTACTTGTTCCTGAAAACTGCCAGTGGCATCACCACTTCGCCCCTGACGTGGCAGTCACCCCCCCAACCAATCGACTCCGGGAGGTTCGGCAGGCGTCTCGCGTTGGCAGTGACGTCCTCCCCCCTGACTCCGTTGCCCCTTGTCACTGCCCTTACCAGTCGTCCTCTCCTGTACTCAAGGGAGAGTGCGGAGCCATCCAACTTAGGTTGGCACACAAATCTCCTGCCTTGCGCGGTGGTCTCGGAGACGAAGTGAGCGACCGCATCTTCGGTGCTGGCCTTATCGAGGCTCAGCATGGGAAACCGGTGATTTACCTTGATGGAGCCGGGAGGGGGGTCCGAGCCTACTCTGCTCAGTTGCGGATGGTCTGGCGAGAGGTGTCTCAACTCGTCCCAGAGCTCATCGAACTCGGTGTCAGAGATCTCTGGCTCGGCCTTGTTGTAATACAGGTCTGAATGACGTTCGACCTGCTCTGCGAGCCATATGATTCGGGTGCGATTACCGTCCTCGGTGGAAGGCTCCGCTACCATGATGTCCCAAACAGGGTGACACCCTTCAAACTGACCTCTGAGCATGGGAAAAGGGCAAATGGTGGGCCTGCCAGGATTTGAACCTGGGTCGCGCGGCCCCCAGCCGCGAAGTATAGGCCAAACTAACCTACAGGCCCTTGGGCTTACCTTGGGAGTGGGTTCACGGTCAAAGCCCTGACGGATGATCAGATTGCCTGCCGAGCAATGCTGAAGGGAGCGACTTCGTCAATTAGGTCGATGTGTCCCACGAACATCCTCCTGCAGCAGTATCGCTCGAATCCTAGTTCGTCCAGAGTTTTTCCTGGATCATTGCCGGCATCCACCGAGTCCTTGAACTCCTGGTACTTGTGAGCGATGACCTTGCCGCAACTCCAACACCTGACTGGAATCAACATGCCTTGCCACCTACCTGTACGACTTCTGCCACTTCTTGCGAGCACCGCGGCCCATTTGATGCTTGGGTTCCTTGCGGCGGGGGTCGTTCACAAGCAGAGTGCGGTCGAAATCAAGGTACATATCCCTCAGTTCCTCATCCTCTCCCTCGGCTCCGTCGTTGTAGTGGACTAGTCCTCGGGCGATTGCGGTTCTGATAGCATCCACCTGGCCCATCTGGCCGCCTCCCTTCACGTCAACGGCTATATCGACCCTGTCGAATCGGTTCATCGCCTCTGCAATCTTGATTGGTTCCAAGGCCTTCCTTCGTGCTAGCGTTGGCTCCATGATGTGGATTGGCTTACCGTTGACTCGGACTCTTCCCTTGCCCGCCTTGACTGTGGCGCGGGCAATGGCGGTCTTGCGCTTGCCGCTCGAGTTGACGACCTTCGGTGCCTTCTTCTTCGCCATGTTCACTCACCGCCCCATCTGGTCCCGTCGACCCCCAAGTGTGAACTGATTTCACCCAAGCGCACGAACTTGTTGGGAAACTTGCGCTCGATGTTCGCGGTGTCGCCCCACGCGTGTTCGTCTGGTAGCTCGTCGCCGGATAGGTTGGACGGTGTGCCAATCATGACGCGCAGGTCCCTCAGTGCGCCTCGACCGCTGCTGTTCTTTTGATATGGGAGCATTCCACGAACGGTCCGCTTGATTATCTTGTCAGGCATCCTAGGGAAGAATGGGCCCTTCCTTGGGTGGTTGAGATTGTACTTCGCCCTATAGTCGCTGAGCACCATAGCTCTAGGGCCGGATACGATGGCCTCCTCAGCGTTGATGACGATGACGCGCTGCTGCTTGCCTGACTTACGAGCTGAGATCATCTCCTTTGCAACTTGGCTAGCTAGACGCCCCAAGACTTTGTCCTTGGCATCATAGACGGTGGTCGAATCAGCCAAGGATTCTCACCCCCCCACCATTGGGATTCTCTTCCATGAGCTCGCGGATGCTGAGGGTCCTGCCACCGGAGGCCTCTATCTTGGTTCTGGCTCCGCTGCTGAAGCTGTACGCTGCGACCGTCTGCCCTGTATTGATTTCGCCACTGCCGAGGACCTTGCCAGGAACAAGGAGCGTGTCCTTCTCGGCGGCGTGCCTAGAGAGGTGGCTCAGGTTTGGCTCAGCCCAGTTCTTGCGGCTCGATTCGAGCCTACGTGCTATGTCGCGCCACAGCGCGGAACCGGTCGACCTGCTTTGGTCTCTCAAATCATCGATTAGCGCCACCAGAGCCTGATTGGACTTACTGGTGGTTTTACTCACAGCAATCGCTCTCCTTGGATGGGTAGCGCGGCCACCCGAGTCGGTGTTATGAATCCTACGGGACGCCCCAGAGGGGCGACTGGGCTCATCCGAGAAGAGCGGGCACCCTGCCCCCGCAGTCAATCAGATTCTGAAACCTTCATCATCAACCGAATCGTCGATCCCTGCAAACCTGAGCTGGCCCTCGGAATCCACGAACTGGCCTGCCTTAGTGGCAGACTCGTAGAGCTTGGACTCGGTGGACGCAGTCCTCGAGAGCATGCTGGCTCCCAACGCGTTGTTCATACGGCCAATGATTGATTGGAAGACTTGGATGGAACGGTCCCGCTGGCCTGACCCGATGTCGTGGTCCGAGTACCTAGCCTCCTCGAATAACGAGAAGAAGAGGTCGAGTTCTTCTGGCGGTAGGACCCCCCCGAGCATGTTGTAGATGACGTCCTCGAATTCCCTAGTGGTCTCGAAGACCTTCTTCATGGCCCCTCTCGATCTGAAGTACTTGATTAGGTCCTTGTAGCATTTGAAAATAGTCTCGATGTAGTCGTTGGAGGCCTTCAAGGACATCAGGGAATCGGTCAGTATGCCCCTTAGGATCTCAATCTTGCGACGTTCGCGGTAATTCTGGTACATTATCGCGCTAACTAGCAGCAGAGCTGCTGACGCGATACCGGAGAATACTATCACTTGGGTCGTTAGGAAATTTGCTCTTTCATCCACAATGGGGTCGCCTAGGAAGACGATCGGGGTGCTGTTGAGGTACTGCTCAACGAAGAATGGGCGATTGGCGTCTGCCGACTGGAAGTGTACAAGAATGCGCCATTTGCCATCGACAGCCACGATGTCGGTTCCCTCTCCTGGCACCACGGTAGCGGTGTAAGGTAGTGTGAAGTTAGCAGAGCCGCGCTCGTTCGTAGTTACTATGCGGACTTCGTAGGTAGCCCATCCAGAACCGTTCCAGTACTGGATGATGAAGTCGACTCTCTGGCCCTCGACGACTAGGTCGAGCCTGTCCCGCCAGATAGTGACCTCGCCTTCGATGACGTCCCCGTCTTGATATCCAAGAGGACTAGCCCAGTGCTCTTTCAGGAGGATGTCAATCTTGCTCCTGACGAGGATCTCGATGTCCATATGAGACCCGTTGACCACAGGGTTCGCCTCAGCCCTGCAACCCCCGGGAATCTCCCTGTCAGGCTCATAGGCGACCCTGATGGTTCTGAAACCCTCGAGCTGGTTTCCGCTTGGTTCGACGCCCCGCCTGCTTGGGTTGTCATCGGGATCGGCGGAGTACCACTCGAACTGGCCGGTTCCATCGGTCGTAATCGCGGTCGCGACCGGACGAGTGTTGATAGTGGGGTCGAGGTAGATGTTGAGGCACTTGCCGCCAATCGGTTTGCCGTTGGTCTGGCTCAGCTTGGCGTTGATGTGGAAGGCCTCCTTGAGGTAGAGAATCTCAAAGGTGGATCCGTTCGGGAAGGTGTAGGTGATGTAATCCGACCTGAAGGGACCGACCTCGGAGACCACCACGCTCGAGTTCGAGAACACTGGGAAGAGTTTCGTAACGCTGGCATTGTGGTAGCGATACCGGTCGTTGTTCTCGTACGAGTTGAACTCGACCCTGACCTTAGCCTGTCCAGCCTCCACGCCGGAGAGGGGACAGATGATCTCGAAGAAGCCGTTTTCGTCCGAGATGCCAGGGATGCAGGACGAAATTCCTCTATTGCCGGTGTCCATCTCGTACGTCACCCGAATAATCCTGTTCGAGAGGTTGCCTCCCAACTCATCGAGGAGCTGTCCGGTGACTATCATGGGCTTTTCGATGGGCTGCCCGGTATTCGGATCGATCTCAGAGGTGTAGACTATCTGTTCGTCGACTTTGAGGCTGGTCCTGCCAATTAGGCTGAAGCCGTCGACCTGGAACTGCATGACCTTCCTGAAGTGATCGCTGTTCTGGATAGTGACGCATGGGTCCCACGCGCCAGACGTAGCCAGCATGTCGCTGTTCAGAGGTTCGCAACCCTCGTGAGGAAGGTTCTCCTCGAACCTGAGAATGACATTGACGGGCCCGAAGCCATCTGGGAGGAAGGAGAACGGGTCGTCTCTGAGTAGTTGGGGGTCCAGTGTCTTCTCATGATGGATTGTGCCCGCGACCGGGCACAGGGTATCTACAATCTGCCTATACGTCCTGTCCTCGAAGTCTATGCCCTCGAGAATGATTGAGACGTTTCCCCCAAGCTCTCCGCAGCCGGAGAGCGCTTGGCCGAGGTCCTTCTCGAAAGCGGTTCTGTTATCGTCGGTGACTTGGGCGGTGAACTCCCAGATGTCACCGCTCGACCTGATGTTCGGGGTGGTGCTAACGATGCTAATGTACGTACGCGATACGACCCACAGGTGTATCTGCGCGGAGTTGCCCTGCCTGAAGACGTCACCGAGGTAGGAGAAACCGAGAGTGAAGTTACCGAGATCGTGAAGGCCGTCGATGGTCAGATTGACCCTGAAGACCCCGTTGTTGTCGGTGATGGAAATGCCGCTTGAACCATCAGCAGACCAAGTGTAGTTCACTGGGACCTCCCTGACTGGTTGGTAGGCGTTGTCGATCAGTCGTGCCTCCACGGATGTGTTTTGCCCGCGATAGAGGCGTGGAACGGTGTTTAGCTGGAAGTCCGTCGTACCAATCACAGTCACGTTCGCATACGCACCCGTGGCTGCTAGGGAGGCTGACTGGTTACCCGTGAAGTAGTAGTCGGACATGGTGAAGTCTGCCTTGACGCCGAATGTGCCAGCGGGATAATGGGAGTACCAAGTCCAGTTGTAATCGAACCTTGCCTCCCCTTCAATCATACTCGGTCTTCGAGAGTAGGCCGTCTCCAAGCTTCCGGCGAAGACTCCGTTCTTATCTACGTCCACTTGCAGGGCCAATGAGTCCTGAGCCCACGGGAAGAGTGTCCTGTTCCAAACAGAGCCGACGACCCTGAACGTCTCACCTGTGAACATCTCGGGGACTATCTCGCACCTGATTTCGCTATTAGGATCCAACGGATTGACCGGCCCGCAGGGTGGGGAGTCGAAATCCGCTCCGTTCTGCATAGCAATAGTCCAATGAGTTCCGTTTGAGTCGAGGAAGGGCATGAGGCTGCCTCCCGCTATGCCAGCGAGTCCCTGAGGTGTGCCGTCCCAGAGGATGGGGTATGGCTTGCCGAGGCTCGCCTCAGTGTAGACCAGCCCAGCATTCTCCAAGGATGGGGCGTGGAATAGAGCTCGCCATGCACCGAAGGAGGAGCCTGTGAACTGGGTCCCGTCCCAGAAGTAGACGGGCCTGAAGGATGATACTATCAACTCTGCTTCTACGTACATGCGATGCATCGAGCGAATGAAGAAAGAATCCGTCTTGGAGCCCTCGAGAAATGGCCACGGCCACTCTTGACCGAGGTCTGGCCTCGAGAATCCAGTGAAGCTGTAGTCGCCTACTGGAAGACTTGTGTTAGAGTAGACGTATGGTCCCAAAACGGTGTGCCGCTTCGAAACATTATCCCAGACTATCTCCTCATACCCACCCGTCGGTATGCCGGGTCCGTTGTCCATGGTCGAGTTCCATTGCACCTGCTTCCAGATTCCCTGAGTGCCACTGGTCTGGACGAATGAGAGGGACACCCAGCCACCTGAATCGGCCCGGTACCCATATCCGTAGCCATCGTAGACAGTGGGATGAGTGGTGTTGCCGAAGAGGCCTCCGTTGACGGTGAAGGAGACGGGCGCGTGTATCAGCCTGTTGTCGAATATCCCTCGCTCGTAGTCGGCCGTGTAATGGACCTTGAAGTCGAGCTTGAGGGGTTGTTCGTCGGACCTGAACCTTTGACCGGCAACGAATCCGACGGTAGTGTTGGCCCTGACCTCGACGGGGAATTTGTCGGTGACGCTGTAGTTGTGGAGGAACATCTCGGTGACCTCCGCATAGACATTGTAAGTCGTGTTCGGGCCGACGCTCAGGTCCTCTGGGAAGAGGAACTGCCCGACGATGAACCTGCCGATATCGTCTGTGAGCACGTCTACCGTCTCGAGTGCGGTTGTCATGTTCCTCGTGTATTCAATATGAACCTGGACTGGTATCTGAGGTGCTGGAACGAACGATGAGGTGTCGATATCCAGCCAGTACACGGAACCGTTGAATATCGCCGGCCTGTTCTGGTCCAGCCATAACACGGGTTGCGTAGTCAAAGTGATTCGGGTGGCGATCTTGTCATCGTCATCGAGATAGCCATCGTTGTCCGAGTCCCAGTCAGAGCTGCCTCCGTCAAACTCCTCGAACTTGTTGTCAGCATTGGGTTGGTTCCCGATGGAAGGGTCGTTCCAATCGAGGTCAAGCCTGCCGTCGGAGTCGTCGTCCATATCGATTGCGTCTGGGCCGGTGGTGTTGTTCGTTGGGTTGGCGATGCCGAAGCCATCGCCGAAGTCATCGTGGTCCCACGGATTGGTAGATTCCTTGTCGAACCTAGAAGGCCATAGCATGACCTCGTCCTCATCCTTCATTCCATCAGCATCGTCGTCATCATCGATGTCGTCTCGAATACCGTCGTTGTCGTGGTCCCACGCTGAGACTAGCGGTACTGTGAATTGCAACTCGAGGCTGTTGGGAATTCCGTCCCCGTCCCAGTCGTCGTCGGCCCAGTTGAGGACGCCGTCGTTGTCGTGGTCCCACGTTCTCTGCTCCTCGCCGGTGAAGCAACCCTCGTACTCCTCTTGAACGGCATCTGGTTGACCGTTGTTATCGTCGTCATAGTCCTCGCCGTCGGGGACGCCGTCGTTGTCGTTGTCGACGTCGTAGTATTCCGGGAACATCAAGCCCTGCCCCAGCACGCCCTTGTCCCAAACCGCTTGGTACCACCCGTCCCCATCGGGGTCGGTGTCCAAGCCGTCGTCGTCCGCGTCCTCGCAGTTTGTGCCGGTGAAGTAGTAGGGCTCGTATACTCCATGGAGCTCCCAATCGTCGTCGTCGAAGTCGTCGTTGAGATCGACCTCGAAGTAGTCCCAAAGGCCGTCGTTGTCATCGTCGACGTCGTAGTGATCGTACACCATGTCCCAATCGTCGTCGAGGTCGTTGGTGTTGTTGAACATGCAACTCGGTGTGAAGGAGAAGGCCGGCATAGGTTGCCCGCAGTCGATGTCAGGGTCCTCGAAGTCGTCCAGCCTGTCCGCGACCTCGTCGGGAAACAGGTTGCCGTTGGTGTCTGAGTTCCAGCTGAATAGACCACGGTTCAGTCCGACGTAGGCAATCCACAGGTCTCGGTTGTTCTTGATTTCGTTGTAAGAAACTGCAGCGGATGGGGCGGGGTTGCTGCCCGGGTCGAAGGTGAACCAGAAGCAGTTGCTATCGCAATCGTTCGCTCCCTGGGAGTTGCCTCCATCGTAAGCGCCATCATCGTGCTGTGAGTCGGGCCTGGAGCTGTAGGGCACGGTGAAGAGGTTCTGGTTGGCATAGGTGGGGGTCAATATGGGGTACCCGAACAGCCAAGCGTAGTCCAGGCCGCAGGCGCGCTCGATTCCAGGACCGATGTAGAGGATGGGGAACAGGGTGGTGCCGCACGAGTTGCCATCGAAGGTTCCGCCCATCTTGATGTCGTTGATATCGAGCACGCCGTCGTTGCCCTCGTCTTGATCCCACCAGTCAGGCAGTCCATCCCCGTCCTGATCGACGTCGATGCCATTGACTAGCGAGTCACCGTCGGTGTCGATGTCGAAGAAATTGTTACCGTTGTACGGACTCCACCTCATTATGAGGTACCAGTAGAACTCCGGTACCTTGCCGTTAATCCGAGGGAATGAGAGGTCTCCCGAGTAGCCGTTGAAATTCAGCAGGAAGTTGTTGTCCTCGTTGAACGGGTTGAATCCCCATGTCATGTTCCAGTAGTAGGAGTAAGCGACGTCGTCGGGGTATGGGCGGAGTTGGCTGCCGTCCTCAGAGCCATCGATTGCCTCGCCGTCGTCCTGTGGGTAGTTCCAACCGCCGTTGAACGGGTCGGTGTTGTCCGAGTCGACGAAGCCACAGTTGCCGTCATCGGGATCGTAGTAGTCGTTGATGCCATCGTTGTCGTCGTCCCAGTCCTCGTCATTCTGCAGTCCGTCCCCGTCGATGTCCGTGTCGAGGTCGTTGGTGCCGTCGTCACGGTACTTAGAGCCGTTCAGCTCGTGCAGGTCGGCATCGTTGTCCAAGTCGCAGTCAGGGTCTATGTCCAGCCAATCGAGGATGCCGTCGTTGTCGTCGTCGACGTCGACCCAGTTGTTTATTCCATCGCCGTCCCAGTCGTTGAAGCCGGTGTACGACTTCCTCCATAGGAAGCAGTTGTCACTCGGGTCGATGGGGTTGGGGTTGTCGATGCTGGGGCAGTCCCAAGTCTCAACCTCAGCCGTCGAGTTTAGGGGGAAGGGGTCCGCTTCGTTCTCAATCCCATCGTTGTCGGAGTCCCAAGGGACGTCGGAGCTGTCAATCGCCCAACGAGTGGGGTTGTCGGGGTATTCCGTACCACCCATGTCGGTGTCCAGCCAGTCCCAGACCAAGTCGTAGTCCTTATCGATCGGCCTGAACCGATCGTCGTCCAAGTCACCATCGTAGTCAATCTCGCAGTCCGTGCCGGGGGTCTGGAAATCCAATGATGCGATGGGGTAATCGCCTTGGCCGTCGTTGTTGGTATCAATCTGGTGGCAGGTGTCTGGAATGCCATCGTTGTCGTCGTCGACGTCATACATGTCGGCTAGACCGTCGTTGTCGTCGTCCGTGTCCGAGGAGTCAGGGGATCCGTCACCGTCGTTGTCCGGATCTAGGAAGTTGGGGATTCCGTCACCATCGAGATCTCCGTCGTAGATTACAGTGAAGCTCTGGTTCCTAGGATGGTTGAGTGCCTCGAGTGCGACGTAGTCCAATCCGTCGACGTAATCCGAGTAATCTGAGTGGGACCATACTCTCCAGTCATCCCACATTATTCCCTCGGCACTGTCCATCCTGATTACGGGGTCGTCGTACCTCCAAGGGTGGATGTCGTCGATATCGTTCAATCCATCTCCGTCATCATCTAGGTCAAAGTAGTCCTGCAGGCCATCAGAGTCGAAGTCGCAGGGCCAGGTGAACTGGTCAATGCGGCCGTCGTTGTCATCGTCCTCATCGTAGGAGCCCCTGCCCGTGCCGTCAATATCTTCATCGGGAACGCCGTCGTTGTCGTGGTCCATGGGGTTCTGGTCGACCCTGTATCCAGAACCGACTGCGCCTCCGGTCCATGGGTGGATCACGGACGTGACGACGTAGCGGTCCATGCTTACATTACGGGGGTCGATTCCCTGCGTGTAGTCGATTGGCCCCTCAAGGATGCCGTCGTTGTCGTCGTCCCAGTCGAACTCGTCCAGAACTCCGTCGTTGTCGTGGTCATGGGGGTCGGTCCCGTAGCAGCCATCGAACCGCTCGATCAGGTCGTTAATTCCGTCGTTGTCGTCGTCGAGGTCGTTCAGGTCGTCGATGCCGTCGTTGTCGTGGTCTTCGGTGTTGGTCTCCTCGAGGAAGAATCCGTAACTCGGATCGAGGGTGAGGGCTGACAGATCGGAAATCTTGCCGTAATATGACGCCGGATCGTGGTAGAACGGGTCCTGGAACGCCGCCTCTTGGAATGGGTTGGTCGCTGCAGGTTGGTTATGGTTGGTTCCTTGAGTAGGGCCCGAGACCTGATTGAGTTGCTGATAGGCTGTTCTCTTGGGAATTTTTTCTAGGCCGGTCTCGGTCGTGCCTTCGTCATCTTCCCCTAGGAAAAACAGCAGTTGCGCACTGAGCATCATCAAGGCGACCATGAAGATTGCTGGCAGTTGCCCCCGTGTCCCATCGCTTGTGTCTCGTATCGGCATTGTATCCCTGCTTGCTCTCGGGGAGAGTGTCTCGGCCAAATCGGCCTGCTTATCAATGGATTCCTACACATGGCCTGAATCGTATCACACAGGCTCTGTAGTATCAAGGACGGGCGGTCTACTCGGAAATGGTGCCTGCTCGGGATTCCCTATGCCCTGTGATACGGTGTGCCACGGTTAATCTCGGACGCCCTGTATAGTTGCTCCATCAGAACTGCGGCAGCTAGTTCGTGGGACATGGTCAAGGCAGAGAGTGATATCAGGGAGTCTGCACGATTCTTGAGGGAGTCGCTGAAGCCGTCGCTAGATCCTATGGCTAGATGGGTCGGGCCGTTATCGAGTTCCGCGGAAGAGAGCCACGAGGCGATCTCCAGACTCGTGTTCGTCTCGCCGTTCTCGTCGAGCAGGGCCAGCGAGCCGGTCAGGCCTGACAGTTTCCTCTCGTAGGCTTCTGGACCTCGGCGCTCTGGGTGAATCTCCAGACTGATGCCCCTGCCTCTGACTCTGCTCTCGTAATCGCTGACGATTGCCGCGATGGACTTGTCTTTGGGTGCTCCGTGCAGATGAACCACCACGCGTCCCATGTTTGTTCGTGGCGAACGCTCCACTTAGCGATTCGCAAACCATCAAGACTGTCGGCTGCGGCGTTCACTTGAGAATCATGGGTTGGTCGCCGTTTAAGCGCAAGTCTGGCTCGTTCGACAACGAGCCTCACATTCGCGGATCGAGGTTGTGGATCCAAGACCTGCGGGAGGCCTGTGAGTTGTGCTTCGACAACCGTGCGGAGGGACAGAGGAGAATCAGGCAGATGCAAATCGAATGGCGGGACGCGCACGCGGAGGGTGAGGTCGATGATGCACTACTGCAAGGGCTCGACAGGCGCGCGTTCAGGCTTCTCAGAGCCGATGAATCGGAGTGGGTGAGGTGGTTGGACGAAGATGGTTTCTGGAAGCCCGGTTGGGGTAGCGGCGAGGCGGCGGAGTGAGGGGATGCTGTTCTGGATCGGGTTCTTCCTAGGTGTGGGATGCGTCACCTACTACCTTAGCAGGCTGCAGCCGTTCCCCGAAATCAGCGGCAGATTTGCGGGGATCGTCCTTGTGTTCGCACTGATTTTATGGATCTCAAGCACAAGCCCTAGGCAAGGCTCTGATCAGTTTCCCGCTGTGCTCTCAGTCGTTGTCGGAGGAGCGGCTGTTGTTTTTGGGGTTGGGAACATGGGGGTCACCAAGCAAGACGTGATTCTAGCTCCCCTAGGTGGCGTGCTATTCTGTGTGGGGGGGGTTTCACTGCTCGCAGGGCGCTGGGAATACTCTGGGCAGGCCGAGCAGATTGGTTCTTTCATCCTAGCGAGCACCATCGTGCTGCTCGAGATCTACCTAGTTTTCCGAGGGCTGGTAATCGGGGTACCCGGAATCACTTGGTCGAAATCAGGACTGAGGCAGATTCACCGAGGTCTGATTCATGGTCCTAACGGCGCCATCTCACACTTCGAGCGCTCTTGGGACATGGAGTATCCATGGATCAATTCGATGAGTCACGCAGCATTGGTGCTGATACATAGGGAACTTGGAAACTCGGATGACGAGAAGTCTCATCTCAGGGAGCTGGAGAAGGAGGGGGGGTGGGATTCGGTAGATTCGTCATGGACGGAAGCCATCGAGTCGGCGCTCTCCAAACTCGCCCTTTGATGCTCTGAGTACGATTGAAAGCGTCTAACCCCTCGCAGCCTTCAATGGTCCGAATCAATAGGGTCCATACCGGAGCCGGCGATGGTGGGGAGACCTCGTTGCTGGATGGGTCGAGGGTCGGCAAGCAAGATGACAGAGTGGGACTGTTCGGAACAATTGACGAGTTGAACTCACAGATTGGGGTTGTCAGGATGGAAATTTCCCGATCTGAGACGTTACAGAGTGACCACAGTACCTCTGCTGATGGTGCCCTGGACCTCGTGCAGCAGGAGCTATTCGACATCGGTGGGGAGTGTTCGTGCCCGCCCAACTCAATCCCCTTGAACGTGGCTCTCGTAGGAAGTGAGCAGGCAGACCGCCTCGTCTCCGAGATGGACGGTTGGCTGAGGGACCTCGGGCCGCTGGAGTCGTTCATACTTCCAACTGGCTCGGCGCCAGTGGCAACTATGCACGTCGCTAGGACAGTAGCGAGAAGAGCAGAGAGGGAAGCCTGCGCGCTGCGTGAGAAGGAGGGAGGGAGGGCCGTGCGGCCTGAGGTGATAGCTTACCTCAACCGGCTTTCGGACTGGCTGTTCGTCCTCGCAAGGTGGATTGCGCATAGTACAGGCGAGGTCGAGATGCCATGGATCCCGCTAGGCGAGCGTGAGTCCTGAGTCAGACTCTGCGATTAGTGCTCTTCAGGTGCTCGCAGGCCGAGCGGAGAAGGTCCTTCTCTTGCTCGAAGGTGATTTGCTGCTCGGCTTCCTCGAATTCGAGCCACAGGTAGTTCCTGTGCTCGTGGGAGAGGGACACTTCGAGTTGGTCTGTCTCTGCGAGATACCAGAAGACCTGTTTCGGTATTTGCTTGCCCTTCTTCCGGAAGGTGTACTGAGTCCTCTGGCTCCAACTCTCGTTTATCGTTACGTTGGTGATGCCCGTTTCCTCAGTCAGCTCCCTAACAGCAGTGGAGTGGTGGTCGGGGTCCCCCTCTTCGACGTGACCCTTGGGAAAGCTCCAGTGGCCTTGTGGGTACTGCAGGAGCAGGATGCTGTCGAAGTTGACTAGGACGAAGCCGCAGGATGTCTCCATACCCCCTTCGCCTGCGTCGTGCACACTTCGCTGTGCTGTGGTCGTGGGTGAAAACCTTGCCTCGGCCCGAGCACTGTGTTGCGAAACCACCATTGAGGGGATGCTAGGGCTCCCTTTGGATGGACCCCGCCCCGCTTGACCTAGACATCCGTCGCATTGTCACCGACAGCGACTTGGATGGAGTTGTCACCGCCGCTATCCTGCGTCGATGGTGGCCGAAGGCTGCGGTCGTCTTCGGTCACCCAGGGGAGTTACGAGCTGGCCTTCTCGACAACTGCATTGATCGATGGACGGCTGTCTGTGACCTGCCACACCACCCTGATTGTGGGCTGAGCATCGACCACCACCAATCCAACGCGCCCTCCGGGAATGGTAGCCCGGGCACGACCACCGTCTGGCGGGACACGCCCTCGGCTGCGAGAATCGCCTATGAATTGGTGTCCGAGCGGATGGATTTGTCCGACCTCGACGATCTCCTTGACTGGGTGGACAAGCTCGATAGCGGTGGAATCACTAGGAAGGAGTATCTCTCAGACCACCCCGCAATCTGGTTGGGTCGCGTGATTGATGTCGGCGAGGGTACAGCAATGAGCGCCCTCGAGTCTTTACAAAGAGGGGAAGATATCGAGGCGATCCTCTGTGAGGCGAACATCGCTGCTAGGCTCGCTGAGCGTCGGGCCCAGCGCGTGGTCCTCTCGCAGGCCATTCTGGAGCGGGTATACGTGAACGATAGGTTGGCAATCGCGCGCCTCGAAGATCTCGGAATGCGCTCAAATGGTTACCACGTGACTGCGATTGTAGGTGATGCCTGCGATGCCTGCGTGATCGTTCATGGCAACATCGGAGCGAATTTCGGCGACAAGGGTCAATATCCCGTCTCAGCCTCGTTTTACACGAACTCGTTCCTTCACCCAGAAGGTGGGATCTGCGATCTCACTCGCTTAGCCACCCGCTTCGACCCAGATGGAGGAGGTCACGCCAACGCATGCGGTTGCAGAATCCAGCCATTGAAGGACGATGAGAGAGATTCGAGGAAGGTGGTAGAGTCCGACATCGATGCTAATCTGGCTGCTTGGCTTGGTATGTGGGCAGAACGCTAGTCACAGAATCGTCAGCAAGTAGAGGAAGCCCAGGAATGCATGAATCACGACGAGCAGGGCCATTAGGTCGCTGAACTTACCGTGCAACTCCCTCTGCCTAGCAAAAGGTTCGCTGGAGACCCTCGCATCATGGGTTCTCCGTCCTAGCCTCCAAAGAACGAGCATCAGTATCAGTCCTAGGAGGCCAGCCCAGCCGTGGAAGTGCCCGGGAAGCAAAAACGAGGTTGCATCGTTGGCATCGATTAAGCCCCTTGCCCCATTGGAGCCGAAGGCCAGTGCGACGACGCAAAGAGTTGCTACTGTGATCCTGTCGCCCATCCGTTCGTGGCGCTTGAGGGAAGTCTTTCTGTCGTCTCCCTTGAGCTTGCGAGAGTCCTGGCGCCACCGTCGCTGGCCATAGAACACCCAGATTAGAGTGAGAGCGGCCAGAGGATGAATTAGCACAACGACGGTGCGAACTGGGTCCACGCTCCATGGTGGGGTCAGCCTGACTTAGTAATCGCCCTGTCACCGGCTAGTCGGATGTGATTGAAATCGACTCGCCGAGGCGTCGCATTATGGTGGTGGCCGACTCGATGCTACGCACCGTCTCGACACTCTTGCCAGCAGAGTAGAATTTCTTCTTCTTCGCCGTGTTCTTGCTCTTGCTCCTCGATAGGTATTTCAAGCGGAAGAACGAGTTCGCGTTCAGCATCATTCGGGCTGGGTGCTTGAACCGACTATTCAGGAGTTTGCGCATCGGCCATGAGTTCTCCTGCTTGAAGCCGGGGGACTTAATCACCGAGATTGGCACTCCAGTCAAGCGATTGGTCCATGTGATGTCATCCTCTACGGCATCGACGATGGCGTCTTTGTAGTCCTCAGGGGTGTTGCACTCGGTAGTGGCGATGAACCTCGTTCCCATCTGAACACCATCGTAGCCTATCTCCAAGGCCCTGTTCAGTTCCACCTCGCTGCCTATGCCCCCAGCGCAAATCAATGGGAGTCCCATGTCGTACAGCTCCTCGTACATCTCCCCCATGGACATCGATCCGAGATGCCCGCCAGCACGGTCGTTGACGCATATCAGGCCATCTACCCCACACTCCTTCCCCTTCTGGGCCCACTTGCGGTTGGTGACATCGTGGTAGACCACGCCACCGTAGGTGTGGACCTTCTCGCACACCCAGTCGGGTTTGCCCAAGGAGGTAACGAAGAAACGGATTCCCTCCTCAAGCGCGATGTCAATCCAGCCGGACATTTTCTCGAAATACTTCTTGCTGCCTTTCTCGATGAGGGCGTTGAACCCGATTGACTTGTCAGTAAGCGAGCGCATGAGTTGTATCCCCTCGCGAAGTTCGTGCCCATGCACGTATGTCATTGAGACAGGTTGCATGATTGCCATACCGCCGCCTTCGGCTGCCGCGGCTACTAGCTCCGGATTGGAGCACGGGTACATA
>JAPYUP010000031.1 GCA_029940695.1 Candidatus Thalassarchaeaceae archaeon
ATCTCGTCCGAATGGGCTCGTCCCTCAAAGCCTGCGTCGTCGCGGAGGGCAGTGCTGATCTCTACCCACGCTTCGGACCAACGAGTTGCTGGGACATAGCCGCAGCCCATGCTATCGTCGAGGCAGCCGGGGGCATAGTGGTCGACCCGAATGGCGATACCCTTGACTACGACATCATCGACGACGTCCTCAACCCCTTCTTCCTCATAGCGTGCGGCCCCCACTGGAACACAACATGGGTAGAGAATCAGAGTTAAATGGAGAACCTAGGTCGGCGGTTCGCCAATAGGGATGGACATGGGAAATAGAGTAGTGTGGCTAGTTGGACTCTCGGGAGCTGGCAAGACAACTATCGCAGAGGCAGCGGCCAAGCGCTACGGGGCAGAGCTCCTCGATGGAGACACCATCCGCGACTTCTTTTCCAACCACGACTTTTCTCGTGAGGGCCGTGAGAGGCACCTGCTCGGCATCGCTAGGATGGCTGCGATGATTTCGAAGCACACCCATGTGATGTGCTCCTTCATCACTCCATACGAGGATGTTAGGGAGAAAATTCTGGACATCCTGCCCGAAGACGCGGTGATGGTCCACGTCTCGACCCCCCTAGAGATTTGTGAGGAACGTGATGTAAAGGGCCTCTATGCCAAGGCGCGCTCGGGCGAAATAACCAATTTTACTGGCATCAGCGACCCGTTCGACGAACCGAAGTGCGTTCACATGAACCTAAACTCGAGTGGCGGGGCCGGCCAGAGCGTAGACGAATTAGCGGATGAGCTTGCTCACCTCTTTCAGAGGCCCAAGGCAGTGCTGCTGCCCGGCCGATGGCAACCGTTGCACGTCGGCCACGAGTGGCTGATTCAGAGGGAACTCGATCAGGGCAAGAGGGTCGTGGTGGGAATCAGGGACACTCCGGCTTCCGACGAGGACCCCTACTCAGCAGACGTGCGCAAGCGGATGATAGAGCACCGGTACGAAGGGGAAAACGTCGAGGCGTGGGTGATGCCCGACATCGAAGCAGTCTCCTTCGGGCGCAAGGTCGGATACGAGGTCCGAGAGGCCGATGACATTCCCTCTGAGGTTTTCGAAGTCTCTGCCACTGGTGTGCGTGGAGGCAACCGTGCTAACGTCTCCGCCAAGGTCATGGAGTTCATGATCGAGGAAGGCATTTGGGACGGCGAATAGAGCCAGCAACGCATAAGTCGCATACCCACCATCGGAATCCATGCTCCGAGCGCACCAGGCTCGTGACGGCAGGACTCTCGATGTACTGGTCGCTGGCGACGACTCTTCATCCTCAGCGCTGGTCTGCCACCATGGTACCCCTAGCGACGCCACTCTCTGGTTAGACTGGCACGAGGACGCGATGGCCAACAACCTGAGATTGGTAGCCATCTCCCGGCCCGGATACGGGCTGTCCGACCGCCTGAGAGGAAGGAGCGTGGCGAGCGTGGCTGAGGACGTAGAGGACATGCTCGACGCGTTGAACATCTCTGAATTTGTAACCATCGGATGGTCCGGCGGCGGCCCACACGCCCTCGCTTGCGCCGCACTGTTACCGAATCGCTGTAAGGCCACCTCGTCCCTCGCTGGCGTCGGCCCCTTCGGAGAGCCGGACCTCGATTTCCTCGAGGGGATGGGTCCCGAGAACGTCGAGGAGTTCAGAATAGCTCTCCAAGGCGAGGAGGCCATACGAATTTGGATGAACGAGCACGCCGGCCTGTACAGGGCTATCGCCGACGAGGAACTGGCAGAGGCACTGGGGGGCTTGGTCCCCGACATCGATGTCTTCGCCCTCAATGAGCAAGGCCTCGCAGCCACATGGGCAGGTAGCATGCGCCGGTGCTTCACAAACGGGTGGGACGGATGGATTGACGATGACTTGGCCTTCTGCAACCACTGGGGCTTCGGCGTGTCGGAAATCTCCACCCCGGTCACAGTATGGCAGGGAGATTTGGACCTCATGGTCCCCTTCGCGCACGGCGAGTGGCTTCTCAAGCACATTCCGACTGCCACGTCTAGGATGGAGACAGGCCATGGCCATCTATCCCTCGTCGCCGATAGAAGGAAGAACATCATCGAAGAACTGATCTCATACCTAGATGCGCCACCGTAATCTGCGACGGCTTCATGACACTCGGCACCGTCGAAGCCCCGATGACCATGGGCGACAGGGCTGATCTGCAACGCCTGGCCACACTGGTCGAAGCCAACCGGGAGCGTTTGCAGGCCATCGAGCAGCAGATTCGTAGCTTCGAGAGCCTGAGAGTCGAGCAGACCCACGCCATCGAAGCACTAGATGCCATCTCGGAGGACGGTGAAGAAGGAGTGATGGTGCCATTGGGAGCCGGTGTCCAGATAGTTGCCGACATCCCACCTGAAGCTGGCGCTGTGGTCGACATAGGAAGCAGGGTCCAAGCAGAGAAAACGAGGGAGGAAGCCATTGCCATCCTCAAGAGTAGGAACGAAGAACTCTTGACTCTCATGGAGGCGGTAAAGAAGGAATACGACGATTTGGAGAACCACATTGTCACCTTGGCGAACCAATTCAACGACACCGTAGAACAGCTCCAAGACGAGGAACATCAGGAAACGAAGTCCACCACGGACGATACGAAAAAACCCACTCCGCCGAAGACGCGAAGGCGAAGAAAGCGTGGTACCGAACTAACTCTCGATGACTGAGGTATCGACATGGGTTTGTTCGACCGTTTCAAGAGGCGGGTGGAAGAGACCGAAGAGGAGCACGGAATCACCGTTGAGGAAGATTCCACCGAAGCCCTCGAAGCCCTCGCAGAACGTGATAGGCTGCAGAAGCGCAGTGCAACACTGGAACCAATCACGGAGACCCCAGCCCCAGCAGCGCAGAGCGAGTGGGACGAGATTGATGACGACGAACTGGACGACCCATTTTCGGCCCCCCTTCCAGCCAAGGACCGTAAGAAGGCCACTAGGAAAAGATCAGCCAAGAAGGCAGCTAAGAAGGCTAGCGCCAAGGTAAGTAGGGGGCCGATGGAGACCACCACGGGGAGAACTCTAGTGGGAACCACCCCCACACCATTCGCAATCGATCTCGGAGACGACACGGCGACTAGGGGAGGACGTATTTTGAAGGGGGGCCCAGAGTTGGAAGAGATTTTCGAAGAATTGGAGACGGACCTGCTTTCCGCTGACATGGGTCATGCCGTGGTCTCCGACTTGATTTCCAGCTTACGCGCACATCTCACTGGCGCCCGCGTCACTAGGAAGGCCCAGCTCGATGGGGTGGTAGAAAGGGCCCTTAGAGGTGCTTTGAGATCACTTCTGGTGGCTGGTTACTGGGATTTCGATAGAACTGTGCGCGCCTTTGTCGCTGAAGAGACGCCAGTGTCAATCATGATGGTCGGGGTGAATGGCACCGGCAAGACGACCACTGCTGTAAAAATCGCCAAGCGCCTGAAGAATCAGGGATACGAAGCCGTGCTTGCGGCAGCCGACACCTTCCGCGCCGGTGCTATAGACCAACTATCCATCCACGCCGAACGGCTCGGTGTCAGGTGCATCAGAAGCCAGAGGGGAGGGGATTCCGCGGCATTAGCAAGGGACGCGATCGAGAGTGCGACCGCCCGTGGGGAGGACGTTGTCATCATCGACACGGCGGGCAGAATGCAGAACAAGGTCAACCTCATGGAGGAACTACGCAAGGTCCACAGAGTCGCCAAACCTCACCTTGTAATTTTCGTCGCCGACGCCTTGGCGGGCAATGACGCAGTAACCCAAGCCATTGAGTTTCAGCGTATGTTAACCTTCGATGGTGCGGCCCTGTGCAAGCTCGACACCGATGCTAGAGGGGGGGCCGCGCTCTCGATAACCCACGCCACTGGGAGACCGATAGTCCTCGCTGGCATAGGTCAGGGCTACGACGACCTCGAACCGTTCGACCCCGAATGGCTCCTCGACACCATCTTGGCGTGATATCATCGACCACGTCGTTCATGAGCCATAACCCATCTGCGGTGCTGGGATGACATCGACCAGCAAGCCCACAGCCCTCATTGTATTGAGGAATCAGATTTCCGCGGGGAGGATTCAATCAATCCTCCATCAGAGGGGATGGCTGACGGAACTATGCGGGGATGGCGACAGGGCTGTTGACCAATACGTAACCCTCAACCCAGATTTGGTATTCATCGGGTTGGACATACCGACGTTAGATGGACACGTCGCTGCACTGGAGATGAGGGAGAGCGACCGCAAGGCGCGCATCGTGTTCGTCACCAGCAGGACACGCCTCTCCAAGGCGGAGGACGCAGCGTTTTCCGCAGGCGCTGTGGCGGTGCTGATTTCACCGCTGACCCAGGCCGACTTCGACCAGAACTGGGACACCATCAACGGCCCCATCCCAGAGGCCCCCGGGCTGGCCGACCTCGATGAGCTATACCCGGAAATCAACGAATCGAAACCCCCTGTACCACCAGATTCCCCTTCCATGGATTTCCCACTTCCGGGTGCGGGTGAAGGGATGCCCCCTGTCCCAATGCCACCTACCACCGACCCCACGCTCGAACCTAGGAGAAGCCGCCTCCCCCTCACCGTGGCCCTGCTCATCCTCGCTGGCATAGGAGTCGGCGCCGCGTACGCGTATTACCTCGGATGGCATTGGCATTATTGGGACTTATATCCTAGCGCCCCTCATCGTCGGTGATTAGGACCGCGGGCACCTGTCCGGCTATGACTTGGCTCCCCGGCGGCGCATCGGTAATCGTCTCTACCGATACCCCATCGTCCTCTAGCAGCCCTTCGTCGAGCGATACTAGCCTGAGACCCACCCTCCATCGTTTGAGGACCTCGAAAATCACTTTACCAACAAGTGCGATGAGTATCAGAGCGGAGCAGACCCAAGCAACAAGGTCTTGGTCGACCATCCCCTACCTCTCCAGCAAGGCGTTCCAAGACGTCTCTGCGTAGGCACGGGCCGCTGCACCAGGGTCTTCTGATCCGTGTATTCCGGAGCCGACTATAATCGCATCAGAGCCAGCGCGGACAGCATCGCCCGGATGCCCGTAGCGCTGCCCAAGGACTCCTTCGGCTGCAGAGAGGTTCACCCCCGGTGTCCAAATCATCCTCCCCTCGCCTGCCTTGGCACGCAGCCCCTCAATCTCCACTGGCGAGCTCCCATTTCCAATGTAGCCAATCACGTGGGGGGATGAGGATCCGACCTCTAAGGTGCGGTCAGTGTAGTCATCTGATAGGAGGTTGCCTCTACTGGACATCTGGGCAAGCAGGAGGACACCCCCAATGCGCTGTACCCCTTCCCAAGCCGCAGCGATTCCATCGACGACATCCGGTCCGCTGACGCTGTGTGCGGTGACCAAATCGGCCCAAGAGCGTATGTCGTACATCCCACCCATTTGGGTTTGGGCAATCCTTCCGATGTCAGCGAACTTCCGGTCCTCGAAAAGCATGAGATTATGCGATTGAGCGGTTGCGATTACGCTCCGCCATTCCCTCATGCTGTACTCCTCAACCATGTCGACATGGGTCTTGAGGGCCGTCACGTGCGGGCCGACTTGCCTAATCAGATTGACCAGCCCATCCACACTCGGTAGATCTGCAGCTAGCACCACTAGAGACTGCTTCTCGCAAGCCGCTTCCATGAATTGGTGGGCAAGCGGATGAGCGCACGCCCGCCAACGTTCCCCCCACACCTCATACGGTTGCATCACCCAACCCCACCTCAGACCCTGTTCAAGTCTTTCGATGAAGCCGGTTTGTTCATGGACGGAGAACGGCACCTACCTTCTAGGGGCACTTTCATGTCCGTTGAAACTGGGACCCACCTCTTCGAAGTCACCAATAGAGACCTCGATGACCTGCCTGATGCGCGCGGAGAAAACATCCGGGCAATGCTAGCCTCCGACTATGGAATAGAGGTTGCAGCGGTCCGGGTCATACTGGGATACCAAGTACAAACCAATCTCACTGAGGAGGAGGCCGATAGCATGCTTCAAGACTTGTTCGTTGACCCCATTATCGAATGCGGCGGTAGGTTCGCGCGCCTGCTTGACGACTTCCCCGAGGCACCCGAGGCCGCCATCCAAATTGGCTACAAGCCGGGGGTAACGGATAACCCCGGCCAAGCCGGGCTCGACGGTCTGCTGACCTTATTCCCGCACCACTTTGAGGCGAAGGTAGCGACCTACAGGACATACGCTTTTTGGGGCGTGCCCGAGAACGTCGACCCGGAGCTCTTGTCTTCCACCCTGCACAACCCCATGATCGAGCGCGCATCGGTCGCCGGGCCAGCGGAGTGTGCTGAAGGAAGATGGCCGGCTCTCGGCTTCCCAGAGCAGCCACCAGCAACCTACTCGGAGCCTGCAATCATCGACTTGGAGGTTGGCGACGAGCAGCTGTTGGAAATCAGCGTGACTGGCCTGCTCGCGCTCAACCTAGAGGAGATGAGGACGATTCAGCAGCACTACAGGGACCCGGAGGTCAGGCTAGTGAGAGAGCAATTGGGACTCCCTGCGAAAGCACCCACCGATGCCGAGCTGGAGTGCCTGGCGCAGACTTGGTCTGAGCACTGCTCACACAAGATATTCGCAGCTAGCATCCACCACGTGGACACCGAGACCGGCGAGGACAGCGTGATCGATTCACTGTTCAAGACCCACATCATGCAGCCGACGCTCGACATCCAGAAGCAGGTCGACTGGCTTCTCAGCATCTTCCACGATAATTCAGGTGTCATTTCCTGGAATGACGACTGGAGTCTGTGCATCAAGGCCGAGACGCACAACACCCCAAGCGCGCTGGACCCCTATGGTGGAGCCATCACTGGGATAGTCGGGGTGAACCGCGACATCCTAGGCACGGGCCTCGGCGCTCGCCCGATTGCCAACACCGACGTCTTCTGCTTCGGCCCACCAGACTACCACGGGAGCCTCCCTGAAGGGTTGTTCCACCCCTTTCGGGTGTTCCGAGGGGTGCACGCGGGCGTGCGCTCCGGGGGCAACGAGTCAGGGATTCCGACTGTTAACGGCGCTATGGTGTTCGACGAGCGCTACATCGGCAAGCCACTGGTCTTCTGCGGGACCGTGGGCTTGTTGCCACGACGCCTCGCAGACGGGAGAGAGAGCCACGTCAAGACGCCCGAGCCCGGCCACGTCGTGTACATGATTGGTGGGCGCGTGGGCAGCGACGGCATCCACGGAGCGACCTTCTCGAGCATTGAGCTGACTGAGGAGAGCCCTAGTTCGGCGGTGCAGATTGGCGACCCAATCACGCAGAAGAAGATGCTGGACATGACACTCGAGGCGCGCGATGCCGGCCTGATACAGGTGATTACGGACAATGGTGCAGGGGGCCTCTCTAGCAGCGTCGGGGAGTTGGCTGAGCTGACCGGAGGAGCCGAACTTGATCTCGGTGTCGTCCCCCTCAAGCAGGCCGGTCTCTCGTCCTGGGAGATACTCGTCTCCGAGTCCCAGGAGCGCATGACAGTTGGGGTAAGACCCGAGGACTGCGCTACATTTGAGGCCTTGGCCGCCCTTCACGAGGTAGAGGCGACTGCTGTTGGCACTTTCACCGACTCTGGCGCGTTCGTCGTGCGCCATGGCGAGATTCCGGTCGCGCACCTTCCAATCGACTTCCTCTTCGAAGGCTGCCCGCAATTGCACCTCGAGTCCGAGTGGGTGCCGCCCCTCCACCTGCCAGTACAGACTCCTGTAGTTGATGCGACTGGAATGGGCGGGGTCCTGAGCCGCCTGATAGCCAGGCCGAACATCGCCAGCAAGGAGTGGTGGGTTCGCTCGTACGACCACGAGGTCATCGCGCAGACGGTAATCAAGCCGTTCTGCGGCGTCAACCACGACTCGCCAGGCGACGCCGCTGTAATCGCGCCGATACAAGGCGGCACACAAGGCGCTGTCATCTCCAATGGCATCGCCCCGCGATACTCGGACATCGATGCCTATGCTATGGCAGCAGCAGCCGTCGACGAAGCGTTGCGAAACGCGGTCTGCGTGGGCGTCGACCTCGACAAGATTGCGGGCCTCGACAACTTCTGCTGGCCAGATCCGGTAGAGTCGACGAAGACCCCAGACGGGCGCTTCAAGCTCGCGCAGCTGGTGAGGGCCAACCGAGCGATCGACGACGTCTGCAGAGCTTACAGACTGCCTTGCATCAGCGGCAAGGACTCGATGAAGAACGACGTCATGCTGGGTGGCGAGAAGATCAGCGTTCCACCCACCATCCTGTTCAGCCTCATCGGCAACCACCCGGATGTCCGGAAGGCAGTGTCCTCCGATTTCAAACGCCCCGGGGACATGATTTACCTAATCGGCCAGACTCATCAGGAGTTGGGTGCGAGCGAACTCTCCTACATGCTGCGTGAAGAAGGGCGAGGAGGCATTGGCGGCGCAATCCCCCAAATCGACGCTGAGAGGAACCTAGCAGCCTACCGCGAACTCTCCACTGCGATGAGTGGCGGGCTAGTCGCAAGCGCCCACGACTGCAGTGACGGCGGCCTCGCCGTTGCACTCGCAGAGTGCTGCTTCGGTGCGGACGCTGGCGCGTCCGTGACCATCAATGGCCTATGGTCTGACTGCGAGCATCTAGACACGTGGGGCGCGCTGTTTGGTGAGAGCCTCGGGCGCATCCTCGTGAGCATAAGACCGGAGGATTGCGAGGCATTCGAGGCAACAATGGCCGACCACTCTTGCCATCTCCTTGGGGCGGTCACCCCAGGGGACGCAATCACGTTCTTCTACAACGGCGAGACCACCCTCGTGGCGTCGATGAGCTCCCTGCGGGACGCTTGGAAGGGAACATTAGACGGGGGTGCGAGTTGATGTCCAACGCGCCCCGGGTCGCGGTGCTTTCGGGGTTCGGGATCAACTGCGAGACCGAGACGATGGCGGTCTTCGAGATGGCGGGCGCCGCCGCTGACAGGATTCACGTCAACCGGCTGGTCAGCGGCGAGGCAAACCTGTCCGACTACCACATAATGGCCATTCCCGGGGGGTTCTCCTTCGGCGATCACCTCGGCAGCGGGCGACTGCTGGGCAACCGCCTGCGTTTCGGCCTGCGCGAGCAGGTGCTGGAGTTCGTCAAGGCCGGCAAGCCGGTCATTGGAATCTGCAACGGTTTCCAGGTCCTCGTGAAGATGGGCCTGCTCCCGGGCGACGACGAGGTCAGTCTGACCCAGACGGCATCGCTCGCTCTCAACGACAGCGGCCACTACGAGAACCGCTGGGTCACCCTCGAGTTTGACCCCAGCAGCCCATGCATCTGGACCAGGGGAATGCGGCGCATCCGAGTGCCTGTGCGCCACGGGGAGGGCAAGTTCGTCACCGACGAGCGCACGCTTCTCGACAAGTGGGCAGAATCGGGCCAACTAGTCGTGCGCTACGTCGACCCCTCCAGGGGGTACCCGGGCGCCGGCGACGAGATCCTCCCATACCCAGTATCCCCGAACCAGAGTTGGAGGAACATAGCGGGGGTGTGCGACCCCACGGGCCTCGTGTTCGGTCTTATGCCGCACCCGGAGGCCAACCACTCCACCTGGCTGGGTGCCGCTTGGACCCGCGAGGACACAGAGCACGGAGAGGGAGAGGGGTTGGTTATCTTCCGCAACGCGGTCAATCACGTCTTGGGTTAGAGGCAAGCACCGCTGCAGCAGCTAGTGAGGACAGAGCCTTTTTCTCTATGACCAGAGCCCCACGACACCGAGGACACGCCTCGCCGCTGCAACGCACAGAACCACCACCAACAACCTGCGAACTCCGGTCTGCGAGGCCACTTCTGAGCCATATCTAGAACCCACCAATCCCCCGAGCAAAACCACTGCTGCGAAGGGACCGAGCACCCCGGCATCCAAGTCGAGTTGATTCGACAGGCCAGCACCGACAAGCCCCGCCAATGAGTTGAACCAGATGAAAAGCGCCGCCGTTGCCGCCGCGGCCTTCGGGGGAGCCCACTTCTTGAGCATGATAACAGGTGACAGGAAAACTCCTCCCCCCACGCCCACGACCCCACTGGCCAGACCGATTGCGCCTCCCACCGGCGCCGTCCCGCTGAACCCGGGCGGCTTGTTCTCAGCCTCGCCCCACTCCTTCACCGCGAGCAGCCTCCATGCCGCCCAGAGCAGCGCGATGGACAGGAGGACATCGTAGACTCCCCCCTCGACGCGCATGTAACCCCCGACCACGGCGAACGGCACGCTGGCGACCACGAACGGAAGGGTCAGCTTCGCATCGTGGTGCCCGGCTCGGTGGTAGTGCCAGAAGGCGATGCCCGCAACAATCAGGTTGAGCGACCAGGCGTGCTGCTTCAGCCACCCTGCTTCCATCGTGCCGTAGGAGGTCAGTGACAGAACCGCGAGGTAGCCCGAGCCGCCCCCATGGCCCACCGAGGAATACAGTATCGCAACTAGGAACAAGCCGACGAGAATCAGGGATAATTCCGTGGAAACCACGTCTTGCCCAGAAGGAAGAACACTTCAACTCAACCGGCGCTCAGGTGCCATGGAGACCAGCGTCACCCTCGAGCGAGCCATTGAACTGGCTTGTGGAGCCCCCATCACCAGGGACACCGAGTGGGCGAGTCTGGCCGATGCCGCTGACAGGGTATTGGCCACAGATCTGACTTCCAAGGTCGACGACCCTCGCTTTGATAACTCCGCTATGGACGGTTGGGCGGTCAGGGCAGACGATTGCGCAAGTCCTGGAGCTTCTCTGCGCATAGTCGGAACCAGCCAAGCAGGAAACACCCAATCCCTCAGAGTCGGTGAGGGGGAGGCGTGCCGGATAATGACGGGCGCGCCGGTTCCGG
>JAPYUP010000032.1 GCA_029940695.1 Candidatus Thalassarchaeaceae archaeon
TCCTGGCGTGGAACTCTATGCGTCTGTCTTGCCTTCCTGTCATCGAACCGGTTTGCCACATCCGAGAGAAAGCCCTTCAACGTTGAGGTAAATCAAGTGAATCTGTGAAAGTGTGCTCGTACCGATGTTTGACGGATTCAGTGTCACGACGTCTTCCGGAACAATGGTGCTCGTGCCGGGATTTGAACCCGGGTCGACGGATCGAGAGTCCATCATGATGGACCGAACTACACCACACGAGCGTCGTGGCGGGCCGAATCGATGTCCGTATTTGAAAACGATGCAGGGCGCAGCCATGCCCGTAATTTCACTTTCACTTTCACCTCCATCTCCTCTACCGTCCTTGATATGCCAACTGCATAACATAACACCATGAACTTGAGACAGAACCGAGACACTGAGTTGCTCTATAGAAAGCGGCCCGAGCCTTGCCGAATCGTCGCGTTGTCCTCCCTGAGGAGGACCGACACACCACTGTGGGGATTCAATGATGGTCCTCTCGTCAGCCACGCCGGCTTGATGAGGTCGTCTGACAGCTGGTCCTCCATCGCATGCGCCCCGACACATGTGGAGGTAAGTCCCAGCAGCTGGGCTGGCCTACACAGCAGGATACTCGCATCGGGCCTCGTTCGTGCGGGGGTGGCTTGATGTCGAGAACTGGGCGCCTGCGCGAGGAGGTATGTACCCTTCTTGAAGAGAGGGGCTCCGCCAACACAGTGGAGATCTTCGATCATCTCAACGAGCGCTTCCGTTGGGGTGCTACGATGAACCAGGTCGGCAACATAATGGCCAAGGACAGGAGGTTCTCCAAGATTGGACACATCCGAGGTCAGTTCAGGGGCAGCGTATACACCGTATGCGTGTGGGGCCTCACCCAGCGCGAAGTTACTCCGATGTCTGCATAGTCGGGGAAGAAATGAAGGCCTGATTGCCCAGGGTCTGGTTGTGAGCAGCAGTGGAATAGGGTCATGGTGGACCTTGTTCAGGGTGGGGAACTCGGCCACAGGAGTGTTTGGTGTCTTCTTGGGGGCAGCGCTGGGCCTTGGGCAACTACCTGATGGAGATTTCGCTCTAATTACATCCCTGCACGCACTCTCGGTCATGAGCTTCATGTGTTCTTGGAACGCGTTGAACGACTACCTAGATTTGGAGATAGACCGCGTCAACAGGCCTGACAGACCCCTTCCTTCCGATGCCATTTCCAAGTCTTCAGCCAAGAGGGCAATAATGCTGATGTCGATACTCTCTGTGCTCTCCATCGCAGGTGCTGGCATGATTGCCAGTGACTTGGAGGGGGGAATCGAGGGATGGTACCCCGCCCCGGTGATATGGGCGGGTGCGCTGCTTCTGTTAATGAACTACGAGTCCACATCGCCAATCAGCTTTCGCCTCAAGGAAAGGGGCCTACCGGGAAACTTCGCAATCAGCCTCTCTGTGGGCATGGTGATTCTGTTCGGTGCCGCTGGGGTGTACCAACTACTCCATCCGCGGGTGTGGGCTGTATTCTTAGTCGGGTTCCTGTACAATCTAGCCCGCGAGATAGTCAAGGATGTGGAGGATATCGAAGGCGATGCGGGCAGGGACACGTACGCCATGAAAGCTGGACCGGAGCGAGCCCGCGTCGTCGCATGGCTGATTCTCCTGATTACGTTGGCTTCGTTACTAACTCCCTTCGCAATAGGCATCTTCCCCAAGTTGCATCTAGTCGGGGTGATACCAGCCGTAGTAGTGCTGATGATGGTCAAGCCGAAGCTGTTTGGCTCGGAAGATCACGCTGCTCAAATGCTAATCAAGAGATCGATGCAACTGTGCCTCGTGGCGATGCTGGGCAGCTCTCTGGTCCCCTAATCAGCGCAATTCTCGGTATGCGTGCCACGCCGCCTCGTTGCACAAGTAAGTGAGAATGGACATTTGAGCCCACATTCGATTCTCTGCCTGATCGAAGACGACGCTGTTGGGGGAGTCGATTACCGCGTTGGTGACCTCCTCGCCGCGATGTGCGGGAAGGCAGTGCATGAACAGGTAGTCGGGATCAGCATTAGATACTAATGACTCGTTGACCTGAAACCCTTCGAAGGCTCCGAACTTCTCCCCCGCGTGTTCCTCCCCCATAGAGACGAATACATCAGTGTAGATTACCCCCGCTCCGCTCACTGCCTCATCGGGATCGTTTGTTCCAGTAATGGTCGCACCCGTCCCCTCAGCAATTGACCTGGCTTGTGAGATGATGCGCTCGTCAGGTTCGAAGCCGCTTGGCGTGGCATACTTGATGTCGTGACCCATGGAAACGGCACCGATGACGAGGTCATGCAGTACGTTGTTCCCGTCACCGACCCATGCGATGTGCCCGTTCACCCGCTCTGCATGCTCGACTATGGTCATCAGGTCTGCGGCGGCTTGGCAGGGGTGGTGGAGGTCAGAAAGGGCGTTGATTACCGGAACCGTGGCATGCTTGGCCAATTCCTCAACGTCGGCATGGCCGAAGCACCGGTAGGTGATGCCGTCGAGGTAGCGGGAGAGCACGGATGCCGTATCGGCGATAGACTCACTCTTGCCGAGCTGGATGTCGCCTGAGAGCAGAGTCAGAGCCTGCCCCCCCAGTCTAGTTACACCGACCTCGAACGACACCCTCGTTCTAGTCGATGGCTTCTCGTAAATCGAGCCGATGGCTAGGCCATCAAGTGGCTTGAAGTCGTACAAGGCTTCATCGTCATGCTTGATACGAATCGCCCAGTCGATGAGCCCTGGAAGCTCATCAGTAACATCGTCTATTGTCAGCAGGTCCTGCTTGGCCTCATTACTTCTCATGCTCGATGTCCCCTGCGAATCCGTCCCTCGCATCCGACATTCCTCCAAATATATTCTGGGCAAAGCTGAGGACATCGGCCTGCCCCTCCTCCATCTCGCTCGAGAGGGGAATTAGTCCAGGCTGGATGGCAGCGTGTTGCATCATCCTGAGTTGCCCGATGGCGAACTCCGCACGTTGCCCTCCAGCACCCTCGTAGAGAGTGTGCTGCGCCGATTCCTCATAAAGCGCGGCTTCAAGCACATCGAGGTTATCGCCCCACTCTAGGATTTTATCGAGCTTCTCCGGCTCTAGAAGGTCCGATTTAGAGAGGAAGTTTGCTGTCGGCAGACCAAGGCGGAAATGAACGATTGAGGATAGGAGCATCTGCGAGACGAAGCCGCTTGGAGTGCTCGATAGCAGTGGGTCGAAGAGGAAGATTAGACAGGCCCTGCCTTGTCCAAGAACATGAACGAGATGACTCGAGGCCTCTCTGAAAGCGAACAGCTCAACCTGCCCGGGAGTGTCGACGATCATGATGTCACCAGACAGTCCTTCGATTTGCTCGAATACCTCCTCGGCCTGCGATGCCACAAGGTCAGCAGCAAGAATCTGAGCACCGTTGGGCCCCAAATCATACTCGTCCATTACCTCGGATAGGGATATCAGGTCCCTGACGTCGAACTCGGGGTCATAGTGTACTCTTTCCGCCCCGGGGTCGAGGTTCACAGCGAGGACATCGATGTCTAGGAAACGAGCCCACCTCTGGAAGGACGTGACTAGCGAACTCTTGCCAGCCCCCGCGGTTCCCACGACGAAGAGCACCGGCGGTGTTGTCCCATCTTGCGCTGTCATCGGGACGCCGAAGGCGTCCCTGCCTTCAACATTCTCAGCCCCTAACGACCGTTATTTTGAGGCAGGCAACCGTTAAACGAGCCCGACACTCGTGCGATTGTACCCTGAGGGGCTACCATCATGGCAGACGACACAGTTCATACTCCCGATGAGGAAGAAGAGGACGGGTCGGAGGGAGAGCAGCCAGCCGTACCTCCACCACCTGGCTTTCCCCCTCCTCCCCCACCGCCAGGCTTCCCGCCCCCACCGTCCCCACCCGGCCTCGAGGACCCGACTCCTGATTTGGGAGTAGGAGAACTTCCTGACGGTGAGGGTCCTACGAATGGTGATGAGAAGCAATCACTACCTCCCTTGCCGCCAGGCTTTCCTCCCCTCTCTCCTCCGGACTTCTCCCCCACTCCGCCGGACCCTCTACCTTCTTTGGAAACCGACTATTCCGAGGACCAGATTGAAACCGATGATGACTTATCGGATGACGAGTACAGCATTCCCTCTCCACCCCCTCTCGGCTTCGACTCTCCTCCTCCACCACCACCGAATTTCGACACCCCAATTCCGTCGGCGGACCTTTCCTCCCCTCCCCCGCCCTCTGGTTTCGATCAGCCCCCATCCCCTCCACAGTTGAATCTCGATTTCATCGTGGATGATTTAGAGCCGGAACAGGAAGAGGTAGTGGATGAGGAAGCCCCCGAAGTCATCGACTTTCTTTCGATCGACTCGCTGGCGGACTCCCTCTCACTACTGGGTGGTGATTGGCCCGAGCCTGTGTCCGTGTCGGACCCAGAGTCCGAGACGGAGGCCGAGCCTGAACCAAGCCCCAAACAAACCTCTCAGGTTGCTGAGGCAATCAACTCCTTCGGACTTGTTCTTGATTCTGAAGAGCAGCAGTTTGTCAAGGTTGAGGCATCCAGACCATCTCCCTTCCTGAGACCTTCTACCGAGGTCGACTCAATCCCTGGCGACAAACTCCATGCCACCCTCAGCGAGACTGAGAAAGCCATCCTGAACCCGGATGGTACCGTCAGACGTCAGTTCATCGATGGTGAACTAATTTTGAGGAACTCGAGCAAGAAGCACAGAGCCTGGGACATCGAGGTCCACTTGGAGTCCATCGAGTCCACCGACTTCGGCGATAAACTCTCTACGGTGAAGGAGCTAGATGCCACCGAGGACACGGTTATCCCCTATACGGCGTCAGGACCGAGAATGCTCGTCCTCAGAGAGAACATCGACACAGAACCCAGCCGGGACAATGAGTCCAGCCTCTCTCTCGTTTTCTCTGACAGCCCCCAAGATATCGATATCACCATCGAGATTGAGAACGTGTCCCCAGTGCCGCTCTACGACGTTGAGATCAAGAGAGCAGTCCCCGCTTCCTTCAGACTCCCCGATGACCGTGTTTACAGCGTCGAGGACGACTCTATAGTCTGGGACATCGGTAGGCTAAACATCGGTGAGAGTCGCACACTATCGGTTTCAGCCCAAGTCATGACCGACGCGATTGACAAGATTCGTGCAGGTGTTTGCTCAACGACTTACTCAGCAGAGGCGACGGTGTCTAGGGCCCGTTTCGACAGGGTTCACAGTTCGGGCCGGCAGTTCTCCTATGTGAACGCCATAGAGGACGACCGACCAGGAGTATGGCACTGCACTTGTGTGTTTGAGAACAAGTCTTCCTTCGTGGTCGCCCTCTCCGGCGCGACGGTCAGACTCATTGGAAGGGAAGATCCGATTCTAGATGTCTCCGACATTCGCCAGGACGTTCCCCCTGAGGGGAGATGGGACTCAATGGTGAAGCGTCTGGAGTCGGAGGATCAACCGAGCTTCACGCAGGAGGTTCGATTCTCCATCCTACCTAGGGTCTCTGTTCAGTCTACGGGAACCGTGGAGCTGAAGGAGCAGCAGCTAACTGTGCTGGATGCGATTCTTCAGAAGAGGTACGACAAGTCCAGACTCAAGTCCTACGTATCCTCTGATGTCGAGACCGCGGTCACATTGGAGAACACAGGTTCTTCCACCATTAATGTGATCAGGATCCTCGATGACATCCCTGGAATCTTCGAAACCCCCTCGATGGAGCAGATCACCATCGAAATGGAGGGCGCGGAGCTGAATGATGACCAATATCGAATTGACATTGTAAACGGCATACAACTAGAGGAGAAGCATATTTCCCCCGATAGCGAGGGCCATGGTCTGCGTATTACTGTCGGAACGTCGGCTCCACTCGGACTTCAGCCTGGCAAGACTCTAGTCATTAGGTACCCTCTCCACGCCCCTGATCCCTCGCCTAGGAACAAGATGCTGGCGGCACCAATCAGGGTCGACTTTAGCTCGGAGAGGTTCGGTCCGGTGGCTACTAGGGTGGTCGAACGACCACCCCAAATACGCGTTGTCCATCGAAGGAGGAACATTAGTACTGGCAAGGAAGTCTTCCCCGGTGGTGCGCCAGGACGATACGAGATTCTACTGATGTTTCACAACAACTCGGACAGCGCCCTAGATGATCTCGCGCTCCACGACGTCGTCCCGGGAACCTTCACAATCGAGGGCTCCACTGTCCGCTCTGACAAGGAGGGTGAGAGGGATGCCTCCGTGACTAAGGAGTCGGCCCGTGAAGGCACCCAAGTCACCTGGGCTGTTGGCAGGATTCAGCAGGACGAGCGCGTAGAGGTGCTGTACTCCATGCAAGGTGACCCAGAAGCCGAGTACAAAGTAACGGATGCTCAGGATTTCCATGGCGCCACCTTCGGGAAAGAGGTCGACGAGGAACCGAACGTTCCGGAATGGGTTGAGCGTGATGAACCCAAGCCATTACCACCACCCTCCAAAGCCTACGTTGATGGAATTGAGGCTGACCACACCGAGGACTATACGGCCCACGACGAGGATAGTTCCGATGAAGATGTGGCAGAAGAGGCGCAGGACTACGCGCCCGATGAGGCCGAGGGGGAAGGGGCCGAGCCAACCCCACCGAGAAACTCCTGTCCTGCCTGCGGTGGGGAAGTGGGAATCGGGGCTTCGCTGTGCTCGGTGTGCGGTTTCACCTTCTCCACGTGAATGAAGCCGTTGCGGAATCGCCTACCGAAGCGTTATTCTTGTCGCTTTTAGCCGTATGCACATGACCTCAGCGCAAGCCGGTGGCGACACTCAGGCCGATGCCATGTCGTCCATGATGCTCCCGATGCTCTTTTTGATGGGTATGATGGTGCTGCTGATGGTGAATCCGGGTATACGCATCGCGCTCTCTGGTGGCGCTGGGACCATCATTGAGCCAATTTTGCCTTTCCACCAAGAGTACTTTGTGCCCACCGTGTTTATCCTCGGCTCCTCTATCATGGCCGTGAACACGGTGATTCGATCGTTCTTCATGGATCCCTTGCAGCAGGCTCACTTCTCGCACAGGAGCCGCCAGATTGGCAAGCAGCTGAGGGAGGCAAGGATGGCAAGGGACACTGCGAGGGCAGATAAAATGCAGACGATGCAGATGGAAATGATGCCTGAGCAGATGCAGATGCAGGCATCTATGATGAAACCGATGATGTTCACGATGATATTCATCATAGCCATATTCAGCTGGATGGCAGAATCTGTAGAGGCCTTCAAGGTCGGCTTCGTCAGCCTGCCTTGGAAGCCGATGTGGAGCTTCAACTCACGGGTCATGTGGATTTTCCCGGCATGGATAGCGACTTACATTGCCATGAGCGCACCCCTGGGCAGGATCATCGACCGGCACATCAAACTCATTAGATTCTCAAGGCACCCGCTCGTCCTGTCGGGTGACACGATTCCCGAACCCCTCATCCACATGCTGGAGGATGAGGGGATGCCAGACTCAGCCTCCCAGAGGGCCCGTCGCGCCCAGAGGAGGGCAGGACCGAGGAAGACGGGCAAGCAAGGAGCCAAGTCCGCTCAGGTGCGCTCGGGCAACCTTCACGCCGCCCCTCCAAAAGAGGGGACGACCTGTCCCTCGTGTGACTCCGATCTAATTTCCCGGACTTCGAAGGGGGTGCTGAGGTGCGACGTCTGCCGCAACGAATGGAGATGAAGTCGTGGTGATGGTCACCATCAGCGGCCCTCCGGGCAGCGGCACCTCAACCCTCGTCGGTAAGATTGCTCAGGCGTTTGGCTGGAATTCACTCAACGGAGGGGATGTGTTTCGGACGGAGGCGGCCCGTCGCGGACTCTCAGTCGAGGACCTCAGCGCAGCGGCCAAGGGCGACCTCGACGTTGACAGGGCTCTCGATGCTCTTCTCCGGGAACTGATGGCTGCAGAGGATTCCCCTGAGATTATCGAGAGCAGACTAAGCGGTTGGTGGGCCCAACATATGGGAATCGACTGCCTGAGGGTATGGGTCGCTGTCTCTGAGGGGGAGCGAGCGCACCGTATACATAATCGGGAGGGCGGCAACTTCGAAGATTGTCTCAAACGCTCTAGGCAACGTCAGAGAGATGATATGGAGCGCTATCTCACCCTTTACGACATAGATCTCGACGACCTCTCCCCTTACAACCTAGTCGTCGATGCGGATGACAAGGACGAGAATGAGGTATTCGCAATCGTGTATGCGAAACTGGGATTGTGAGCGTGTATGGCTGAGGGGGATAATTGGGTTCTTGACCCATCTGCCAAGACGAACCCGGCGCATGGTTGCAATCCCTATGACCGCCCACTAGAGGACCTCCTAGGGTGCGGCGTCATTCTCATCGACAAGCCCCCGGGACCAACAAGCCACCAACTGACTGCTTGGGCGAGGAACCTCCTCGGGATTACTAGGATAGGTCACGGTGGCACCCTAGACCCCTTTGCTACAGGCCTGCTGACTCTGCTATGTGGAAGGGCCACCAGGCTCACCGCCGTCTTGCTCCAGAAGCCGAAGCGCTACATCGCCGTGTTGCGCTTCAAGGACGAAGTGGACAAAGACAGGTTCTCTGGCTTGCTGGATAGCTTGACAGGGGAGACCTACAACGTCCCTCCGAAGGAGTCAGCCGTCAAGGTGCAGGTCCGCACTCGCGTAATCCGATTCGCCCAACTAGTCGATGTCGACTATGCGAACCGAGTCTTCGTTGTCGCCTTCCACTGCGATGCCGGTACATATGTGCGCACCCTAGCTAAGGACATAGGGCTGCAGATGGGAACTAGGTGCGAACTCTTGGAACTCCACAGGGATGGCAGCGGAGGCTTCGATGACTCGATGGCGTGTACTATGCAACAACTCACCGACGCGGTGTTTCTGTGGCGCGAGCACAATGAGGCTAAGGGATTGGCTAGGATTCTCACTCCAGTGGAGAGCATCTTGGACAATCTTCCCCGAATCGTAGTGAAGGACGGGGCAGTTGCCGCGTTATCGCACGGCGCCATACTTGCTAGGCCCGGTGTTGTCAGAGCTCCCAAGGGGCTTCCTGTGGGATCCAGCGCATTGGTTTCCAGCCTCAAGGGCGAGGTCGTGGCCCTTGCAACTTTGAGCGTAGCCACGGACTCACTTCCGGGAATGAAAACTGGTCAGGTGGCCACAGCCCAGACGGTAATGATGCCTCCGGGGGTCTACCCGCAGACTTGGACCAAGGGACAGAGTAGCTCTTAGGCTGACTCATGCTCTTCGTAGATCCACTCGTCCGTCTCCAGCCGAATCTTCAGTATCATCATTTTCTCACACACACCACCGAGCAGACCACCGAAGCAACCGAGCGCGGTACTCTAATTTCGACTTCATTCCCGGTATAACCATTGCCTAGATTTCGCTGATTATCGGCCAAACGTCCCGTCGGAAGGGATACCAACGAGACTCACTTCCGACGTTCGAACTCCTTTTTCACTCCACGGGGGCCCATCTGTAGGATGACTAGGGAGGCGAAAATGACGCACACCGAGACGAAAATCACGACAGTGCCAGAGTCAGGACGCTTACTAGGGTCAGTTGGCTGCTCTACAGAAATCGTTGCTTCAAGCAGATTGTTGGCTTCGTTAGTCTCCTGAATTGAGGATGTGCCATCGACTTCCACCAAGATGGACAACTCGAGGCTAGCCTCGTTGAGCTGTGCATCACACACAGCCATCTTCAGACCCCCGGGTTCGATGGAGGCTATCGAGTCAGAACCAACTAGGATACCATTTAGACGGCAGTGGATGGGCACATTGTAGGCAGTTCCACGCCCCTCGTTTCTGACAAAACCGACGATTTGTACGACATCGCCCCGGACAAGCGAGGTAGATGCGATTCCATCGTATCTCACCTCAACAGACTCGACTAGGAGGTCGGGATTGGCTGTGACTATCACCTCGATGTCCTGTGAGACATTTGTCGTGCCATCACTCACAGTTAATCTCAAGGTCTGAGTGCCCGGCTCCACCGGGGTTAGTGACAGAACCCCTTGGGGGCTCACCGTGGCCCATGAGCGGCTAGTTGAGATGACTGGTGCTTCGGTGTCCGGATCCGAGATTGTCGGCTCGATGGTCATAGTCTCGCCGAGCTCGATGTACACTGTCAGTGGTAACCCTTCGATTACAGGGGGATCGGGCACGGGAGCGATGTTGATTGTGAACGAATCTGACCATGAGTTACCGCTTTCATCCCTGACTTCGACATCTACTGCTGTAGAGCCGTAAGAGTTCGCATATGGTTGGATTCTGAGGTTGTGCCCTTCTCCGGAGGCATTCACGATGCTGGTGTCCGTGCTCTGTGCAGTCACAATCAGGGCTTCGCTAGACGTGATGTCGTCGGTGCAGCGTGACGGCATGGCAATAATCAGTCCCCCCTCGTCCTCTATCAGGTGAAGGTCATCCATGGCCAAACACTCGGGATTGAGGTCCCATTCCACATGGTACCCACCTGAGATTGACGCCGACTTGATGTGGACAACTGTAGTCTCCGCAGTCCCGTTGGATGACCACTGGAACCGTGCAGCGACACCCACTTCCAAAGCACCCCCGACTTCCGGAAGAGTGAACCCGATGGGCACGCTGAACGAGAACTCACCGAGTTCCATCGGTTGCGTGTGGACGAGATAGCTGCCAATTGCGAAGCGGACGTAGCTCGCTGCGGCAGACAACCCA
>JAPYUP010000010.1:0-2047 GCA_029940695.1 Candidatus Thalassarchaeaceae archaeon
GGGTACCCATTCAACCAGAGGTGGTTGCTAGGGGCCCAAAGATAACATATGCGTCATGATGAAGAGAGCCCCCCCTATCCTATCCCATGAGTAGTAAGCCAGTCGCACTATTCCTGATTGTTTTTCTGAGCATCCTCTCCGGACTTGCGTCCTTCGAGCATGCCTCCGCACAGTCCAACTCCGGCTCTGGAGCAGCAGATTTTGAACCACAGATGGTCGGGGATTGCGACCCCATCCAGGAACACCCACAGGGGACCGATCAGGCTTCCGCGCTATCCACCGGCAAGCTACAGATCGAGCCCTCTGTGATATTCCTGGATGAGACCTTCACCCTGACCTACCGGACCAACGACGGCGAGGGGCCTTGGGGGGAGGGAAGCACGAGGATACCCTCCTGGCTCGGATTCCTGATTGAGAACGAGAGCGGCTCCCACGACCTTTTCGACGATGGGACAAACGGAGACGCGGTTTCGGGCGACGGAGTCTACTCCAGGGCCTGCTTGCACCTCTCCGAAGATGTTCTGGCGCCAGGGGAGGTTGCGACCGAGTTCATGGGAATGGCCGTCCTAGACACATCGCTGAGAGGCACAGTAACGTTCCAGCAGGCCTCCGACAAAGTCAGGACCACGGATGGCGGGTACTTCGTGACGATGGGAGAGTCATACGGTGAGAGGTGGTCAAACGGATGGGAGCACGTCAGCCCGTCGCGTTGCACGGCCTGCTACGACGCATGGAACGTCTCCGGGCACGTGTTCGACTTCATCGCAATCCAGACCAGAGATTCCGTGGGAGGGGCGGGCTACGTCCGATTCCACGATCCAGTAGGCAACATCGGAATGGACCCCCCCTGTGAGCACAGCTCCCACTGCTATTCGCCACTGGACGGGAGGGAGCACCCAGAGCTCAGGGGAATGCTGCACATGCAGTACATCACGAACGGCGGCCTAACCCACGAGATGGGGCACGGGCTCCTAGGACTCGACTCAGGGGAGTTCCCCGAACAGGGAGAGGGTGCTTGGAACAGCGGCGACGGGATGCACCTCGACAGTGACACGACGGTGAAGGGCGACCTCTCAGGGCCATTCTGGGACCCTGAAAGGGGATGGCCCTACGCCGTACAAATCGAAGACGATAACGGGGACCGTACGGAGGTCAGGCTGGTCCACGACAACGGCTCGTTCAGAATCGTCCCGGACGGGCCCGAGCGAATGGTCTGGTCCGACATCTTCCTCTACATCGCCGGCTTCCTGACTGCCGAGGAGGCAACAGAGGTCAACTACAAGCTCATCAACGAGACCATAGAGTCCTGCGTCACGGAGGAGTACGCCCTCTTCTGCACTGGCACCAACGTAACTGCCGAGCGGGTGATCGAGTTCGACACGCAGAACTTCATCGACATGTACGGAGCTAGGGTGGCACCACACGACGGCTACGAGAGCCAGATCAACGTCGGGGTCCTCCACATTAGCGACAGGAACCACACCGAGGCGGAAATGATCTGGTTCACCGAGTCATACAAAGAATGGTCATACTCGACGCAGTCGAGCGGATGGACGTACACTCAAAGCGATCCTTGGCCAGTCGTGACCAGGGGTCTCAGTTCCATCAATGTCGACCCGTCGCAGATGACCGAGAGGGTCTTGGCCGACCCGAGCCTGTTGTCCTCCGAGGGTGACCCGGAGCCAATCTCCGGTTGCGGCTACCCGAGCAGCCAGTACGGGATGCTGACAGCGCCCGACAGCCCTTACGGCAACGGGACCCTGTTCTTCTCTGACATCTCGATGGACGGGCTCTGCTACCTCAACGAGCTCTACCAGAGGGTAGGCGATGGCAACGCGACCGCCGGACCTCCCACTAACGCCTCCTACTTCATGGGCCACTTCGAGCGAACGCCCGTGCAGAACACGTGGCACAACGTCATCGTCTACCAGGACTCCGAGGGGGGGCTCTGGTGGGAAAATAAGGCCGGAGTCTCGTGGGAGCTGGTCTGGAGTCCACAGGAGGCCACTGAGCCCGAACCAGAGCCAGAACCCGAACCAGAGCCAGA
>JAPYUP010000010.1:2147-49239 GCA_029940695.1 Candidatus Thalassarchaeaceae archaeon
AGCCAGAACCCGAACCAGAGCCAGAGCCAGAGCTAGAACCCGAACCAGAGCCTGAACCCGAACCAGAGCCTGAGCCAGAGCTAGAACCCGAACCAGAACCCGAGCCTGAGCCAGAACCCGAGCCAGAACCCGAGCCAGAGCCAGAGCCTGAGCCCGAGGACAACGCATTGCCGGGCTTCGGGCTCCTCCTCAGCATCACCGCAGCATTTGGAGCCGCTCTAATTGCGACCCACCGTGAGTGAATCAGACCCTATAGAATAGGGGCGAAGTCAGAGACCACAGTGGGTTGCTTAGTGAGACCCTCTGACATGGGTCCCATCTCAATGGGTAGTGATATACGGAAAGTCTGAGTAGAAATGCTCAAATTTCCTGAGTAAAAGTTCGCTACGTGGTGGAGGTGCCCAAAAGGAAAGTCGGCCGTGTTTTCGGTGAGAGTCACCCCTACAATGGTGAGGAACCAATCGGGAAGGGTAGAATCCGCACCCTCACGTCGGCGCTCAGTGATCTTGGATGGAACCTCGCGGCACCCCTGCAAATTGAACTCTGTCCGTTTGGGCTCAGCAATGCCAACTACAAGATTTGCTGCGGCGATCATGGTCCACTCCTTCTGAGGATTTTCGGACCTAGCCACGACGACTCCAACCCAGATGAGAGACACATTCAGGACTATAGGTTCGGAGCACAGGTGGTGCAGCGACTTGACTGGGGTCGACTTGAGATGTGGTTGCCGGGACGACCAATGAGGCGCGAAGATTGTGACAACAGCCAGACGTTGGCGGCGCTCGCCCATGAATTGCGCCGCCTCCATAAGGTGGCTGGCCGGAATCATAACGATCTGAACTTCACCAATGTTCTGGTATGCGACGGTGACGACCCCCCCACCATTCGCCTTCTCGACTTCGAATATGCCGGTCCACTTGATTCACCCTTCGATGTCGCCAACTTCTTCTGCGAGTGGATGTATGATTACGGATCACCCCGCTGGTTTGAACCGGATCCGACGCGGTTCCCGTCTGACGCGCAGGCTCGCTCCTTCGTCGCACAGTATTTGGGAATCGACGATTGCTCCAGCGGTAAGGTGTCGGCCTTTCTGAAGGAAGTCCGGGCGAGGATACCTGACGTGCACACATTCTGGATTGACTGGGCCATGACGAATTTCTCAGACCGTGATGAGTACGTACAATACGCCGAGCGGCGGCAAATCCTCGTCTCCTAGCAAACTCAATCAATCAGGAGTGGTCGTATTCCCTACCCTCTGACATTTGTACGAGTTAGATGCACCCTCAGTTTGGCAAAAAGAGTATTCCGCTTCGATGGATTCACAAGTGCTAGTCATGGCGCATTGTCGTGACAGAGCCCTCCGTTGAGTATGAATCACCTTCGGGGGTACAGGAGGAAATGGTTCCCGAAAGGGTGGTTGACGGCCTCCCGACGATGTACTGCTTCGAGACCTGTCCGTTCTGTTTCAAGGTCAAGGCGCTCCTGGGTTCTAGGGGAATTGAGTACTCGAAGGTCGAGGTCGACCCTACCTTCAAGACGCAACTAAAGTGGTCCGAATGGGGAAAGGTACCAGTATTTGTCGACGTCGATGGAACCCAGGTGACCGACTCGAACTATATCCTCCATTACATTGACTCCAATGACTCGAACGCGTTCCCGCGAATGGGTGAGGACCCTGAGCAGGACCGGTGGATGGAATTCTCTAACAAGGTCCTAGGGAAATCCATTGTAGCTGTAATCTACACCTCATACAGGACATCTCTCCAAGCCCTCGATTACGTGACTAGGGTGGACAATTTCACGTTTGGCAGCCGCCTGATCAACAAGTGGCTCGGGGGTTTCATAATGCGCATGATAGGCAAGAGCAGGGCAAAGATGTTCAAGCTCCCGCCCCGTGAGAATCTCCAGTACCAACTGGACGAGATGTCCATGGGAATCAAGGGGAACTTCTTCGGAGATGAAGAGCCTAACGGGTCCGACTATGCCAACTTCGGGATACTTCGATCGATGCAGGGCCTGAATGGGTTCGACATAGTAGAGAGACATCAGGTAGTGTCCGGCTGGTATGGAATGATGCAGGAGCACTCCGGTGTTTACTGAGTCACCCCCTATGATGCATGGTGATTTGTTTGTTTTTGCATAGATGTTTTGAACCAAATTAGTCATCGGAGGCCATGGACAAGAGTGCCTTGGATGTTTGGCGCATGATTCCCCAGACTCCCGAGGTGGTGACATTCTTCACTGGGATATTCGATATAATTGGGGTAAGCATCTCTGAGACTGGAGAGGAGCTAACCGTAGCGATTGAGAGTGATGCGATTAGGATTGATCCGGGACTACCGGAAAAGCCTGACTTCGTAGTTCCGATTGCATGGGAGAATGTGGAGAACATGGTTGCTCATGCGGAAGACGGGGAAATTGATCCTAGAGAGGCATGGAGGATAGTCTCGGTGCTATTCACGTCGTTGACCCAAGCTACCCTCCGCAATCCAGTCATGTCGAATAACCTGATGCGCAGAATTGCCATGGTCGAGGACATTGCGCATGTATTTCTGGTTGCCCCGGACGGGAAAGAGGCAAATTGTCACACCCTTGTGTACGTGAAGGGGCAGTGGCTTGTGATTTCTGGTCTTCACGGCAACCCGAAGAGAACCTTCAGAATGTCTGCTGAAGATTGCATCGATTACCAGAGGAAGGTATTCTCTGCGATAAAGAAGAACAGCCTGTTCGAGTGGTTCAGATTCTCCTCTTGGTATAGGAAGTGGAGAAAAGAGGTCTCAGTGCGGCACAGACGGTAGTGTATTCCCTAGGAGTCGCATGGTTGATAATGGCAATTCAAGGGGGGGCCCTCAGATGATTCTATTTCTGTATATTGACTAGGGCCAGTGATGACCGGGTGCGATCCCAATCAAAGATCCCGGCAAAGAGGTGCACAATCTGTAGATAAAGGGCATAGGAGAAGTGATTACAATGACAAGCAATTATGAACATGTTGTGCTAGATGGTGCTAATCTTATTCACGACGATAAGAAGGATACGGACGGAAACAAGATTCTTCTAATATTGCCCGAGAGATTGCAGATAGCAATTTCTCATTGTGAAAGTCTAGGTTGGCCTACTACTGCGATATTAAAGAAAGGGACCTATTTGCGCGCGCTAAGGACTAGGCATCTAGATACAGTGGGAGATATCGAAATACTGGACAAGCTAATCGCCGATCAAAAAGTGATTCTAGTAAATCGAAAAAAGGACGATATCTATTGGATTGATTTCGCACTTCAACGTAATGCGCTAATAATTACCCATGACAAGTTCAATGACAAAATTCGAGACGGGGTGACTATTCAAGGCGAACGGAGTCTATATCCCGATAGAGATTGGGATGATATTGATCAAAGAACACTAAGAGGGCACGAATATATTGGGGATCGCTTCATTGTTCCTGGATTATCAAAGAAAAGAATAATCGAACAAGATACTGTGACAATTGAGATGTTCGAGCGCTTATCTAAAAGAGTAATAGAATTAGAAGAAATAGTAAGAGAGGAGCCTCATTCTGAACTGAAAAAAGCAACAATTAGTGATGCCGATTCACAAGATGCCGAAGAATTGAACGAAATTGTTCATTCTGTATTTGAACAGATGCTATCCAGTGGAGAGAAGGTGGAGATGTCCCATATGCAACGGTCGATTGCTAGCGTAGTTTTGGGTTGTGACATTGAAACATATCCAAAAAGTTGGCCAAAGGGATGGGTGAAAGAATTAGGCGATTCTCTAGACTTTCAAGGATCCTTGCATGATTTGTTGGTACATTTCTCCCCAAGAAAACTCTGCCGGGAATCTGTAAGAAAAGATGGGCGGCCCCCATTGGTAGTGTTCTTCTGCTGAACTATCAATGCCCTAGCATCAGGCACTATGTGAATCTCGCTCTATATCTGGTCCGTGGCCGAAGGAGGAGAGGGCTGGAGTCTCAGAGACATCGAAACAAAGGGTAGCGCATGAGTCGTCCCTCAGTCAGTAGGTATGAATGAGTCACGGGCGATTCATTGGGTTCCTTAGTTACGCCAACCTAAGGCAGAGAGTATGTTTCCCCCCTGTCACTCGTCCGAGTACTCTGTCACACGAATCCCTAGTTTACCCCAACGGGCCTCCCTCAGCATTATGCGATCCATCTTGCGGTGGAACTCGGTCTCCAAATCGACCTCCATAGCCAGAGAGTGGCCGAGTATCAAAATCAGTAGGTCAGCCAGCTCCTCGGCTGCCTCCTCGTCTGGCTTGCCCTTTGTGATTGCAGCTGCGAACTCTCCCAATTCCTCGACAGTGAGAGCCACCCTGTAGCCCATGTCGTGCCCGTGGTTCTCCTCTGAAGCGAAGGCGTGTTTGTGGTGGAACGCAGCCACTCGCGACATCATGGTCAACCAAGAGCCATCAGGGCTGTCCTGCGCCTCTATCTCTATCCAGTCATTCACACTCACGGGTCGTGCCATGGTACTGGCTGCGCAAGGAGACCCATCAACGTAGTTCTCTGCCTGGGGGGGGCTGCTTGGGGTCCCTTTCATCATATGGAAGCACCATGACCAGTCCGCCTAGACCCGATACTACGAACATACCCAATGACCCTAGGAAGTACGTCGTCATGCGCGCTTTTTCTCTCTCCAACTCCTTGCATAGCACCGGGTCGGGGGAGTCAAGGGTATCGAGGACCAGCCACCTGTAATCCATGTCACACTCACGCTCATGCTCCCTGACTGAGTCGTCGTGATCCTGCATCAAATTCATCATTAGAGGGAATAGGAGCAAGGCGCACCCTATCAGTCCGAAGCCAATCATTAGATCCCTGTCCAACTAACCACCCAAATCAGCTAGAAGCGCCATCAGGCAATCGCCGACACGTTCCCCCATAGTGCCCGCAATTGAATCGACTGCTGCGTGGTCTATGACAGCATCAGGAGAGCCCGGGGTTCGTCCCGCCGCCCAATTTGACGAGCAAATGATAGCTAGATGGGGCAGACCCGTCTCGGCCACCAGCCTGGACTCAGGACCCAGCGTCATACCAACAACATCGGCGCCCATGAGCTCCAAGGCATCAATCTCGGAGGGACTCTCGAACTGGGGGCCCACGCACTGAGCAACTATCAGCCCGGACAAGACTCCTCCTTGGCGACCCACTAGTTCGGTGCTGCACACCGAAACCGCGCGAGAATCGAAAGGAGAGTTCCTGTCGGCGTGGATGGCGTCATCGTCATAGAAGGTCCAAGGGCGTTCAGCCAAGTCTAGAACATCCCCTGCGATCCCTATGGTTCCGGGTCTCAAGTCCTCACGCATGGTTCCCACTGAATTGACGCTGACCACGAGATTGGGAAGGCAACTTGCGGCTGCGTGTACGTTGGCGCGGTGCTCGATTGCATGCGGTGGGGTCCTCTTCGCACCTTCGGAGTGGTGACGGTCAATCACCACAACCTCACCGTTTGAAACAGATGTAATGGTTATGGGGACCTCGCCCCACACGGACTCGATTATTGCATACTCCGAGGCTGCCCCTAGCATCGATGACGTCATACTAGCAAGGGCGCCCATCCCGGTACCGCACAGCACCGCGATGCGGGCCATTGTACTCACTCTGCTAAGCGGGCAACGAGATCTGCCTTCTTTCCCGAGACCGGCTTGTCGGCCTCCTTGAGAAGGGTCTTGAGTTCGGGAACGGTCAAGGACTCGTAAATCCTAATCACAATCTCCTGCTTCGTACCGGTTGAATCCAGACCCCTGGACTTGGCGATTGAGACGATCTCAGCCTTGAGGGTCTTGGACAGTTTTGAGAGGTCGCTGTCACCCTCAGTGGGATGAGCCTTTGGTCTCTCTTCAAGCTCGGTTTCTACCTCCTCCTCTGCAGCTAGTGTGATGGAGTCTGGTGAATCGTCGCTAATTGGCTCTGGGTCCGATTCCACCAAAACGTCGGTATCATCTTCTCCAGACTCTTCCTTGCCTTTCTCATCTGCAATGATTTCCTCGAGGGTCGGGCCCTCGTCGATGACGACGCCCGACTGAATCAGTTGGCTGCGTCGGAAGAAGGCCGACCTGACAGGCTGTATCTTTGAAACGGCTTTCCTGACTTCCTCCTCCAGAGACCCGTCTAGCAGGGCCTTCTGAACGGAGATCCACGTTGACCTCGAGCAGAACTTGATGATCTCGTTCCTTGCTATAGTCCTGGATTCCTGCTTCTGGCTGCCCTTAATTCGGCCGCGGGTGACGATGAACGGCTTGAGCCTGATGAAGTAACCATCCTCCGTGACTATGTCGATGGAATCGTCAATCTTGCCGCGCTCACGGCGAATCTGGCGCCTCACATGGTCCTTCATGACGTCGTGGCCAACGAACTCGGTGAGGGCATCGCTGCCGATGACGTCGGAGACCCTGAACCGAATCTTGACGTGCATCTTCGAGAAATCACCATCGAGTTCGCTCTGCATGACCTCGTAATGCCGACCGAGCAGAGTCTTCTCCTCCGCAGCGATGGTCTCCCCTATGACCTTGAATGACCACGGGTTTCTAGGGGCTCGGATGGAGTACCAACGCTTTCCCTTCCACTTGTCCTTCTGCCTACGAGCAGCTGCTCTTGCCGATGCGCCTTTGGCCATAGAAACGACTCCTTCTTTCGGGGGCTGCCCCGTTTGCGGGCCGTCCGAACTGGAACCAGTATTTGAACGGAATGCCGAAGGCTTCGCTGCGTAGCACTACGGCGGTTTGAATACAACACAGCAGCCCGAGGCTATATGGGTCTGCATGGAGGCACATGGAGAGTCCACTCCAGTGCCGTTGACGACATCGAACTGATCACTGAGGCGTTGACTTGGTTGGCTGGAGAGGATTCGATGATAGATGTCAAGAGTGGGAAATCTACCCTCGGAGCTCCACAGACGACCCTCATTGCTCGCCTTTCAAAAAAGGACGCTCTGAAATCCCTCGGAAGGCTCAGCATTGATTCCTTGGGAAGGTTGCTCGAGGATGGTTTAGACACGCGCATTGACGACGAAAAGGTCCTGCATCTAAGGATCAGTATCTCAGAGTTGGTTAGGGGAAATGCTAAGCTATGCGAAAACACAGATGAGCCCGTAGTCAAAGGGAGGTTCAAGCTAGAGGCATATCCAGGAGACGATGTCGTTATCCTAGCTACCAATATGATATCTGAAATCAGAGGCTAGAAGGGCCTGTGACCAAGCGTTCTTATGCACAATGCCCATCCCTCAGACAGGGTATTAGATGACTCATGTAGTTACTAGTTCGTGCGTGGGATGCAAGTACCAGGATTGTGTGGCAGTCTGCCCCGTAGAATGCTTCAGAGAAGCCGACGAATACCTAGTAATTGACCCGGACGAATGCATCGATTGTGCCGCCTGCATACCCGAATGTCCTGTCGACGCTATCTACGCAGATACCGACCTGCCAGACGAAGAAATGAGCTGGCTGGACAGGAACGAGGACGAGGCCCCCAACCTCCCCCTGGCAGAGGGTGACTCGCCGGTCTTGGCCGATTCTTGAGCACTCACAACAACTTCTGCGGTGAAATAAGTTCATCAGTGTGCGCCTCGAGGGAGCGATGTGTCACATAGAGTCGACTTGGAGAGCCTGCGCTATGGAACTGAACTGCTGAAGCGTGGCTTTGCCAAGATGCAACAGGGCGGCGTAATCATGGATGTCGTGACGCCCGAGCAAGCCCACATCGCAGAAGATGCAGGGGCTGTCTCGGTGATGGCTCTCGAAAGGGTCCCAGCCGACATCAGGGCAACTGGGGGGGTCGCTCGCATGAGTCACCCAAGCCTGATCAAGGGTATTATCGAGACGACCAGTATTCCCGTGATGGCCAAAACCAGAATCGGGCATGACGAAGAAGCTCGAGTCTTGGAAGCCCTAGGAGTTGACATGATAGACGAGTCTGAGGTGCTAACTCCGGCTGATCCATTCTTCCACATAGCCAAGAATAAATTTACCATACCTTTCGTATGCGGTTGCACTAGTCTGGGAGAGGCAGTCAGGAGAATCGCTGAGGGGGCTGCCATGATTCGCACCAAGGGGGAAGCTGGGACCGGCAACGTGGTTAGCGCTGTGAAGCACGCTCGCTTGCTAAGAGCCGAGATTGAGTCCGCAAAGGTCGCCGACTCCAACACGAGGGAGGGGATGATTGACACCATCATGGGCGGCTTCCACCGGCTTGAGGCGGCATCCGAACTGGACATCTCGCTATTGGGCACGCCGTTCGGTGACGTGAAGTCCCTGAGAAGCGAAGTTTCCTCGGTCTTTAGCGATGTGATTGACCACAACAGGCTGCCCGTAGTCACCTTCTCCGCAGGGGGAATCGCAACTCCAGCCGATGCAGCTCTAATGATGCAACACGGGATGGATGGGATATTCGTGGGCTCGGGAATTTTCAAGAGTTCTGACCCTACAAGGACCGCTGAGGCCATAGTTCTCGCTACTCACCATTACGACGAGCCAGAGGTAGTTGCCGAGGCGAGCACGATGGTCGGGGAAGCCATGGCTGGACTTGAAATTGACACACTAGAGTTACGTCTTGAAGAGCGCGGCTGGTGAGTCAACTCTTCTTGCCTCTGGTGGTTCGCAGGCGTCGTGTTGGGCGCTTCCCCCCCTGGTGGCTTGACTCGCCTCCCTCGGAACCAGCCACCGTGCCACCAAAGGTGATGGAGCCACTCTCCATGAGCTCCTGAGACAATGAGTCAACCAATCCCTCGTCCTGATCAGGTGTCTTGAGGGCGTCTCTGACAGATTGGTTGTGGTCTCTGACAAGCCTCTCCCTCTCTTCGTGCTGAGACTTAATTTCATCTCTGATTACATTGACCTTAGCAAGCATCTCTACGATGCTGGAATGGGTGTCGTCGGCCTTTTTCCTCTCGCTGAGGAACGCTTCATGGAGGCGATCTCCCTCCGCTCTAAGGAAGTCGCGTTCCTCGAGCATAGGCTTGATGTCTGTCCAAATACTGTCTGCAAGCTTGTTCTGGTCGATCATTAGTTGATGCTCATTGTCCGATTCGGCCTTGAGTCGTTGTATTGACCCCTCCATGTCCCCCAGGTCTATGGTGATAATCTGATGCTCCTTGACTGCGGGAAGAAGCTCATCTCTCCTAGAAATCAACGACCTCAGTTGCTTAATCAAATCGTTCTCCTTGTCGAGAGTCAGCCGTCCGTCAGTCATGATTTTGTTCTCTATTCTCTCAATGTCGCTAACTGTTTCCGAGAGTTGGATGATCACCGACTTGCTAGGACCATCCCCCCTTCTTCCCCGCTTCTTAGAGATGAGTGCCCCTATGTGCTTCTGAATCTCATCGCGACGGACCTGATGCGCTTTGGCCTGTGAACGCACCACCTTCTGCTCATCCATCCGCGCCGTGATTTCCCCCCTCAACTCAGACCCCTGCTGTTGGACGGAATTTCTTGAATCGGCGGCCCGCCGAGCAGTCTCGCTGTGGCCGTTTCGCTGCTCTCTCATCCTCCTGAGCTTGGCCTCCATGGCATGGAGTCGGTTTCTGAGATCGTTGCTGATGGAATCCTCCGCCTCCATGGACCCGCGAGGGACGGTTCCTTATTGAATCGAACTAAAGCCCTAGTAGGGACGCTATGAACGGAACTAAGGGAGATAATACAGCTAGAGCCGCGCCGAACATGAAAAGGGCCCCGGTGGTCATCCTCAATCGAGTGAACAGATCAGATCTGACCTGCGCAGTCAGGACCTTACCCGAAATCAGGTTACCAGAGGAGTCCTCTAGCCTGACGGTCACTGTTGCCTCGCCCATGGAAGATGGGATTAGGCTCTGCCAAACAATGCGAGATGAGAGCATGGCGTCAGTGAGGGACTCGAACAGGGGCTTGCCCTGTTGGAGTGATTCGAGGTCCTGTGGATTGCTACGGAGGCGGTACACGCATTCGTTGGGTCGGAAGTCCGGTGTTTGCACCCTTAGAATCAGGTCCTGACTCTCACCGGTCTGATTGAGCACGAAAGCGAATAGGTTTGCGTGGCCTAGGGTGAGGTTTTCCATATCCACATCGAACCAAACGCCAGAGGCCGTTGTGTTGTTGAGGTGCATTCGCAATCGATCGTGTAGTCTGAAGAAGGGGGCACAACGCCGTCGGGCATGCATGAGGAGCCGGTCAAGGGTCTCCTCACCAAGGTCTGGGTGGTTGATAATCTGCTCGATCGTTTTCGAGGGTATCACTGATTCCAATGCGAAGTGGAACTCTTGCTCGTCGATCAACCCTGATCGATACATGTGAAGCAGTTGCAGAAGGTACTCCTGTAACTCCGAGAGCGTGACGCCTCTACGCAGGTCACCTGAGAAGGATGACACGTACTTGGATACGCGAACAGCGAGGAGGGGGTCGACATGCGCCCTGATGACATCGCTGAACGGCTTGTTGAGAAGGGCAGGGTGAATGGGGGGGGAGAATGCTTCTAACAACCCCCACGGCTTCACGGTATTGAATCGCGGGCGACTGGAAACCATGTACACACTGTGACCAGAGAGCAACGCACCCGTGGATAGGGCAATCAACACTGGGACGCCTTGGGCGCCGCTGGAGAAGTAAAACGCCAAACCAAGAAGTACGGTGGCGAGTACCATCAGAGTGGTAGTGAGATTCAGTTGCTTGGAGGCGCCATCGATGACGGCCCTCATTTCAGTGTAGCCATGGACGCTGCGGAAGGTCATGCCAGTTTTCGTAATTTCATCGGTCTCAATCTGGAAGATGCGCTGTGTAACCCAAAGAAGATAGTGCAGGATGAAGAGGAGGACGAGGTCGGCGACCATGATGACCAGTGAAAGTGCATAGATCGCAGTGGAGAGTCTGAGGTTGAAGAAAATATCCTCCACACTTCCCGTCCACCACTCCGGATCAGACCCGCGATAAGACTGAGCAAGACCAAAGAGCACTACAACGATGATTGGCAGGAACAGAATCAGCCTGATACCTCCGCTTATTAGGAAGTCGTCAATGCCCTTCAGGGCAAGTTCCTTGGCCTTGAGTGACTGTTTCAAAATACGTAGTGTGGTCATATAATCGTCTCCGACTTTCGGAGACCTGAGATCGGGAGCTGGAGGAGCCTCTGGAGCAAGCGTCGCCATCATGGAATCGAGTTCCGAATCGGTATGAAGCGGAGTCAGGGGGTTGTCTTTCGCGTCCATGAGGTTCAACCACCAACATCACTAGTGAGTCTAGCAAGTATCCTCAAGGACATCGAACTAGACACCTCGAGCTCACTGCCATCACAAGTGAGCACGCCCCCGGAGTTAGTGATTGTGGAACCGACCATTAACCCGGCGGCTCCTATGGTAACTCCCTCGACACCACTAACCAGAATGAGATCCACCGTAGCGGTGGCACCTTCTGGAAGTGCGCCAATGGGTAGCAGAGTACCTTCACCGAAAGGCTCCACAGCACGTTCAACCATAGGGATGCGAGTACCATCGGGAGCATATTCCGGATATCCCAGCAGTCTGTCCAAGGCAGCCTCCAAATCGTCACCAATGGCATGTTCCATCCTGCATGCAACTGCAGAGACGTCTCCGGAGAAACCTATCACCTCTGAGAGGAGAATTTGAAGCAATCCCTCGCGTCGCTTTATTCGTGCTGCATACTGAAATCCAATAGGGGAGAGTCTGCAACCCTTGTATGGAACGTGAGTCACCATTCCCCTATTGGTGAGGCGATGAATCATCTCGGTGGCTGAGGCTGGGCTTACATCCATGAGGTTCGCAAGCTGGGTAGTCCTGACGATTGCATCGGGAGTGTCGACGTGAACCTCGAAGATGCGCTTTAGGTACATCTCCTCAATTTCGCTGTAGTCAGACATCCCTACTCCTCGGAAGCCTCGGCTAAGAACTCCAACTTGCACACTGGGCAACGCGAACGAATCGGCCTACGTTCGATTGGGACGCGAAGAGTCTGGCTGCAGTCAGGACACTGGAGGAGATCGTCTGATGACCTAGAGATGGAATCTACTGGGTCCGACGAATCTGAGATTTTGGGGTCCCCCGTTTCGGTTTCCGAGGTGACATCTGTGCGCGTTGGCTGGATAATCTCGTCTTCGACGTCAAACTGCCTGGTGCAAGCAGGGCACTTAACTCTCCCCGAGTGATTGATGGGCACATTGAGGCGTTGTTCGCAATGAGGGCAGGACACTTCCCTCTTCACTTGTTCTCCTCGGCTGGACCTCAGCGCTCTGGGAGCTCTCAGACCCCCCTGCGCAGTAGAAGCTGTCCTTGATGAGACCGTACGCCAAGTCACCCTTGCTGCTAGGATGGATGCTATGCCAGCAAGGATACCGTAGATTGCAGGGGCGGCGTCGAATGGCAACTTGAAGCCGTCGTCCTCGACCTTGGACTCGATAGAAACGAAACTAGTGGTAGACTCTTCGCCCATCATCCAGACGAGATCGAACTCGACGACAGTTGCATCGGGCCATGAAGGAATTTCCATGACGCTGGAGAAACTACCTAGGGGGGGAACCGAAGGGACTGAGGTCTCAGACAGAATGGCATAATCGGGGAAGTGCACCAACCTTGCCTTTCCTACAGGGGTGGCGGAATTGCCGTCATTGGACAGAGAGAATTCAACGAGTACAGACTCTCCCTCCTTCGGAAATTCAGGTGAAGAGACTACGAAAGATGCAGAGGGCTGTGGATTAGGTACAACAAGGGATATGGTAGTAGAATTGATGGACGTCTCCGCGGTTGCCCACGAAATCGGAATCAACTCGATGGAAAGCGAGTCAGCCTCCGGATGGCCGAGTTCGATGGTCACGCTTCTTCTCCCCGGGTCCAACTCAACCGTGAAACTCTGCATCAGTGAGCTATCACCCCGATACTCCTTAGAGATCTCGAGAAACAAGGTACGAGAACGGCCGGGTGAGAGGATCATAGAAACATCCACGGAGAGGCCCTCTTCCAACGACCAATCGTATGATTCCACGGATGCTTCGATTGCCTGGGACCGGTAAACCTCCACGACAAAAACCCCGTTCAACGAAGAGTCGACTTGGGCGCCAATGCTAGTAAGCCACCAGCGATACGCCAATGATCCATTGGATTCTGGAGTGAATGCAACGCTGGCCTCCCTACTGGAGCCAGAAGTTATCTCCACCTCGCTCCCTGAGACAGTAACTCCATTGATTGTGTCTTCTAGGTGGAGGACGACAGAACCAGTCTCCGAACCATGATTACTCACGAGGATAGATGCTACCAGATTGTCGCCCTTGTGCGCAGGCTCGCCAACTAAGGCTACGCCAGAACCACCTGCTGAGGTGAAGTTCGCAGGAGTTGACCCTGAGGTCAATGACGCGTTCAAAGGCTCTGTAGAAAGCCCTGCAGTGCCCTGGCTAGATGCGAGAAAGACGGATCCCAGCATCAAGAGCAAGGTTATGCACAATGCTCTAACTACTGTTCTTGACATTGTTACATCCTCCCTATGTCATCGTATCAATCAAACCCAAAAAGTTCTGCCACAGAGGTCTTTAATGCATGGATTGCTACGCGCCAGATGGCCATGGACAACGAGGCACTGCTCAGGGTCAAGCCCGATGAACTCGCCCAATCTCTGCTAAATCGGAGGAGGATGCTGAAAGAAAGCCTGCCAGGTGTAATTAGAAACCTAGAAGCTGCGGAGGAGTCGCTCACGCCCAAGCTAGAGAGACAGACGAAGGCTCACCAGCAAGCTAACGAACGAGTCGCAGAATTGAAGCGAATCCGGGATGAGAGCCAACGAGATGCGGGGTTGGTATTAGTCGAAGTGAAATCTGCCAGAGAGAACCTGATGCAAAGCGGTGGCATGGTCAACCTAGATCCGAAGTGGAAGAAAGAGAGACTCTTTGAGAAACTAGAGGAAATTGAGCATAAGATTCAGACCTCGGCCCTTGACCACAAATCAGAGAAAAATATGTTGGACCAGAGAAGGAATCTGCTCAAAGAGAACGAACGCTGGATTGAAGACAGGAGAGAGTCCAACCAGGAGATGGCGGATTTCATCGTAAAGAGAAGGAAGATGTCCAAGTTCTACAAAGCCGCTGACAAAGCGCATATGGGGATGCTTGCCGCAGTGGAAAAGGCACAGCCTCTTTATGATAATAAATCAGTGCTCTCGGCGGAACTGAGAGATGTAAAGAGTCAACTCGATAGGGCCAAGGAGTTGCTCTCCCAGTCAGGCAAGGCAATCAGGCATTGGGAGAGGAGGCTATTGGAAGGCTACGGCGACCTCGGGCCGGGATTCCCTGACTTGCTCAAGGGCATGAGGAAGGTCACGGAAGGAGGGGCCTCGTCATTTGCGAGAAAAACCAGTTCTATCAAGAAACACAACACAACTGAGCACTCTGGGGGTAAAGAAAAATGAGTGATTCAGTGCATATCGGTTTATGGGACGACCTAGAGGAAATGGACCAATCTGATATCGAGGATATAAGAGGGGATCAGAAACGTTTGCTAGCTACGTTTCAGAACGAACTTAGGGAACTCAGAGCAGAGAGGAAGGTACAAGTCGAGATTGTGAAATCTCTCAGGTCAGCGATTGGCAAAGTGGAAGTTGCGGATTCTGGCCGAAAGACACTACTGAGAGAGTTTCATCGCTCAAGAAAATCCGCTCATCAGGATAAGGAAAAGAGGGATCTAATCAACAAGTGCATCCCACCTCCAACGGACATCTTGTTCGAATGGCTATCCGTTACCTACACGAGACTCACCACCATCGACAATGACCTGACTGCGGTTCCAATGCTCAATAGAGAGCTCGGTTCGTTCAGCAGGTTCTTCGAGTTGCAATCCTCGATAGGAAGAAAGAAAGTGGCGGAATCCGCCCACGCTAGATATGTAGCGCACATCGGCGAAATTAGAAGGATAACGACGAAGCTCGATGAAAACAAGGCTGACAAGGGAAGAAGCGTGTCTGAATTCACTGGAGACATAGGAATAGAAGACGGGAAAATCTCTAGGGAGGAAATTAGGAGTGTTAGCAATCGAATCTCTGCCATCGACAAAAGGCAGGAGATCCTTGAGGGGGAGCGTAAGGCCACCCGCAAGGAACTGAGTCGTATCGAAGCATACTCTAGGATCACCCAAGGTAGGCTGGGACGAGTCAAGATCTCCGACATCAAGGATATCGCACGCAGTGGGGGTAGCTTAAGCACAGCCGAAATGGATGCCTTGCTCGATATGGGTGGTCTCTCTTCTTTGGGAGAAGGGGCCGATGCGGAACCGGAGCCTACTCTAGAGAGGAGGCAGAAGAAGAAAGGGAGGAAACTAGGTGTGGCCAGAAGTGGCAGTAGGAAAGGAAACTTAGCTACTCGTAAGGAAGAGTGAATGGCATTACTGCACGTTGGTATGGCTTAAATGGAAGGTCAAATTCGAGCGTAACGGGCCTAGCTTTGGAACTCAATCACACGGATCTAAGTGAGATCTTCGAACCCCTGTCCATTATGGTTAGCGAGAAGCTCTCTGATAGCAAGATCAAGCGAGATGTTTTGAACAAGGTAGGAAGGGGCCATCGCGACAAGAGAAACGAGATTAACAGGCAAGTGAAAGAACTGATTTATGAAGTTCAGGGTCAGAAGTCAATACGAAACGAAGAGAATGGTAAAGTCAAGGAACTGAAGAAAGTCAGACTGGATAGGTCCAATGAACTTAAGGAACTACGTGAAATTCTTAGGAACGGCAACATTCGACGAACGGTCGAGGAAGGCGTGAAGACGAATACAAAAGAGCGCCCCGCTCGCGTAATTAAGACTGCTAGAGAAAATCTCGAAAAGAAGTACGAAAAAGGCGGGTTTCCGGGAAACAAAGAGAAGGATTTTCACAATATGATGAAGAAGTTGCAGAAGGAGCTCAAGGAGGCCACAGATAGGGAGAAATCGAGCAATTCCAATGCCTTGAAGAAAGTGCGGTCAGCCGAACTACTTCAGACAGAAGCCCACAAATCTGTAGAGAAAGCGGTCATTTCTGCCCAAAGTGCACACGATTTGATGATAGAACTCTCAGATGAGGTAGATAAGCTAAGAGAGAGCGCTAACAGTGAGCATGGTAGCCTCATTTCCGCTAAGGAGGAGGCTGATCTTCTCCATAACAAATACATAGTTTCACTTCGTTGCATTCACTCAATGCAGGACATCATGAAAATATCTGAATCCAGACAGAAACTGCACGATGTAGACGGCAAGGTCGGGATTTCCGACTTGATGACCCGTCTGATGTCTGGCGACACCCTGTCTACCGAAGAGCTCCTGTTGTTGCAGAGGAACTAGTCACTAAATCATAGGTTCGGCCGTTCCTGCCATGCAATATCTTCTCCTCGGTAGTGTGAATAATCCACCCCGGAATCAGTAGTGCGGATTCCTGGAAATTAGCTGACTCAGGGCTGAACGACCATGTCTCTAGAAGCATGCTTCTGACCGGCCCGGATAAATTGCTGTTCTCCACACTCCCTTTTTTCCTCACTTCGAGCAAATTTTGAATCTCCGTGGAGAGGCTGGCCTCAGACAGCCAAGATTCCTCAAGGGGAAAGATAACTCGGAGGTTGGGGGTGTGGTCAATCCTGTCGAGGGGGTCTAGAAGATTCAGGCTAGCCGACCATGGGTCCTCGGTGACTAACCAACGTCCCTGTTCTAACTCCATGGAGGGCCCCACTAGCTCGCCGCTTACTGTCCACATCCTCGCTTTGAGGAGGACTGGGGTGGTAACAGTCCCCTCCATGCCCCTCTGTGCAAGCCAGTTGGCAGGGTCAACCAACGACCTCAACGAAGTGGGGTCGTCCTTACTCAGATCCTCTAGCTCGGTAGCAAGAAAATTCATTCTTGGAACAACATCGGGAGTTCGAGCGACCAATTCGCCGGAAAGCACCGCCCCACCAATCCATGTTGAAATGGTATCTGGACCCCACAATACGACATCGTGCGTGCCGATTAGGCTTGCGTCCGATGGTAACAATCTCTCGCTCAGTATCCAATGCCTCCCCGCAGGAGCATCCACCCCCCAACGCTCCAAGTCCTGTTCCGTGAGCGGAAGCAAGCCGGAAGGAACATGCCAGACGAAGACTTCACGGTCATCTGTTGAGTCCAAGTCTGGTATTCTCTCCGCGATACCGATACACACGAAACCGTGTGAGGAATCGGTTCCCGGAGATGGTCTAAGCCTGACGGCTCGGCTCTCAAGCAAATCTCTCACCGCCGCCTCCATGTTGCCAGGGAGTAAGGGGTGATTTTGAAACGAACCCTAGGTGGAGGTGGCTCGATGCCGATTTCAAGCGTCAGATATTGGAGCCGAAGTCAAGGAGTTCGCTCTGGCCTGCATCCAAAATGCAAAGAGTGCTGACAGGAAAGGGCTTTCCGCAAGCAGCACCTAGTTGACGATTGACCATGAGAACCTGATGAATCGGAACTTCGGGATGAGAGGTCCGTAATTTATCGATGAAAGACTCGGGGCAGTTTGCCGCTACGAGTACGAGTTGGGCTTCGCCCTTGGCGCAAGCAGAAGACGTCTGACGTTGTCCGAATACGAGGCTCCCTGTGTTGATGCCTTGCTTCAATTGCCTTGCCATATCCATTCGCTTACCTCAGGAGTGTTCCTCTGGGATGTAGAACAGCTCAACGCTGCCCGTTCCTAGTGCCACTGGCTGGCCAACGATGATGTTCTCCGTAACCCCGGACAGACCGTCCCTCTCTCCGATGATACCCGCCCTGAGGAGATGGGTCACGGTGACCTCGAAAGCCGAACGAGCAAGAATCGAGTGCTTGGTGCCGCTGACACCGTGCCTCCCTATGGCCCTCACCTCGCCCCCCGTGGTCATGACATCAGACACCATGAGTAAGTGCCGTACATCAACATCGAGTCCCGCTCCCTCCAAGGTATCCCACATCTCGTTGATGATGGCTTGGCGGGCGGCTTCGATTCCTAGGTTGTCGTTGATTTCGTTGATGTTGTTGGTGTAGGTACGAGATGTGTCTATTCCCGCGAACTCGCTCACTTTTGCTAAGTTGGAGCCGATGGTGGAGATGTAATACTCCCCAGTATCTGCGACGGGCCCTTGGACGTTCGCCCTCGAAATTCCAGGAAGTCCTTTCAGTCTCAACTTCTTGATTTTGTCCTCGAGCTGCAGTAAAGCGGTGTAGGTAGGCGGGTCGGTGGAAATAGTTGCAAGATCCTGCTCTTTTACGATTCCGGGAATGATTCTCAGGGACTTGGGCCTGACATCGTTATCGGCTTGGACATAGAGTCGGAGGGCCCTAGATAGCTTGTCCCTAATCTCGGCGCCAGTCATCTTCTTCAGCCTCATGTTGCTAGCATTCAACTGGAGGCTGATGTTCCTCTGTGCCACGTCTACATCGATAGTTGCAATGTCTGTGGCGGTGGTCGTCTCAATTCCGGCGGCGATGTCACGAATGAGCTTCTCGTTGGTTCTCAGAGGTTTACCCTTAGCATTGAACTCATCCAGATAGATAATCATGGTAGGGGTCTTGGGAACCTTGCGAGCATCGACGATCTCTATGATTCGTGGCAGTCCCTGGGTGACGTTTACGGTAGCGACTCCAGCATAGTGGAAGGTTCGCATAGTCATCTGGGTGCCCGGTTCTCCGATTGACTGAGCTGTGGTAATCCCGACGGCTTCGTATGGAATCGCCTTGGCCTCATTGGCGAAGCTACTCGCTGTTTTGACTATCTTCTTGGCTTTAGCAGCAGTCAACTTCTTCTCGCCGCGCTTCTGTAGCCCCTTGACTAGGTCATCTATCATCCTCGGTGTCATTTTGGCGCCACTGCCCTGTGAGACCTCAAAAAGTTGGATGTACATCTCGTCGTCCGAATCGACGTCACGGATGAGTTGCTTCATCTTGAAATCTTGATTATAGACATCGAGGGGGAGGGTACGCTTCATCCGCCTGGTTCTCGACACAGTTCTCCTGCGAACTATGGTCTTCTGCGAGGAAGCGGAAGTCGCCCTAGTGGACTTCGTGGAACTGGACATGATTTCGTGAATCCTCTGGGAGGTTCCAGAGTCAATGCCGCATATCTGAGCTATCTGGCCCGGAGAGAGGCCTTTGACATCATCCCACTTTCTGTCGTCTGCTAACTTGTGAGCATACTCTTCCTCGATTCCGAGGTCCATCAGCTTCTTCTTTGTCGCGCTCTTGACGACCATCAGTTAGCACCCCCCAATGCGTCATCTAGTACTTGATCGACATCAAACGGGTTTCCTTTACGACTACGAGCAGGATCTACGCCATCTTCACCGTACTCAAACTGGACGATTCGGTTGGCGGTATTTCTCACAGATGCCTTGATGTCGTTTGAGACCTTGAGGTCGTCCATCGCATTAATCAGCCTGCGTTGCATGTAGCCGGACTTGCTCGTTCTGACTGCGGTGTCTACGAGAGACTCCCTGCCTGAGACTGACAGCATGAAGAACTCTGTGGGCTCGAGGCCACTCTTGAACGATGAAGAGACGAAGCCCTTCTCCTTGGCCCCCTTGACCTTACGGGGGAAGTGCGAAAGTACGCGGTCCTGATAGCCACGCTCTAGTCTCTTGCCTCGGACCTTGGGCTGTCCGATAGACCCAGCCATCATCGCCAAGTTGTCCATGGAGCCTCGGGCTCCCGAAGTGGCCATCAACACGGCTGAGTTGCCCTCACCCAACATTGACTTGGCAACGTTGCCCGTCTCGGACTTGCCTTCGTCGAGAATTGTCAGGATATTTTCCTCTAGCGTCTCTAGGGGGGTCCTTCCTGGCCTCGATTCGTATTTCTTCCCATCCTTGCCGAACTTCTCCAACTCGGAATCGACCTTGGCGCTGGCAGCGCGGTTGATTTCTGCAATTTCCTCCTTCGCTTCGGGTGGAAGATCCTCATCATCTATGCCCGTAGTGAATCCCATGGACGTGCACATAGCGATGGTCATCTTGGTCATCTTATTGATGAAGTCGGCCCCTATATCTGTGCCGTGAGTCTGAACTACTGCATCGAGAAGCCTGCCGTCCTCAGCACCTATTCCGCGCTTGTCTATCGCGCCAACTACATCGCCCTTTGAGACTTTCACAGTCTCTCCAGAGCGGTTTTTGTAATTGAGGTTGAACCCCTCCGTCACGAGAAGGCTGAAGATTTCGTTCCCCCTGAAGCCGATCTGGCCATTCTCCTCAACTTCCTCTGGAATGCTGCCATCCCAGCCCACTGAACCTAGGACGTCCATCACCACGTGCTTTGGTATGAAAGCATCACTGTGAGTCAATAGGTATGCACCGGTGATATGGTCATGAATTCCTCCGATGACACTGCCCCCGTAGCGAGGGGAGATGATGTGCTCCTGCACGCGCATCAGGATTCTGGCCTCGGCTCGCGCCTCCTCGCTCTGAATTACATGGAGGTTCATCTCGTCGCCATCGAAATCTGCGTTGTAGGGGGTGCAATCAGCGAGGTTGAATCTGAACGTTTTTCCCTGCATCACACGTATCTCATGTACTAGCATGGACATCCTGTGCAGTGATGGCTGGCGGTTGAATATCGAAACGTCACCATCGATGAGGTGCCGTTCGACGACTACTCCCGGGCGTGGATTGCCGTCCCTGTCGTAGGTACTGAGGCGGTCCTCCACCTCAGTGGGATACACGTTTCCGTGCTCGTCCTCTATCTCTGGGCTTCCACAGTGAGGGCACTTTACCTCCAGATGCTCAGGCAAGTACTCAGAGGGGTGCTCGACCTCCCACCTCCATCGGTAGTGAATGACTGCATTGTGGTCACCCTCGGCCAAAGGATTTCCAAGTTTGTCCTCCCCCCTGAGGTTGGAAAGCGTGCTCTCGAGGTCGACGGCCCACTCCTCATTCAGGTCGTCGGTAATGTGGTCCCTGCGCATCTGTCGCATCAGGGCCAAACCAGGCAGGAAGTTTGGAGCGGGTAGAACCTCATTCAAATCGGGTTTGTATCCCGTGTAGGGCTCATCATCACTGCCGGCAAGGCACTCTGGGTTCAGGCACCTGAAACCAGACCAGATGAACTTCGTACGATCGGTGATTCTGACTCGGAATCGATCGCCCCTGATGATGTAGTTTACTCCAGGGTGCACATCTGGGCCACGCAAAATCATCTGTCGGAGCTGCTCCCTGTTCCTGCTGGTGACGCGGATGGGCACGGTGAGTTCCTTGGCTGACGAAACGGGGACTCCGACTTCGTTGATGCCGAGGTTGGGGTCGGGGCTGATTACCGTCCTAGCGCAGAAGTTGACACGCTTGCCCGAGAGGTTGCTGCGGAACCTGCCCTCTTTGCCCTTGAGGCGCTGGGAGAGCGTCTTCAGGGGACGGCCTGATCTGTGCCTCGCTGGGGGGATACCACTGGTCTGATTGTCGAAATACGTCGTGCAGTGGTACTGCAGCAACTCCCATAAATCTTCAACAATGAGTTGGGGGGCGCCCGAGTCTCGGTTCTCCCTAAGCCTCTGGTTAATCCGCAGTACATCGACGAGCTTGTGAGTCAGGTCGTCCTCTGACCTGTCGCCGCTCTCCAGAGTTATGGAGGGGCGGACGGTGATGGGGGGGACGGGAAGTACCTTCATAATGGTCCATTCCGGCCTGCTGACGTCCTTTTCCATTCCGATAAAAATCAGGTGCTCGTCGGGAATTTTCTCTAGCCATTCCCTGATATCTCTGGCGTTCAACTTGTGCTCGCCCTTGTCGGCCTTCTTCTCCTTGAAGGTAGTAGGCTTGTCGAGAATGATCTTGCCTTGTTCCGACCCGCAGTGCATGCAAATGGCCCTCTTCGGACCCGCACAGATATTCTCTATGTCCTTGGTGACCTTCTTGAATTCCCTGCCACCTACGCCGTGCTTCAGGATGACGTCGTTCACCTTGTCGCGGTAGTAATCCTGTTCAGACTTCTCAGGGTCGAGAGGGTGCGTCTCGGGTGCGTCAAGGAGAAGGACCTTGCTGCATTTGTTGCACGTTGCCCTTAGGCACGTCTTGATTAGCATGGAGAAGCCGATGTGCATCACAGGCAGCTCCAGTGCGATGTGGCCGAAGTGACTGGGGCACTCCTCATGCTTGTTGCCACAAGTCTCGCACCTGATACCCGGGTCAATGACGCCCATCTTGGGATCCATCAAGCCCTGCTTGAAGGCATGCCCATCGTCCTTGTAAGTATCCGCGGTCTTGACCTCTACCGAGGACATCTTTCTGATTTCGTTGGGATCCATCAAGGTGAACCTGATGGAATCAATTCGCTTCGGGATTTTTGCTGCGTCACGGGCGCTCATCTTCGATCCTCCAATTCCAGTCTCATGGCCACGCCAAGACTCTTCATCTCATCCAAAAGGAGCTTGAATGCGTACGAAGTCTGCACAGCATGAACATCTGCTCGGTCGCCGCAGACTGGACAGACACTGGTTCTCCTCTTCCAGTCGTAATAGGCTATGTGCCCACATCTGGGAGTGTTGCATACCATGAGGTTCCACCCATCAGACTCGTCGAGGAGTCGATCCTTGATTACCATGGAAGCCCCATGGGAAATCAGGCAATCCCTCTCCATCTCACCGAACCTCAAACCACCTTGGCGAGCCCTTCCTTCAGTCGGCTGCCTAGTAAGAATCTGGACTCGCCCGCGACTTCTAGCGTGAAGTTTGCTACTAACCAAGTGATGTAGTCTCTGGTAGTAGATGACGCCAACGAAGGTGTCCACCGAGAATGACTCGCCGGTCTCACCATTGACCATAGCCTGACGTCCAGTGTGATTGAGGCCGTTCCTGAGGAGGCCTGCGCGTAGAGACTCCTCCTTCTCACCGGTGAAGGCGGTCCCATCGATTCGGTGGCCCTCCATAGAGCCGACCTTGCCTCCAATCATTTCGAGGACGTGGGCAACGGTCATCCTAGAAGGAATAGCGTGAGGGTTAATCAGGAGGTCGGGAATGACGCCGTCCTCAGTGAACGGCATGTCCTCCTGGTTCACCAGTCTGCCGATGATGCCCTTCTGGCCGTGCCTGCTAGCAAACTTGTCCCCCAGCTCCGGAATCTTATTTGTTCGCAGTGTGATTCTGACTAGTCTGCCTGAGTCTAAGGACTCGGTGACGTACACGTTGTCGACCCATCCCTTCTCACCATGGCGAACGCGCATAGATGACTCTCGGCGCTCTTGCGCCTGTAAGAAGGCCCCATGTGCCTCTTCGAGGAAACGCGGGGGACTTGTTTTTCCCACTAAGATCGATCTTTCTTCCTCGGCGCTCGTGAGTTCTATCTCTGGGACGGGTAGTCCATCGCGTTCTAGGTGAGAATAGGAGCTCCAAGACTTCAGTCCTTTGATCTCGTCGAGTCCAGTGCCGGGGATCTCGATCTTTTCCTCCTGGCCTCCTGGGAATCTCTTGTTCTCAGCGTTGTAGGTGCGGATGAAGGCTGAGCGACCGAGCGCGCGCTCTACGGATGCCCTGTTCATGACTACTGCGTCTTGCATGTTGTAGCCGTGGTGACTAATGACAGCGACAACGTAATTCTGGCCACCGGGCCTCTGGTCGAAGTTTGTTGACTTCATCGCCCTAGTGCCCACAATAGACCTCTGGGGATAATGCATGACGTGAGCACGGGTGTCCGGGCGAAGCCGGAAGTTGGCACTGGCGACGCCAAGGCTCTGCTTGACCATCGCAGTGCCCCCCGTGACCCTAGGCGTGGAGTTGTGCTCAGGGTATGGGACAAGCGAAGCGCAGACACCGAGGATGAGTTGAGGGTCAATCTCGACATGGGTAAAAACTAGAACAGTCTTGGCCTTCTTTTCCTTCCTCTTGAGTGCGTCGATGTTGTCCTGGTAGTAGTTTAGGGGGACAGTGAACTTCTCGACAGCGGCTTCCCCATTGGGCATACTTACTTCCACTGAAAGCTCTGCATGGGAGATTCCATGCTCCCCCATGTTCAACCACTCCACCTTCGAGGGTTTCATCGGCCTCTTGTGCTTGGGGGAGATGTGGGGCAAATCGAAAGGCCGCGGAGCGATGAGTAGGTCCTCTTCTTCCTCTGCGTCAACCCACTCGACCACGCCTCCGGAGACGAGATCGGCGAAGGTAATCTCTCCTGAATTGAGGCCATCGAGATGCATCTTGGTAACCTGCAGACTGCCATGATCAAGGATAAGCAAGGGTCGAAGCATCCTGCCCCTGTCTGTGTTGATGTAAACATCACGATTCTCGAGATCGTGACGAATGCTGACCTCGGGCCTGATTCGACCAGAGCGCCGACGTCTCTTGAACTGGCTGACCAACTTGTGTGGTCTCTTATGCAAGCCAAAGATGTCACCGTTGACATGGATTCTCGATCCGTCTGCCCAGCCATCGGGATTATCGTTGACGCCCGCTTCCTTGAGAAGGGCCTTGACATCGCCCTCCGGGACCTCTTCCGAGACATCGATCATCTGTGCGGCGTTCTTTACTAGGCCGCAATTCTGCCCCTCGGGCGTCTCGTTGGGACATAGGCGACCCCATTGAGTCGGGTGCAAGTCCCTAGCCTCGAAGTGAGGTTGGCTCCTGACAAGAGGGCTGGTCACCCTCCTGAGATGGGACAGGGCAGATAGATAGGTAGTACGGTCGAGGAGCTGGCTGACTCCGGAGCGGCCGCCTACCCAGTTCCCAGTAGCGAGAGCATGCATAATCTTGGTCGTGAGAACATCGGGTCGCAGGCAAGAGGCAATCCTCAATTCTCTCTTGCGGTTGTGGTGCCTTTCGAGTTGATACTTGAGGTCCCTTGCCAATTGCTGGAGGCTGACGCGGAACAAGTCCTCCACTAAATCGCCTGCAAGCCGAACGCGCTTGTTCGCATAGTGATCCTTGTCATTGGGATCCCTGTCCATAATCGCCATTTCGAGGACTTGCCTAGCTATCCTTCCGAGGAATATGGCCTTCTTCTCCCTGTTATCGGGGCTCGACCCCAAGTGTGGGAGGAGCTCGTTGTCCAGCAAGTTCTGAATGCGGGATTCCCTGTACTCCTTTTGCTGTCCGGCAGCGAACTTCTTCTCAAGCCACGAAAGTGCCTCTTCACAGGTGTCGACGCCGTACTCCTCATTGTCTCTGACATCATTCAAATTAGCGACAGTGTATTTCATGGCTTCAGGGGGTCCGGCTATGGAGGAGAAAATCTCTCTGTCATTCTCAACCCCTAGAGCCCTCATCAAGAGAACGAGGGGGACGGGGGTGGTGCCGGCACTGGGAATCTTGACCATTAGCATGCCGTCTCTGCGCTTCTCGACATTGAGGGGTTTCCTGACGCCGTCCTTCTGTGAGAATATCTTCGCGACCTGTGTCTCGTGCGCGTACTTCTTGTTCTTCTCTACGGTTACTCTGTTAGGAGCAAGGTCTTCCATCGAAATGAGTACGCGTTCCGTCCCGTTGATTATGAAGTAGCCGCCCGTGTCGAGAGGATCTTCCCCCGACTTTCTCAGAAGGTGAGTATATCTCTCGGAGTCCTCGGTAGATGTGCCGGGGGAGAGCCTCCTGTTCTCATCTATGTGATTTGGATGCAGGTTGCATCGGGCTGATCGGACCATTATCGGGAGATTACCAATGTGGACGCTCGTCTCTTCGATTGATCCGAAATCGGATTCAGGCAATGGGGGGAGGTCATCGCGGAAAATCTTGAAGTCAAGGTATACTGGGGAGAAATAAGTCAACTTCCTGAGGCGGCACTCTAGTGGAGTCGCGGGGTGCTCGGCGCCGTTGGCCTCCTTGATTGTGGGCCTCCCTAGTCTGAGGTTCTTCAGCCTCACAATAATCTCCTTGTCTAGCAAGTCGAGTTTGACCATCCCGCCTTCGTCGTCATCGATCGGCTCGTCGCTGCCAATCTTGATGTTCCTGACGATGCGTTCCATCCTGCTCTGCTTGCCATCGCCTACGGGAATGCAATCGTTATAGGAAGCAAGCTGGTGGTTGACTAGGCTTTTATGCTTGAAGTAACTATCAACTATCTCTTTCATTATCTCAACTCCGAATCTAAGTTCTTTCCACTATAAGTCGAAAAGCGACAGAGCTGCCAGCGGACCTACTGTACCTAATGACCTTAACAACACGATTAGCTAGCCAACCAGCAGGGAGTTCATCGTTCTCAGACTCCTCCATTTCCTTGATGGCCTGAATGGCTGGGTCAGTAATCAAAATCTTTGGGAGCAGTTCCTTAGCTAGGCGATCGTTACCATAAACATCCTTTTGAAGCAAGTCCCAAGGCTCGAGCACGTCGGCCTCGTGGTCAATGGGGACCAGTTCGTGATGGGGCACGAGGATGTGATTCAAGACGTTGAATCTGAACTCACCTCTGGGTATATCTTCGTCTAGTAGCGCCTTCCTCGAAATGGTAATCCGATTGCTCTTGCTGCGCTTACGGGATCCGACATGCTCGCTAATCACATTCATGATGTTCTCCAATGCAGAATCGCCGGTCTCAAGGCTGACTTTCTTAGCCACCTGATCAACGGTCATCCTCTTGATAGCATCCAGATTCGCATCGTCTGCTAGGCTGTGCGCGTGCGCTTCGGATATGCCGAGTTCTACAAGCCTTTTTTTCGTTGAACTCTTAACCGCCAAGCGCTTCCCCCCTACCCAGAAAAAGCGAGTGCCTGAGGCGCTATTCAGGCGGGCCTGAGGGGATTCGAACCCCCGGCCACCGGGTTAAAAGCCCGGCGCTCTACCTGACTAAGCTACAGGCCCAAGGCTATTGCTGGGCCATCCTCCGAACTGGGTAGGGTAGAAGAACCCTCCGGCAAAGCACACGCTGTGCGTGGGGGCTGCACTCCAGGGGTGGGAGCAAAGCGTGTATCTCTTCCGGGCATTTCCGCATAAATGTTTTCAGTATCTCTAGATTGCAAGCACTAGATATCTTGTCTCGATGTGATAACATGGCGAATCAAGGGGTTCGAGGGGATTTCCATGACTTTGTCCTAGACGGGATTGGATCGTGGAAATTACTAGTTCCACACACAGTCTATCCCCCCAGAGAGGATACTGAATTGATGTGCAAAGCTGTTGCGGCTCTCAGGCGTTCAGACGGATTGGCGCTTGAGATTGGTTGTGGCTCGGGCGCCGTCACCCTAGCCCTAGCCAGCTTAGGTTGGGACGTCCTAGCCTGTGATGTCAACCCCTTCGCTGTAGCTGCTACAAAAGGCAATTTGGAGGAACACCGACTGCAGGAAAATGTGGAAGTCGTGGAGGCAGGAATCAATGATGGGCTGGAAATTCCCGATAACACTTCGCTTATAGTCTGGAATCTGCCGTATTTGGAGCCAGAGGTGACAATGGGCAAATTGGGTGCTATTGAGGAAGCTTCCTTCACTGACATAGAAGAGGGAGGTTGGAGTGAGCTTCTGATGGAGTTATTGACTAGGGATAACGGCGCGATGAACGACGACTGTCTAGTCCTGTTGCTGTTTCGAACCGATCCCAAGAGTCCTAGCTCTCCCTTCAGTTGGAAGAGGAGTGGGTGGTCTGCGCGCTCGGTAGCTTCGATGAGATTAGGGAGGGAACGATTGCAGGTCTTCGCATTGTGGAAGCCGGGTCAAGGCATAGAACCTATGGAACTCGAGCGATGTGATTCGACTATGGATGAAGCGGTCTCGATTGGTGGCGATGGATGGCAAAGGGTCTTCGCACACGAACAGGCTAGAGGCAGAGGCAGAAGGGGCTCAGAATGGAAGTCTAGGAGGGGTGACGTCTCCGCGACGTGGTCTCTGTCTCCTGAAGTCGCTGGTAATCTCTCACCCGGACTCCTACAAACCAGCATCGGGGCCATCGTGTCCGATGCTCTCGGTGCTGAAGTCAAGTGGCCCAACGACATCATGTCGGATGATTTCAGGAAAATGGGCGGGATTCTCGTGGAATCAAGCGGTTCAGAGAATATTCGAGTTGGTGTGGGGGTGAATGGGTGCGACTTCGAAGAAGAAGGAATCAATGCGGCAGGGTGGTCGAATACCATAGGGGAAATGAGCGGGGTCGAAGTATTCCGCAGAATCGATGCATCTATTTCAACCCATTTTGAGGATACAGGATGGTTGCCGATGCCGACAGCGGATGAGTTGCTGGATATCTCCTGGAGGGGCATTTCACGCCAACTATCCAGAGGAGTCTCTATCAACCTGGAGGGCATCAACTTGAGACCTGTTGGAATTTCAGCGAGTGGTGGACTTGAGGCCTTAGGCCACGAGTCATCTAGGATTGTTGACGATCTCGATGGACTCGAGTGGTTATTCTGAGATTTCGAAGGACGACAACCTTAACCGGACCAAGCGAATTTTACCTGAACTCGTAATAGTCGTAATCGAAGCAGCGGCATTCAGATTCGATATTGCATAGGGGTGGTCTTCTAGGCGGACCTTAAGGATTGCATGAGTGGAGCCCCCTGATTGCTTGACGTCGAAAAGTACCCAATTCAAGATACCAAGAGCGTCCCGCAAAGCGCTCTCAACTTCTTCTCTGGAGGACGGCGAATCTATGCAAATTCCTATCCACCTGTGTTTTCCGCGAGCAGCCTTGTTCAGCCTCACCACGGCACCGGGTAGGGGTTTACCTTAACCAATGGTGGGTTGCCCCGATAACTGTGGAGGAAGTGTCTCAGTTCGACGAATCTGATTCTCGGGGCATCCTCCAGTCCTATACTAATCCCTCCACCTTGCCTCACTTTCTACTGCTAATGGCAAATACTGGAGTCCTCTATGTAATCATGAAAGCAGATTGGTGGGGGTTTGCCGAAAGAGGGAGCGTGATATTTCTCTCCCTCACCATCTCGTACTGCTTCGCAGCAATTTTGTCCCCCAGTCGGATCGGGAACCTGATATTTCGCGTCGACGATGGTGGCAGGGGCGTGCTCAATGCCTCCTATTGGTCGAGCAGTCTGCTGGCACTCTTGCCCATAGGGATAACAGTGGCTCTGGTCGCTGCAACTATCTTGACCCAACTGAAGTCAGATAACCTGACTACAATCGCCTACCTGATGGCTTCCCTGTTCGTACTCATGTCCATTGGTCAAGCACTCTCACTGACTTTCGGGGGCATAGCCTATGCTAGGAGAATATCTAAGTTTGCCCGGTCCGGTAGATTGGGAATTCATTTCACAATCACAAGGGCCGCTTTGGCGGTGGTGGCATTCATTCCTCTTGTCTGGTGGTTCGGATACGGCGCCGGTGACATCTCTGGGCAGAGTCTGACAGGACATGCCGTGTGGTTGGGGTTTCTAGGAGTGGTCGCGCTTGTGAGCGTGGTTGCGGAGAGACACACAAGCAGAGCTAGGTCCAGAGAGGGGATAGATGGAGTGGCTGCCGACAGGCTGATGGTGGTGATGGTGCTAACCATGTGCTGGCACCTGCTCAGCGCATGGAGAAGGAATCCTCTGTTCGTGGATTCGGCAACTGGCTCGATGCTAGTCGAGGAGGGAATCCTAATGGCCGTTGCAATATTGCTCGCTGTTTGGTCGATGTCTAACCGAGGCCACAAAAATGGATGGAGGGTCTTCCAAGGTCAATCGGCGGTTTTCTGGGGCATCGGATTCGGCTATGCCTATGGGGGAAGTATCGCCTCCCTGACCGCTCTTTCCGAGGGAAGTCTCCTCACGACAACTGCTGGGGGGCACCTCCTAACGGCCATAGTGATGCTGGCAATTCTACCGTTAGCAATATCGAGAGTCGGAAAGCCCGTGAGCGAGGAGCCGGAAACTGTAGTCGGTGTATTGGAAAACAGAGAAAGCCCCGGAGCATCATTCACTCAAGCGCCATCGGCGTACACCGGCGCGTATGAGCAGAGAGGTGTCGGAGATGAAAGACCGTTGGAAACGGCTCAGGAAGATGTCGTCGAGCTCATCGACTAGAGGCCACTTACGACAGCAACCAGCCTCAGTTTCCCTACCATGCCATCGCTCGCCCGTGCGCCAAGAATTACTTGGCAATCCTCATCTAGAGATGAGACGAAGGCCTCGGTGACCAAATTGAGATGAGAGAGCGTCATATCAGGGCCGCCTTCGACCTGTATGAGGCAGCCCTTGGCACCTTCAACATCAATTTCCGAAAGCGGGGAGTTCTTCGCCATGCCAACCACCCCAATGGGGTCATCAGTAGAACCGGTTCCAACAATCAGAGTGGCATTTCCGGGTCGATCGATAACAGTCCTGAGATCCATGAGATCGAGATTCATCTTACCGACTTTAGCAAGAGTCGTCACTAGGCCCTCGATGAGCTCGCCAATCCATTCCGAACCCAACTTCCAGTCAGAGTCCCTGTGCCTAGCCTGCCAAGCCAGCCTCTCGAGACTGACTCGGATGCAGAGGTGCGAGTTGCGTTCGATTGCTGGGAGGGCCCTCTCCGCTATGGCGCACCTCAAGGGCTGCTCAGCGAACGGCAGACCTACGATGCTCAGAACGAGACTACCGGCCTCCCTAGCTCTGGCTGCGAGTTCAGCAGCGGCCCCGGACCCGGTACCGCCGCCGAGTGCGGTAAGGAAGACCACCAGTTCCGATCTAGTAAGGAGTGGCGAAATGTTTCCCAAACCTTCCATGAGCCTGTGTGCGGCCAAGTTCGGAAGTGCTGCCGTACCCCTGGCGTCTCCCATCGCATCAAGATGGAGGCAATGGGCTTCTTGGGAAGACGAGAAGGAGGACTCGTCGGCGTCAATGAGAAGCAGTTCTGCCAACTCCGAACACCTAGCATGGGCTCGCTCGGACCATCCGCACCCAATACCCCCCACACCAACGATGAGAATCGCGCCTTGCTCCATGGTGAGCGGTTAGTAACAGACTAGATGATGTTGTTCTAGTCATATGTTTGGTAGCGCCTGTATCTACGCCTCTCGTCGCGTGCCCATGCATTATCGGGCTCTAATGACAGGACTTGGTCATAATACGCAACAGCACGCTCAAAGTCAGATAGGTGCCTACCATGCAGATGGCCGAGGTTGTTCAGCGCTGGAATGCAATCCGGGTCCTCATCGAGGAGAGCCAATAACATACGTTCAGCCTCATTAATCTCCATCATTTCCATGTGATTCTCTGCCTGATCGAGCCTGTGAATTTGAGCCTCGGTGAGGTCGTACACGTTCTTCCAAACCGGCCCCGCCATACACCAGCCTCAATGACTTCGTGTTTGAGTCTTATTCGGTTGTGATTGCAGACGGGTAATTGACGGCCCCTAAGGGGCCGAAGTGGAACGTTAATATCCCCCTTTTTTGTGGGCGGGACAGTCTCAAGAGGTGCTGGCATGAATCGATTCGTGATATCCTATCAGAAGGCCGTCATTCTGTGTATTGTAACCGTTTTCGTCACTGGTTCCGGCCAAGGTCTGCACACTGGCATCGGTGGGGATGCCAACAGCCAAGGAGACGTAACCATGGCCGGGTGCACCTGCCACGCCGAACAGCCCGACAACTCCGTCACAGTAGTACTAGACGGCATTCCCTATCATTATGGATTGGGACAGGAATACGAGTTGAGAGTGCAGTTAATCGGGGGGCCAGCAATCGACACAACCTCACAAACTGGTGGTTTTTCCATGAAGGTCAGCTCAGGAACTCTGGGGCCCGGTACGGGCTATGATGGGCTCGTTCAGAATTGGGAGGATGATTCCACATCCTTGACTCACACTGACTCTGGATCCAAGACCGCCGATAGGACTTGGGTAGTCTCTTGGACCAGTCCGGAAGAAGTTGGTGGTGCCGTCACTTTCTGGCTGGCTGGTAACGCCGTCAATGGCGATTCAATCCCGTCTGAGCTTGACAGATGGAACAGGCTGACTACCACAGTGGATGAAGGTTCCGACAACGGTAGGACTAGGACGGTGTTCTCGGGCAACGGGGACATTGATCCCCCGGCACCAATCGATGACCACGTAGACATTCACCTAATGGGGGCCGAGCTCTTGGCTCACTGGCTAGGTCTGCTCGGGTTCATCTCCGTGTTCCTCGTGATTATCTTCTGCGGATTCTTCCTCAGGTATGGATTCTCGCGCCACTACGAGGGCAGAAGCAACCTCTTGAAGCTGAGGATCAAGCACCTTCGAAGGGGTGATCAATTGTGAAAGACGATGTAGTGATGCGCCTCCTCAAGGAGGTCAAGTCTGGTCAGGTCAGTATCGATGATGCTAGAAAGATACTCGTGGATGTAACTATCTCTGAGGATTCGTATGTTGCTGCCGTAGACCATGGTGTGTTTAATGACCCGGAGCCCGGAACCATTGTGCGGGCGAGCATCTCGCCCTCTGGAGACTCCTGGTTAATCATCATCGTCGGTCTATGGGGCTTGCTCTGGACTCTATACTGGGCCGGTGCCCTTTCTTATGGCCTATTCAACAACTGGGATCAGCAGATTCTCTCATTCAACTGCGGGATGACCTTACTCACGGTGATTATTTTGGGGATAGTCCACCTGAAGTACGTGCTTCCCGATGTTGTAATGGTCAAATACAGGCGGAACAAGTACATCACAAAGAACGACCCAGATGCATGGAAAGAATACGAGGTGTAATAGTGTCGAGAAGATTCAAACTACGTCCTCTTTCCAGTGCGAATGATGACCTCCGTGAGGTCTCCCGTGGAATCGATCGCAGAGAGTTCATGCGATTGTCGTTCAATACGGCTGCTGGGCTCATCACCATGGCGAGTCTGGGTAGTGTGGGATTCGCTTCATTCCTGATGGGGCAATCGAGTTCTGGTGATTCTGACTCTGCCATCACCTTCTATGCCCCCAAGGGTTCGGACGTGTGGTACAGCAGCATGGATGGGCAGCCAATGACGCACCAGTCCTTCGTTACAGAAGCAGCGAATTCCGAAACCGGAATGTCGGCGGCAGCCGGACTCTGGTCGGGACTCCCCGTGATAGCAACCTACGTTCCCCACCAAGAGAACTCGAGCAAGCCACTTGTCGAGAATGAGCCTAGGTTCCAGTTCCAGGATGGCTACACATCAAGCGGTGCCTATGTCGGGTCCGGTTACGAGATTAACGAGAAGGAGGAGTACGCACCACTGTCGGTTCACGACAACATGATCATCATCTTCTCCAGATGCCCTCACCTCTGCTGCATACCCGGGTGGCAACTGGTCAACAACGATTTCACTACTGACAACTGGTACCCTGGCGGGACCGACTCGGGCGGTAACAAGTTGTTCTGCATCTGCCACTCCAGCCGCTATGACCCGACAGTGATAGAAAAGAATCGGAACCGAAACAGGTCGAGTGGTGCTGAGTTCGACTACATTGGAATCAAACGCACCGGCGGCCCCGCTCCGGTCGGGATGCCGCTGATTCCATTCGTTGTTAATGGGGACTTAATAGAGGCCTTGCCCGACTTCAAGGATTGGTACACGTTCTGCGCCTGAGGTGAGATGATGATTCAGTTCTGGTTCCTCTGGATATTCATCGCCATAGTCATCGTCATCGTGGCTTTCACGCTCCGACAGGAGCGAGACGACATTCCACGGAAGGACATCTTGAGGGCAGTGGAAACCAGTTCAGGTGGCATGGGCCTCGCGGAGAAGAGTTTTCTCTGGGCATTCTCCTGGCTCGATACCCGCTTCAGGATTCAGGACTACTGGGGCATGAGCAGGGATGCCTACCACAGCATGCACAGACAGATGCCTCTCACTCACGCCGAGAAGTACAAGCTACGTATCATCTGGTACTGGTACCCCCTATACTGCCTCGGTGGCATATCGTTCCTCGCTTTTATCATCCTCGTTATCTCAGGCACCATCCTCGGCTTCTACTATGTTCCCGGGGGAGACCTGAGTTCAGACCCCACGCCAGCCTACGCCTCGATGGAATTCATCATGGTGGAGCTGCCCTTTGGCTACATAATGCGCTCCATACACCACTGGGGCACTCACTTCATGGTGGCCTCCGTGTTCCTCCACATGTGCAGAGTGTACTTCACCGGAGCGTACCGAAACCCCAGAGAGCTAAACTGGCTGATTGGAGTGTCTCTCATGTTCTTCACAATCTTCTTCGGTTACTCCGGTTACCTCCTTCCTTGGGATAGTCTTGCATTCGGAGCGGCGACCATAGGCATCAATATGGCCAATTCCACTCCACTGATTGGTGATTGGATGTCGGCCCTCCTGTTCGGAGACACCGTACTGAGTGGGCAGACCGTCGTCCGGATGTATTTTCTGCACGTGTTCGTGCTTCCCGTCATCGTGACTGCACTAATACTAGCGCATCTGTTTATCGTGTGGGTACAAGGCATAGCGGAGCCGCATTGAGGTGAGAGCATGGGGATGATGGAGAGATTCGGTAGGATCGCTGACACTTACATCAGCGAGAAGGAGCAGTTAATCGAGGCAGAAGAGGAGCGCAGGAGGGTCTTCGTCGGACACATGTTCTGGCCTACGGAGGCACTGAGGGACTCCATCATTTTCGCTGCCGTCCTGATGGTCATCGCGTTCTACTCGTGGATAATCCCCCCACCCCTCCACAACGCTGCCGATCCGTTCGCACAAGCCGGTTTCGTGTTCCCTGACTGGTACGTTCTTTTCTCCTACGGGTACCTCAGATGGGGCGAGTACCTCCCTCAATTCACTATCCCAGCTGGTCCAATAGGTGACTTCTTCGGTTCTCCGGTAATCTCCTGGAATGCCGCTTGGTGGGGATCGGTCATCACCGGCGTTCCCGTTGGCCTGCTAGCTCTTCCCCCGTTCCTCATCGGCAGGAGAGAGAAAAGGGGGGTGGAGGATCCGTGGTTCGCCTCTGCAGGTGCTGTCTACCTCGCTCACGTCTGGTTCATCTCGGTGTTCTCCATCAATATCTTCCTCGAACTTTATGCGAAGGACAGGAGGGACCACTGCTGGGCTGGATCCCATGGCAACTTCATGTGCGGTACACAACCGCCTTGGACTGCCGAGGTGTTCAACGCCGTTCCTTGGGTGCTCACCGGAATCTTCCTGTTCGCTCTAGTCTACTTCTGGAGCAGACGCTTCTTGCTAGGCCCATTGGGTGCTAGGCTGACTCCTTTCCTTGGCAAGCAAGTCGCTGTGGGCTCGCTCATAGCAACTGTTCTGATCTGCGCCGTCACTTGGCCAGTCTACGAAAACGGGTTCTGGGACCAGAGGGGGCTTGGAACGATGGGTTTCTGGGAGTACCAAGCCGACGATAAGATGGAAGAACTTGATGGTATCAGGGGCCAGCCTGCTGACACGTTGGTCCTCTTCGAGCACGGAAACGTGTGGGTTGAGTGGGAGGACGAGTGCCTGACTTACGAAAGCACGGGTGAACTACCAGCATGGGAAGGTATCCAAGAGGAGTCAGAATACGCAGATTGGTGCGTGATTCCAGCAGTACATTGGCTTGATTGGGGGGTCTACCAACCAACTAAAGCCACAATAATCGATTTCAGTGACGTCAACGGGCATTCCGTTGCGCAGACGTCTAGGAACTACGGCGGTGGGAAATTCAATTACACAGGGCTGGATGATGGCGGCCCAATCGAGATCACCGAGTCGCGAACTTTCAGCGTCGAGAACCTCGGAGTCGGTAGTGTTCCCGTTGATGTCGGATGCAACTTCAGAACCACGGCGAGGGGAGCGGGTACCCATGCCCAGAGTGTTTCCCTCACTGATTCTTCGGGACAACTCCTCTGGGAGAACGAGGGGGATACGTGCGACTCAACTACGATGTACCTAACTTCCGGCCAAGCCTACACGATAGTGTTCGTGGCCTCCTCATTGGGAGTCGACGAGACAGTGACCATGATTACGGATTTCTCTGCTGTCGCTTACCAACCGCTGCTCCTCAAAGAGGATGGGACCGCACTGGTGCGTGCCGATAGCACTCACGATGCCGATGCTTTGGCAGCGATGTCCATTTCAAATCCAACCTTCCACAAGAACCCGAAGAGCCTAGATGCCAAACTGGTCTACTCGCTGTTCATTCCCTGCCTCGGTGTTGGGGCGATGGTGTTCATGCTCATGCGTAGCATGGCTAGGGGATACGAGTGGGAGATGAACAAGTGTTACGGCTGCGACCTGTGTGACGACGCCTGCCCCATTCGCCTGTTCAACGCTGGAGACAAGCTCAACATCATCTACAACACGTGGAACAACGAGGACGATGGAGTTCCACTATACTCCTGCCTAACCTGCACGGCTTGCACCAACGCATGCCCACAATTAGTAGACTACGACTCTTACATCGACATCAGGCGCAACCTGATTGTAGGTGGGCCCCCTGCGACTGAGATTCCCCACACCGTGCTTCAGGCTGTGTTGGCAGCCGAGGCGGAGGAGGATGCCGACGAGGCTTTCATCTCGGTTGAGGACTACCCAATCGACTCCAGTGTTGGCTACTACCCTGGGTGTGTGGACTACATCGATCAGGAGATGATCTTCAGCCACGTCAATGAAGGCACTATGGATCTCGGTGATACAACAACCGCGGCCTTCACCCTGTTCGAGGAGATGGGTCAGGAAGTCACCTATCTAGGAAGGGACTTCCTCAAGTGCTGTGGACACGACCAGAAGTGGCAGGGCATGAGCGAGGTCTTCGAGAAATTGAAGGCCTACAACCAGAAGAAACTGGGACAGAGCGGAATCGATACCCTAGTAACCTCGTGCGCGGAGTGCTTCCGCACCTTCGCCATGGACTATGAGCTAGGAGATATGAAGGTCATGCATACCACTGAGTTCCTGCTTGAGAACGGTTTTGACATGCAATTGCAGGCCAAAGACGAACTCACAGTGACATTTCATGACCCATGTCGCCTGGGCCGACAGATGAACATCTACGACGAGCCCAGAAGCCTTGTCAGTTCGGTGGAGGGAGTCAACCTCGTCGAGATGGAGCACCACGGTGAGGATGGGCTGTGTTGTGGCGTCTCTAGCATGATGGCATGCAACGAAAACAGCAGGGCCCTCAGACTACAGCGTTTCGACGAGGTCATGGCAACTGGAGCGGAGATAATGCTAACGTCCTGCCCCAAATGCGTCAGTCATTTCGAGTGCCTGAAGTTTGAGGGTGATCCCAGGCACGACTTCGAAATCCTCGACGTAGTGAGCTTCCTCGCCCGGCAAGTCGATGCAACAAAAAGTGACTACGAGAATGCATAGTACGCTGACACACCGGCGAGCATCGCGTTTAGGATGATTCCCCCTACACTTGCTCTCGCGAACCTCTGATTCTCGTAGCCAAGCGCCACCAGCAGAAGGAAGAATCCAATCAATCCACCGCAAGCGATTGAAATCCACGCTACGGTGAGGCCCAGAAGCATTGCCATGACTGACCAAATCGCCGCCCCTTGCAGTAGTCCTAGCCAGACCATGGGGTCCACCCACCACGGACCTTCGAATTCCTCCACGATCTCCCGTACAGAACCAAGTGAATCAAACTGACTATCTTAAGAACGGAAAACCTAGGTTGGAATCAAGGGGAACGAGATGACAGGAATTCCTGACATGTTGGCTAGGAGGGCCATCGAGCAAGCGAGGATTCGGATGCTGCTAAATTCGTTGCGGGCAGAGGAGATGGCCAGCATCAAGGGGGGTCCCGAAGCCGTTGCTTGGGTAAAAGAAGGGCTCTGCATTGGTTGTGACCAGTGCACGATCGTCTGTGATGACGATGCAATCGAATTGTACGACACCCCGCTTGCCAGCCCAATCATGGATGTCGACGTCAACAGGAAGGCAAGGATTCTCCGGGATCCATGCACCGGTTGCAAGCTCTGTGTTTTAGCTTGCCCTACAGATGCAATTGTAATGATTGACAGGTGAGGAAATGGCGAAGGATGATCCTGTCAGGTTTGGTGCCGAATTCGGACCCAAGAGGACTGGGGGCTCCAGTGGGGTATCTTTGTCTACATTCAAGACACTGGTCTGGGTCTCCAACCTCGGTGGGCTCTTGTTGTGTGTAATCGGTCTCGAACTGATGGTGGTCAAACAGTCCTTCGGATTCGGCCTGGCTTGCATTGTTGCCGGCGTGGCAATTGCCCTATTCCCATCTAACTACGAAATCATCGGGATGGAAGAACTGGGTGGAGAAGACACCAACGAAGAGGGGTGAGACGATCGTACTCACAGGAACTGAATTCCAAATTAAGGTGTGGAAAGAATTGAGGAAGATCCCATCTGGTGAGACCAGATCATACAAGGAGGTGGCGGAAGCCATCGGGCACCCGAATTCCTCGAGGGCCGTAGCCAATGCCTGTGCGAAGAACCCTCGTCCGGATGTCGTTCCCTGCCACAGAGTAATCCGCTCGGATGGAGGATTGGGCGGATACAGTGGAGAGGGGGGCGTGGAGACGAAACTCAGGCTCTTGAGTGATGAAGAGGCATTCTAGACCCTCGTGTTTTCATATATTCAAGAGGGCCAGGGTCCGACATCTTCCAGAGCTGATAAGAGATTTCTCCCTGCTCTGGAAGCCCCGCCCTCAGTGAAGTGCAACGCATGGAGTAGACGAAGCCCGAGTGCCATGTCTGGCTGATTCCTGAGCATGGGCGCAAGTTTTCCATAATCCTCAGCCCACTCGAGTGCATGCGGTCCCATCTCATCAACCACATCGTTGACCATAGAGGGGGTGGTGGCCGTGCCCGCTGGTAATTTCGGCCTGCTAACAATCTCTCTAGGAAGGTTTGTTTTCGAGGCGGCCTCCCTGAGTGCAATCTTCTCATGGAAACCAGAGACCCTCCAATTCATCGGTAGCCTATGTGAAATCTCCCTGTGTCTTGAGGCGAGGAACGGAACCCTCGCCTCAAGACCGTATGCCATGCTGTGCCTATCTGCTAGTCTGAGTTGGAAATTGGAGAGTTGGCCCCTGTCTAGTTCAAACTGAAGAGTTGATTCGAGGTTTGAAAAATGTCGTTCAGGAGTTAAGTCAGCATCTACCCAAGGCTGTCCTGGACCTTTCGGAAAATGCTCTGTGTCCACCCCCCCAATGAGTTTCAGCCTGTTGCTTACCATGACGGAATGGTCATGCAACTTACGATACCTCTCATAACCTCCATGCAACTCATCCGCGCCTTGACCGCACAATCCAACCTTGACCTTGGATGACATTTTCTCGAACAGGGGCTGCCAGAAAAGGACGGTCACGTCAAGGTCCTCGCCGTGCCAAACGAAGTGCGGTAGGCCCTTCCAGAACGAATCCTCCGGTAGGATCCGCGTGTGGTGTTCCAAGTCGAGATGGTCGGCTACCATCTTGGCTGAAACGAAGTCCGGATTGTCCTCGCTCCCAGCAACAGTCCAACACGCAGGTACTTCGTACGAAGTAGCATCTGCCACATCTTTGGCCAGCGAAGCAACGAGGCTCGAATCCAGACCCCCCGAGAGGACTACTCCCAATGGGACATCGGTCATCATCCTGTCCTCTATGCTGTCTCTGAGGCTGTCTAGTAGGAGACTGGTTTGTCTTGAGTAAGCCTGTCCCTGTTGTGGATCGACTGTGTCCGTCGAATATCTTGCGACGCCAGTCAATACCGCACGTCCATGCTCATCAAGAGACCACGTCTCGATGGTGCCCTGTGCGACTTGGTACACGCCTTCGAAGAGAGTCGTCCTGTCGAGTGGATACTCGTAAGCCAAACGAACAGCCAATGCGTCAATATCCGGATTCGCCACAAAATCGGGGTGCCCGTAAAACGCCTTTACCTCGGAGGCAAATAAGAGCGTTCCATCCGGCAGGATGGTCCGGAGCACCGGCTTCACTCCTAGCGGATCCCGACAGAGAAGGAGTTCCCGACGCGATGGGTCCCATAACGCAAAACCCCATATCCCATCTAGTTTAGACAGCCAGTCCACATGCGACTCTGCAGGATTTCCTAGCTCACCGGCCCGGGAGCTTTTTCTAACTCGTCCTTCCATATTTCCAGAAACCAATTGGGGGGTGCTGGTCAATCCTACAGAGGTGGCGCGATGCAGTGCGAGGATGACCTCAGAATCACCCGAGGTCCGCCAAGGATAGTCTCTGAGGACTTTCCGCAAAGTGAGATAGTTGTAAATCTCTCCGTTTTGGACTAGAATTGCACCGTGGTCACTCCCTATGGGTTGCTTAGATCCTTCGAAGTCGAGGATAGACAATCTGGTGCTACCAAAGGCAACTGAGCCGAAATCCATAACCTCCTCGAAACCTCCAATGCCATCGGGTCCCCTATGTGACAGGGAAGCGGCCATGCGCAACGCAAGGTCAGCATCCCCGTTACCAAGCAGCCCCGCAATTCCGCACACACACGGGGCACGCGTCGACAATCAATCAAGGTGATGGAAAAAATCAGAAGTAGACGAAAAATATGGCGAAAGACAGTATTGAAGCGATGGCCCAGATAACCAAGTAGGTATTCTGGGAAAGTGAAGATTCGACAATCTCCACTCGATCGGGCTCGTCGGGCATCTTGCTCGGCCTAACCAAAGTAAATCGGATTGTAAAGATAACGGGAGATGACTATCACAGGAACGGCATCATCAGAACGAGTCCCGCCAGTGGCAGCAGGACCATGGTCGCGTTGTCATCGATGAACTTGGTCTTTGGCACCTCTCCTGCTACCGTTAGGGGTGCTAGTAGAATCGCAACCAATAGTTCGGTTCCCAACCAAAAGTGACAACCAATCCATACGAGGTAGGAAACGACCAGCCCTGCGAAGATAGCGGCTCTCATGTCTTTCTTTATTCGCTTCACCTCACCCATGACGGGATCTACGAACGTCAGACCGAATATCAAAGGTATCCCGTACATTCCGGACTTCAGTCCCCCGCCTTCTCCCTCTGGAGAAAGCAGAAGTGCCAGAGAAACTGCGAGGGCCCCCCAGGCTAATGCCGAAATCTGCCTAGACTCGTACTCCCTCTGACCTATGATAACGATTCCTAGCCTGAGTCTAGCAACCTCAATTAGTAGAATCGTAATGCAGGCAGCACTCACGAATTCCCTTGGGTTGAGTGAGACGACAGCCGCGATTGACTCCCCGTGAAGGTAGTATGCCACGGGGATGAGTGACATGGAGATGTGCGTAAGTCGTCTGAAGGCATGACCACCAAGGCCCCCAATAGAATGTTCGACGTGATCGACGAACTGAGTCATCTCTGTCTGTGTCAAAGCTTCTCACCATCCGCTTTGAGCGAACATCCTATGTCTATTATCGCTTCACCGACGGTTAAAGAACCGTCACCTATTTTTCCCAAATATGATTTAATTTGGGAGTGAGATAGCAACGCCGCATCCCAACTCGCGATGAGTCGCTCGCGAATCCTGAGCATGTCCCTACTGGGTTCTAGTTCACATGATTCCAGATCGGCAATCAACTCCGAAACCCCCGTCCCCTCAATGGCTGAAACCAAATGTACCTGGGCACCAGGACCTTCACCCATATCGAGAGCTTTTCGAACAGCTGCAGCGGCGGACTGGGCATTGGGCAAATCGGCCTTATTGATCGCAATGACGTCCGCTAGCTCCAAAATTCCCGCCTTCTCGGCCTGGACGATATCCCCCCTGTCAGGCCCGTCAATCAGAAGCACCCTATCGGCAAACGCTACCACCCTGATCTCAGATTGTCCCGAACCCACTGTCTCGATGATCACCCTAGTCCAACCACAGGCAGAAAGGGCTTCCGTCATTTTTCCTAGGCATGGCATCAGTCCTCCTGGATGATTTCGCGTAGCAAGAGATCGTACGAAAACCGAATCCGTCGAATCCGCATCTCCCATCCTGAGCCTGTCGGCTAGAATGGCCCCTCCCGTCATGGGGGACGTGGGGTCCACCGCCAACACGGCAACGGTTTCGCCCCTAGAGACCCAATACTCAATCATGCGACCAATGAGGGTTGATTTTCCAACCCCAGGAGGTCCTGTGACCCCCAAAATCCAGCCTCTTTCCTGTTGAATTACTGGAGTCTGACCTGATTCTATCGCAGTAAGCAACTTGGCCAGACTCCTGCGATTTCCGGAGCGTGCTGAAACTAAAAGCTGGTTGACTGTGCTCACTCCCAGTGCCACCCCGTGCCTTCACCAACTCCGACAGGCTCACCTACACGTCGACGTTTAGCAGCGGTCTCGAGGAAGTCGAAGATTGATGCAGAGAGGGTTCCAGGACCGAACACTGCTCTCACACCAGACTGGAATAGACTCGCCCGATCACGCTCGGGAATGATTCCTCCAGCAAACACGATTACGCTGTTGAGACCAGCCCCCCTAAGGCCATCGCAGACAGTGAGGATTAGCGGATCATGGGCTCCCGAAAGTGTAGATAGGCCTAAGGCGTCAGCGTCCTCATCGCTCACAATTCTGACGATTTCCTCCGGCCTCTTCCTAATCCCAGTGTATATGACCTCGTGGCCATCATCCCTGAGAGCTCTGGCAATTACCTTGGCTCCTCTGTCATGACCATCGAGGCCAGGCTTAGCTATCACGATGCGCATCTTCTGTATTCATGCAACTAGTGTACCGCCTTCAAGCAACCGCACCTCTGAACATGTCGAAATTACATTAGGAATGCTCATGGGCGGTCGTGTCCCTATGGTAACCGTAATGGTGGAGCAAGTGGACCGCATCGAGGATCTGAGGCGACGAAAGGCAATGGCAGAGGCAGGGGGTGGACAGGGTCGGATTTCAGTACAGCACGCGAAGGGCAAAATGACAGCTAGGGAGAGAGTCGAGCTCTTGCTTGACAAGGGGTCTTTCATGGAGGTAGATGCTCTGGTAGAACACAGATGCAGGGACTTCGACATGGATCGTAACGTTATCTCAGGCGATGGAGTGGTTTGTGGCCATGGGACCATCGATGGAAGACTGGTCTACTGCTTTGCTCAAGACTTCACCGTCTACGGTGGTTCTCTGGGGGAGATGCATGGGTTGAAAATATGCAAGATCCAAGACATGGCCCTTAAGACTGGCGCACCCATAATCGGCCTCAACGACAGTGGTGGGGCGAGGATTCAGGAAGGAGTCGCTAGCCTTGGCTCGTATGCCGAGATATTCTTCAGGAATGTTAGAGCCAGCGGCGTGATACCTCAGATCTCAGTGATTATGGGGCCATGTGCAGGCGGTGCGGTATATTCCCCTGCCATCACTGATTTTGTCGTGATGGTCGACAAGACTGCTCACATGTTCATTACGGGTCCAGAGGTAATCAAGACCGTTACCAACGAGGAAGTAAGCTTCGAAGAACTTGGGGGCGCCTCCACACACGCAACTCGGTCGGGGGTGACGCACTTCACTGCCGAGGATGACGAGGGTGCGATAGGCATAGTGAGAGAGCTAGTGAGCCTGCTCCCATCTAACAATCTCGAGAAGGCTCCCGTACTGATGACTGACGATCCATTTGATCGTGCTTGCGAGGCCCTAGAAAACCTCATTCCCGAGGATTCGAGCCAACCCTATGACATGCTCCTAGCAGTCGAGGAGATTCTGGACAGAGGCAGCTTCCTTGAGGTCCAAGCCGACTTCGCTACCAATATCATCGCCGGCTTCGGTCGACTCGGTGGACACACCATCGGCGTGGTCGCCAATCAGCCTATGTTCTTGGCTGGCTGCCTCGACATTGACGCCTCGATTAAGGCTGCGCGTTTCGTGAGGTTTTGCGATGCGTTCAACATACCACTCTTGACCTTCGTCGACGTACCCGGATTCCTACCGGGTGCTAGTCAGGAATGGGGTGGCATCATTCGTCATGGGGCCAAGTTGCTGTACGCATTCGCCGAAGCGACCGTGCCGAAGCTCACTGTCATTACTAGGAAAGCCTACGGTGGCGCCTATGATGTAATGTCATCGAAGCACATCAGAGGAGATTACAATATCGCTTGGCCCTCTGCAGAGTTAGCAGTAATGGGTGCTCAGGGCGCTGTGCAAATCATCCACCGAAAGCGAATCGAGAGCTCGAAGAACCCCGATCAAGAAAGGGGCAGGCTGGTCGATGACTACGCCGAGACCTTCGCTAACCCGTACAAGGCTGCTGCTTTGGGATATCTGGACGATGTCGTTCAGCCATTGGAGACTAGGGCGGCTCTGACGCGAGCCCTTGGTGCACTTCTAGAGAAGGAGGAAGTTAGACCTGCTAGGAAGCATGGTAACATACCACTGTGAGGGTGCTAGATGGAAGAATCCGAACACGAAGGTAAGTTGCTGGCCGCTGCAATCGCAGCAGTATTGGCCGAAGCGTCCAAGGGGGAGGTTCTGCTTCCATCTTCCCAAAGACGAGGAGGTAGCGCCTGGTCCAAGAATCACAGGCTCATGGTGATTGGCAGGTGCAGCCTCTTCCCTGCCCGGACAAGGCGAAGTGCCACGAGGTGATTCGGTGACTAAGAAGAGGAGAGTAACCGTTGATGGGGAGGAGTTCGAAGTTGAAATCGAATACGATGGCGAGGAGTGGGGCGTTACAATTGAAGGGAAGTCATTCTCCATCAAGGTCGATCAGGATACTCAATACCCCCCCAGAGCCCCGAGAGAGCGAACTACTCGCAGAGTTAGTGGTTCAGGCACTATCTCATCGGCGATTCCTGGGAAAATCGTCTCAATCCACGTTTCAGAGGAGGAAATAGTAGCCGAAGGCGACGTAGTCCTCATACTCGAAGCGATGAAAATGCAAAACGAGATTAAGGCGACAATGGGGGGAGTCATTAGACAGGTAAATTGCCAATCTGGTGATCGGGTAGAAGCGAACGTGCCATTAATCGTAATCGAATCGCAGTCGAATGAGGAGGGGTAATGGTGGCAGTGTGCAACTACGATGAATGTAACCGACGAGGAACAGTCGTAAGCAGGCTCTCGCCAGAGGGCTTCCTAGTATCCAGTGGTAAGAAAGCATATTCATTCAGGGAGGCGTACGAACGCTTTCACTATTGCAAGGAATGCCACGAGATGCTGATGAAGGAAGTATGGTCTCGTGTTAGATCGTCCGGAGACAAGGATGATGACCATGTAGCACCTACAGCAGTGTGATTCCGGTAGGTTCATCGAATCGGTGTCTTCAGTAGTTCTGTGTCATGCTACGTGAGCCATCTTGAGTGCTCGTTCACTGGAAAGCGCTTTGAGATGGATGGCGTGAGAACCGTCTCTGAATCCGGGAAGCCACTGTTGGTCAGATACGATCTCGAAAGGATGGGAAGTGAGGTGTCGCGCGAAGACATCGAATCATCCTCTGAACCGGGATTCTGGAGATACTCGTCCCTGCTACCAGTGGAGAGGGAAGAGCATAGGATCTCCCTCGGTGAGGTAATGACCCCACTTGTCCCAATAGAGCACTCAGCCTCTGTCTTAGGCGCAGAACCAGGAAGGATCATTGTGAAAGATGAGTCGAGATTGCCGACTGGCTCGTTCAAGGCTAGGGGGCTCGCTCTCGCAGTATCGATGGCCAAGCAACTCGGGCTAGTTCATCTCGCCGTTCCGACAAATGGAAATGCAGGATCTGCGCTCGCAGCCTACGCCAGCCGTGCGGGCATCAGGGCCACCGTCTTGTGTCCTGACAACACTCCCGAAATCAACCTACAGGAAACCATGGCCCAAGGCGCTGACACGCATTTGGTAAACGGCCTGATTGGGGAATGTGGCCGAATAATCTCAGATGGTTCTGCAGAGGTTGGTTGGTTCTCCGTCTCGACACTTAGAGAGCCATACAGAATAGAGGGAAAGAAGACAATGGGCATCGAGCTGGCTGAACAGATGGGATGGAAGTTGCCCGACGTCATCTTCTACCCCACCGGTGGCGGTACTGGGATTATTGGGATGTGGAAGGCGTTCGCGGAACTCAGGGAACTTGGATGGATTGATTGCGAATTACCACGAATGGTCGCTGTGCAGTCGACCGGCTGCGCCCCAATGGTGAAAGCTTGGGAGTTAGGTGAGGAGTTCGCCGAATACTGGGAGAACGCTGAGACTGTGGCCTCAGGAATTCGTGTGCCCGCTGCCCTCGGAGACTTCCTGATACTCAGGGCCGTGAAGGAATCCGGAGGCTTCGCCGTAGCCGTATCAGACGACGACACGCTTGAAATTCAGCGAGAGATTGGGGTGCGGGATGGTCTGCTTCTCTGCCCAGAAGGAGCGGCAACGGCAGCTGCCTGCAAGAATGCCATAGAATTGGGACTGATCAGTACCAGTGACAATGTAGTGCTTTTCAACACCGCGACAGGGCTGAAGTATCCAATGCCTCGAGTGACTTCAAGAGTCGACAAGGACGAAGTTGATTATGGACTATTTCAGCCTTAGAATAGTCCCAAGGCATCCTCAATTCGATTGAGTTCTGGACCGGTTGACCCCGAACCGACGAGGGCATGGGTGTCGCTAGCCGTGCAACCAGCTCCGACGTAAGGCGAACCGAAGGTCACGGTACCCACCATTATGGGGACGCTCAACACCGACTGAATCGACTCTACCTCCTTGGTTGTCACGTCTGGATGGACAAGGGCCCCGTGCCCGTTGGCGACAATCATGCTACCGACTGTCTTGTGCCCGGACACCTCGGTTCGAACGACTTTTACACCAAGGACTTCAGAGATCATCTTGGCTCCCGAGTCGGGAATTATTGTGCTGACGACAGCACCGTTGTCGTTGCACTCTATGAGATTGCCAGCTGCGTTGACGCCGCTCTCCATCACCACGACGTCGCCGAAGCTTGTCAACTCGTCCAAATCTTCCTGGGTTGCTATGTCAGCCACGGCGATGCCCTTCCTATTGCCTCTCACTAAGCTACCTAGCAGCGCCGAACCGCCAACGAGAAAGGGGTGGGTCTCCATCTCAAATGCAGACTCTATCTCGGCGACAGCGCTCTTTTCCAAAGAACGTGGAATGAACAGAACGTCACCAACGACGCTGAGGTAGACGCCGACCTGAGCATGGCCGAGAATATCCCCCGTTGATACTGGCATTCCCTCACCTGAACTCCCTGAGTACGTCGCTCGTTAGTAAGATTGTGTGCGGGGAAGTGAAGGAGCGTGGCACAGCGACGATCTTTCCCGTGGGCTTGCGCACCACAGTACAGGAATCGACGTAGGAGGGCTTGACTTCCGGGTTCGATATGGGACCGGGTAGAACCCCTCCGCTGTGGCCGTGCACAACTCATCCTTCGAATTGAATTGATATGCGCTTTTGGACAGAAGCTCACATTGGTGTTGACGTTAGAAATAGTAGATGCTCGGGGGGTTAGTGCAGCTGGGCTGAACACCTCGGCGAACCTCGGTGCTTA
>JAPYUP010000011.1 GCA_029940695.1 Candidatus Thalassarchaeaceae archaeon
GAGGTCGAACCCGGTCACTTCGCAGCCTGTCACCACACCAACCGGACGGTGAACGTTGCAGATGTTCAGGCCTCATTCGACGTTTTCGCAGCCGAGTACGAATTGGAAGGAGTTGCCTGAGATGCCGGATGACAGCAAGTTCGACGAGGTCCTCATAGAGGTCGAGGGGATGAGGAAGTGGTTCCCAATCAAGAGCGGCATGCTCACTACAGTGAAGAGCCACGTCCGCGCCGTTGACGGGGTCGACCTGCAGGTAAAGCGAGGCGAGACCCTCGGGATCGTCGGCGAGTCGGGTTGCGGCAAGACCACACTGGGACGAGTCATACTGGGACTCACCCATATGACCGAGGGGTCGGTCCACTACGACGGCAAGGACATCCGGATGATGACAAACAAGGACCTCAGGAGACGACTCCAGATTGTGTTCCAGGACCCCGGAGGTTCGATGAACCCGAGGATGTCGGTGCGATCCATAGTCGGGGAGCCACTCCAGGTGAATGGAATGGCCGAGGGTGCCGAGTTGACTCAGAGGGTAGCTGATTTGCTTGATTCCGTGGGCCTCAAGCGCGAGCACATGAACAGATTCCCCCACGAGTTCTCCGGTGGACAGAAGCAGAGGATCGCCCTAGCGAGGGCACTCTCTCTGGACCCTGAGTTCATTCTCCTCGACGAGCCAACCAGCGCATTGGACGTGTCCGTTCAGGCCCAGGTCCTGAATCTGCTCGAGGAGATCCAGGAGAAGCACGGTCTCACTTTCGTCTTCATCACTCACGCACTCAACGTCGTCAACCACATTTGCGACAGAGTCGCAGTGATGTACCTCGGAAAGATCGTCGAGATTGCCAATACAAACGACCTGTTTAGTGAGCCAGCCCACCCATACACGCATGCTCTGATGTCGGCTATCCCAGAACCCTCTCTAGAAAAGGCCACTAGGAGGAGAATAGTTCTGAGTGGTGACGTACCCAGTCCCGCAGACCCCCCTCCGGGATGCAGATTCCACACTCGTTGCCCGATTGCTGAGGGGGGGCTCTGCGATGTCGAGGAGCCGAAACTGGAGTCCATCGTTGAAGGTCATGAGGTGGCGTGCCACTTTCCACTGGGCCCCGGGATGAAACTCCCGATCCTCGACGATGACCAGATTCCTCCGGAGGATGACGACAAGCCGAATACGGCCATACTCTGAGGGACAAGAATGGCTGAGAACGAAGCCGACCTAGGCGGAACTGAGACCACCCCTCCGATGTTTGACAAGAAGGAGGAGGCAGAGGCTGCCTTCTGGAGGCTGAAAAGGGCCTCTGACGAGTGGAGGGAGGAGCGCGTCAAGCGAGTTCTGGCCCAGGAGGACGAGGGCATTCTGACCACGCTCAGCAGAGTGGTCTACATTTCGTCGTGCATATTGTTCGATGGTGTGGTGCTGGCGCAAGTCCCAGTCAGTATGGGCAGGACCCTAGCCGCCTGGTCCCTGTTTGTGATCCTTCTAGTAGGCACCATCAAGCTACAGCGCGACCTCTACGAGAAGTGGTTCGGTGTTGACATTAGCCAGATTGACTTTGATTAGGTGTTATTGGGAATAGATCAGTCTTGACTCTCTCGAAGCGCCTGAATGAGGGAACGATCAGTCCGGCCATAGTCGTCAATACCATGAGAGAAACCGCAATAGAGTAAGTAGTCAGAATATTAGTTTCTGCAATCATCCAGCCTCCAATCAAAGGGGAGAGTGGGATGAAGATTAGTGAACCAATCGCATCGAGGGAATTCACCCTCCCCCTGAGGTGCTGGTCGACGCTGTCGGACATCGTGGTGCGCCAGATGACGCCAAGATTCCCACCTAGAAACCCCTCGATGAGCACGAACACCAGGATTAGCCAGAATGGAATGGGCATGGCCCACATCAGCATGCTCCAGGCGATGCCTCCGATGAAGACATAGAACACCGTCCCCCTGATTTCCTTGGGAATCGGGCGAATGCCAGCCACCACCGAGCCAATCATGGCACCCGCAGCTCCCACGGCGCCAAACACGCCGAACTCGCTGGCACCCAGACCCTTGCTCTCGATGATGAACGGAATGCCAATTTCGATGGCTGAGTCCCCGATGTGCCAGACCATGAACATCAGGATGCCAGCGAAGAGCCACGGCTGTGTCTTGACGAAGGCCCACGCCTCCGAAACCTCCTCGCGCAGGTTTCCAGCCTCCCCCTCACGGGCCACCGGAATCTCCGAGATAGTCCACAGAACGGCTCCGCTGAAGATGAAGGTGAGCACATCGATCAGCAGGCATACCTCGATACCCCACTGACCAACCGTAATGCCCCCTATCAGCGGACCGAGCATCCATGCAAAGGTCATACAGACTCCTCTCAGGGCATTGGCCTGCGGCAGGAGGTCCTCCTCGACGAGATCGGGCACCAGAGCGCCTATGGCGGGAATTGAGAAGGCGCCTGCGCCGCCTGTCAGAAAGATCACGACGAGGAGAATCCTGATTTCGTCAAAGCCTGCCATCAGCACCAAGATTGCTAGTGTCACGAGCACGGCCTGAGAGATATCTGCAACCAGAGCCACTGTCCTTCTCGGCATCCTATCGACCACCATGCCACCGTACAGCAGCAACGGGAGGTGACCCAGGAAGTAGGCGGTGAAGATCAGCCCGTACGCCTTTGGACCTCCAATCTGGGCGACCGTCCAACCAATTCCGATTATGAAGATGGAACCACCCAGCATGTTGACCGTGCTGCCGATGAGCAAACGGCGGAACTCGATGATGTCCCAGGCCTCTTTCATCCCCACGCCCCGGCCCCATGCAATCCGTTATTCAAGGTGCTCGTCGAGGGGACGTCCACGAATGCCGGAGAGGTGAATTGTACGATTGAGCGATAAGGAGAAAATTACAATAAATGAAATGCTCATTCAGATAATAATTATCGTATTAATTGAATAATTGTCCAGTTTAACTCAATTGAAATGAAACTTCTAACAATTTTTCTTGATAATGATGCTCATTCGACCAAATTATTATATCGCTGTTTCATACGCTTACCCGTATTAGAGGGAGCAGAGTGCTAGATACGATAACCAGCGTGGAGCGTGAAAGCAGAACAAACCTGCTCACGCTCGAGGAGTTTGGAGCGGAATCGGCTAGGATTGGTAGAGAGATCGCCGACGGCTACGATCGTTACCACATCGATGTCAACGAGGTCGATGATATCGATCCACTACCTCACAGGTTCCTCGTCAAGGTCGGCAAGATCGGACTTGCAAAGTTCATCGCCAAGGAGGTGCTGATGTATTTCCCCCATTTCGATGTTATATTCTCTCGACCCTGCACCTACGGAGTGTTCTCTGGACCGGTAGGAGGCTTCGCCCCGCGTCCGAAGCTTTGCGTGGGCTGCCTGCGTTGCACCGTCCAGCACCCCGACTTTGTCAAGGTGCTGCCTAACCCGAAAATGCTTGCATTGGGTGACTCATACACAACGCACGGTCACATTGCTGCTATAGACGAGGAGGCCAAGAGGGGCATGGTCCCAGTCCGCGGCCAAGGATATAGGGGGCGCTTCGGCGGCCCTGGATTCGACGGCATGCTCACTGACATGTCCGAGATTGTGCGCCCCAGCAGGGACGGCATCCACGGACGCGAACTGATTGGAACCTCTGTTGATATCGGCAGCAAGCCGATGCACCTGTCGTTCGATGAGAACGGGAGCCTGTTGGATTCAGTTCCAGACATGTTCACAATCCAGATTCCGTTAGTCTTCGACCTACCACCCGGCGACCTCGGCTCTGACGCACTAGCCAAGGTGATCGATTCTACCAGCAATCTTGTGGATACCTTGGCCTGCCTCGATGCGAACACCGCCTCCCGCTTGGAGATGGACGCCCCAAATATTGTCCCCGTGCTGGCTGTTGAGGATGCTGCGAGAGCAAGCGAGTTCCATGCTGCCCGCTTGGTTGAACTAGAGGGCTGGGATGCGCATGCTTTCGAGGCAGCAATCAATGCAACCGATGCGATGGTTGGCGTTCGAATCCACTTCGACGAGGGTTGGCAGGGAATGTTGACCAATGCTGTGGACTCTGGTGCCAAGGTCATACATCTGCTGGCCGATCTCCATGGCAGGGATCAGGATGGCACATTCGTCTCAGACCTATTCAAGGAGGCGCACATGCTGCTAATTGAGCAAGGAAGGCGTGATACAGTCACCCTGCTCGGCGGCGGCGGAATCGTCGGAGCCGATCACGTTCCCAAGGCGATTATCTCAGGCATGGACGCTGTCACTCTTGACCTGCCTGTTCTCTTCGCAATCCAGGGTCGGTCTCGCGGCTCCCTCAAGCATCGCGACAAGGTCCGGGGAAAGCTGCCGAAGAAGCTCGACCACGATTGGGCGGTACAACGCCTCACCAACCTGTGCGGATCGTGGAGGGATCAGTTGCTGGAGATTCTCGGGGCGATGGGCATCCGCGAGGTCCGCAGACTGAGGGGTGAGTTCGGTCGCTCTATGGTGGTCAAGCACCTAGAGGACGAGGCCTTCGGCGAAATACTCGGATACCACGGAGGTGAATACGCGTGACAATAATTAGGCCTACCCAGACTCTGATTAACAAGACGACCCACCTGATGAGGGATGGATTGAACGCGCACGCCTTTGGCGAGTATGGCGTGCCCGAGGCTTTGGGCGATGCGCGCTGGACAGATGAGTTGATTCTCTCTACATGGTACATGGCAGAGACCGGGGAGGTCCCAGACAATCTGAACTTCAAGACCGGTAAGAGCGATGGCGGCTTCGACAGACTGGAGTTCAACTATCTCGAGGAGTCTGAATGGATAGGTCACTCCGAAGAGATTGATACGAGCCTGACCCTTAACCGCAGGAACGACTCCAAGAACAAAATCGAGATTGATATTCCTTGGTACGGCGGAGGCATGTCATACGGCTCGGTCTCTGTAAACGTGATGATGTCCAGGGCACTCAACGCCAAGCGCTGGAACACATTCATGTCAACCGGAGAGGGAGGCTACCCCAATGAACTCCTCCAGATTAAGGACCATGTGATTACTCAGATTGCGACAGGATACTTTGGAGTAGAAGAGCGGACAATCAAGGCCTCCCCTATTGTGGAATTCAAGTATGCACAGGGGGCCAAGCCTGGACTAGGCGGCCACCTCCTAGCCGCAAAGGCCGGTGAGGAGGTTGCCAAGATGAGGGGTTCAGTCCCCTTCGTCAGTCTGTTCAGCCCGTTCCCATTCCACTCGACCTATTCCGTCGAGGATCACTCGAAGCACCTAGACTGGATCGAGACAGTGAACCCACAGGCCATTCTCGCAGTTAAGGTCAGCACCCCTCACGACGTCGACATGGTTGCAGTCGGCTCTTTCTATGCGGGTGCCCACATCATCCACCTCGACGGCAGTTATGGGGGGACTGGAGCGGCTCCAGAGATAGCCAAGAAGAACATCGCCATGCCCATCGAACTAGCGATTCCGAAGGTGCACAAGTTCCTCCAGAAGGAAGGAGTCAGGGACAAGGTCACTCTAATTGCGAGCGGTGGCGTTCGCACCGCGGACGACATCGCCAAGGCAATCGCTTTGGGTGCAGATGGTTGCGTTCTTGGGACCACCGACCTTGTCGGGATGGGCTGCACGCGATGCTCTAACTGCGAGGGCGGACCTTCTAGGAGGGGTTGCCCGTGGGGCCTGACCACTACCGACGTGGAACTGCAGGAGTTGGTAGACCAGGACTGGGGCTCGAAGCGACTCAACAACCTGTATTCGGCAATGCAGTGGCGACTGCGCGACATACTGCGTAAGCTTGGTCTAAGCAGCGTACAGGAACTTAGGGGTAGGACTGACTTGCTCAAGTACATGTCTAAGGAGAGGGGAGAATGATTGACCCTGATGCCATTTTGCGCTCTCGCCGAGAGTTGAACATGCGCTACCCCAAGTTCGAGAGGCGAGAGGACGATGCGGCTGAAGGCGGGTGTGGCGTCGTCGGCCTCGCCTCCGAGGTTCCAGTCGCTGGCCGTCACCTGTTCGACTCGCTAGAGCAGATGAGGAACAGGGGGAATGGCAAGGGAGGAGGGGTCGCTCTTGTCGGCCTTGACCCTAAACAGTTCGGCGTCGATTCCCGGACGCTTTCAGAGTCATACCTCTATGCCATCGCATACCTCAACTCGAGTTACCGTGAATCTGTCGAGGAGTCGTTTATCCATTCTAACTTCCACGTGGACCATATCCATGAGATGCCCACTCTAGAAACATGGCAGAAGGACCTGACCACACTGGACACCCGGCCGCCGGAAGTGGTGTGCTACTTTGTTAGGCCTAGGGAGGGGGAGGTCGACCGCTTCATCTCTGGCAATCTTGACGGGGCCATCGACCCGAATGACAGAGAGGCAGCCAAGCAGGAGTTCGTGTTCCAGACGACTCACTCTCTGAACGTTGAGTTCTACGCGAAGGATGGTCGAACCGACGCCTTCGTGCTTAGCCACGGACGAGACATGCTCATCCTGAAGATTGTTGGCTATGCTGAAGATGTGATTCGTTACTATCGCTTGGAGGACACCACCGCTCACGTCTGGATAGGCCACCACAGGTATCCAACCAGAGGCAGGGTTACGCATCCCGGAGGTGCGCACCCGTTTGGCCAGGGAATCGACTGTGCCTTGGTCCACAATGGCGACTTCTCCAACTACGTTGCAGTCAAGGACTACCTCGCACAAAGGGGGATGGAGCCCCTGTTCTTCACTGACACTGAGGTGGGGGCACTTGCATTCGATCTCCATCGCAGGGTCTACGGATACAAGATGGAGCACGTAATCGAGAGCCTCGCCCCGACTAGCGAACTGGACTACGTAATGCTGCCTGAGGAAAAGCAGGAGGTGTACTCCGCAATCCAGAGGACTCACGTCCACGGCAGCCCCGATGGCCCTTGGTTCTTCATAATCGCACAGTCCGAGGGACCTATTCACCGCCTGATTGGGATTACCGACACTAGTATGCTGCGCCCACAGGTGTTCGCATACCAGCGCGGAGAGGTCGGCATCGCGTTCTGCGGTTCCGAGAAGCAAGTCATAGATGCCGTTCTCAAGAGCCTGTCAACCGAGGACAAGAGGTTCTGGTCGCGCGCAGATGAGTACTGGAACGCCCGAGGCGGTTCCTACACTGACGGGGGCGCATTCCTGTTTGATATCAGGCCCACCGAGTCGGGAGGCAAGGAACTGGTCATAACGAACAAGTTTGGAGGGGTGGTCGATACCCATCCGAGCGGTGATTACGACCTTGTACTCGCCGACGATGACACACCACTAGACCTCTCGGAAATGTCTGCGATAGACGCATACTCGGCAGTTCTTGAGGCGCTTCCCCACATGGACTGGCCCCAAGCCCGTGCCACTCTGGAATCGATAGTGTCCGACGCCTCGGAAAACGGCCGCCTGTGGTCCTGGGAACTGCTCACGCTGCTCTTGGATAGGAGGTACGACATCGGCTATCTTCGCCGCAGCCTCTGGCTCGACTTAGTGGAGTTATTCCTAATTCAGACAGTGTCCTCGGCTACCCACTCCCCCTGTGATCACTTCGCTGGGCAACGCACCATAGGGCACCACCCACTTCCCTCCTCGGCTTCGCAGCGTATCGTCATAGACGCTCGCCCATACCCTCCTGAGGGGACCGACTCGCTAGCGTTGGAACTGGTAGCACTCAGGGATGCCGGCTGGAAGGGATTCGTCCTCATTAACTGCCAAGGACATCGCTTCATAGGAAATGGCTTCGGCCATGATTCCCGCGGTGTCAGAATCGATGTCTTCGGTGCGGTGGGTGACTACCTTGGTAGCGGCAACGATGGCATGGAGGTGCACATGCATGGCAATGCTCAGGACCAAGTCGCTCAGATTCACAAGAGCGGTGAGCTGGTCGTTCACGGCGATGTAGGGCAATGCTACGGCTATGGTGCTAAGGGGGGGTCGATGTTTGTTTTAGGCAATGCAGCAGGCAGGGCGATGATTAACGCGGTCGGCAGTCCCAGACTGGTCATCAACGGGACTGCCCTCGATTATCTTGCGGAGTCCTTCATGGCAGGAGACCCCCTGAAAGGCGGTGGCTTTGTCGTCATTAATGGGATGCGCTTCGATCAACGAGCCGAGCTTGTTCCCCTAGAGACGCCGTATCCAGGAGGCAACCTATTCTCGCTGGCCAGTGGGGGGGCCATCTACGTCCGAGACCCGTACAGGCGCCTTTCAGAATCACAACTCAATGGTGGCACCTTCACAGAAATGACCGAGGCAGACTGGGCAGTCGTCCAGCCGATGCTGCAACGGAATGAGAAACACTTCGGCATCCCCCTGCAGAGACTGCTGACAGCTGGCGGCGAGGTCATGAGCCCATCTGCAGTCTATCGAAAGATCATCCCAGTCAAATCGAAGACCCTACACGCCGAGGCAGCATGGGCCGGCCACACGAGTGTCGGTGGCCCCAATGCAGAATTGGTGAGGGGCTCGCTAGAAAGGGAAATGGCCCGATCCGAAATCGCACGAGATCTGGAGCAGAGTCGTGTCAAAAGGGCACGCGAGAATAGATGAAGGCTTATGCAAACCGGGACACAATCTCAACCACTTCCTCGGCACAGCCCCATGAGAGAGTAACCCCGGCTCCGCCGTGCCCGTAGTTATGAATCACCGTTCTTTCCCCAACTTTCTCGGACTCTAGCCGAACCTCTGTTCTAGATGGGCGCAATCCAACAGTACCCCCAACTATCCTAGATCGGTCTAAGTCGGGCCACAGGGCCTCGACCTTACGCAGAATTGCATCATTGTCCTCTTCTCTAATATCCATGCCCCAATCGCCAATCTGGGCCGTCCCCCCAAGAACAGTCACATCGCTGCGGGGAATCGTATAGGTCAGACTCTCTGGTTGCTGGTCGAAGTGACCGATACCAGGGTCTTGATTAAGGAAGATTACCTGACCACGAGCCGGCTGTACCTCCTTGTCTCCACATAGCTCCCTCGCGCCCAGACCAACGCAGTTGATCACCACTTCACCATCCAGTTCGGATAGATTAGTCACGAAAGACTGCCTGAATGTCCCCCCCTTAGACTCAACAATTGAGCGTAGCCAAGGCATGTACAGGGGCATCTCAATCACCGGGGCTCTGAACTCCCACCCGAACACATAACCCTCGGCGATTTCGTCTTCTTCGAGGACTCTGAATGCGGCGATTTCATCCTTCCAAGCAGGCAATTCGACGATCTCCCGATGGTATTCCCTGCCATCTCTCATCATGACGCCTGACTCTGGCACCTCTCTGGCCAGTCTCTCTAGTTCGGCATAGGTCACCACTCCCCATGCTTCAGCCCTCTCAGCAGGTGCGGTCAGGAAGGGATACCAGATTGCTGCGGCTGCGTCTGACACGGTGTCCGGGCTGAACTTGTCTGCAACAACCTCGACCTCGTGCCCGCACTCGAGCAGCCTCTCTGCGCAGGACAGTCCCGACACTCCAGCACCGACAACCGTGCAACGCATACTCCGAGATGGGCACTCCCCACATGATAGCGTCGGCTGACGTGTTCGCTTCTTGGGGTGAACCTCTTGAGTGACGGCTCCACTCAGATGGACGGTGAGGTTGTGCCGAAGGTGAAGCGCCCGAAGAAAGGCTGGTTCGTGCCTCGGAAGAGGCGACCCAGACAGGGGCCCAGGGTCAAGCCGAATGTGAAGGGCCTTCCACCGTGCCCGGCATGCGGCCAGTGGAGCATGCAGAAGGACAACACCCGCCGAGAGCTCTACTGTGGCTCTTGCGGGGCCATCATGTGACGCCAAAACCCAATATCACAGCCCTCTCCCCGAGCATGCCACAGTGATGAGGAACCGCACCGGGTGCCTTGGGTATCCAGAGTGATGGGCGATCTGAGTGGCACCCGAGGCAGGGAGATGGAAGGGGAACGCATACTGATCGATGCCCTGAACCGACGCTTCAGGGTCATGGTTCCCGCTATGCTAAGTGAGCCCCCCGCTAACCTAAGGATTGCAAGGACCAGCAGGCCATGGCGAATTTACTTCAGTATGCTAGGGACGGTATTGCCAGCCTTCTTCCTGATGTACGCCTCATTGTTCATCATCATAGGAGTCGTCGACTTAGAGCCCATATTGGTGCTGTCTGGAGGGATGTGCAGTCTGCCCCTAGTCGTTTTGATTTTCAGGCTGCACCGTCCCCGACTCGTCCATGTCAGGCTCGCAACTGCAAACGAGCAAGGCTCTAACGTCCACGCACTGCCCGAGGGGGGCTCGTTGAGAACCCCGGTCAAGACGACCTTCACGAGATTCCTCGTCAGAGACGACTCGGTTCTCGATATGCCTCCGAGCAAGCAACTCTGGGTAATATTTGCCATCATCGTCTCCATTGGTACCATATTGACCGTGCTACTTTTTCAGAATACGACCGAGTTGGCTGGGAACGCACTCTTCGTTCTTCTCGCAATCCCCCTCTGGCTAGCCGGATTCTCCCTACCGGTTCTGGCGTGGTGGGGTACATCGACCCCCTTCATCGGTTTGCCCACTCGAAGGAGGGAGGCTGAGTCATGGCTGATCGCGGGAATGGCTTCTGCTTTCCCAGCCTTCGTTTTCAATAGTCTAGTGGCCCCAGAGCTGATTCCCTCGTCCTTCCCGTTATGGGCCACCGAACTCACTCTTCTCGCACTCGGAGCTCCTCTGTGCGAGGAGTTGTTCAAGGGGGGGGCAGTCGCACTCTTCCTGCCTTCTATCAAGGGTCCCAGGCATGGGTTTCAGGTCGGGTTCACCGTCGGTTTGGGATTCGCACTGATTGAGAATTTCCAATACATCGGATCCTCGTTGCTCGGTGGGCCCCTCGCTGCCACACTGACCATTTTGGTTCGGGGCATAGGATCGATTCCGGGGCATGCCGTGTGGACCGCAATGACCGGTACTGCAATTGGTTGGATGGCTACCGACAAGGCATTCAAGGCTAGGATGACATGGCGTGCAAAGTCACTTGCCATCAGCGCTATCGATCTTGCCGAGGGACTCGGACTCGATACTGACGGCGATGGCGACCTCTCTGGATTCGATGGTGAGAGGCCGACCCTTGAAGAGGCCGTCGAAGACGCAATGGCCGAGCAGACCGGTCAGGACGGCGCTTGGCTGCTGATGGATCCCAGCCAGAGCTCGCTACCGGGTCCAGGGGGCCCTGCTAGCTACCCTGTCGAAATCGGGGATTATGGAGTGAGTTATAGTGACCCTCCCGATTCATCCGACCTGCCTATTTCCTTCTCACCGAAGTCGCTCGGATCCGCCCTCGGCCTAGCTATGGTGGGGCACTCCCTGTGGAACGGGACCTCGTACCTGTCGGGCTTTGTTCCGAGTAAGATGGGGTTCGGTGAGGTCGGGACAAGCCTGGTAGTACTCGGGTGGACAATTTTTCTGATAGCGACCATACTCGTGGTTGCACGACGCCTGCTGAGGGGAATCCGCACTCTGGACACACCCTTCTGAGTCATGATTGGACAGTGCGCGAGGACTGTTGCCGAATCGTTCATGACCGCAGATGCAAACAGGCTGACTGAGAATATGGTGGATTTGAGCGATGAGCAGGTAATCTCCCTCCTACTGGTCACTCTCCTCCTGCTGATATCTAAGGTCAAGGATCTATTGGATGGGGGCGGCCTTCTCGCTGCCCTTTTCGTCGGACTGATGGTCTCTTTCTTGGGGCATTGGACGTGGCTGGCTGTGTTGATGACCTTCCTCTTCGTTGGCTCGGTGTCCACGAAATGGAGGTTCGAGGAGAAAATGAAGATTTCTGTAGAAGAGCTCAACGATGGGGTTAGGGGTTGGAAGAATGTGCTTGCAAACGGAGGCATCGCCTCTTCGGTGGCCGTAATCGACTTCTACATCGGTGGTCACGCCTGGTCCTATCTCATCTTGTGCTCGTGCGTATCCGTCGCCGCCGCAGACACTCTAGCCTCGGAGATTGGCAGCCTCGATCCTAGGACACGCATCATCACCACTCTCGAGGCTGTACCCGCGGGGACCAACGGGGGCATGTCTCCTACAGGAACTGTAGCCGCCTTCTACGGCGGTCTTCTCATAGCGATTGTCTCAACTATCCTAGGCGCCATCAACGGTGACCAGACGCCGCCTGTGTTCATGTTCACGGTGGTGATATCCATAGGATGGATGGGCTGCCAAATCGACTCGCTACTGGGTGCAGTGCTGGAGAATCGCGGCTACCTCGGCAAGCACAGCGTGAATTTTCTATCAACTATCTCAGGTGCAGTAATGGCACTGATACTCGCACAGAGGTTCCTTTGACATGGAGACGAGGGGTTTGAACGAGATTGTGCCCGGGTGGGGACTAGGTGACGGAATGGCTAGCATTCGAGCTAGTGGAATCCTGCTAGTGCCTATCCTGATTCTGCTTGCCGGCTCTTCACTTAGTATGGCCCAGACCTCGACCTCCTACGATGGTCCCGGTTTCGAAGCCCATTACCCAGAGGGACACATGCTATTTCTGAAGGGAGACGATGAGTCACAGTACCTCGATAGGAACTGGACTACGGTAACCGGACTCCCTTCTGGCAGCGTAACCTTCTCCAAGACCAGCTCAGTCTCCTCCCCAACCATCATCGAAGCCCAAACGCCCCCCGTCCAAGAGGCTCTGCGCTACGAAGGTAACATCTCGGTGCAGCTTTTCGCTTCTCTGGAGGCTTCGAGCGATGTCTGCTCGCTGACCAATCTGGTCGGAGGAACGCCAATTGGCTCTGAAACGCAATTCACTATCACCCTCACCATGGGGGGAGTCGAGGTACTGTCCAGCTCAGAGACCAACGCGATCGTGATGAACAAGGGCCGCACGAATCCCCACGTTTTCGTTGCCGCAGCATCAAACGTCAACGTGACAATGAGCCCGGGCGACGTTGTCGATTTGACAATACAGGTTCGGCACGAGTGTGCCTTGTCTGGAAACCTCTGGTGGGGGACGTATGACACTCGCACTGGAGTGCAACTAGACGGAGATATAATCGAGACGGAGCTCGCTGTCATTCTCGATCAGAATCGAATGGTCAGAGTTGAGTTCACGCCTATTTCGCCATGGGGTCAGGATGACTTCTCCAACCAGGCTATCGAGTTGATCGGCCCGATAGGATGGTCCGAGATGAGACACGGATACTATGAGGAGGATATTTGGCGGGACCACTTCGAGATTCCTCACGGAACCTCGAAGGGCGAAGCCAACCGCACCGTCCTTTTGTGGTCTACAGAGCGACCTCTGACTCCGGGCAACTACATGATCGACGCCTGCTTCACCGTCACAGACCAAGATCCCGGAGAGACATGCGACTCATGGGCGATTCTTCGGTTCAACGTACCCGAGGATATCCCTCCGCTTCTTGGCGGCTACTGGGCTGCCGTGGCAATCCCTCTGTGCATTATTGCTTGGATTGGGTTCTCATTGAAAGGGGCGATGCTCCCTCTGCCGGCGTATGCTGTACTGCTTCTACTCGCTCTGGCGAGCCTAGGTCCCGCTCTTCACCTTCCCGACATAGAATCCGAGCCCTATCGGGAAGGCGGTGCCGCACCCTCCTTCATCCTGCTCTCGCACGACCCAGACTCCGGGGCAATCTCTCTTTCCGAACTCCTTGGCGAATCCGAGGTTGTGGTGGTGGGTATGTTCACCTCTGGCTCGCCTAATGCAATTAGGCAAATGAACGACTTCGAGTCGGCCAAGATAATCCTAGAGCAGGAGGGAAGGTATCCCACTTTTGTCCAGATAGCAACTGGGGAGGGACTTCAGGCAATCAACCTGAACGAGTACGCGCATACCCTCAATGGAACCTGGCCACTCTTAATGGACGACTCGTCCGTCGGAAGAGCACTTCCTAGCGGCGCTACTGATGCAGTCGTCGTCATCGACCCGGCCGGCTTCATAACCGATTGGAAACCCGGTTCGATGTCCCCTGCGGAAATCCAAGATGCCGTGAACTCCGCTGCCAGCGGATCAGACAACTCTCCTCTTACCGTTTTTTCCCTCCTACTGGGTACGACCCTACTCCCCTTATTCGTGCTGGCAATGCCGAGTGAGAGAAGGTACGAGTCCCCTAAGGAGGCCTTAATCCCGGGCGTGGGTGGATTCATGACCATAGGGGCGTCTTCGGTAGGATTCATCGCATGGGCTCTCCCACTGGCCATGTTGTCTGTGCTTGGATTAGGCACATACTGGAACTTCATAGAGGCGCTTCTCGCGGTGATGCTTACATACCACGGATATTCAATGGCGACCAAAGGAAGAATCAGGGAATTGGAGGCCATATCAGAATTGGTATACTCCAAACTTCCCGAGGCTTACAGAGAGTGGAGGAGCCCCTCAAGGTTCACAGAAGATGCCTACCTAGGCTTGTGGCTTGCATGGCTCCTCTGGCTGAGGGTTCCCTCCATGGTGCCACAAGGGGTGGGGGCTGTCGCCAGGTCTGGCATTTTAGGAATGGGCCTCGCCCCCATCTTGCTAGTCGGATTCGCCGTCTGTGCGGGTACTGCAGTCCTCATTGTGCGTACAATCGTACTCCTCCCGGGTTCACCGTCCAGGATTCTCGGCCTTCTGAGCGTCGGAATTCGACCGAGGGCTTGGGGATTGGCCTCCGCGGTCTTTGGGTTATGGGTCCTCACGAGCATCGTCGTCGGCCCCATTCTGTCATCGATGTGACTCCCCGCACGACTCTGCGGAACTTGACCGAGAGCATCATAAGAGGGAGTTCATTCTGTCACATACCCTTGGGGGTATAGTATAACCTGGTAGTACCGCGGGCTCCAGTTGCACGGGAATGACGACGAGTGGTTTTCTGATGGTTTTGATGACCAACTGGAGCACCGACCCGTCGCAACCCGAGAGTGTGCGCAATCCGGGTGCACGCTAGGCGGAAGATACCCGCTGATCTGGGTTCAAATCCCAGTGCCCCCACCACCACGTGGTTCAGCGTTTCGCTTCGAAACTGCAGATGAGCAGGTTGGATTGAAGGACTACTGACAGTTCGCTCACTCGATGAACACCAAAGAGCTCAACTTGCTCCTGTGCGCCTTCCTAGTTCTTCCACTGGCTGGAAGTATAGCTCCGCCAACAACGATGACGCTGGATGAACAGGGCTTGCAGTTGATTGAGGACGGTCAAACGACTATTGTGCCAACACAAGCACCCGTGACATGGGACAACCCAGGCCCATGGTGGGAATGGGCCTCCCTAGACGCTGACAGGAACGGCATCCACGATTCATTGCAAACAGCCTCTGGACCTGTCAACGTCGGCCTTTCGTACGATCGCCCCATCACCGATTCCAACCGTGAACAACTTACCCTCCTAGGGCACGATATCCATCTCGAACTACCCGTTGTGAATGCCTTGTTGATTGGAGACATAGATGCATCACAAATCTATGTTCTGGCCCTACTCGATGGGGTGATTATGGTCGAGCGCTATGGCTCGCTCGTCTTCTATGGCGATGTCCAGACCTCTACGGTCAAGGCGCGTAACTCGACCGAATACCCATTGGGGGCTTGGGACCTTGGAGTCAGCGGCCAGGGGGTCAACATAGCTCTCACCGACACCGGAGTAGACAACGAGCATCCCGGCCTCTCAAGCAAGTTCGTCGCAGGGTACGACGCCGTTTGCTACATGCACACTGACCCGCAGTGCCTGCTCGCGGGCGGACGTGAGGATGACGGCTCCTTCGACCCAGATGACGGCAACCAGCACGGCACCGCGTGTATGGGAATGGCCAGCTCCACAGGACTGGAGTCCGATGGTAGCCAGTCCAATTATTACGGTGCGGCGCCGAACGCATCCCTCATCGATGTGCGCATAGGCACTGACGTTGGTGCAGGCCCCTTCGAGAACTACCTACTCGAGCAGGAGTTCTACGAGTCGGCCATGAACGGCCTCCAGTGGATAATCGACCACAGTGATGATGCATGGCCCGGAGTCGATGAAGCCAACCACGGCATCGACATCATCTCCCTCTCATGGGGCATCACCAGCCATGAGAATGGAGGTTCTGACGGTACAGACATGCACAGCAGGATACTCGACGAGGCCATGTTGGCAGGCGTGACTGTGTCGAACGCCGCCGGAAACGACGGCCCCGACAACGATGGACTATCTGGAATGAGCGCTTCCTCCCTCTCGATTACTGTCGCAGCCACCGATGACCACAACACCGTCGACCGCTCCGACGACACCATCGCATCCTATTCATCGCGCGGCCAGCGCAGGGACAATGGGGATGGCAACCCCCTGAACGAACTCATCCCCGAGATCAGCGCCCCAGGGACTAACATCATCCAGGCCGAGGGATGTGTCACTAGTGGTGGCTGCAACAACTTCCTCGGGGGAGATGCCTCTGGGAACACATACAGTGGCAGAGGAAGCGGGACCTCGTACGCTACTCCTTCAATCAGCGGAGTTGCAGCTCTAGTCATCGAGGCGAACACAAACCTGACGCCACTCCAAGTCAAAGAGGTCCTCAAGCAGACCGCAGAGCGGCTCGGCGAGCCGACCTCCCCAGATGTTGACCCATACTGGAATCGGGACTTCGGTTACGGCTATGTTGATGCACATGCTGCAGTCACTTTGGCATTGTTTCTAGCGGCCTCCGACCAGACTGAGTCTATCGACACGAACCTGCAGAACCACCTGCTCAGCGTCATCGACGCCAACGGCACCATCAACGTCACGGGCCATTCTTGGGGTCAGTTAGGGGGCATCGAGCGTGTTGATTACCGCATCGACGGTGGGGACTGGTATGAGACGACCTATTCGGCTGAGCCCGCAGAGATCGGAGCGCTCACCCCATTCTTATGGCATGTCATCCTGAACCCAAACAAGCTTAGCGAGGGTGCCCATGAGATTGAGGTCAGAGCAATCTTGGGGGAAAGCAACTCATTACCTGTTCTGGTGACAGTGCACGGGCTCCCCAGTGATGGCACCTCAACGTCCCTGCCACCAATCATTATCGTAATACTCGTTATCGTCTTCATTATTTGGGGTGCATCCATAGTGCTCGTCCAAGTTAGATCGGACGAGGAGATAGATGGACTCATTTCCAACTTAAGATTCCCATCCGCCGAGGTCCTAGATGCCGAGATAGTGTCTGATGCCGAGGCCTCCAATGCCGATTGAGGGGCCTTCTAGCCACCTTGTTCAATACATAGTGCATGCGTCCACAGGTCATGGTGCGATTCTCGGACCGTGCCAACAGCATCCGCCCGACAGGCGTGCGCAGGATGTTCGACATGGCGGGCGACGACGCCGTGCAGTTCGGGCTCGGCGAACCCGACTTTCAACCCCCTCCAATCGCTATCGAGGCATTCACCAGAGCCATGGAAGAAGGGAAGAACAAGTACACTTCCACGGCCGGCCTGCCCGCACTGCGCAGCAAGATAGCTGAGATGTGGCACAACCGTATTCCAGATCTCGACGAATCGAACGTTTGCATTACTATGAGTGGTACAAATGCCATCCTGGACGTCTTCCTCGCAATCGTAAGTCCCGGCGACAATGTCCTCCTCCCCGAGCCGTACTTCCCTCTCTACCCGTCTGACGTAGTGATTTGCGGGGGCGAGCCGAATCTCTATCCTTGTACCTTCGAAAATGGCTTCGTACCTAAAATCGAGGACCTAGAGGCTAAGGTCGACGATTGCACTGTCGCCATCCTCTATAACTTTCCCAGCAATCCCACTGGGGGCAACGTCACCGAGGGCCAGAGGGACGAACTGGTGGAGTTCGCCCGGAAACACGATCTGTGGCTCATCACCGATGAGGTCTATGACAGAATCGTCTACGATGGCCCGCACGTCTCATTCCTAGGTGCTGGCTACGACAACGTGGTCATGGTCCAGTCTTTCTCCAAGACCTTCGCGATGACCGGATGGAGGGTCGGTTACCTCCTATCTCCTAATCTGGGTATGATGAAGGAACTTACCAAGATGCAGTATTACGTGACTGCATGCAGTAACGATGCCATGCAATACGCTGTCCTAGAGGCTCTTGTCGAGTCTCCGGGCTACCCCGAGATAATGTGCGCCGAGTTCAAGGCTCGACGAGACCTGATTTGCGAGCGCCTCAATGCTATGCCTGGAGTTTCCTGCCACGTCCCAACCGGAGCCTTCTATGTTTTCCCCAAGGTCGAGGTCCCAGGAATGACTAGCAAAGAAATCGCCATGAAACTACTAGATGGGGGGGTCCTCTGCTCCCCAGGTACCGCGTTCGGAGATGCCGGCGAGGGCCACCTGAGATTCGCATACACCATCGGCCGCGAGGACATCTCACTGGGCATGGATAGGGTCGAGAAAGTGTTGAAGGAACTAAGGGGTTGATTCATGTTCCAATTCTTTGCTAGCGCCATAGTTGGTTTGGGTTGCTTTGCAATTTCGTTTTGGGTTCCGAAGTCAGGCATAATCGCGCTGAAGAGCCTCCATACGGGTGCTTTACTTCTCTTGACTTCCGGTGCTGCCCTGTACTTGATTGGTCCGAACCCCCTCGCCTTCGGCCTCTTCCTAGGATCGGGGTGGTCGTTGTTGAACCAGCTGGTAGACGAGGCCTTTTCCGAACAGGGCTCGTTCAGTCTTCATCAAACAGGCTGAACGGCAGGTCAATCATCCTGCTACTCTCTCTCTTCTCTCCGGCTTCGGCCTCCCCCTCCCCCTCTTGGTCGCCATCCCCCACATCTCCGTCCGAGATTTCCGGAAAGCCCTCCAACGTGGATGTACCCTCCTCGCTCGGTGCCTCGAGCTGCATGCCTCTTAGGGACTCTAGCCTCTCCTCCTGACCCATCATCCATTCCGGCATGGACTTGGATCCCCCCAATACGGAAATCGTGGTGAAAGTCGCCATTGGAAGAACAGAAATTGCCACAATGTAATCGAGGATTGCGGTTTCGGGGACCTCGGCTTCGGGGGCAACGGCTTGGAGGATGACCTTCTCCAACTGCATCTCGTGCCACTGGGAGTAATCCACATTCAGCCATGAGAGGGTAACCATGAGCACGATTCTGGCTACAATCCAATAGAGGAATATTGGGAGTACCCACGACAATTTGGACACACGCCAAATCACATTCCTGAACATTGCCGCGATTCCCACTAAATGCCATGAGATTGCAGGGTGTACTCTAACTGAAATCCACAGGGCGATGATGTAACCTGCCATGCCGAGTTCGAAGGCTGTGTTCGGCTTGATCATCGTCTCGGGAACCCCCTCTATGATTGCCAGAGGCACAGCGATGAGTATGGCCTGCATGGGCACGGCGAGCAGCTGGAGACCACCGTGAATGGCCATGAGGTCGTGTTGTCCCGCCCTGCTCTTATGGTGTACCAGCCTTGCCATCTTCCCATAGGGACTAGCGAACAAGGAGAGTCTGGCCCTATCTACTAGCTCCGGGTCGTTCCTCATCCTACTCAGTCCAAGGAATGGCAGCCACCCCCCTTGGTTGGAGACGAAGAATGGCCTGTATCCACCAATAACGAGGGCTAGGGCAATCGAAATCAAGCCATAAGACAGCCCGGCGATGAAGATCCAGTGAAACAGTCCAGTTCGAATCCCGATGGTCGAATTCTGGTAATCTATGTCCGGGAGGTAGGTCAAGGAGAACAGGATGATGGGGGCCAGAGTGACTTGGCCCACAACTATGGACGCAAGCAGCAACCTCTTCAGAAGGATTGCCCGGTTAACCATGTTCGCACGTCTCACCATGGTACCATAAGCCCTTCATTGGGAGACGGTGCGGATTCCGCAGTTATCTCATGCATCTTCGCAGGCCGCCCCCTCTCCAGACACCGCCGAACTTTACTCCCATACCTTCTTACACGGAAGATTTTCGCAATTTAATATCCATGAGAACCGCCTCTGCACTCTCACTCGTCTCACTTCTTCTCATGATGAGCCTCTCCCATCTCGCCTTCGTTGTTCCCGTCGAAGAAGAAAGAGCCCACGCAGTCGCCCCGAAGAGCAACCCTGTAGATTTCGAGGTCACTGGAATCGAGATTGGGAATAGCACTCTGTCAGCGAGGCAATGGGAACAACCTGACTCGAGCATTACCGAGTACATGACCAAGGGCGAGATAATTCAGATAAACGTGACTTTCAATCAGGGGGGCGTCGACCCCTCTCCTATTACTGCCGTCGCCACTCTTGAAATCTGGCACCCCATTGGCGTTGTAATCAAGGAATGGAATTTCAACATCACTCTCGCTGCCAGCCAGTCCGTGAGGGAGACCTTCATCTGGAACCCGTCTTCAGCCCACAGCTCGCTGAATGATGACGGTTGGTTGAGTGGGGGCGTGACTATCAGAGGAACTGTAGATGCTGGAATTGGGATAGACGGAGACGACTCGAACGACCTCTTTGAGAGAGATGTGCCTATCGCTCTATGGTTCGATGCAATGGAGAACGGCTTCTGTGACGACGAGGGCTTCGAGGGCAAGTTCTGCACGAACAACCCAGTGGGATATGGGAGGCCGACTTGGTACGGTGCGGGGTACGAACTCGACGGGTATGCCGCAGATAACGACTTCCCGACGGGGACATGGAGAATGGAGAACATTTCTAGCGAGACCGAGGAATGGCATTGGAAGGTTTCGGGAGCCAATGACAACTACGCCTCGAACCGCTTCGATAGGCTCCGTTGGGCATGGCAGAGGTACAACAACCAGGACGGCTGCGCGGATGGGGTCTGGGGAAACGGATACAGCCACGGCCTTGGCTATGGTGAGTACGACTCCACCGTGTCCTCAATCCACGGTTCCAACCTCTGCTTGGTCAAGCTCCAGAGCCCACTGTTGTACTCCATTCAGATTGCAACCGATGCTTGGGGCGAGATGGCTGCCGGTGATACGATAATGCTGGAGACAAGCTCCGGACAGAGCATAGAGTACCTCAACTACACCGCCCAGAACTTGTCCACGACCGAGGGAGACTGGACCCGGTTGGTCTGGAACGCCACCGGCCTCCACCAAGCAGAGGGATTCTCCGTGTCCCTCCTCTTCCAATCCGACTCCTCCTTTGCGAACGAGGGCATTCACATCGATTCCTTCATTGTATTCGCAATCGAGCGCTACCCTGAGTATACTCTCGATGCCCGGTGCTCCTTCCCCGACAATTATGGGGGTACTATGGTCTACGACCCCGACTCGGAGGGTGGCAACACCGTCCTAGTCGAGGCCGCCGACCCCAATCCCCCGTCAATCCACTGCCACATATTCAACAGGGGCTACATCGACATCACCTTGTGGTTCTACACGGAGGTCTCCAACAGATCCTGGATGTTCGACTACCCACTTCGAATCGACTCGAACAATATAATCGATCATGACAATTTCGTCAAGTCCAACATCATCAAAGCTAGGACCCACACCGATACTTGGTTCAATCTCTCCATACCCGATGGTGCCGATGTCCAGGATCTGGTGTGGTATGTCTGGATAAACGACGGTGTCCTCAATAACACGAACAAGTACGAGGTCATCCTTCCTGTCAGTGTCGAATCGACATACAGGATGACACTAAAGCAGAAGACTCTGGCTAACCCCGCTGCGTCAATCTTGCCAGGGGACAAGGCGAATATCACGATGGACCTGAAGAACACCGGCAACCAATACTCGTCTTGGGACTTGGGCGGCTATTTCTCAGATAACCGCTTCACCTCAGAGAATGTCAAATGGTACGAGATAGGAGGGGGCGAGATCGTCAGGCTGAACCTGACCCCAGTGGAGGAGATTTCTCTGAACGCCGAAATCACAATCCCCTCGGGCATGGATCCCGGGACATATTCTCTCGAACTATTGGTCGACCCGCGTCTTCCAAACACCTACCAAGCTTCTTCGTTATTGCAGATTGAGGTCCCCGTGTACCACGACCTAGCGATTGCTCCTGTCAAGAACGCCATACTCGCGCCCGCGAACGGCGAGCAGAACAACATTCAGATCTTCCTCTTCAACTATGGCAATACAGAGGAGACTTTCGACATCAGAATCGACACCGACAACTGGCGCTTGCTCGCCGATGTCAGCTCCCATACGGTGACTATGGAGGCCAACGGAGGGCAGACTACGGTCTCGTTGCTGCTTCCGATGCCCAAGGGGGTGGCGAACGGAACCTACAGGGTCACCATTGTTGCCACCAGTCAGTCTGATCAGACATACCAGTCCGCGGCCAACTTCTACCTGACGGTTCCCGTGACCAACCTAGTAGAAGTCGAGGATCGAGACCTGTCCGAAGAAGTCTTCGCTGCTGGAACTGACGCTAGAACCCTGAAGTGGGAGATCTGGAACACTGGCAACGTCGATGACGCCTTCACCATCGACCTGTCATTCGCATCAGACGTCTCCGCATTCTCATCCGGCCTTTCTGGTGGCAGGACTCCCTTCATCGCCCCCGGCTCCTCATACAACCTGAGCGTGAGCTACTCTTTCGACTCCGGCGTTGACGGCACGCGAGTCATCACGTTGCGAGCTACTAGCATAGAATCGGGGCTCTATAGCGAGGGTGAAGCCAAGTTCGATGTTGGCACCGTCGGATACCTCCTCACTCTCCCACCTTTGCCCTCTTCCGATGCGATGCACATTACTGAATCGGGAGACGATTACTCCCTCGTTTACACTGTCCGTAGCGCCCATCCAGAGCTAGACCAGCAAATCAGAGCGGAGGTCGAACTGGGAAACCAGTGGACCATCTATAGCGCTAGGATCGCCGAAGAAGACAGGAACTTCGTGCTGAAGGCCGGCGAGAGCAGGAACGTGACCATACACTTGGACGTCAGGGAGGAAAACTTGGAAAACCTGCAGGAAAACTTGGTCGAATTCAACGTTACTCTGATGGTCATCAGCGAATTGGACACTACTAGCAAGACAACGCAGATTACATTGGTCAAGCCAGTGCCAATCCAAGAAGGACCCGACGTCGAAGAGGTCGCGTGGCAGGGCGCGAATTACATCCTGATTGCCGTCGGCCTTGCTATCATTATCGCCGTATTGATCGTGACTTTCAGGGTCTTTCGGAGCGCGAGGTCTCCTCTGGAGGAGGTGTCAACGCTTGGCGATTACAAGATGACGGTCGATGGCTGGGACGGAACGAAATTCGAAGAGGATCAACTGCCATCGGCAGACGACATCGCAAATTCGATGTACGGGGGCTCAAAGGAGCTTTTTGAACAGCCCCCTCCCATCGCATCAACCGCTGACGAACCTCCTCCCTCGCCTCCCGATGAACCCACCCCTCCACCCTCGTCTGAACCCTCACCGCAAACTCCCGCGCTCTCCGCCCCCGTTGCGCCCCCGCTTCCGGAGAGCGGCCTTCCCGAGGGATGGACTATGGAGCAGTGGCAGCATTACGGCCAGAGGTGGCTCGACTCCCTGAAGGACGAGTGAGGGCAAATAATGTGCAACAGTGATGGTGTGGGAGACCTTATGACCCCCCTTCGGGTGCCCGGGTCGCCGAATTCAGGAGTGTGATTTTCATGTACGATGGCCATCAGCCGATTTTCATCATGAAGGAAGGTACAACCAGAACCAGCGGCAAGAGCGCTCAGAGCAACAACATCGCTGCTGCGAAAGCGGTCGCCGACGCCGTCCGCTCGACTCTGGGACCGAAGGGAATGGACAAGATGCTGGTCGACACCATGGGGGACGTCGTCATCACCAACGACGGTGCGACAATCCTCAAGGAGATGGATATAGAACATCCCGCTGCAAAGATGATCATTGAGATCGCCAAGACCCAAGACCAGCATTGCCATGACGGCACTACGAGCGCGGTAGTGATTGCTGGCGAGTTACTCAAGAGGAGCGAGGACTTAGTCGAGCAGAACGTGCATCCCACCGTCATCTGCGAGGGCTTCAGGCTCGCTTCCGACAAGGCTGTCGAGTTGATTGACGCCCACGGCGTCGACGTCGACGAGAAGATGCTGGGCGAGGTCGCTAAGACTGCCCTCACGGGCAAGAGCGCGGGCGCAGTGAAGGAATTCCTTTCCGAGATCAGCGTGAGAGCGGTGCTCGCAGTGACTCAGCAAGACGATGGCGAAGTCATCGTCGACCTCGATGATATCAAGGTCCAGAAGAAGCAAGGAGGCTCGATTCGCGACAGCGCTCTAGTCGACGGCATCATCCTCGACAAGGAGCGCGTGCACAGTGGCATGCCTCGCTCGGTCTCTGAGGCGAGAATCGCTTTGGTCAACTCGGCAATAGAGGTAAAGAAGACCGAGGTCGATGCGAAGATCCAGATTACTGACCCCAACATGCTCTCCCAGTTCCTCGACGAGGAGGAGCAGTTCCTGCGCTCCCTAGTCGACAAGATTCAAGCATCCGGTGCGAATGTCGTCATCTGTCAGAAGGGGATTGACGACTTGGCCCAGCACTATATGGCCAAGGCGGGAATTTTCGCGATTAGGCGCGCCAAGAAGAGTGACATGGAAGCCCTCTCAAAGGCCACTGGCGGACGCATTGTTACCAACATCGATGACCTTTCTGCAGATGATCTAGGATCGGCTGCGAAGGTCGACGAGCGGAAGATCGGCGATTCGGACATGGTGTTCGTAGAGGGTTGCCCCGAGGCGAAGAGCGTCTCCGTCCTTCTTCGAGGGGGTACGGAACACGTCGTCGACGAGGTCAAGCGCGCCTTCGAGGATGCGATCGGCGTAGTTGCTGTGGCTCACGAGGACGGTTCGGTCCTCACCGGCGGCGGCTCTGTGGTCGCCGCGCTGAGCCGTGACCTGCGCTCGTACGCAGAGGGCATCGGCGGCAGAGAGCAGATGGCTATCGAGGCATTCTCCAGCGCCCTCGAGGTGATTCCCCGGACACTCGCCGAGAATGCCGGACTCGACCCAGTGAACACGATTATCGACCTTAGGAAGGCGCACTCCGAGGGCAAGTCCAAACACGGTGTCAATGTCTTCGACGGAGGTGTTGCCGACATGAGTAAGGCCAATGTCTTCGAACCAAGCAGAGTGGTCGAGCAGGCCATTCAGAGCGCCTCAGAGACTGCTGTGATGATTCTCAGGATTGACGATGTCATCTCCAGCAAGAGCGCAGGTCCGATGGGCGAGGGCGAGTTCGACGGCATGGACATGTGAGTCCGAACCGCAGGAGTCCCTTACATTAGTCAGTCAGCCTGCCCGATGAGCATGTTCAATAATCTGTTATCAGTGGCAGAACCACTCATAGAGGAGCAGTACGCGTGACCATATTCAGCGTCTACATCGATGATGGCTGCATCACCTGCGATGCATGCGAGGAGGCAGCCCCGGATGTCTTCGAAGTTTCCGACGACACCTGCTTCATCAAGCCGACAGTCCGAATCGACGGCGGCTTCGACAGAAACATGGACCAGTCGGGCCTCAAGCCCGAAATTATCTCAGCCATGTCTGACAACATCCTAGACGCCGCCGAGGCCTGCCCGGTTGATGTCATCATGGTGGTTGAGGGTGAGCCAAGTGAATCTGTTGAACCAGAGGAAGCCCCTGAGCCCGAGACTCTGGAAGCCGTGCCAGAGGGGGCTGCGGTGGAGGATATCGAAGTCGGTGAGGGCATCGAGCAGATACTGACTGTCGGCGACAGGTCCCTCAACATCCTGTTCGGCTCCCAATCCGGAAATTCCGAGGACCTGTCCGCCAAGCTCGCCAAGCAAGCGAAGGGCTACGGCTTGGAGGGGACGGTCCACGACATGGACGGTTTCGACTTCAACTCACTATCTGGGAAGAAGCGGGTTCTGATAGTCTGCTCAACTTGGGGCGAGGGAGAGATGCCCGACAACGCCGAGGAGTTGTGGCAGTTCGCGAGTTCGGACGCCGCAGCAAGACTGGACGGAGTGCACTTCTCAATCTGCGCCCTGGGGGACACCAGCTACGAGTTCTACTGCGAGTCAGGAAAGGACTGGGACCGACGACTCGAGCAACTCGGCGCAACACGCCTCGTAGACCGCGTCGACTGCGACGTCGACTATGACTCTCCCGCAGCGGCATGGGCCCTCGAGGCTCTGCCAACACTGGCCGCTGTCGACGGCACGGGGAAGTTCCGCGAGGACATGGTCGAACCCATCAAGGCCCACATCTCTGGCGACGGCTCTAGAGGCGCTGAGGGCGAGGACGGATTCACCCTGCCCACCGTTCTCGCTGACTCTATACAAGCGGAAATCACCATATTCAGGTACGATCCAGTCGCTGCCTGCACGGGTAAGGACACCTGGATGTGCGCACTGCCCGGCCACCTGTCGGTCCTGGAGGCCCTTCGTACTCTCAAGGACTCGCAGGACGGCTCACTCACGTTCCGAGACGGCGCTTGCGATGACCCGAACACGGCCATTTCCGTCAACGGACGACTCGTCATGCCCGGCCTGTCCAGACTCGACTCAGTCGCCCCTACTCGCGACGGCGCCATCAGAATTCGCATCGAGCCCCTGCCCGGGTTCGACGTCGTGCGAGACCTAGTGATTGACCCGTGGTCGTTGGAGAGGAAGCGCGAGTCGAGTAAGCCCTGGATGGTCGCAGCCACCCGAGAAGGCGCATCCACGCCACAGGGTCCCATAGGGACCATGGACCCAGCCGCAGCCTCGCACCTCCATTCGGTAACCGACTACCAGAGCCAGGCCCTTCTCCACGCCAGCTCCGACGCTGTGCCCCACGCAAACGGCTACCTCGGACCAGCAGTGCTCGTGAGCGCGTGGGCGCGCAGGAGCGACCCTCGGATATCCCCCCTCAGAAGGTCTGAGATCGATGAACTGATTGGCTCGAGCAATGGCATCAAGGCAGAGACCGACCTTGCCCCGATTCGGCGCCAGGCCTCGAACGCCCAGGCAATCTCCGACTCACTCCTAGAAGCCAAGAATGCGACGCTGACCAGGGACGCCTACAACGGCAGGCACGGCAAGCACGTCTGGTGGTACACCTGGACGATCAAGAGCAGTGGCAGAGTCAATGACACCGTGATCTACCGCCAGGTGCTCGGTCCCGCTGGCCTGCTCGGCAACCTATTCTCAGGCGTCACTGCTAGGATGGTGTTCGGATTCACGAGGACCGGCGGCAACATGTTCAACGGCATGCTGGGCATGGTGGCCCCGCCCGCCGGCATCGGAAAGATGCCCCAGCAGTTCAATTCCTCAGTGGAGAACCATCACGAGGTAGTCGCGATATTCAACGAACTGGACGGGCGATTCTGATGGCGCTGAAGTACGCATACCACCCCGGCAACGTGGCACACAGCAGCGCTCCGGAGGTGGCGGACACGATGCCGCCCGCCGCCCGCTCTCTGGGCATCGAGCTAATCCCCCTCGATGGCGCGACGAGCTGCGGGGCGGGGATTATCAGGCAGGCCAACGACATCCTGCAAGTCACCCTGAACGCTAGGACCATGGCTTTGGCCGAGTCGATGAGCCTCGACATCATCACCCCATGCGCCGCGACGGCGGGAAACCTGCACGAGGATCTGATCCGGCTCAGGAACGACCCCCTGCTGTTAGCGAAGACCAACGATGTCCTCAGGAGAACCACCGGCCTCACCCTAGAGGGGACGGTCAGCGTCCACCACCTACTGCACGTGATGGTCGATGAGATTGGCCTCGACAAGGTAGAGGCGAATGTGAGGAACCCCATGCGGTCTCGCATCGCCGGGTACTATGGCCCGAACATGCAGCAGGAGGGGGCGTGCGGGGACGACGATGTCTACGACCCGAACTACTTCGAGCAGCTCATCGAGGCTCTTGGGGGGACACCCGTCGAGTGGGAGAGCAGGACGCAGAGCGTAGGAGTCCCCGGCCTGTTTTCCGAGGAGCCCACCGTACTACGGCAAGCCGCAGCGGTCATCTCCGATGCCAAGTCAGAGGGCGCGGATATTATCGTCAGCGCATGCACCCTCTCGCACGCCGTCCTCGACGTCTACCAGGGCAAGGCTTCCAGAGCCACCGGAATCTCAACCAACCTGCCGGTAATCCACCTGACTGAACTCCTCTCCTTCGCGTTCGGGCATCACAACAGCAGGCTTGCACAGTTGAGGACCAGAATGGCAGTGATAGGCGACTAGGATTGGTCCCTAACCACCGTTCCTATTATGATGGGTCGTTTCGCTCATCAGCGGCAACAGCGAACTGCTCTAGCCCCGCCTGACCAGTTGGCCTGAAGTTCTCAGGAGAGGGTGCCGCGGCAGCCAGCCTACCTTGCTCACTCGTCACCGTATCATCCGACTGAGCTAGTCGCGCGCGGTGCTCCTCTCTCACCTCAAGCACGAACTCGGCGGCTGGTACCGAGCCGTTATCTCGAACGACCTCGAATCGACCTAGATTGGAAAGGTCGGTATGTGGTCCCTTGGCAAGTTTCCTGCCGACCCTCCTGACCGCCTTGTGCATGAACCCCTCCTTGCGGACGGCGGCTGCCCTCGCCCCCTCGTCGCGGGTTCCCTCGGCAATCAATACCACGACCTCGCCCTCGCGTCGCCGCCCGGTTCTACCTCTGCGTTGAATAGTTCGGATCTCGCTGGACACCGGTTCGTAGAATATCACGAGGTCAGCGCTCGGTATGTCGAGGCCCTCCTCACCGACCGAGGTGGCTACGAGCACGTTGGCTGAGCCAGACCTGAACGCCTCCAGTCTCTCTATCTGCTGCTTAGGACGGAGACCGCCGGTGCCGCCCCTGCTCGACTGGCCGATGAACTGGACCGGCCTCGCCCCTCTGAGCCCCGACAGGGCCTGCTCGAGTGCGTTTACGGTGTCCCTGTAGGTCGCGAAGACGATGACTCTCGACTTGACGTCTCTGCGCAGTCGCTGCCTCACTAGGCGACGAACGGCCCCAACCTTGGAGTGAACCTCCTCCATTTCCGCTAGGCTTCCGACCAGATTCCTCACTCGGGGGTCCCTCAGGAAGTTTCTGGCGGAGCGGCCCTTACCATCCTCCCTTGCCATTCTATCCAAGAACTCTCTCGAGGCAGCAATCCCTTGGCACAGCAGGTGGTTGATGAGGTGGTGAAGCCTCATCGCAGTGGCGATCTGAGAGGCCGAGCGGTAGGCGCTCGACTCACCCCTGGAGATAGCTGCTTGTGCCCTCTCCATCGCGTTAGACAGTCCAGCATAACTGATCATTCCCGGCATGACATACCTGCCGACCCTCTTCTCGCGGTCCACGATGCCCGTCTGCCAGATCCTGAATGGCTCGGCAAGTTCCCTGATTATATCCGGGACCTCGACCTTCGTTTCAGTCACCTCCAGTCCCGCGAGATGCTCTGCCATCATCGGATCGTTCGGGGTCCTCAGGTGTATCCTCTGGATGCCGAGCCTGGTGCACACCTCCTCCACCTGGTTGGTCTTCGAGCCTGGGCTCGCTGTGGTGGCGAGGATGCGAGGGTCCTCTGACTGTGAGATGTAGAGCTCGGCGACTTGTGCCATCGCATGATTGCCAGTACAGTGGTGAGCCTCGTCGACCACCAACAGCGAGCATTCAGCCAGAGACAGGGTTCCTCGCAGAACGTCGTTCCTGACCACTTGAGGAGTTGCGAAGACCAATCGTGAGGATGACCACAGATCGGGTCTCTTTGCCGCGGGTTGCTGGCCGCTGATGGAAATCGGGTTGACTTCCCTACCCCCCACCAGCACCGGGGCCGTGCTCACTAAGTGCTGATTGACCAGAGCCACAGTCGGCGCGATCATCAGGACCCAACCGGGAGTGATCTCGAGTCTCTCGGCAATCGCCATCCATGCAACAGCCGTCTTTCCAGCAGCAGTGGGCAGGACTAGCAGCATCGACCCGGACAAGGATTCGTCCACGGCTTGGAGCTGATACCCCCTCGCCTCTACGGCCTCAGAAGAGAGTCTGGGATGACTGACGAATGGACCCATGGGCAGTGACCTCCGGAGTCAGGGTTCAAAATCGTTGCACACACGGGGGGAATGATACTCATCCACCCCATAGGGGTGCATCGAACCAATCCCGATTTGTTCAAATAGGGTATGTCAGTCGCAAAGCCGCTCACAGCGTGAGATACCAGACACCACAGGGCACTGCAGACGCATCCCTCACACCCGGTCCGCACTCGCGGTCCGAGTCCGGTGTCACGGTCTCTCCCTAGCGCAGTGGGCCCGGTCCAAGGCCGCTCGCGGCCCGATATCGGTAATTACGGAGGAAGTTGCATGGCTGACCGACACAGACCCCGCCGAGGTAGCATGGGCTATAGCCCGAGGAAGCGTGCAGTGCGCCAGTTCCCTCGAATCTCCTCGTGGCCGGAGTCAGACGCTTCCGAGGTCCGCGTGCAAGGCTTCGCAGGATGGAAGGCAGGAATGACTCACATACTGATGAGGGACACCAACCCTCACTCTACCTCAGCCGGACAGGAAGTCAGGCAGGCGGTCACGGTAGTCGAGACCCCTCCGATGAACGTCCTCGCGGTTAGGGGATACAGAATGACACCCTACGGACTGCAGACCGCAGGCGAGGTCTGGACCGACATTTCCCAAGGCGGCCTCGAGAACCTCGCCCCTCGCTTCGCCAACCAGACTAGGGGGGAGCGAGACATTGAGGAGGGCCGCAAGCCAGCCAAGCGCGGAGGACGAATCCCGAGTCGCAGCAACGGTTCCCAAGAGGCCTCTATCGAGTCACTCAGGGGGCAGGACCTCAGTGAGGTGAGACTCATCGTGAGTACTCAGCCGAACATGGTAGGCAGCATCCCCTCGAAGACTCCAGAGATCATGGAGGTCGACCTAGTTGGCGGTGGCACCGATGCCAAGCTCGACTGGGCGATGGAGCACCTCGGCGCCCAGATCGATCTAGATGACGTCTACCAAGTAGGTCAGGAGGTTGACGTTGTCGGGGTCACGAAGGGCAAGGGATGGCAGGGATCAATCAAGCGATTCGGCCTCAAGCTACTCTCTCATAAGAACAGCAAGCGCCGACGCCAAGGGGGCAACATGGGTGACTTCGGCACTGGCTACGTCCGCAAGACCATCCGACAAGCCGGGCAGGTCGGCTATCACAAGAGGACCGAACTAAACAAGAGGATCCTCCGAATTTCGAACCCGGATGAGTCTGAAATTACCCCAGCAGGGGGTTTCCTCAACTATGGTGAAGTCAGAAATCCGTACATGATAGTCCAGGGAAGCCTTCCTGGGCCAGCGAAGAGACTTCTGAGATTCCGCGATCCAATCCGCCCTAGGAAGAAGGTTGGCGAAGTCGAAGTCACCTACGTAAGCACCTCGAGCAAGCAGGGAGTGTGATTCTTTGAAAACGAAGACCTACAACTTGGTGAATTCTGTTGTCCAAGAGGAGCTCGATGCGGGCCTTCTGGCAGAGTCATACGCCGTGGAGGCCAAGGACGGCAAGGCGATCACACTTCCAGAGGCCTTCTCCTCGGAGATCAGGCTTGACATCATTCGTTCTGCCGTGCATGCCTCCCGTGCCAATCGCAGGCAACCCTATGGACACCGAGAGCACAAAGGCAAGCGTGCCCCCCAGCCCGGGATGAAGCACTCCGTGGAGTGGTGGGGCAAGGGACGAGGAGTTTCCCGAATCATGAGGAAGACTGGACAGAGGACCGGCGCGCAGAACCCGCACACCCGCGGTGGCCGCAGAGCCCACGGACCCAAGGTGGACAAGGACTGGTCCCAGAAACTCAACTCAAAGGCGCGCACGGTTGCGCGCAACGCCGCCATCGCCGCCTCCGGCGATTCCGAATTGGTCTCTTCTAGGGGCCACAAGTTCGAAGAAGGCACCAGATTCCCGATTATTATCGATGACTACGTCGAGTCTAGGGGTGGCACGGATGAGAAGTACGAAATCGAGTCCATCCCCCTTCTGTACTCGACTCGCAAGTTCATCGCCATGATGGGGGCGCTCGGACTGGCTGACGACCTCGCCCGCTCCAAACAGGGCCGCACCATCAGAGCGGGCAAGGGAACGATGCGCAGTCGAAAGTACAGGACCCCGAGGAGCGTGCTCCTCGTGGTGGCCCAGAAGGACGGGCTTGACAAGGCCGCGAGAAACGTCCCCGGGGTTGATGTTGTCACGGCCAAGGATTTGAGTGCCGAGGACCTCGCTCCTGGTGGCGATCCCGGCAGGCTCACAGTTTGGACTAAGGACGCAATAGGGGCTCTGGAGTGATTGGAATGGATCCCTACGACGTCATCATCATGCCTTGGATTACGGAGAAGACCCTCCAGGCTAGGAGGATTGCTGACCATGAAGGCGGCCATCGCGAGAACAACAACAGAATCGAGTTCATTGTACGCCGAGAGGCGACGAAGAAGGACATCCGTGAGGCGATTGAAAGCCTACTGGAGGTCAAGGTCGCCAAGGTGAACGTCAGGATCAACAGGACCGGCAAACACGCCAGCGTGCGCCTTGCCGATGGATACGACGCAGAGGAGGCGGCTCTCAAGCTCGGAGCGTTCTGATAGGGTGATTAAATGGGTAAGAGGACACGTTCACAACGCCGCGGGTCGAGCCCCAAGAACAGAGTCTCCAGCCACCGCTTCCCGGCTGCCAACCGTCTGCCTAGGGTCAGCGGCGAGATTGCCAAAGTCGTCGATTTGGTTCACAGCCCGGCACACACCGCCCCACTTGCCAAGATCAAGTTCGACGATGGTGCAGTAGCCCACCTAGCAGCCCCCGAGGGCATGGCCGTAGGCCAGACAGTTGCTTTCGGCGACCGCGTCGCGCTCCGACCCGGCAACGTCACCACTCTAGACCAGATTCCCGAGGGAACTCAGATCTGCAACGTTGAGGCTCGTCCTGGTGATGGCGGCAAAATCGCTCGCTCTGGAGGGAACTCGGCCACAATCGACACTAGGATGGGTGGCCTTGTTAGGGTGCGCATGCCGAGCGGTCGAGTCAAGGACCTCCCAGCGAAGTGCCGCGCTACGATTGGTGTTCTCGGCGGCCACGGCCGTACCGAGAAGCCGTTACTCAAGGCCGGCGCTGCCCACCACCGGGCCAAGGCCCGCGGCAAGCCCTACCCGACCGTCAGCGGCGTGGCGATGAACCCTGTCGACCACCCGCACGGTGGTGGAAACCATCAGGCCGTCCACGGGCCCAACTCGGTGAGCAGGAACGCGCCCCCGGGCAAGAAGGTCGGCAACATCGCACCGAAGAGGACCGGACGTGGAAGGTCGAAGAAGGAGTAATGTGAGACATGGCGCGCAAGAGAAGGGTGTTCAGAACGGCCAAGATGGCCCGCCGGCAGGCGAGGAAACGCCGCTCCAAGATTAGCGAGCGCCGAAAGAAGGAGTTCCGCTGGCGAGGTTACAGCCTCGAGGAGCTCCTAGTGATGCCACTCTATCCTCCAGACGACGACCCCGACGCACCCTCCATAGCCACTCTGATGCCCTCTAGGGTCAAGCGCACACTGTCCCGCGGCCTCAGTTCCGAGTGCGAGAAACTCCTAGATAGGGTCAGGAAGAACAACGGCAACGGGGTCGTCAGAACCCACTGCCGCGGCATGTACATTCTTCCCGAGATGGTTGGCACTACCATCGGGATTCACAACGGCCAGCACTTCGTCAATGTCGAAATCGTACCTAATATGATCGGACATGCGCTAGGGGAGTTCGCGAAGACGAGGAAGTCGGTAGCCCACACCGGTCCAGGCGTCGGTGCTACCCGGTCGTCCCAGCATGTGGCATTGAAGTGAGGTGAGGAGAATGAGTAGAGTGCAGGGCAAATCGCAGCGGGGATACACCCAGCTGCTTGAGGGGGCTAACCTAGTGTCTGCTCGCACTGTCGATGTCGACTGCCACCACAAGCACTGCTACCACATCGCCAAAGCGATTCGCGGCATGAACGCTGACGAAGCCATAAGCTACCTCGAGGACGTCATAGAGAAGAAGCGCGCGATACCGTACCAGCGCCGTTCCCGAAAAGGGCGCGGTGGCAATACGATGGCCGGTCACAGGAAGGGCAAGATGGGACCAGGCAAGTACCCGAACAAGGCTTCCAAGGAATTCATCAAACTCATCAACAGCGCCATGGACAATGCCCGACAGCGCTACGACACCATCGACCCGGAAGAGATGATTATCACTCACGTCGCCGCCCATCGCGGACAGGTCGCCACCAACTGGAAAGCCCGGGCGATGGGTAGGTCGTCCCCCAGCAATCACTACCAAATGAATCTGGAAATTTTCTTAGAGCACTTCGGCGAAGAGGAAGAGTCCGGGGAAGAGGAGTTCTGAGGTGATGTCATGAGGCAGAACACGATTCGCAAAATGATTGGTCGCAACGTCGAACGGCAGTTGGTGCGCGAGTACCTTCTGAAGGAAACCGAGAGAGCCGGTTTCGGCGGTCTTCACTTCAACAGGACCCCTGAGGGCACCAAGGTGACCCTGACCGCCGAGCAGGTCGGACGAGTGATTGGCAGGCGCGGCAAGGTCATCCACGAGCTCCAGCGCCGGCTGCAAGAGGATTTCAAACTCACTAACCCCCAACTGGAGGTCGAGGAGATTGAAGATTCCAGAATCAGCGCCCAAATCATGGCGAGCAGGCTCGCCAGCTCCCTTGAGCGAGGCTGGTTCTTCCGCCGAGCAGGCCACAGCACGGTCCAGAACATAATGGACGCTGGCGCAAGAGGATGCATCGTCATCCTCAGTGGCAAGATAACGGGCGCTAGGCACCGTGTCGAGAAATTCCAGAAGGGGCACATCAAGTACTGCGGCGAGACGGCCCTGCAATTCATGGACGTCGGATTCTCGACCGCTGTCAAGAAGCTCGGTACCGTCGGCTGCACAGTCAGGATAATGAGACCCGGAACCAAACTTCCTCACGAAATCACAATCCAAGAGAGGCACGAGTCCGGTTTACCCCAACTAGTCGAAGCCTCTGGCTTCGTCCCCCTCGAGTTGGACGAGGCCTTAGTAGAAGGAACGAAGGAGGAGGAGTGATGCCGTACGTAAGTTCGAAGGACATCGATGAGATGAACCAAGAGCAGCGCGAGCGCACGCTCGAGGAACTGCGCGACGAGATGCTTCAGCTTAGAGCCCAGCAGGCCCTAGGTGGCTCGGCCTCGAATGCCGGAGCCTACAAGCAGACCCGCAGGAGCATCGCGAGGCTTCTCACGAAGATGAAACAGCCCAGGGGGGAGTGATTATGGCTGGGATTTGCAACCTATGCGGCCTTCCCAACGAGCTCTGCATCTGTCAGGAGATCGCCAAAGAGCAGCAGAAGGCCATCATTTCGGTGGTCAGAAGGCGCTACGGAAAGCTTGTCACCATGGTCGAAGGCATCGACGATTCCGCCATCGACATCGGCCAGCTCGCTAAGATACTCAAGGGCGCCTGCGCGAGCGGCGGGACGGTCAAGGGCCGAACAATTGAGCTGCAGGGCAATCACAAGAAGAAGGCGTCCAAGGTCCTCGAACAGAACGGCTACCAAGTGGAGGTGCGCTGAATGAGCAATCTAATTCACATGCCTTGGCTCGCTCGACGACTGACGGTGACCGATTCCACCGATCCTACGCTTATAGGGGTCAGCGGCACAGTGCAGGACGAGACAAGACGAACCATCCGAGTCATGACCGAGAGTGGCCCGCTAACACTGGCCAAGGATGTCATTCGCTTCACTATAGATGACGAGGAGATTGACGGAGCAATCGTGACGCAACGTCCCGAGGACAGAATCAATCGTAGATACAGGAGGACCTGAGATGCGCGACATAGGGGTAGACGTCCACGTCCCCGATGGCGAGTGGGACGGCAACGAGAACTGCCCGTTCTACGGTAGCCTGAGGCTGCGCGGACAAATCATCAAGGGAGTTGTCTCATCCAAGGGTATGCAGGACGCGGTAATCGTCGAGCGTGAGACCACGCGCTACATGAAGAAGTTCGAGCGCTACGAGAAGCGCACCCGACGCTACCCAGCACACCTACCGAGTTGCATAGGTGAGATCGCTGCCGGCGATAGCGTCCGCATCATGGAGTGCAGGCCGCTCTCCAAGACGGTGAAGTTCTGCGTTATCGAGAAGGAGGGGAGCGAATGAAGGGGATTCCCGGGCGCGTGACCTCCGGCCTGCCAACGCAGGCCCGACTGGACTGCGTCGACAACACCGGCGCCAAGGTAGTCCAGTTAATCACCGTGCTCAAAAAGGGCGGGGTCGCGAGGAGGTACCCTTCCGCTGGCGTGGGTGACATGATTAGAGTCACCGTCAGGCGCGGCACTCCTGAGACCCGTCGCCAGATTTTCAACGCCATCATAATCCGTCAAGCTAGGCCCTTCCGCAGGGTCGACGGCACGTGGGTGCGGTTCGAGGACAACGCATGCGTAATCACGAATGATCGTGGTGAAGTGCAGGGATCCGACATAAAGGGGCCCGTGAGCAGGGAGGCCGCCGAGAGGTGGCCTAGGATTGCTGCCACGGCCAAGCAGATAGTGTGAGGTGAAAGGAATGTCCAGTAAGAAGTCAGGAAAGCAGCGAATGGCCCAGAGCAAGGCCCCGATTCACGTCCGTCGCAAGCGGATGAGGGCACGCCTAATCACAGACGACCCCGACCTGAAGGACATCCGATCCGTCACCGTTCGAGTAGGCGACGAGGTCGAGGTCACGAGGGGCGACTTCAGCCACCCGAACAGTGTCAAGGCCGACTCCCGTGGCAAGCGACTAGCCCAGGCCAGAGGCAGGGCTGGTGTCAAGGCCAAGGTCGCGAGAGTCGACACGGGCAACGACTTCATCTTTGTTGACGGCCTAACTCAGTCAACCGCAGACGGCAAGGAGGAGGCAGTTCCAATCAGGCCCTCCAATGTCATCGTCACCAAGCTTTACGAGGGCGACCCACTTCGCATCCGGAGGATTATGGATCGCACTTCGGGAGGTGATTCGGAATGAGCAGGAGCCACATCAAGCGCCTCGTGATGCCGCGGAGTTGGCCGCTGACGAGAAAGACTAGCATTTGGGTCCAGAAACCGAACCCCGGTGGCCACAACACGGAGATGTGCATGCCGCTCGGCATCGTTCTGAGGGATGTCCTCGGCATCGCACATAATATGCGCGAGGCCAAGCGAATCCTGCACTCGAGGAAGGTGAGCGTAGACGGGCGCATTGAGACCGACCGCTCTCGCGGAGTGGGCCTGATGGATGTCCTGACCGTTGGTGAGAACAACTACAGGTGCGTGTTGGACACCAACGGCAAACTGCGGTACCGCTCTATTCCCAAGAAGGCCGCTGGCAGCAAAATCTGCAGAGTTATGAGAAAGACCACGATTAAGGGTGGCAAGACCCAGATTCACCTCCACGACGGCCGCAACATTGTGGTCGATGATGCTTCGAAGTACAAGTCCGGCGACTCACTTGCCATCTCGCTGCCGAACCAGACCATCTCTTCTCACATGGAAATGAAGATTGGGGCTCTGGCGTACCTGACTGGCGGCAGTCACATCGGCGAGACGACCGTGATCCAAGACCAGGAAGTCAAGCGCTCTTCAAAGCCCAATGAGACCTCCTTCGAGAACTTCGGAACAATCACGGACTACGTCTTCGTCATCGGCAAGGCCACCGACCTGCCTCTGGAGGGTGACTCATGAGCGATGCTGCCAACCCCATGCTGTCGCCCAGTATCACCAAGGTCACGGTGAACATTGGCGTGGGCGAGGGCGGTCGACGACTCCTGCTCGCGGAGCGCGTGCTCGAGGTCCTCACGGCGTTGAAGCCGATGCGCACCATTTCCACCAAGACCAACAGGGACCTCGGCACGAGGAAGGGAGCTCCGATTGGCTGCAAGGTCACGATACGCGACTCTGAGGCCATCGAGGCTTTCCTGAAGGACGCCTTCTGGGTGAGGGACCATGCCCTCCCAGCGTACAACTTCGACGTTCAGGGAAACCTGTCGTTCGGCATCTCTGACTACACCGACTTTCCCAAACAGAAGTATGATCCTGACATCGGTATCTTCGGAATGGACGTAAACGTGGTCCTCGAACGCCCCGGTCACCGTGTCTCTAGGCGGCGGCGACGTAAGTCTAGGGTCTCCGTGCCTCACAGAATCGGCAAGGAAGAGTCGAAGGCGTGGTTCGCTGATCGGTACGGGCTCAACATAGTGGAGGAGTGAGTATGGCGCGCGATCACGGTGAGAGCATTGGAAGAAGCACTGGATGCAGGCGCTGCGGGCGCAAGAGGGGAATGATCCGGCGACACGGCCTGCGACTGTGCAGACAGTGCTTCCGAGACGTCGCCCCCGATATTGGATTCAAGAAGTACTCATGAGGTGATAAGATGCAGTTTGACCCATTGAATGACGCTTTTACAACGATTTTCAACGCAGAGCACGCTGGCAAGTACGAAGTTACTGTGCGCCCAGCCAGCAATCTGCTAGGTAGCATGCTGACCATCATGCAGAAGTCCGGTTACCTGGGCGAGTACGAACGCTTGGAAGACGGACGCGGTGGCTCCTTCCGAATCGAGCTCATCGGGGCCATAAACCGCTGTGGCGTCATTAAACCTCGTCACTCTGTCAAGCGCTCGGATTTCGACAAGTGGGAGTCGAGGTATCTACCAGCGAGGGACTTTGGCCTACTGATACTGACTACCAATCAAGGCGTCATGGACCACTTTGACGCGAAGAAGGAGAGGGTTGGCGGGCGCTTGCTCGCATACGTGTTCTAGGAGGAAATCGCATGCCCAGAACTGCCCTAGTATCGAATCTCATCGCCATCCCCGAGGGAGTGAGCGCAAACCTCGAGGGCAACACCGTGACTCTGACCAAGGACGGCAACTCGATAACTAGGGATTTCAACCACAATCGAGTCCTAGTTCGACAGGTGGACGGCGACTTGGAGGTGTTCTGTAACCTGCCACGCCGTTCCGAGAGGGCAATAGCGGGAACCTGGGCCGCGCATCTGCGCAACATGGCCAAGGGCCTCGACGAGGGCTTCGAGTACCGCCTCAAGGCGGTCTTCAGCCACTTCCCTATGTCCCTCAAGGTCCAGGGTAACGAGTTCACCATCACCAACTTGCTAGGCGAGAAGGTTCCGAGGGTCGCAAGCCTCCCATGGTCGCCTGCGGAGGTCGAGGTCAAAGTCAAAGGGAGGTCCGATGTTTTCGTCATGGGTGCCGACCGTGAGAAAGTCGGTCAAACAGCAGCCAACATAGAGCGAGCCTGTAAGATCAAGAATCGAGACCCGAGGGTCTTCCAAGATGGTGTGTACATCGTGTCCAAGGGAGCATAGGAAGTGAAGAAATGGCGTACGATGAATTGACCGTGGCCGAGCTCAAGGACCTGCTGCGCGAGCGCGAGCTGCCCGTCTCGGGCAGAAAGAGCGAGCTCGTTGCGCGCCTGACCGATGCCGAGGAGGCACCCTCAGAGGTCGAGCATGATGAAGCGCCACCCGAGAAGACACCCGATATCATAGATGAAGAGGGGAATGACTTCGAGGAAGACGATAACGACCACTATGAGGACGAGGGTGACTTCGAGGAGTGGGAAGAATTCCACACCTCGCGACAGAAGCCAGTCCTCGACGATGCCACGCGGGCGGCTCTCGACATGCGCGCGGCACAGAGCAAGAAGCAACCCACCTTCAGGCGCCAAGAGTGGTTCCGTTACCGACGCCTGTCCAAGACCGGCTACCGTAAGCCGAAGGGCAAGGATTCCAAGATGAGGCAGAACAGGAAGTACCGCGCCCCAATGGCTAGGGTCGGTTACGGCAAGGTCGCCGCAGCTCGCGGCCTCCACCCCTCGGGGTTCAAGGAGGTCCTTGTCCATAACTCAAACGAACTGGACGGACTCAACCCCGAGCTCCAGGCCGTGAGGATCGGCGCTGGCGTGGGCAACAGGAAGCGCTCGAGAATCCACGACCGCGCTGATGATCTCGGCCTACGCATTCTGAACCGGCGCCCGATTGTGCGCAAGGGGGACATGCAATGATGATTACCAACCAGAAGCGGATGGCTGCCCAGATCTTCTCGAAGAGAGAGGGGAGGGTCGTCGGCATACACAGAGTCAGGATCGACCCTGACTACTTGGACGAGGTCGCCGACGCCGTCCAGAATGAGGACGTGCGCAGCCTCATCGACTCCGGGATTATCACGGCCAAGCCAATCGTCGGAACCAGCCGGTCGAGGGCCCGCAAGGCCTCACAGCAGAAATCGAAGGGCCGTCGCAAGGGTCAGGGCTCTAGGAGTGGCAGTGCAAACGCCCGCAGCCCGAGGAAGCAGCGCTGGATGACTCGGATAAGGGCGCAGCGGAGGGTACTCAGGGAATTGAGGGAAGGGAAATCCATTACCCCGTCCCAATACAGGCACTTCTACCTCAAGGCGAAGGGCGGATCCTACCGCTCGATTGCCCACATGAGGAGCAACCTCGAACTCGAGGGGATATCTATTGGGGGTGAGCAGTGATGGTACGAGGACGGAGCCACCGACTGCGCTTCAAGCGTCGCCGTAACGCTGAAACCGACTACCACAGGAGGATGAGGATGCTGAGGGGGGGACTTCCTCGCGCAGTCGTCCGAGTCTCCAACACTCAGGTCACATGCCAACTTGTCTCCTTCGACGCCGGAGGTGACAGGGTGTTGGCTTCGGTCACGGGCAAGACTCTTGTCGACAAGCACAAGTGGCCATCCGACGCCTCTCGCAAGTCGGTGCCCGCCTGCTACCTAGCAGGAATGGCTCTCGCGAGGTCCGCTCTTGCCGCTGGTCACAGCGAGGCGATTCTCGACATCGGTCTGGCTGCCTCCTCCAGGGGCAGCAGGACCTATGCCGCACTCAGGGGCATGGTCGATTGCGGCCTCGAGGTCCCTCATTCTGAGGCTGTGCTTCCCAGCGACGAGCGAGTAAACGGCTCGCACATCGACGAAAGCCTAGCCAAGGCCGTGGCAACGACCAAGAAATCGATAGAGGGGGCGAAAGCATGAGCGAAGAGGCTGCACCAACAGAGGAAGAGGTCGCACCAGAAGAGGAGACCGTCCAAGTCGCACCCGGCTTAGCACTCGCCCAGGCCCCCATCGAGCACTCTGACGATGGCCCGAGGCGGAGGCGCGGTCCCGACCCTCTGGCAGCACTGCGAGTATGGGTACCGCGCACGCGCCTAGGCCGCATGGTCATGAGCGGGGAGATACTCACCTACGAGCAGGCGCTCGCCACCGGGTTGCCGATCCGCGAGGCCGAGATTGTCGATGCCTTGCTTCCGGGCCTCGAGGACGACGTCCTCAACGTCAACATGATTCAGAGGATGACCGACTCCGGTCGCCGTGTCAGGTTCAACGTCTTGTGCGCAGTGGGTAATGGCGATGGTTACGTGGGACTCTCGATTTGCAAGGGCAAGGAGGTCGCCAGCACCATTCAGAAGGCAATCATCCAAGCCAAACTCAACCTCATCCCAGTGATGCGCGGCAATGGCTCTTGGGAGTCCTCCGAGGGGCCAGGCAACAGCGTCCCGTTCAAGACCACTGGCAGGTCCGGCTCGACCCGCATAACCCTTCTGCCCGCCCCCGCGGGCAAGGGCCTAGTAATCGGCGCCTACGGTCGCAGGGTCCTAGCTCTCGCGGGTGTTTCCGACGTCTGGTCTCGCTCATCCGGCCAGACCCGCTCGACCATCAACTTCGCCAAGGCGACCTTCAACGCGCTGGTCGAACTAAGTCGAACCAAGATCAGCGATGACCTCCGCAGACGTCTGCAAATCACCGTCGGGAGGAAGCTCGCATGACCTACCTAGTGATTAGGGCCCGGAGCGACCGGGGAGTCACCAAGAAAATCCGTGATACTATGGCGATGCTCAATCTGACGCGCGTCAACCACGCGGTCTTCCTCCCCGAGACGCCCAGTTACACTGGCATGCTCCAGAAGTCCAAGGACTTCGTCACATGGGGCGAGGTCGACGCCGAGACAATCAGCACGCTCCTCAAGGAGCGCGGTAGGATGATCGGTGACAAGCCCGTGACTGACACAGTGATCAAATCCAGCAGCGAGTACTCCACGATAGACGCCCTCGCGAAGGCGATCGCCTCGGGCGATGCGACTCCGAAGGCCGTCGAGGGCCTCAAGCCGGTTTTGAGACTCCACCCCCCGAGGGGGGCTCAGGGCTGGGGTGGCATCAAGCGCGCCTACTCAATCGGCGGCGCGCTTGGGTTCCGCGGCAAGGACATCGAGAACCTGGTCGCGAGGATGGTCTGAGGTGAGTGCATGGTGTCAAGGACGAACAAGTTCCGTGGCAGCCGCTACCACGGCCGTGGCAAGAAGGCGGGCCGCGGCGCTGGCAAGCGCGGTGGCCGCGGCAACGCAGGCCTGAACAAGCACAAGGTCATGACACGCTTGAAGTACATGCCAGGGCACTGGGGGATGCACGGCTTCAACCGGCATCCGAGCCTGCGGGTCGTGAACACGTCAATCAACATCGGCGAGGTCAGCGAGCGGGCCGAAGGCGACTCCATCGACCTGACCCAGATGGGCTACGACAAGCTCCTTGGTCGGGGAAGCATAGATCGAGCCATCAAGATAACCATCCGCGAGGCGAGCGCACGCGCCATCGAGAAGGTTGAGGCAGCCGGTGGTAGCATCGCCATCGGTGATGATGAGGAACAGGGCGAGTGGGAAGAGGAGTGAGCGACCCACATAGGGAGGCTAGTCTATGGTGAAGCGCGGACCGAACGTTATCGGGCTCGCTATCATGGCCGCGGTGTACTGGGGTGCGCTCTTCTACTGGGTCAAGGACGATCTGAACAGCTTCGTCGCAGAGGACCAGACTCGCGCCGTGGTCCTTTTTGCTACCTCAATCCCCTACGTGGCGTTCATCATCTGGGGCACCATGACCGACCTGCCCGAGCGCGTCACCGAGATTCCGTTCATAGGCAAGTACCTGAAGCTCTACCTCTGGCTCGCTATCGTAATCATCTTGGCCTACTGGGGATGGGTTGATCGGGCTGCAGTGGGCTTCCTGCTGGTTGGCGTGGCCCTGTTCGGACTCGGTACCGGACTCGCACTATCCTGCCTGTTGTACACCGGTGAGGAGGCCAGCCGTCTATATGGAATGAGGCGACTCGTGGACGTCTACCCCAGCATCACCAAGCCGGAGGGGCACGTGAGGTTCAACCAGAAGCTGTGGACCACGGTCCTCGTCCTCATCATCTACTTCGTGATGACTAACGTGATGATCTACGGCCTCTCAGATACCACGCTGGACGTGTTCTCCTCGTTCAGGGCCATCATGGCCGGCGCCTCGGGCTCGATTATGCACCTAGGCATCGGCCCCATCGTCACCGGATCAATCATCATGCAGCTGTTCTCGGGCGCCAAGATTATCCAGCTAGACCTCCAAGATTCCGGTGACAAGCAACTCTACCAGGGCGTCCAGAAGATTCTGGTTCTGATTATGATCCCCGTCGAGTCGATCCCTCAGGTCTACGGCTTCCTTGACCCTTCCGAGACGATGATTCTCGACTACGGGGTGGGCTGGGCCAACGCCGTCATCGTCTCGCAGTTGTTCCTAGGCTCGCTACTTGTGTTCCTTCTCGACGAGTTGGTCAGCAAGTGGGGTATCGGCAGCGGTATCTCCCTGTTCATCGCTGCGGGTGTCGCCCAGTCGACCTTCGTGGGCACGCTCTCCCCCCTACCCAGCGTCGAGGGCTCTCCGCTGTCCTTCGACAATCCCCCTTCGGGCGCGCTGCCAATGATATTCTACACGCTACGAACCGCGACCAACCAGCAACTGGTCTCGCAGAACGGATTTGAGCTGATGCTGCTCAATCACGCCAATCCGATTGCGGCGCTCGCCTCATCGATCATCGTGTTCCTCGTGGTCGCCTACGCCGAATCCAGCAAGCTCGAGCTTCCGCTGACCCACGGCAAGGTCAGAGGGCATAGGGGGCAGTACCCGATTCGCCTAGTCTACGCCAGCAACATCCCCGTAATCCTGATGGCCGCTCTGCTGGCTAACGTCAATATGTTCACGCTCCTGTTCTGGAGCCACCCGACCCTCTCCACCGTTCCAATACTGGGGAGGAACGGGGCTTGGAGCAAGGCCCACTGGTTCGGCTCCTATGAGGTCGGGGCAACCACTCCCTCCGATGGCTTCGCCTGGTACTCCTCCATGGTCAACGGCGTCGGCGCTTGGTTGGTACCTCTCCTGAACCAGACCGGCGATGCCTACGGCCACAGCCTGGGGCAGATTATGACACACGTATTCGTCTACGTGTTCTTCATGACCGCAGGCTCGACGGTGTTCGCCAAGTTCTGGATTGAGACCACCAACATGGGCGCCAAGGACGTTGCCAAGCAGATTGAACGTACAGGCATGCAAATTCCAGGGTTCCGCAAGAACCCGGTTGTTCTCGAACGCATCCTCGAACGCTACATCCCTCCCGTAACCCTATTCTCCGGAGCTTTCGTCGGACTGCTGGCTGCGGGTGCCGACCTGCTGGGTACCGTGGGCAACGCCACCGGGACCGGACTGCTCCTAGCCGTAGGCATCATCCTGCGCACCTACGAGCAGATTCAGAAGGAGCAGGCCATGGAGATGCACCCAGTGCTGCGTGAGTTCTTCGGTGCCGAGTGACGAGGCCACGAACGACGCACTTGTCACTAATCCTCACTGAGTCGCGCTCGTCACGTTCTTAAACCGCATGAAGGTCGGCAGGACGCTGCGTCCAGCAGGCGTTGGAGATCGAGCACCAAGGTGCCGTGACGTCCTCCATCACGCAGGACGCTGCCGAGGCAGTGCGGCCACGAACTTGTTCGTGGTTGAGGAGGTTAACCACAATACGACTTGACCCCCGAACAGGGGGTGCAAGAAGCAGATAATTTTTCATTCGATTTTCAATGAAGTGCATCTGCGCCATTTTCCAATATAGTGACACTTGTGACACACTACACACTCCTGCTGGATCAGTGATTCGCTCACGCGAAATCCGGTTGATCCTGCCGGAGGCTACCGCTATTGGAGTTCGAT
>JAPYUP010000002.1 GCA_029940695.1 Candidatus Thalassarchaeaceae archaeon
ATGCTGTACCCATCACCACTGTCATCGTCCATAAGCCCAGGGGGCGGGCACTCGAAGGACCAGTCGATTGGGGTGATTTCCTCAGGGATTCCTAGCTGCGCGAACTCGTTGTCGCCCCAGCACGCCACCGAGCCGTTGTCCAGAACCGCGCAGGTGTGCGCATCGCCCGTCGAGAGCGTCGAGTCGGCGAATGCCGAGCCCTCCTGGCCCCCGGCCTGGTAGTCCGCGTCGCAGGCCAGCGGCCTGTCCTCCACGTCGATGTACTGGTTCTCGCTCTCTATGGTCTGGTCGCCCATCCTCTTGGCGTCGAATTGGACGTAGTAGTAGGTGCGGAGGTCGCACCCGAAGGAGTTGACCGTGAGGTTCCAGTGGAATGCCTCGGCCTCGCCGCCCAGGAACCTGCGGCTCTCGCCGACCGTGACATCCTGGTCGTTCCAGCCGTACCTGTAGCACTCGTCGTACTCGTAGTCGGAGGTGTCCTGCTTCCAGTAGTGGCATGAGGTGTACCCCCTGTAGGGTTGGTAGTTGGAGTCGTACAGGTGGTAGGGGGTGCCGTCGTCGAGGTCCAGGTCCCAGCGCATCTGGTAGCGACCCGGCTCGAGGCTGTCGGGGACCTCGGTCCAAAGCCCAGGTTCCCAGTAGTCGTTAGCGTTCACGGACATGCCGATGTCCAAGCCCTCGGCATATTCGTTTGTGTAGTTGAACGTCTGCGCGGGGAAGTCCTCGGCCTGGATGGTCAGCTGCAAGGAATAGACGTCGTCGTCGTCGAAGTTTTCGAACTGATAGAGGTTGAAGTATTGCTCGAGGATCCCGTCCCCGTTGGCATCGGTGAGGTTGCTTGGGTTGATGGTTACAGAGCTGTTGGCCGTTAGGGTACCGATGGAGGAGCATGTCCCTATGGGGCCGCAGTCGCCGTCGAAGATGAGGACATCCCCCACTGCGAGGAAGTCGATCTCCTGCCCGGACTGGTCGAAGGCGTCTAGGGACAGTGTCCAGTTCATGTCATCGATTGGGGCGTGTGATGGATCGAAAATCTTGAGCGTGACCGCCTCGTACTCCTCGGCCTGGCCCGAGCACGTCGGGTCGTAGTACCGGCTGTACGAGTCGACCTGGTGCCAGTTCTCCCTGTCCGCATCGTGCCAGTCCTGGTTGACGGTCTTCACGTATAGGTAGGCGAAGACGTCGACGTCGCACACTGACCCGGCGCGGGTGAGGTCCCAGTGAAGTTCCAGCGCGGCATCGGTCCCGGTGTTCCACTCGTGGATGTCGTAGTGCCTGTACTTGCCGTCGACCCTGGTCACCCACTCCAGCATGTAGTCGTAGCCGTCCTCGAGGTCGGTGATGTTCCAGACCATCGTGGTGGTGCCGTTGGCCAGCTCCTCGGTGTCATTGCCGGCATCGAAGGCGAACGACTCGACGTCGCCGCCGTCGACGTAGCCGATGACGTCGAAGCTCTCGTAATAGTAGTCGGCGAGGGTCTCGATCCCGAGGACCGAGACGTGGTAGAAGTAGGCCTCGAGGTAGCGGTAGCTGCCGAACTCGTCGACGGTCACGTCGAAGTAGACATAGTCGTCGTTGACCAGTCTGCGATCCTCGAAGACCTTCTCGCTGCCCGAGGTCGGGCTGTAGTAGTTGTAGTGGAATTTCACCTCCTGGCCGCTGGTCGCTTGCCCCAGATCCCACCTGAACTCCCAGTCGCCGATCTCGAGGTCCTCGGGGGGGTCTGCCCACGAGGCGGTCGGCGAGTCCCTGGCCTGCAGAGTGATGATCTCGACTGGGTCCCCGGTGGTCCCGTCGCACGGGGCAATCAGGAGATCGCTACCATATATCTGCAGCTTCGACCTGACCCAAACGTAGGAGTTCACCTGTATGTTGAGGTGTAACTCTACCTCGATGTCGCACTCGTGGCCCTCGAGGGTAATCGACCAAGGTATGAATAGCGTCTGCGAAGCGTCGACAGTGAAGTCAGACTCGAACAGAGTGATGACCTCGTCGTCTGCTCTGACGAACACGAGCAGGTTGTAGTTCATGTCGATTACCGGGTTGTACATCCCGAACCTCATGCTGTTCGACCCGGAGGAGAGGGCGTAGGAGTTCCCGAAGTCGAGGATGGTATTGGTGCCGCCGATGGTGATGAGGTTGGAGGCGTCGGGGCATGACTCGACTTCGAGCTCCCTGTCGTAGTACTCGATGGTGCTGCCCGAGCTGTCCTGGATGTAAGCGTAGATCTCGACGTAGCACGTCCAACCATTTACCGAGTTGAGCTCGAATGTCACATCGCTGCCATCAGCCGTGAAGTATTCCTCCCCCGAGTCGGTTGCCGCGGCGGTACTCCATGAGTAGTAGATGTAGTACTGCGCTCCGCTCAAGAGGTGCTGCGTGTTCCAGGCCATCTCTGCGGTCGAGGACTCGACCGAGTCGGGGTTCTCTTCCCAAGAGTCGCCATCGAGGGTGTACAGCACGATTGGATCGCCGTTGCACATGTTGGCGCTGCCAGCCGTTGTCTCGTTGGGTTCGTTCCAGTCGTACGTGGAGCCGCACATCTCGAACGAGCCGTCCCTGCCGGAGTCCCAACCGTAGCCGTCCCTGCTGTCGGCGTCCCACTCGACCATGAGGTCAGCGTCGTCCGAGTCGACGTTACGGGCGGCCAGATAGAGCCCCTCCTCGTCGCTGTCGATATAGAAGGAAAAGTCGGTGCCGTAGCTGAGGGAGAGGAAGCCACTGCCGTCGATGGTGGTCCCGTTGCTGATCTCACTGCCGTCGTTACCGCTGTCCTGCTGGTCGTGGTCGGAGACGTGCCAGCCGCCGAGGTCGCACGTCGACCCGGAGTTTGACAGCTCGAACCAGTTACTGCTTCCTGGGTAGGCCTCCGAAATAGTGATGTTCGCAGTCACGCAGTCCGCATGAGTAATCGTCATCAGCGGTGATTTGACATCATCGAGCTCGGCGTTTCGATTCAGCTTGGATGTCTGAATGGCGAGCAGGGGTGCCGAAGCCATCAGGGCCGCAAGCAAAAGGGCGGTCGCCGTCTGCCTCCGGCTTACGCTGAGCATGCCCCTAGAGAGAATGGTGTAAATATTAAACCTGCTATGGAAAACGACGCATTCCATTGTTGCGGCAATAGGGTTTGTCTATAATGACTCGGGAATATCCCTTGCGAGTTCTTCATTGGGTAGGTGCCCCACCCGAAACTGATGGAGGAGTGGCCGGAGCCCGGGACGCCGGTGAGGCTGGTCGTCAAGACCTGGTCGGGCAAGGTGGAGCACCTCGGTCTCGCTCTGCCTCCCTCGGGCCCAAAGCTGATCACTGTGAAACTCCAGAACGGGTACAACGTCTCCTTCCCCGAGTCCTACGTTGATACGTTCGAACTGATTGAGGAGATGCCCACGATTGAGGAGCCAACCGTTCCCACGGTACCACAAGACGAGTCGCTCCCGCTGGTTCATCTCATCCACACAGGGGGTACGATAGCCAGCAAGGTCGACTACGCGACCGGAGCGGTAACAGCGAGGTTCGATCCGTACGAGCTGCTCGATGCCGTTCCAGAGCTGAGGGGGGTTGCGCGCATCCGCGCCGTCAAGCTCGGCAACATGTGGTCCGACGACCTGCGGCCACGCCACTGGAACAGAATGCTGCGGGCGACCGAGGAGGCGTTCGCCGAGGGCGCGGTAGGGTGCGTCATTACGCACGGCACCGACACCCTGCACCTGACTGCGGCCGCTATGTCGTACGGCTGGTCCGGACAGGGCGGCAGACCACCTGGAAAGATTGTGCTCACCGGATCGCAGCGCTCTCCCGACAGGGGTTCCTCTGATGCCTCGGAGAACCTAATCGCCGCCGTCCACTGGGCCGCCTACGGCCCGCAACCCTCAGGATACCGTGACTCCGCTGTGGCCATCCTACACGCCGAGTCATCGGACGGCAGGTGCGCCGTCCTCCCCGGGTGCGCTTGCCGCAAGTACCACTCCTCCCGTAGAGATGCCTTCAAGCCGATTAATCAGGAGGCACTCGCCCACATCGACCTCACGAAGGAAGGCGCGTCGATAGACCACGAGCCTGAGGCGCACGACGCGAGGGTGGAGGCGATTGGCCCGATGCTGTTCGACGAGTCAGTCCGCATCGCCCAGTTCATCTCTGACGCGCACCTGCAGCCCGACATGGTGCAGGCGGCAATTGACGCGGGGTTCGACGCGCTCCTCTTCCACGGCACTGGCCTTGGACACCTACCGATTTCGGACCCCGAGGAGGACAGTCTCGAGAACACCCGCCTAAGGGTGATACTGGAGGACCACTGCGCTCAGGGAGGGGTAGTCGTCGTGGTCGCTCAGACCATCCACGGCCCGATCAACATGAACGTCTACTCAAAGGGCCGCAAGCAGCAGGAGATGGGAATCATCGGCCACGGCTCACTGTGCCCGCCCGGCTCTGGGCTCGTCAAACTGCACCACCTGCTCTCGGTGGGTGGGGGACGCGAGGCGGTGGCCGAAGGCTGGGCGAATGACCTAGTGGGGGAGAACCCGCCCTTCTCTAGATCATGAGTCGCCTCCGGTTTGCTGATGAACCGGCTTGCGCTTGGGTCGGGCATGGCGGGCACCACACCGAGCGACGAACTCGATGCGAAGAGGATGGACGCCCGGTCCCCAGGGGATCGGGAGGTCGTGCAGAGGCTTCGTGTGGCGGGGGCTCGGACTGCTCGTGAGCGCATTGGTGAGTTGTTGGACGAAGGCTCGTTCGTCGAGGTCGATGCATTCGTCCGGCATCGCTCCGGGGACCACGGCATGCACATGCATACTCCCCTCGGTGACGGCGTGGTAGCCGGTCACGGGATGATCGACGGAAGGCGTGTGGTCTGCTTCTCCCAGGACTACTCGGTGTTCTCCGGCACGATGGGGGAAATGCACGCCAAGAAGATCTCCAAGGTAGCCGAGTTCGCTGAGAAGGCGCAACTGCCGATTATAGGGATCTGGGATGGCGATGGCCAACGAGCCCATGAGGGCGTGACCTCGCTGGGCTCGACCGGGGAGCTGCTCGACATCCTTGTCGCCTGCTCGGGTCGTGTGCCCATGGTCTCGATCGTGCTCGGCACGGTCTCTGGGACAAGTGCGCTCGCGGCCGGCCTCTCTGACTTCGTGATACTCGGCTCGGAGCGCGGCCGCATGTTCATGCGTAGCCCGTACACCATCCCCGAGATAATCGAGGGCGAGCTTGACGAGGATGAGCTAGGGGGTGCGGAGCAGCATGCAAGCAGGAGCGGGGTTGCCTGCCTGGTTGCAGATAGCGAGAGTAGTGCCTTCGACTTCGCAGCAGAGATCCTCTCATACCTACCTGACCACACCCTAGCCGAGCCGGCCGTGCTCAGAGGGGGGGACAAGTGGTCCCGCAAGTGCAAGGGCATGGGCAAGCTCGTGCCGCAGGACTCGGATCAGCCATACGACATGAGGAAGGTGATTGGACAAGTCGTGGATGACAAGCGCTTCCTGGAGCTCGCCCCCAGTTATGCCGAGAACGTTGTCATAGGCTTCGCTAGGCTCGATGGGCACTCGGTTGGAATCGTGGGCAACCAGCCCTCTGTGCTCGCCGGATGCCTCGACATCGACGCCTCGGTCAAGGCGGCCAGATTCATCCGCACCTGCGACTGCTACAATATCCCAATCATCACCTTCGTAGACGTTCCGGGCTTCCTTCCGGGAACCGTGCAGGAGTGGGGCGGAATCATCAGGCACGGCGCCAAGCTGCTGTACGCCTACGCCGAGGCGACCATTCCCAAGCTGACCGTGGTCACTAGGAAGGCGTATGGTGGGGCCTACTTGGCGATGAGTTGCAAGCACCTTGGCTCTGACTACAACGTCGCTTGGCCAACCGGCGAGCTCGCGGTGATGGGGGCCGAGGGGGCTGTCAACATCATCCACCGTGCCGAGCTCGCCAAGGCGGAGAACAGCGGTGCGATGCACGAGGAGCTCGTGCGCGAGTACCGGCAGAAGTTCGGTGACCCCTATGTGGCGGCACGACATGGCTGGCTCGACGATGTCGTCGAGCCGAGTGACACGCGCAGAGTCCTCGTGAGTGCGCTCAGGCCACTGCTCTCCAAGCGCGAGTGGGTGCCACCGAAGAAGCACGGCAACATTCCGCTGTGATAGACCAGTCACAGCGCGTCGAGGACCGTTTGCAGGGGCGGCAGGTCCGTTGCCCTCCCCGGTGCGAACAACTTCTTCCAAGCCATCAGGTGCTGCGCGGCAACCATGATTACGGCGAACTCGTCCGAGCCGGCACCCGGCCCGTAGGAAATGGACACCTCCGTGTTCGCCTCCAAATCCCTCGACTCGCCCCCACCCGGAGCCGTGTCCAAGTCGATTGCAATATCCGCCTCACCTTCACCGATGACCGCATCATCCCAAGGTCCGCTGACCAGACTTCTTCTTCCCTTCACAGAGATTATTCGCCCTCCCTCGGACGCCCAAGCTGCGGCGATGGCACGTGCAGCGGAGCCGCCGCCGCGCATGCGTAGTACCGAATCGCGAGGCTCCGTTCCGGTATGACGGCATGTGGCGACGAAGCCGACACCATCTGTGCTGGTACCGCTCCACTTCCCTCCTGCCCGCTTCAACTGGTTGATCGCGTTCACACCCTCAGGACCAGAGACGCCCAGTCTGCCTTGTGGAGAGTGCTTGAGGGGGGCGGTGCAGGAGAGCCACAACTCGCCTTTCAAATTCGCTGCTTGGCTCTCGAACTCATCGATACCGTCAGCCTCAATGAACACCTGCTCGGGTCCCACTAGTCCGAGATGGGCGCCTACGATGGAGAACAGCCTAGGTGTGAGGGAGTGGGAGATTGGGCACCCCGCGATGCCCCAGTATGCCGGCTCGTTCACTAGGCGGCCCTGCGTGTTCTCAGCGATGAAGGTTTCAAGGGGGGCGCTTCGTCGAGGTCACATGATGAAGATGCTCGGGCTACCCACTAGGTCAGCAACTCTAGACGTGAACATTGGAGGGCGGTAGGCCCACTGGGGCCTTCGTCTAGGTTGTGATTAGGTGCGTCGAGTCAAGCGGCTGGACGAGGGGGTTCGACTCAGGGTCGAGAGCGATGACGACCTATGGGTGCTGGCTCAACTTTGTCGTCCGGGATCGCTGATCGGGATGCTCTCGCATCGCCGAGACTCGATGACTGGGACGCGAGAGGGCGGCAGGGCTAGGAGCGCGGAGCGCAAGCCGATGTGGGTCCTACTCGATGCGATGGAGACTGCTTTTCAGCCATTTACTGACAACCTGCGCGTCCACGGCACAATCAAAGAGGCAAAGATCGACATCGGCAGCCACCACACTCACGTCATCGGCGTCGGCGACGAGATTGAGGTCTCCCGAGAGGGTGGACTCCCCGCTGCTGATTTGTCACTGCTCAAGGAGTCGTTAGTAGCCGGTCGGCGCGCCAAGGCTGGGCTGCTCGTCATCGAATCTGACGAGGTGTCGGTCTTCGAGATCGCAGCGCACGGAATCAGGGATGTCTCACAGTTCACCATGCGTGGGGGTGGCAAGCGCCAGGGGGACTCGACCAGCGTCCGGCGAGGTTTCTTCGAGCGCGTCGCCAAGGAGATCCGCCTGGTGTTCCCCGATACCATGCCGCTGGTGTTGTGTGGGCCAGGCATGTCACGCGAAAGTTTCGAGGTTCAACTGAGGGCCTTGGGCGCGCAGAACAGCATCATCAACGCAGCCACTTCGATTGGTGGGAGGTCGGCTGCCAACGAGGTCCTAGCAGAGGGGCTGGCTGATGCCTTGCTGGGCGAGCACGCGTTGGTTCAGCAGATTCGTGCCATCGAAGAAGGGCTCAAGCGGATCTCGACTGAGGGCTCGGTCACCTACGGAATAGATTCAGTGGCTGACGCTGCCCAGCAGGGCGCCGTGGAGACGCTGGTCATAGTCGCCTCGATGCTGCGCTCTAGCGACGACTCCTCAAGGGTTAGGTGGGAGGTCATCGCCTCCCAAGTCGAGGCTTCCCGAGGCAGTGTCATCCAAAGCTCCATCGACCATGATGCCGGTCAGCAACTGGTCGGGCTGGGTGGTGCCATCGCCCTCCTAAGGTGGAAGGTTGAGTAGGCAATACTCATCACGGCACGGCCGGAGCGTCCGCTGTGGGAACCGGCGCAGTGCGCATCGTGGGCTTCGGCCGCCCGGATAGGAGCGACCGAGCCTCGGTGGTTCTATCAGCTGCGGCCGAGATTGGGGCAATCGCCGTGCACGTTAGTCCGGAAGGGAGCACCAGCTTCGATACGATGGATCAGGGGGCTCTGGACTGGCGAGCCGCGCTCGACTCGGCGCACTGGTTGGTGAACTCCTCCTCCACTGTCCTCGAGGGGGATGCTCCTCGGGGCGCCTGGGGGGCCTCGATGGCCTTCGCGGAGCTGGAGGGCAGCCGCTCGGTGATGGTAGTCGGCATGCCCGATAGCCCGGAACTTCTAGCCGAGGCTTGGGGGTCTGTGATTGAGCGAATTCGGCAGATTCACCTCCTGTTCTTCGAGTCCGATGCCTTGGGGGCGATCGCCGACCTCGAGGGCATCGAGCCCGAGTCCCTCCTTTCCAGTGTCAGGGACAGGGGGCTCGTACCCATAGTCTGCAGCTACGAGCCGGGAACTCGCAAGGCGTGCGTCGAGCACGCGCTAGGATCCACCGAGGTCCACACGAGCGCGACGATGGACTCAGAGTCATGGCTGGCAGCCTTCCTGTGCAAACTCCCCCTCTCAGGCTCTGGTAAACTGGGATTGGAAAAAGCTGCTAGGGCAGGAACCGACTGAATAACCGGTATTTGCACCCGTCGAACGGATACCCCTTTTGAAGGGGCACCCATTCGGCCCGACCTGCGAGGAACACGGGGATGCCAATCAAACTAGGACCGGCTGGAGTACCTCTCTCTTGCAAGGGCAGGACGATAGTCGAGGGCATGGACGACATCACCGTCCTCGGACTCGACGCGATGGAGGTCCAGACAGTCCGAACTATCCAACCACAGCACTTCGACCAATACTGGCAGGCAGGGATATTGTCGTGGAACTCAGACTTTGAAATGAACATGCACGGACCCTACTATGCCGAGCTCCTAGGCAGCACGAGAGAACGGAACAGGACCCTCTCCAAGATGGAGACAAGCCTGCAGGCTGGCAAGATCATCAACGCTAGGCACCTCACTTTTCACGTCGGCCCTTACGGCGACAATGAGCCGGGCTCGGAGACGAACGAGCAGGTCGCCAACGTTCTCGCAGGAGTGGTGGACAGGGTCAGAGAGGTTTGGGGGGACGCCGAGGAGGAGGAGGACTACGCAGCATTCCCCTGGGTTCACGAGGCCGAGCCGTCGCTGGTGGGCGTCGAGACATCAGGACAACAGGATCTATGGGGCACCGTCGAGGAGGTCCTAGAGGTCTGCAACCATGTCGAGGGAACTGTCCCGGTCCTCAATATGGGTCACATACACGCGCGCGGGCACGGGAGACTGAGAACCAGTGAGGACTATGCGGAGTTGTTCGACCAAGCTAGGGAAACCTTCGGAGGCTCGACCTTCTACTGCCACTTCGCCGGAGTCGAGCACAGGATGGGGAACGCCCTGCATTACACCCAGATTAAGAAGTCGGACCTGAAGTTCGAGCCATTTGCCGAGTACCTCGCTGAGGAAGGAGACTGGATGGACATCACGATCATCTCGGACTCTCCCCTGCTCGAGCACGACGCGATGTACATGCTCCAGCACTATGACAAGGCGAGACAGCGGCTGCTGGAGATCCGCGCCCGTGACGATCGCAGGGCCAAGCTCGCCGCTCAGACTGGCATGGATCCCGAGGAACTCAAACAAAAGGAGGAGGATGCTGCTGCGGCTAGGAAGTCGCAACTCGAAGAGGAGCATGGCAAGACAACGAAGAAGCCGGCCAAGAAGCCGGCAGTCAAGGAGAGTTCAAGCAAAGGTGGCAAGATGATGTCATCCGATGAGAAAAAGGACGAGGACAACGCTTCCTAGATTAATTCAGTCTCGGAAGGCTTGAAGTCGGAACCATACTAGCGGGAACGCTACGGGACTGTAGCTCAGTTGGGAGAGCGCCGCACTGAAGATGCGGAGGCCGCTGGTTCAAGTCCGGCCAGTCCCACCACTCTTCGCATGCCCATCATGGTGGCTTGGCCGATGGCTGCTGCTCCGTTCAACTGGCATCATCCAGAACACTAGCTTGTAGAGTGTGAAGTTTGGCGATGCCAGCCGTTGCGGCATCGACCATGGCATCAAGCTCCTCCCTCGTGTAGGTAGCCTCCTCTCCGGTCCCCTGGACCTCCACGAAGCCGCCATCGCTAGTCATCACGACGTTCATATCGACGTCGGCATTGCTGTCCAAGTCATAATCCAAGTCAGTTCTGACTTCACCTCCGACCATTCCGACGCTGAGGGCAGCGACGTCGTTGGCCATGACGGCCGACTCGTGCTCTGCTTGCTTCTCTTCGGAGAGCACTGGTGGCGCCACGCCCTTGCGGACATCATCCCTGGATAGCCTGAGGTCGGCGGGAAGGCACTCGCCGGATGCGATGAGCCTACGAATGGCCAGTCTGAGGCCGATGTTGGCAGCCGTGATAGAAGCGCACCGAGTCCCCCCGTCGGCGTTGAGGACGTCGCAGTCAACTGTCAGAGCGACCGGGCCCAGCTGATCTAAGTCGACAGCGCCGCGCATGGAGCGGGCGACCAGTCGCTCAATCTCATGGGTCCTTCCCTTGGCTCCGCTGCGCTCCCTGCGAAACCTAGTATCAGTCGAGCCCGGCAGGAGCGAGTACTCTGCGTGCACCCACCCTCGGTCGGCATCGCGTGGGAACCAGCGAGGCAGGGACGTCGCCTTGGTGATACACACGAGGACGTGGGTCTCGCCCTGGCAGTAGAGCAGGGAAGCGAGAGCGTTTTGGGTGAAGTCGAGCGTAACCTCAATCCCTCGGATCTCGTCGTTCCCCCGATCGCTGTTGCTAACACCGGTCTTTATCTTCGCCATGTCCGGGCGAGTCCGGCTATCCAGATGAATCATTCGCGTCTGGCGTGGGGCGGGCGAAAGGCATCGACCATGGCGGGGTCTGTGGTGATGTACGGCCCGCCAATCAAATCTACGCAGTAGGGTACGGCTGCGAAGACCTCATCCAGAATCTCATGGATTGAGCGTGGCGAGCCTGGGAGGTTTAGAACCAGTGAGGATCCACGAATCCCAGCGGTCTGGCGGGACAGTATAGCAGTTGGCACGTGCTTCAGAGAAACTGCGCGCATCTGCTCGCCAAAGCCGGGAAGCATCCGCTCACAGACTGACTCCGTGGCTTCTGGGGTCACGTCCCTTGGTGCCGGCCCCGTTCCCCCCGTGGTCACGACCACCGAGCAACCCTCAGTGTCCAGAAGTTCCACCAGCGCCGCCTCGATTGCATCCTGTTCGTCTGCAACGACCCTTCGAAGCACCTCCCACGGAGAGGTAAGCGCCGCTTCTAGGAAGCGCTCTATGGCCGGTCCGCTGAGGTCATCGTAGTCTCCCGCGCTCGCCCGGTCAGAGGCTGTCAATATCCCGAATCGGCACACATCGCTGCCTGTCATCGTACCTTCAGGCGGGGCGATGCAGAAAATCGCGTCGGTCAGCAGGAGTAACGTCATGGACACGTTCAAAGACCGTCGATTCGAACTCGCGTCTCCGGAGGTAATGAGGTGCCACGTCTACCCCAACATGCACCGACAATCGTTTCCCGAACAACGTCACGTCGTGTGTCATCCCGGTCTTTCGCATCGGTGGTTGAAATAGGCTCAGCACCCATCCACTGATACAGGTGAGACCATGACAGAAGGAATATATGCAAACCAGATTGCTATTGTGATGCAAGAATGCCCCGAAGCCGATGAGGATGGTATCGGCAAGGAGTTCGCGAGGTACGAGGAGGAGTTCCTAATTCCTCCCGAGGACGCCCTGCGCTCGGTCATCAGGAAGTTCCAAGCGGCCACGGGTAAGGAGATCACCTCTGGAATCTCGGCACCCGTTCGAGCGGAGAAGAAGGTCAACAGATTCTCCGAGTTAGGCGCCGACGACAAGAACGTATCCATCGAAGTCGCCGTCGTGACCTACACCCCCCGGATCCAGACAGTCAAGGGCGAGGAGCGTCAGGTCGCCTTCGGTTGGATCGAAGATAACCCATGGGAGTCGAGTTCCAAAAGGGAGCGCTGGGACTTCAAGGATTGGGGGGAGAAGAGTGAGAGTCTCGCTCCCGGCTCGATTGTCAGGCTCGAGGGTGCCTCTGTGAACGAGTGGAACGACAAGCGCTCTTTGAACATCAACCGAACAACCAGAGTCACCATTCTCAGGGAAGGCGGGGCAGCAGCCCCCCAGATCAACGACGAGCCGCTTAGCATTTCCAAGGCATCGGAGATAGAGGGCTACGTGAACGTGGTCGCGAGGATACTGACCTCCAAGCCTGACGTCATAGTCAAACGTGACGGGAGTGGACAGATCGACGTCGTCAGGGGAAGTCTTGCCGACCCCAGTGGGAGCATTGGGTTCCTCTCTTGGGTGCCGTTCGAGCATCAGGAGGGCTCACTGGTCAAGATAGTTGGAGCCTCGGTTCGTAAGTTCAGGGATACTCCGGAGATCAACATCAGCGATGGAACTGTCATCGAGCCATACCACGACACCGCATTCCCCAACATGAGCGAGCTCTCTGCTTCATCGAAGTCCACGATTGCCGACCTCAGGAATGGTATGAGAGACGTAGAGGTCACCCTTCAGGTCGAGTCATGGAACCAGAGGACCTTCGATGGCAAAGATGGCTTACAGAGAGTGGTCCGCAGTGGAGATGTCATCGATCCCAGCGGTAGGTGCAGGCTGACCGCATGGTGTGAGTTCGACCCAAAGCCGGGAGATTTCATACACATAGAGGGAGGCAGAGTCCAGTTCTGGCAGGGTTCCCCTGACCTCGTGATTGACCAGATTGAACAGGTCATCGATCTATCCGACCCACCTTGGAAGAAGATTGACCCAGAGGGCCACTGGATCGATTTGGACCTCACTGACATAGTCAACGGGGGCTCAAGAAGAGGGATTAGGACATTGGGAACGGTCGTTGCGGTCCGGCCCGACTCGGGCATCGTCGAGCGCTGTCCGGAGTGTCGCCGCGTCCTTCGGGACAGTGCCTGCATGGAGCATGGCCCCCAACGTGGGCATGAGGACCTGCGCCTCAGGTTCGTCATTGACAATGGCGTCTCGAACGCCTCGCTCCTGATGTCGAGAGAGCCGGCGGAGGCTTTTCTGGGCATTGGAATGGACGGGGTGAGAGACCAAATCGCAAGCGAGGGTCAGGACGGGTTTATCGCCTCACTGAAGACTAGGGTGCTTTCTGGGGCAATGGTCGTCCATGGCCGCACCATAGTTGACGATTATGGGGCGATGGTGCTAGCGGACACAGCGGAGCTCGAGGCGTCTAGCCCCTCCGAGGCTGCTCAGGAAATCATACAGAAATGGGGTGTGTTACTATGATAGCCCAGACCACGCGGAAACGGGTTCGGCAGAGCGCGGTGAGAATCTTCGCGCAGGAGTTCGCTGAGGCTTCTCTAATCGAAGAGGGTACAGGAGAGTACGAGCCATCCTTCGTCGTCACCAAACTGGGGGCCAAGGTCAATCGTTCCCTTGTTGGGGGTGTCATCGACAGGATTGAGCGCCGCGAGGGAAATAGCGGCCCGTATTACTCTGGCCAAATCAGGGACCCTACCGGCGCCCATTACTTCGACGTGGCGTCGTTCCAGCCTGAGCTTCATGCCGACACCGAGGAGCTGTTGGCCAGATTCGAGTCAGGAGATCGCTTCCTGTTGATTATGGTCGGTCGGGCGCGGTGGTTCGAGTCAGAGGACGGTGGCATTTTCACCTCGATACGTGCCGAGGACTTCACAGTCGTTGACAAGGATCGCTACAAGAGTTGGTTGGTCGAGGCGGCAGATGCGACCCTGAGACGCCTCGATGCGCACTCCACGTCGATGGAGAGCGAACTGAACCCAGCTGCTCTGGAAGCAGCAGGCGTTCCGCCAGACCTGGTGGACGGCCTGATCCTCTCCAGAGGGCACTACGCCGACTTCGATTCCGAGGGATACCGTGTTGGCGTGCTGCAGGCGCTCTCGCTAGCAAGTGGTAGAACGGACTCCTTGGAGTCTGTCGCTCCGGCACCGGAGCCAGAGCAGACCCAACCAGCAGAACAGACAGAGTCGCTAACCGGACCCGTCGATGCCCGCCAGGTGATTCTCGATCTGCTTTCATCCAAAGGGGACGAATTAGTGGATTACGACTCCCTAGTGGGTGCCTGCACATCAGCGGGAGCATTGAGAGAAGAGGCCGAGGATGCGATTGAGAACCTCAGAGATATCAGTGGAGAGATCCACGAGCCCCGGTTCGGATTCTTCCAATTACTGCAAGATGGCTAGGCGTCCCCGTCAAGGATGAGCGACTCGACTTCGGCCAACTTGTTCCTGATTCTCTCTATTGTGGACCCGGTGTCCTCGCTGATTCCTATTCCTGTGATTACGGAGTCCATCGCTGCGCCCTTGACCTCGGCGATGTTTGTAGCGACCATGAGTACCCTGTGCCTGACGAACCGCTCGTCTAGAGGCCACCCCCTGCGCCTAGCTAAGCGGAGGAGGAGTTCCTTCTCCTCTTGGCCCCATGCTCCGCCATGGCCCCTCAGAATGGTTCCTACCATCCGCTCAAGGTCCTCGACCCGGACCTGGATAGTCAACAAGTCGCCTTGCACTGAGGCTGTCTGTTTGTCTATTCCTAGCACTAGGGAGTCCCTCGCGTCCTCGATCACCGCCTTCGTTGGCAACGCTTGGAAGTCGACGTCTTGCGCTGGCCTCTCGACTGGACTTTCAGCGGTTTCCTCAGTCTGTGGTGCCTCGAACATCGGAGCTTGGAGTCCATTTCTCCTCAGGCTCCTCTTGATGCGCCCCCAGCCGTTGACCTGACTAGTCAGAACTCCAGCGACCCTTCCCATGAGCACGGTCCTGTTCCCCGTCAAGTCTAACTCGAGTCTCTTGCAGAGCTCGTGCAGGTCGTCGCGACCCATCTCAGCAAGATATTCGATGGTAAGCCTCCTAGAGTCGTAATTGAGGTGGAGCCAGAGACGCTGGCGCCTCTCTTTGTGGGAACCTGAAGACTTGATGCCGAAAACCTTCAAGATCCCCCCAGTCTCCTTGTGGGACATCGCTTGGATACTCTCCCACGATAAATCGAGGTCTGGAATGACCTCTTCGCAAATCAGTTTGGCCCGGAGAACCTCTACCGAGCCGCTCTTCGAGATTCCGCACTCTTCAGCCCTTTGTCTGAGCTTCTGAAGACGGGCCGTGTACAGCGAACTCAGCAACTCGGAGTCTACCTGCATGGAACCACTATGCACCTCGCCCGAAGGAGTCTTTGTTATCGCTTGCCCTCACGGGCGGTTGCGCTCATGGGTTTTTTCCGTGGCGTGGTAATCACGAGAGTTCAGAGAACGATGAAAGGCGGGGCCTCTGCATCGGACGGGTGGTCCTTGGGAACCTCCCTAGAGGCCTCCTTGAGCAATTGTCCCCAGTCCCTGATGGCAGATTGGATCGCATACTCATAGTCAAGACGGGACACGAGGCGGTTCAGAGCAAGGGTCCTGCGGCCATCCTCAGAGATGAGCTCCATCCTGAGTTCGACTTGTACCTCGTCCTCTAGGACCTCGCCATCGGGACTCTGGAAGGTCCCCTCCAAAATGGGGTCCTTCTCTTCCTCGGCCTGCCTTAGTAGTGAGCCGATATGGCGGTGTCGTACTTGGAGGCCAATGATACCAGCAAGATGGTTGTCCAGCTCATTCAGCACCCTGCTCTGAGCCCAAAGCGCGGTATTGCCCTCTGCCTCGGTGACTCTCATGGAGACGGTTGATGGGAACCTCGCTCGCGCGATTAGTGCGATTAGGTCGGAGAACGGAGGAGGTAGGAAGTGCGCCCCTCCCCTCTCCTTGGGAAATGATAGGAGGGTGTGTCGGCGCTCTGATTGGTTGGAAGACTCGTAGACTGCCCTGGATATAACAAAGCCGTCAATCTCGCCACGTTCTTGCAGTCCCCCCAACCACCTCGCCCTCTCGATCGCCTCGTCCGGAGCTGAGGCGGCCGAGCCTTCCAGTGGGATCTCCTTCGGTGCCATGACCGCCAAGTCTGATCGGGCCCTGAGCAACTGCCTGCGGACCAGCTCCGAGTTGGTGACGATGATGGCGGACTTTGGCTGGTAGTACAATCGGTCACCTGAGACGAGGACTAGGTTCGGTCTCCTGGGAGTTCTTGCTCCAATTATCTCACAACCCGATTGAGCTATTTCGGACTCCCTGCCATGCATGATCGTAGCCGGGATGGCTAGGATATCGACGTGGCCGTTGCTGAGCTGTTCCAATCCGACATCGAAGTCCGGGACCCGTTGGACCTCGGATTGTATGTCCTGGACATCAGAGGATTCGAAGAACGAAGTCATGGGTACGTAGACCGGGCAGTCCGCGGTATCCAGCGCCCCCACCACTAACTGGTCATTCATCGCATCCACCTCAAGGGAGGGAGCACGCCTCGTGCTCGACTAAGCCGCGTGCGCACCTGTTGATATAGGCGACCCTAGGGGTAGAACTGTACTATGGGCGCCATGCAACACAAAATAAGGAGCCTAGAATCAGTCAGGGACTTGGTCGACGAGGCCCTCGAGAACCTAGTGCTCGAACGGCTGTCGTCGACTGGTGAGGGGCCTGCAATGATGCTCGCCAGAGATGTGCTGCTGGCTGGCGGCAAGAGGTACAGGCCTATTCTGACGCTCCTCGCCTTCGAGGCGACCGGTGGCACTGACTTGGGAAAAATAGTGGACCTGGCTGTTGCGGCCGAGCTGATTCACACGGCGACTCTGGTTCATGATGACATCAATGACCAATCCAGGACACGTCGTGGAAGACCTGCCGTCCATGCCACGCATGGTATTTCCCACGGCGTCATCGCTGGAGACTACCTATTTGTGCTTGCATTCGAGCGTTGCGGAGGCTACGAAGCAAGGATAGTTGAGAGGGTAGCTGCCGCGTGCATTCAAGTAGCAAGTGGCGAGCTTCTTCAGCTCAAGCACATCGGTGACCTGGGAACCAAGCCCGAGGACTACTACGGCATCATCGATGGCAAAACCGCAGGCACGTTTGCCACCGTTTGCTCCTGCGCTGCGATCTACACTGGCTCCTCGGAGGACTACATCAAACCAATGGAGTCTTACGGAAAAGAGCTCGGTAGAGCCTTCCAGCTCGTCGACGACCTGCTCGATCTAACGGGTGATCCATCCATGGGAAAGCCCAGAGGGACGGACGCCCAGGAGGGCAAGATGACTCTGCCTATCATCCACGCCCTGACTATGCTGCATGGCGTGGAGCGGGAGCAACTGGCGGACGTCCTTACGAACTTCGGTGACGACAGGATGCAGGAGTTGATTGGGTTGCTGGAGAAGGCTGGATCGTTCGATTACTCTCGCCAGCTCATTTCGAACCATGTCGAAAGGGCCCTGTGGCACCTACACAAGATACCTGCGAGCAACGCTAGGGATCTGATGGCTGACATTGCCAAGATGTCCCAGACTCGAACGGCCTAAGTTAGACGAGGCGATACGAGATGCCTGAGAACGAGGCCTGGGACGTCATCATAGTAGGGGGGGGGCCTGCGGGGAGCACCACTGCTAGGTATGCCGCTGAGGGCGGACTGAGAGTTCTGGTAATCGATGGCAGAGATCCAATTGGGTCCCCGCTCCAATGCGGCGAACTTGTTCCGGCGAATGATGAGATGCGCAGGCTCTGTCCGGACGTGCCCGATATCGATGATCTGTTCAGAACGCCAGAGCATGCAATCTCGAGGCTAACAGACAAGATGCACATAGTCCCCCCTAATGGCAAACCACTGAAATTCGACTTCGAAGGTATGATTCTCGACAGGATTGCCCATGATGAAGCGTTGGTCGAGCTTGCCATCTCAAGGGGTGCTGAGTATCTTCTGGGGACTAGGGTTGAGAGAGTCGAGGGTGACGCCGTGCTCCTGAAAGACGGGAGGAGGCTTGAAGCTAGTGTAATTGTAGGGGCTGCAGGTCACAATGACCCTATCAAAATAGGGCACTGGGAGGAGAATGTGCTCAACATCCCGGTCAAGTTCGTCCTCATGGATGGAGATTTCTCTAACGCAGTTGAGTTGCACTTCGGCTCTGTGGCCCCCGGTGGCTATGCCTGGGCATTCCCGAAGCAAGGGGGTGCTAACGTCGGTCTTGGCATACAGAGGAGGCTCTCGAAGGGAAGGAGCCTGAACGATTACGCTGACGACTTCTTCGCCAGATACGGGGGAGAGGTGACTTTCAGAGGGGCCGGCTCACTCCCCATGTCAGGCACTATCAAATCGTTCGTGAAGGGAAATTACCTGCTGGTAGGTGACGCCGCAGGTATGGTGCTGCCTTCGAATGGGGCTGGAATCACAATCGCGATGATTGGTGGTAGGATTGCCGGACAGGTCATCGCCGAGCATGTCACCATAGGGACGCCCCTCATAGAGTACGAGCGACGATGGGGCAGACAGATGGGCAAGGTGATGAGGAACTCCAAGCGGTCCTTTAGGTTGGGCAGCCTTGTCTTCAGGCTGCCAGACTGGATGGTGAACCTGAGCTTCAATCGACTGACAAGGGGAATCATCTGGCGGGCTGTGACCTGTCGAAGGATGTTCTGGATTCTATGAAGGTGCTCGGGCGCTCCAAATCGTGGCCATCCCGGGAAACACCACCTTTGCCTTGGTGCCCTCGAACCCGACGTCGTCAAGCATCCTGACGTAGTCCTTTGTGGTGCCGAATCCCGCGTAGGTCTTCGTCAGCCATTTCCATGGGTGGTCGCGTTGGCCACACACCAACCTTGCGTAGGACCCCACCCAGACCCTCATCCAAAAGAGACCCAGTAAACCGTGGACTCGGTTCATCTTGGCTGGGTCCACGATTACAATCGATCCCCCGGGCTTGAGGACACGCAGAGACTCGGTGAGCCCCGCCCTCTTGTCATACCAGTCGCGGAAGGAGAACAACGAGCATATCGCATCGAAGGAGTCGTTCTCAAAGGGAAGATTCTCTGCGGTTCCCTCGACGAATTTCGCCGGGCTGTCGCCGTGCTGGGACCGCTTCGCGTTGACCCGGGTCTCAGCGGCTCCGAGCATCTCGGGAATGGGGTCGAGGCAGATTAGTTCTCCCCCCTTGACGTCCTCTGCGAAGCTGCCGGGTCCGCAACCAATCTCAAGAACACGGCCCTCGGGGAGCATCTCGCGAACCATTCTGCGCCACTTCGAGACCTGTCCGAGGGTTGCGAACCGGTTTATCCGGTCATAGAAGGGAATGGTCGCCACTAGGTTGCGCTGAAGCTCGTTCCACTCTCCTTCCTCGATTCGCCCAACGTCCACGCCCCCTCCTCGGCCCATCCTCTATTTGGTTGAATCTCGAAACGGCCTTCGAGGTCCGTCTAGTAGGGTCATGGTCAATATGATAAACTCCTCAACAATGCGGCATTCACCCAAGGGTGGACGCATGGCTAGGGACGAAGTTTTGAGATCTATTAAGGAAGCCGAAGAGAAGACTAGGGTCAAGTTGGAGAAGGCGCGCACGGACGCCTCGAACATAACAAGCAAAGCTCGTGCTAAGGAGGCCGACACCATCGCCTCCGGGCTGCAAAACGCCGAGGCGGAGGCACAGTCCATGCTCAATGAGGCGAGAGAGGATGCGGGCAAAGAGGCTGACTCGGTCCGGGCCGAGGGTGAAGCCGCTCTTGCAGCGATTCACGAGCACGGTGAGAAGAACCGTTCCTCTGCGGTCGATGCGGTGCTCGACGCGTTCCTCCAATCATAGAAAACCAACAGAGTTGACTGATAGGATCGGAGTTGGAAGAATGGGACAGTTTACTACCCAAGGGATGTCGCGCCTGACCGCTGCAGGCTCGCTCTCCGTGGTCGATGAAGCAGTTCGCTCTCTCGCCGATTTGAAGGCAATCCACCTCCTAGATTATCCAGGTGACGAGGAGGGTTTTGACTTAGGGAGCCCCGCTGATGAATCCGAGGAGATCGGTCGCGATCTCAACCGTTACCGTAGCGCATCCTCACAACTTGAGCTCAGCGGCCCGAAAAAACTGCTTGGGTCCGTGCCTATTCGTAGTCATCTGGACGGAGAGCTCCCCTCTCGCGTCGAGGTGATGCTCGAACACTTGGATCGGGCCGATGCCATCGACAGCGAACTCTCCAGCATGGAAGAAGAAGAAGGAGCTTTGGAATTACTGCGGCCACTGGGCCTCGAACTCGGCCTGCTTTCAGGTTACGAGTCCCTAGCCGTCTTCGTAGGCACCGTGAAGGATGTTCTCCGAGCCGAGTCCTGTGCTCCTGGTGGCATTGTAATGATCAAGGGTGACAAGCCAACTGTGGTCGCAGTGTTCTGCGAAAACGGTTCTGCGAACGAAGTGCAGTCAGAGTTGGGAGAAGCAGGGTTCTCCGCTATCTCGGTTCCTGATGGCGAGGGCTCGATAGTGGCTCGACAGGAATTGCTCGCTGCGAGGCGTGACGAACTGCTGGAAGAGCGCTCTGCCCTACAGGGTGAGTTGGACAGTTGGGCCGAGGTCAATGGTGCGATCCTGCTGGGGGGAATCGAACTCCTAGAAAGGGACATGGCATTGGCACTTGGGCCAATTAAAGTCGCAGTCAGTGGTCACGCCTTCGTTATTGATGGGTGGGTAGAGAGTTCTCGCTCCGAAGAGGTCGGTGCAGTTCTTTCCAAAACCTGCGAGGTCATCGACATCGTGCCGTTCAAAATAGCCCCTGGGGGCGGGGGGCACGCTCACCATGGATCCGAACTCAAACTACCCCCAATCAAGTTCGCTGATCGGCGTGCGAGCAAGCCGATGGAGTTGCTCACCGATCTGATGGGTCGCCCTCGCTACGGCAAGATAGACCCGACACTGTTCATGTTCTTCACCTACCCCCTGTTCTTCGGACTCATTCTTGGAGACATACTATACGGTGCTGCCACGATATTATTCGGCTATTTCCTCTACACGAGAATCGGGCATACTGAGACCGGTCTCCTTGCCTCCAAGTTCGTTGCCTACATAGGCATGGCCGCAGTGGTCTTCGGATACATCTACGGTGAGTTCGCCGGATTTGAAATTCTACCACACGGCCACTGCGACATAGAGGCAATCGTCGGCGCGCATGCGTGTGAGGTTGCGCATGGGCACTGGCATTGGGGGGCATCGAGCGCTCCGGATTGGGCTACATGGCTCACAGCCTTGTACCCCTCCGGCGGAGAGATCTACTACGAGTGGTCATGGGATTTCGGTGGACTGGTTATTGCCTTCCCCCTCCATAGGGTAGTACCAAATTCGGCCGGTGGCAACCTTCAGGATTTGCTCCTTCTGACGATCTACATGGGTGCAGTCCACGTTCTATTAGGCCTGATACTCGGATTCCGTGACGTCTGGCTCCACGGAGACAGCCATGGCAATACTGGTCCAGTTGTTGCATTTTTCGATCGCGGTTCGTGGATATTCATCTTGATGGGTGGTTACATCTTCGCCAAGGGCTTCCTCGGACTGAAAGACGCCCCCGGCGACGAGATGCTTACAATGTTGCAGAACTACGGTGGCATACTAATTGTCATCGGCGTACTGATGCTCAGTTATGCCAGCTACAAATACCATGGGATGCCCGTATTCATCGCAGCACTGCTCGGACCCATCGAGGGCATCGGCATGATGCCGACAATCATCTCCTATGTGCGGCTGTTCGCTGTGGGAGTTGCCGGTGTCAAGATAGCAGAGACTGGAAACGAAATGCTATACGGTCACATCGAAGATGGGCACGCAACTGGCATGTTAGGGGTGCTGGATGATCTAGCACATAATCACGACATCTCTGGTGTGATGCTATTGCTCCTGTTGCTACCTGTCATCGTTCCCTTCTTGGTCAAATTCGGTAAGATTTCCCTGCCGGTCAACATTTCCTTCGGCAGGATGTTTCTAGGTGGCTTCCTTCTATCGGGATTTCTTGGATTCGCCCTCGGCGCCGGTAACAATGTCTTCATGCTGATGATTCTCTTCTTCTCTTGGCTCGGGGTACAGATCTTCGCGTGGATACTGGGACTTGTCAGTCCAAACATTCACACGGCCCGACTCCACGTAGTCGAGTGGATGAAGCAGTTCTACGAAGCCGTCGGTGACAAGTTCGAGCCATTCGGGTTCACTGCCCGAGTTGTGGAGGTAGAGTAATCACATCAGATTCCAATGCTATGCATGGAGAAAGGAGAATGAAAGAATGAAGAATATGAAGTTGACGAGATTGAGTATGCGATTGTTGCTAGTGCTATCAGGTTTGACTCTGATTGCTAGCGTGGTTACCGCACAGGGAGGCACGCCGAGTGACTCCGGGTTTGCTGAGAGTGATACCATGGCCAAGCTGGCCGCGGGCATTGCACTGGCGGGTTGCGGCATCGGAACTGGCCTAGGACAAGGACAGATTGGTGCAGCAGCAGTCGGCTGGGTGGCTGAAGACGGCTCTAAGTTAGGGCTTGCAATGCTATTCACCGTGTTGCCTGAGACCATACTGATTTTCGGATTCCTTGCAATGTTCATACTGTGAATGTTCGGGATGAAGAACAGGATAAGGAGAACTACACATGACGTTAGATGCACTTGCAATTGAAATTGACAAGGCGGCGGATGAAGAGGCGAAAGCCATAACCGATGCTGCCAAGGCAAAAGCCGAGGACATCGTCGCAGAAGCCGAGCGCAAACTGAAGTCGCTACGCAGTGACATTCTCTCCAAAACTGAGAGGGAGTGCTCTCAAATCAAGACCGAAATGATTGCCTCGGCTAGACAGGCCAATCAGAAGTCGATTCTCATTGCGCGCAGGGAAGAGCTCGACGTGACCAAAGTGTCTGTTAGGGAGATGGTTAAATCGACCAATCTGAAGGGCCGTTCCGCCCTGCTCAAATCACTCGTCGCAGAAGCTAAGGATGATGCGAAGACGGAGCTCACGCGGGGCAAGAAGGGCAAGAAGAAGATGATCCTGAGGCCCGTGAGAGTCGATCGTTCAGTTCTGAAGAAGAGTGGGGACGACTTTGTAGTCAGTGATGACATCGATGGTCTAGGTGGCTTCGTTCTTGAGACACCGGACGGCTCGGTAGTCCTCGACTACCGCTTCGATGCACTTTTGGAGAATTCTTGGACCAGAGCTCTCCCTGCGGTGACGTCGACACTGTTCGGAGAGAATTGAAGAAGGAGTGAGAGTGATGGCGACAGTAACGACTGGGCAATCCAATTGGGCCAACGCATCAGCGCGTGGCAAGGCTCGCAAGGCTGGGTTGATTGACGATACACGCATGCGCCAGTTGCTGCAACAGTCCCCGGACTCAATCGCCGCCAGCATCGCCGAATTCGGCTATCGGGACGAACTCGACAAGTATGCTGGTAGTCTAAGCGGCGTAGACCTGATCGAGGCCGCATTGAACCACAACATGGACCGGGACCTTAAGCAGGTGCTCGGTTTCTGCCAAGGGCACTTGAAGGGTCTGGTATCCATCTACACGGAGAGATTCACCTATCAGAAGGTGAAGGCCGCCCTCAGAGCGATTCACAGTGGCGTTTCGCTGGACGTCGTGGCTAGCCAGGTTCTGCCTGAACAAAACGAAGCTAATCTCCAATGGCTGGAGTTGGTCAACAACACGGAAACACTGCAAGACGCCGTTTCGGCGCTCGATGGAACGCAATTCGGACGTGCACTCGCCGACCTCGATGGGAACAATGACCTGATGGCTATCGAGGATGCGCTCGACCGCCACTACTACTCTGCTGCCACGAAGAAGCTGCGTGAAGGCACGACTCGCCATCCGATGCTTCTTCGCTACCTGCGAACGGAAATAGACCATAGAAACGTGATCAACCTGTTTCGCATTCTCAAGCAGAAAATGCCTGCTGAGAAGCGTAGCGAGTTGATGATCTCTGGTGGCAGGGCGATCACATCGACGTTGTTGCGTCAAGCGGCAGAGGCGGAAAACGAGGAGTCTTTGCTCGAAATTCTCAGGCGCGCCCCTGGATTCGACGACAGCGGCTTCGACGAGGCGCTGGCCGAGTCAAGAGAGGGGGGGACTCTTGACCCGATTGTGAATCTCCTAAACATTCAGAGACTGGAATTGCTGAATCGGATGAATATGCTCAATCCTCTGTCGGCGTTTCCTCTAATCTACTATATCGAAAGAAAAGTGCTAGAGGTGCGCAATCTACGCTTACTCGTGCGTGGGAAGGCAGTAGATCTTCCCAACGATGTCATCGCATCACATCTAAGGCTGGGACTATGAGGGGGAACTAAGAGTGGAGATAGCAATAGTCGGGACCCCCGAATTCACCCTAGGTTTCCAACTCGCGGGCATCACACGCCTGCACAACCCAGAGAGCATAGAGGAGACGGGCGACGTCCTGCGATCGATGATAGAGGAGGATGAAGTCGGTATCATCGTCATCGATGCGGCCGAACTCACGAGTCTGCCGGAGAAGTTGCGTCAGCGCCTGTCCGACAGCATTTCGCCCACAGTTCTGGGCATCGGGACCCAGGAGGATAATACCCTCCGAGAGTCCATTAAGTCGGCTCTAGGAGTCGACCTTTGGAAGTGATTCCTCAAGAGAAAAAAAGGAAGTGAAAATATGAGTGAAGATAATGGAATAATTTACAGAATCTCTGGGCCGGTTGTCACCGCAGTGGGTATCACCCCGAGAATGTACGAAGTGGTGCGAGTAGGCGATGAAGGGCTGATGGGAGAAGTAATCGAATTGCATGGTGACCAATCGGTCATTCAGGTGTATGAGGAGACATCCGGTGTCAAGCCCGGGGAGCCAGTCATCAGGACGGGGCAGACCCTGTCCGTAAAACTGGGTCCGGGTCTGTTGACCCAAATCTACGACGGCATCCAGCGTCCCCTCGCGGACCTAGAGGCCACTATGGGTGTGTTCATCACACGAGGAGTAGATGCCGACGGACTCGATATGAAGAAGGAGTGGGAGTTCAACGCGACCGTCGCGATTGGCGACGAGGTCTCAGGGGGTGACGTGATCGGCACTGTCCAAGAGACCGAGACCGTCGAGCACAGGGTAATGGTGCCGCCCGGTACCAGCGGCAAGGTAGCCAGCATCCAGTCGGGCAAGTTCAACATCACCGCTACGGTGTGCTCACTTGAAGATGGAACAGAGATAGCGATGATGCAGGAGTGGCCGGTGCGAACACCAAGGCCGTTTGTACAGAAGTACGCTCCCGACGTTCCGCTAGTCACAGGTCAGAGGATTCTCGACTTTCTATTCCCTCTCGCAAAGGGCGGCACGGCTGGTATTCCAGGGCCCTTCGGGTCCGGTAAGACGGTTGCTCAGCAGCAACTTGCCAAGTGGTCGGACGCTCAAATCGTTGTATACATCGGCTGCGGTGAACGAGGGAATGAGATGACTGAGGTTCTAAGCGAGTTCCCTCATCTTATTGATCCAAACACCGGCAAACCCCTGATGAACAGGACCACTATGATTGCCAACACCTCCAACATGCCAGTGGCTGCCCGCGAAGCTTCGGTTTACACTGGAATCACCATCGCCGAGTACTTCCGCGACATGGGTTACGATGTTGCTCTGATGGCCGACTCCACCAGCAGGTGGGCTGAGGCCATGCGTGAAATCTCATCCCGTTTGGAAGAGATGCCGGGCGAGGAGGGCTATCCCGCTTACCTGTCAAGCCGATTGGCTGAGTTCTACGAACGAGCCGGTCGTGTGGAGACTCTAGCCGGGGACGACGGCTCGGTCTCCGTTATCGGAGCCGTGTCCCCACCTGGTGGTGACATCTCAGAGCCAGTCAGCCAAGGAACTCTGAGAATCGTCAAGGTATTCTGGGGTCTAGACGCCGGTCTCGCACGGCAGCGACACTTCCCTGCCATCAACTGGCTCAGTTCGTACAGCCTGTACCCACAGGCCCTCGACCCATGGTACCGCGATAACATAGCCAGCGACTACCCAGAGGTCCGGACCAAGATCAGCAGTCTGCTCCAAATCGAGGCCGAGCTCCAGGAAATTGTCCAGTTGGTCGGCTCGGACGCACTGCCGGTAGACCAGCAACTGACTCTAGAGGTGGCGCGAATGATTCGCGAGTACTTCCTCCAGCAGAACGCATTCCACGATGTCGACACATTCAGCTCCCTCAGCCTGCAGTACACCATGGCCAAGGCCATCTTGACCTTCCAGGAAGAGGCGGAGAAAGCCATCGCCGGGGGGGCCAGTCTCGAGGAGGTCGTCAACGTGCCCGCGCGCACCGACCTCATGAGGGGCCGCTTCGAACAGGGCTACGATGTACGCATCGATGAGTTACTCGGGGAGATGTCGAAACAGATCGCCGGGACTAGGGAGGATAACTAAGGGGGTGCCATGAATGAGCGGAAAAGAATACAGGACAATTACTGACGTAAAGGGACCATTGGTCTTCCTCGAGAAGACCGAACCAGTGGCCTTCGGAGAGATCGTGCAACTTCGACTATCTGACGGCTCGATGAAGAACGGACAGGTACTGGACACCAGCGACGAGCAAGTCATCGTTCAGGTCTTCGAGGGAACCGCCTCGGTCGACCGGCAGACGGGGGTCAGATTCCTCGGTGACGTATTTCGACTGCCCGTGAGCAAGGACCTCGTTGGAAGGATTCTAGCCGGTAACGGCAAGCCCAGAGACGGGGGCCCCGAGATTGTTGCCGAAGAGATGGCGGACATCATCGGAGCAGCCATCAACCCATATAGCCGAGAGAGCCCTGAGCAATTCATCCAGACCGGCATCTCTGCAATCGATGCCTGTACCACCCTGGTACGCGGTCAGAAGTTGCCAATCTTCTCGGCATCAGGTCTGCCGCACAACGACATAGCCCTGCAGATCGCCCGACAAGCCAAGCTCATCGATAGCGACGACGACTTCGTCGTCGTTTTCTGCGCGATGGGAATCACAGCTGAGGAGTACAACTTCTTCGTTCACGACCTCGAACGCACCGGTGCCATGGAGAACGCGGTGCTGTTCGTCAACCTAGCCGATGACCCGGCGGTCGAGCGGCTGATCACACCGCGACTGGCCCTAACAGCAGCGGAGTATTTGGCCTTCGAGCACGACTACCACGTGCTAGTCATCTACACTGACATGACCAACTACTGTGAATCCCTCCGGCAAATCGGAGCCGCCCGAGAGGAAGTCCCGGGTCGACGTGGTTACCCCGGTTACATGTACACCGATCTGGCCATGCTGTACGAGCGTGCTGGAATCATCAAGGGCAAGAAGGGGAGCATCACACAGTTCCCTATTCTCACTATGCCCGGAGACGATATCACTCATCCGATACCGGATCTTTCGGGATACATCACCGAGGGGCAGATTGTGATTTCTCGTGAACTGCACCAGAAGGGAATCTACCCTCCGATCAACGTGCTTCCTTCCCTGTCCCGACTGATGAACGCCGGCATAGGCGAGGGCAAGACCCGCGAAGACCACAAATCGGTCTCCGACCAGTTGTACGCCGCCTACGCCCAAGGGCGCGAGTTGCGTGGCTTAGTTGCCATCGTAGGTGAGGACGCACTGAACGAGCGCGACCTGCAGATGCTGAAGTTCGCGGATATCTTCGAGGATCAGTTCCTGAGGCAGAGCCGCGATGACGACCGCTCGATTAATGAGGGCACTCTCGACCTCGCTTGGAACCTGTTGACCAATATCGATACCAAGTTCCTCGTGAGGCTCGATCAGAAGTGGATCGACAAGTACCACCCCACGGAGAAGAAGTCCTGAGGGTGACATTTTCGCTGGAGGTGACAGGATGGCACTCGACATCAAACCGACCCGCAGCGAGTTGATTACCCTCAAGCGCCGCATCAAGCAAACCGAAAACGGGTACAACCTGCTCAAGATGAAGCGCGACGGGCTTTTCCACGAGTTCAGGGCCCTGCTGTCCGAGATGATTGCAGCCAGAGAAGAGCTTGTCGGGACTTACAGGGACGCTGTCCGGGCGATTGGGCTGGCCAGCGCCATGGAAGGCGGCCTCGCTGCAAAGAGCGCCGCAATAGCCATCTCACGTCATCCCGAGGTCACAGTAACTCGTCGCAACATCATGGGCGTAGTAGTTCCAAGCGTGGTAGGGACAAATCTGACTACGTCCATCGACGAACGTGGAACTGGCCTAATCGGCGGCTCTGCATACATCGACGAGGCATCGGATTCGTACTCTACACTGGTTGAGAAAATAGTCAGAGCAGCCGAGATGGAGGCGACTCTCAAACGACTGCTCGTTGAGATTGAAGCGACCAAGCGTCGTGTCAACGCCCTCGAGTACGTGGTCATACCCCAGATGGAAGAGGCCCGCAACTTCATCCAACTCCGTTTGGAGGAGATGGAGCGTGAGGAGACATTCCGTCTGAAGCGCTTCAAGAACAAATGAGCCCCATGGCTCTCCTGACTTAGAGCGAGGGGTCAAATCGGACCCCCTCCCGCATGGCTGTGTCAGGTGAGTGCATGTCAGACTCGGAACCCATCGTCATCGATACTGAGACTTGGGGTTCGCAGGAACTGTGCGAAGTCATCGTCTCAAGGTACTTCGTCCTAGGTAACGAGGGGGCGACTCCCGCATCCTGGGAGGTACGAGGGCTCGATGACAAGGACGCTAGCAATCAGCTGGTTCGACTGAACAGGCACCTAAAGCCGCTTGGCATGGTGGGCGTCCTCGAAGACAGGAATCCACCGATTCTATCAATCGCTCGATATCCCTCGAGCCATTCTGTTCTGCGGACGTGGCAGCAGGTTCTGGTATGGTTCCTGATGGCAGGGTTCATGACCATGGTCGGAGCGAGTTGGCTGGCGAGGTACGAGACTGAGAGCAAAGCCCTACAGACAAGCACGTTAGGCCAGTCCGCCCTCTTCTTCACGCTCCCCATCGTGGTCTCCCTCCTGATAGCGAGTCACCTGAGAAGCGTCGTCGCGAAGCGCTACGGTGTCGAGATTGGCCACATGGTCCCAATCGTATTCCCCATTCCGATGCCCTCTTGGCCTTTCGGAATTGTCGGCGTCATGGGGCAGCGCCGTACCGACCTGCTACCCATGCCCAATCGAAGGGCTCTTGGGCTGATCGAGATCGTAGTTCCTCTGACACTCTTCGTTGCCGGCACTTCGCTTACCATAGTCGGATTGAGTTTCACATCCAGCACTCCGCCGAGCCTCGATGAGGCCCCTGTAGTCTTCGAGGCCAATGCGATAGTCCAGATTCTCTCTGCGTCCTGGTTGGGAGAGGACTTCGGCATCAGGCTCCAGTGGCTTCACCCCACTGGAATTGCGGGTATTGGTCTGTCTATCATCGGCTGGGGGCTGATGCTGCCGATTCCGGGATTCCCCGGTGACAGGGCGCTACACTCCCTAATCGGACCATCTGAGATGAGGGACAGCAGCGTCCAGACGTCCATCTTCGTCGTGATGCTAGTAGTTCTGGTGCTCGTGTTCACTGCCTCGGACTACATGCCGTGGATCTTCCTCGCTCTCGTCGGGGCCTGGCAGAGGTTCAGTCCTGAGATCGTTCCACAGCCATTTGTCGTGGACGAGTACGCTGGATTGGACAATCAAGTGAGGGGGAGACTGGCGTCCATAGTGCTCGTCGTACTGATTGCCGGCTTCCCAGGCATGATGCCTTCGAGCCTGCTAGGTGACTATGATGCAGGACTCTCTACTGAGAGTTGGCCCGATGAGTTGGCGGTTCAGCCCGGCGAGGAGTTATCCTACTTGCTAGTGCTCGAGCCTGAAGGAGTCCTACCAGTAACAGGATGGCTGCAGATGCGAATCGAGGGGGGGATGTCGAGTCAATGGGGTATCTCATCCGAATGCCTCGACTTACGGGGGACTTGCCCGTTCTCAGGCGTCCTACAAGCCAACACAGGCGAGGTCTCCATCACAATCACCCCACCAGAGACCAGTGTCGTTCCACACTCCCTGAGAATCCTAATCGATGTCCAGGGAAACCAGAAGGAGCACGTCATCGGGCTCATTCACACTGGCTCCTCCGGACCGCTCCAGACGTTCTGGGCTCTTGTGGACGGTGGCGTCAACCCATTAATCTGCATTGACGTGAGAATCTCAGAGGGCGATTCCGGCAACCTGACCACAAATGACCCGTATTGGGGCTTCGCGAACGATACCGAGCTGCGCCCTGGGCTGCAAGAGATCTGTCTGAGGGGTCACGAGGGAGCAATGCAGTCCTCCGAGGGCACGGACGAGCAACACAGGAAGTTAGGCCCCGAGGTAGTGTTCGAACGCGACGACGGTTCGAACGAGACCTGGCAATTGGCAATCGAGGGCTCTGAGCCGGCATTGTATATCTCTGGGGGCGAGTGGTCGCTTCCGAGTTGGTTCGCAGCCGGCTCTGAGAACGTCATCTATCATGCTGACAGCGGCTCGGCATTCTGCCCATCGAGCGATATGGCCGCAGAAGTGGACACGAGCGAGAACTGGTCGAGGACGCTTGAGGACTACTCGCCCATCCAAATCACCGGTGATCGTGGTGGGAACGGAACTCTGGGCCTAGGTGACATTGGCTGGATAGCCGTGTGCTCGGGAGATGGTATAATCGAGTCCTATCGAATCGTTGAGGGAGTCGATGTGTTGATTGTCCCGGGTAGCATCGGGCAGGGGCTAGATTCCTCTGAATTTGTCCTTCACAACAGAGGTGGCGAACAGCTTTCGGTCTCTGTCGAATGGCACGGGGACTCGCCAGAGAGCGGTATCTGGGACGTTTCCATTCCGGATTTCGTCGAGTCAGGTGGCTCGGCTGTTTTGGGGGCCTTCCCCACAGGTGAGCTCCCTCTTCTTCGAGCCTTGTGGGTATCCGCAGACGAAGACGGGATTGTGGTCCACCTTGCCGCCCGATGCCCGACAGTGGGGTGTGCATGATGCGTATTGCAATCCTAGGCGTGGGTTCGGTCGGAGGGGTACTGGTCGGTGCTCTCGCTGACACCCAAGTTGGGTTGCTATGCGTATCTAGGGGGGAGACCGTCGCCTCCCTACGAGTTGGGTTGGTGATTCACACTCCCGAGGGCGCTATCGAGATGGTATCTCCGGACCGCTATGACGTCATAGACAGCGAGGAGGGGCCGATTCCCGACATACATGTCGGAACTTACGACGTTGCCATCATCGCTGGGAAGGCCTCGTCAACGCCAATACTAGCATCGCTAGCCGAGGAGGTCCTGTCACCGAGTGGGCTCGCCATCAGCATCCAGAATGGACTGGGGCACGCCGAGACGCTCACACATAGAATAGGCCGCAAGCGCGTCCTCGGAGGCTCGACCACTCACTCGGCGTGGAGGGACGGAGATGGCTCAGTACATTGGTCCGGCAGGGGTGTGGTCGAATTCGGACAACTGGACGGGGCCGATATGACTGGTATTTCGAAGGAATTACACGATGCGCTGGAGACGGCGGGTTTGAGCCCCAAGTGGTCCTCCGACATTCAGAGCGTGATTTGGAGGAAGCTGCTCATCAACGTCGCCATAAATCCGGTTTGCGCCATCGCCGGAGTGCGTAACGGTGCCCTCGCTCAGGTGCCCGAGTTGTGGGAGCAGTCGATAGCGGCCATGCGAGAGGCCGAACTCGTCGCTCGAGCGGCTGGAATTGATGTGGGCGATGGTGACATCGAAGATTACCTGCGCGAGGTCGTCATAGCCACATCGGACAACCGAGTCTCCATGCTGCAGGACCTGATGGCAGGGCGAAGGACCGAGATAGACTCACTTTGTGGCGAAGTCGTTGCCAAAGGGGATGAGTTCGGTGTGCCGACGCCTAGAAACGAGATGCTTCTTGCACTCGTAAGAGGCATTGAGATGTCCCAGCGCCACGACTAGGCAGTAGTGGCCTTGTAAGCGTAAGCAGCAACGCAGCCGCCTGCTATCTGAGGGACTAGGTGCATCCAAACATCAGCCGAGTCCAGCGCTCCAGTGACCAACAGAGAGGTGGTTACCGCGGGATTGAACGAGGCGCCGGAGATGCCGCCCACAGTCAGAGCGCCAGCGAGGACCACGAAGGCAATCGCGGCGCCGTAGTACTGGTTTCCCTCAGTCGCTTCCGAGGTCGCGACGTGGAGAATCACGTATGCTAGCGCGAAAGTGAACAACAGCTCGGCGGTTACGGCCGATGTCGGGTCCATGTCTAGAGCGGTGACGCTGGTGTCCCTCAACAGCAGGTTGCCCGCGACAAGAGCAGCGACTGCACCCGCTGCGACTTGTGTGAGGATGTACGGCACGACGTCGGACCTGTCGCAAGCCCCCCTCAAGTAGACGGAAATCGTTACGGCGGGGTTGTAGTGGGCACCCGAGACGTGGCCTCCAGCGTATATCATCACCATCAGCGTGGAGCCGATGGCAAAGGGCGCCAATGCCCCTGCGGACTCCATTACCGCTGCTGTGCAGACCGTTAGTGACAGGAAGAATGTCCCGATGAATTCCGTTATCAGCTTGGCCTGCATGGTGTGTTCCGACATGGTAACTCTGCTTCGCGCGCCGTCCATCAACGTTGGCAGACGGGACAGAAGAATGTCGATCTGTTGGACTGGACAATCCTGCTGACCGTCCCCGGGCAGCCGTACCCGAGGCAGGGTTCGTTCTCCCTGCCGTAGACCAGAAAGTTGTGTGTGAAGTACCCCATCGCGTCGTCCCCGTCGACGCCCCGGAAGTCCTGCAGGGTCGAGCCGCCGGCGTCGATTGCCTCAGTGATGACGTCGTGTGTCGCACCGGTGATCCTCTCAACCCTCCTAGTCACTGCCGACCTGCCAGCCACGCTGGCTGCAGATCTCCTAGGAGAGACCCCTGCGCGATGAAGGATTTCGCAGACGTAGATGTTGCCTAGTCCCGCCACCGTCTTCTGGTCCAGCAGAGCGGACTTGATAGGAGTCCTTCGGCCTCTGAGTCTCTCCGCTAGTTCCATTGGAGTCAGGTGATTGGGGGTCGGCTCGGGCCCGAGGCTTGCAAGCAGTTTGTGGCTATCCTGCTGGTCCGTAGGGAAGCAGTCCATTATCCCGAATCGACGATGGTCGGAATAGACTGCCCTGCTTCCGTTCCCAAGGTGAATCACGACCCAGTCGTGGGGGCCCTCCCCGCTTCCCACCGATGTCCCATTGGCGAACTTTCCTGGCCTGCTATCAAGATCATCCCCGAGCAGGGTCCATCGGCCGCTCATCCCCAAGTGGCAGAGCCATGTAAGTCCCCCTTCCAGTCTGATCAGGAGGTATTTGGCACGCCGGTCCACCCGCTCGATCAGCCTTCCTTGGAGCATCCTATCGAATTCCTCTGGGAATGGGAATCTGAGATCGCCCCTGCGGAGTTCCACCTCCCTAATCCTACGGCCGACAAGATGGTACTCAAGACCACGACGGACCGTCTCGACCTCAGGCAGCTCAGGCATATCTCTCGATTAGAGAGAGGGACCATTACCCTTGGGAATCCAATCGTAATAGGTCATCGTAGAGTTAATCTCCAATGGAAACCTCCGGAATATCATGGAGCAGGATTCGGAGGTGCCGGGAACTGTCGTTCTAGACGGTAGCCCCAACGTCTCAGAGGGAGTAGCGCCAGAGCAGATCTATGTGCAGGCGGGCCAGCCCGGCCTAGGCGGGATGCCCCCTGCAACCAACGCCACCGTGGCGCTTATCCTATCCATAGTGGGGCTGTTGATGTGCTTCCACTGCACCGCAATACCTGGAGTCATTCTCGCCAACGGGGCCCTCGTGACAACGAATCAATACCCCAACCACCCAGATGCAGGCGTTGCCAAGGCAGCACAGGTTGTCGGATGGATTGCAATAGTCATTTATTCACTTGTGTTCTTGGCGTACCTGGCACTCGTTGGCTTCGTTGGTCTGGCAATTTGGTCAGAAGGCGCGTAGAGAGCATCTGAAGACTACGTGCTGCTCCTCCAGTCCTGCGAGGTCTATCCTCTCGACTACCTCGAGCTCTGACTCTCCCAGAATGCGTTCAGCTTTGGCGAAGCGGGAGTCGTCATCGCCGTCCGATGCCCGCTCGCTGGCGGCCTTCAGGCTTAGCAGGCCCACGCCGTTCAGTCCGAGGAAGGCGGTTGCCATGTTGACGAAGGTCTCGGCCTGATCGGCGATGCTGAGGTCTTGGTGAATCCAGTCTGCCTTACCTCTGATGAAGGGAGCGATCGTCTCGGGGCGTCGGGCATCGCCCAGCACTGGGACCAAGCCACTCCTGCGCTCGGCCAAGGTCGCCAGGTCCCTCATCATCCTAGGGGATATCTCCACTGCAACAACCTGTCCACCGTGGTGGTTGCCAGCACCGCAGACGATGTCATGGATATGGCTGACAGTCCCCCCGCTAGAGGCTCCAAGGTAGAGGCAGGTGGATCCGGTCTGGGGGAGCAGTTCTGAGGGATCGTCCCCCGTCCTCTGTAGGGCTGCGGCGACTTTCGACTTGGTCGGATCCCACTTCCTCCACTCGATACGCCCGTCCCTCTTTCGACGCTCGCCCCTGACCGATACGCCCCTCACGGCGTTCCGCGTCCATAGGCTCCTGCCCTCTCTCCTCGCTCCCCAACCGAGCGGGACCGGACGATTGGACAGAGGATCACCCTCTCTTCGGAGGTTTTGGGAACTTCGCCTTGATGGCATTGACATGGCCGTTAATCTCATCGATCTGTTCCTGACTCCACGGCACACCGCCGAAGTGATCGACTCGGACGGCGATGCTCGCCTTGCCGGCAAGGAAGCGGGCGATCTTGCCGCGGACCCATCTTGGGGAGCGGCTAACCTGAGGCATGGAGAACAGAATTGCTCCGTGCTTTGGAGGGGGGGCTCCCCTTCTGTGAGCTGCCATAGCCGCATGGGCGCCGAGAACCTGCAGGGAGCCAGAGGGCATCCTAGACAGGCGTTCCCTGCCACGCGCAAGGACCACGAGTTTGGCCGCGCCGAGCGGACCAATGAGCGCGCTGAGCGATGGTATGTAGCTGGAGGCAATCTCTCGGATTGCATCCTCGTGCTCTTGTAGCCTCTGTGTTGATGTGACGACGCCAATAGCGTGGCTCTTGAGTGCCGTCCACTCGATTTTCGTTGGCGCGTGTACGGGAGGGGAGACACCGAGGGCTTCGGCTGCATCTGTAATCTTCGAAGCGCCTGCTATCGCTGGAGGAATCTGGGCCCTCTGGCCATCCAAGTCTGCCTCGGTGATGAACAGCCCCGCCCACTCGACGCAGCGCGCCTCGTTTGTCGTCCAGGCCGACCTCAACTCTACAGTAGCGGAGACTAGCATGTCTAAGCGTCTGTCGACATCGCCTGCTGCATCCGCCACTCCCCTCTTGGCCAACATCGTAGTAGCCTCTTGGAGCAGCTTTCTCTCATCCTCATCAAGTTCAGGCCAATCAGGATTGGAGAGAGCGCCGAGAGGATCTGGTGTCGCCTCGGGGAAGCGCTCGAGGAGGGTCCTCATCTCTGGGACGAGTCTGCCTGTTTGGAGTTGAGCTAGCCGATTGGTGAGGGTGGAAAATGTCCTGTGACCGTCCCAAGCGACTTCGTCCAGCACGTTTCCATCTTCGTCGAGGACACGTGCCAACCTCCAATCATAGTGCATTTTCACATGCCACCCAAGACGTATTTCCGCTTGAACGGTGCGGAAGGCATCGAAAAGCGTTCAAACGAATGGTTGAAGAGTCAGTCGGGTCAGCGATGCTTGGTTCGCGTTTCTGCGGTAATGGTGCGAGAGAGATGTTCTGTCCTGAGTGCGGTTCTCTATCCTACCCCGATTCCAATGGTTGGGTAAAGTGCCCTGACTACAAATGCGGATATGAGGGACCCTTGTCAGGAACAGATGGGAAGGGCTCCGAATTCACTGACCCGATGACCGGTAAGACCATCGATCTCTCCAAGGCGAGGGCGACGACGTCCTCCAAGTCTCTCAAACACCTGACCGAGGTGGTTGAGGAGGAAGGGCCAAGGGGCACGCTTAGAGTTGGGGACTATATCTGTCCCAAATGCGATGGCAACAGGACTTTCGTAGAGCTTCGTCAGACTAGGGCCTCGGACGAACCTGAGACCAAGATTTGTACATGTGAGACCTGTGGCCACAGATGGCGGGAATACCAGTAATATCACCGATGTGGCTGACCAATAAGCATCAAGAGCCTTCTATTACGAAAAGGGCGGGAGGGCGTGTGCGGATGCTGAGGATTACCGCTAAACAGCAGCTGATGAGGGAGATTGTCGACATTCTCTCCGTGCTCACTGACGAGGCAAAACTCGTCTGGGGCGAGAAGGGGCTAGGTGTCAGTGTGGTCGATGGCTCCCACGTTGCCCTCCTGTCCGCTACTATTGCAGACGAGTGCTTCGAGATGTACGAAGTAGAGCCAGTCGAGATTGGGCTCGAACTAGGCAAGATGAGGGACCTCCTCACCCTCGCTGGACCGAGTGACCTCGTGGAGATGGATTACGACGAGGCAGTTGGTGCTATCAACGTCAGGGTGGGAGAGGTTCACCGAATTCTCAGAGGGCTTGATACGAGCATCATGGACGATCCCAACCTCCCTCAGTTAGACTTTCAATCGAAGGCTGCCATCGGCTCCGAGAAGCTCTCAAGAGCGCTTCGTGCTGCGAAATTCGTAGGCGAGCTGGTGGACCTGAGCATGGACAAAAACCAGATGACGGTGTCGGTAACTGTAGAGGCTGGTGAGGGCGTAAACGTCCGCTTCGAATCTGGAGAATTAAGTGAATTATCCTGTGCTTCCCCCACACACTCAACCTACTCCCTACAGTTCCTCGACCCGCTCACAAGGAAACTCGCGGGCGGACTGACGAACGAGGTCACTCTTGAGTTTCAGGACAAGTACCCACTCAGACTGACTTGGATGAGCAACGAGGGCGGTGCGAAATGGACCTACTTCCTAGCACCCAGAGTGATGAATGACCCGTGAACTCATCAATGAGGCCCCTCAGGCAAAACTGAGATGGTTGCTAGCGTCTGCGTCATCGTCCCAACCATCCGAAATGCCGTTGAGCTGGAAGTAGCGCTGGACGGACTATCCAACCAGACCCATCCTGAGGTCGACGTCCTAGTAGTAGGGTCCGCCGACGACCCGGGTCGCCAAGTCGCAGAGTCCAGAGGTGTGCGCTACTTGGATGACATGGGTTCGCGGACCAGGGCGGATGCCTGCAACGTCGCGATAGAAGCCACGAAATCCGATATCGTTCTGTTCACCGATGACGACGTAATCGTCCCCAATGACTGGGTTGCCAATCTAGTGAGGTGGTTTGATCGACCCGAGGTAGCAGGTGTGGGGGGGCCGAACTTCGCGCCCCTAGAGTCGTCGACGCTGTGGCAGCGAGTGATTGACGTCTCCTTTTGCAATCGCGTCTTCACTGCAGGTACCAACTATGGCAGACAGGCTAAGGGTAGCCTCGAGGAGGTTGAGCAGCTTCCCGGCGTGAATTCCGCATACAGGAGGTCTGTGCTTGCGGAGGTCGATGGGTTCGATTCGGGTGCGATTGGCGCGGAGGATGTGATACTGGACCATAGGATTAGGTTAGCGGGACACAGGCTATGGTCCGATGGAAGTGCAGTTATGTGGCACAGACGGCGCAATCTCGGCCGCGTAAAGAAGCAGATTCGCAATTACGGATTGGTCAGGACTCTTGCTAGCATGGAATACCCAGGACTCTGGAGCTGGAGCCACACGCTCGTTGCCGCATTCCCTCCCTTGGTCCTCCTCTCCCTCTCCCTGTTCGTCTGGGGTGCTCTGAACGGTGGTCTGGCGTGGCCTGAGTTCTGGGACATCTCTGCGGAAGCTGTGCCAATGAGCCCGGAGAGGTTGGCTGTCCACCAACTCCCGACGCTCGCTATCGTGTACAACCTAATCGCGTGGTTCGGAGCGGCTAGTGGGAGTTCTCCGAATCGAGCTCCCTTGACCGTGTTCCTCTCTTCACTAGTGACCTACATGCTGCATTGGAACTACGGATTGGGCATCCTGCAAGGTCGGTGGAGGATAGTTACGGGTCGTCTTGGCCTCCAGATTGACGATAGGACCAGAGGATAGATTCAGACTTCGTCCACGCTCAGCTCACCGGTTTGGATTGACCATTGGGAGGCGTAGACGTTGTCGTTGTTCAGAAGTTCGTTGTGGGTTCCACGCTCGACAATCGCTCCATCGACCATGGCGACGATCTCGTCCGCGTTGCGAATCGTAGCGAGGCGGTGAGCCACAGCGATGGTGATTCTCTGCTCGTGTCCGTTAGAGCCGCCGAACAGGGACTGCTGGATACGCTTCTCGGTCTCGGAGTCGAGAGAGGCGCTGGCCTCATCGAGGATTAGGAGGTCCGGGTCGTTTAGAAGGGCTCGAGAGAGGCTGATTCGGGCACGCTGCCCGCCAGAGAGCATTACCCCCCTATCGCCCACCATAGTGTCTATGCCATCGGGCATCTCGGACACGAACTCCCAAGCGCCGGCTGTCTCGAGGGCCTGTTGGACCTGCTCGTCTGAGGTTTCGCGTGCATAGGCGACATTGTCGCGAACAGTGCCAAAGAACATGAATGGATCCTGTGAGACGAAGCCAACTCGGTCTCGGACCGATTCTATCGCGTAGTCATTGATGTCTATTCCATTTACCAGCACCCTGCCTTGCTGGGGCTCGTAGAAGCGCTCAACGAGTTTGAGAATGGTGCTCTTTCCTGCTCCGGTGTGACCCATCACGCCGAGGAAGTCGCTCGAAGTCGCGGAGAAAGAAATCCCGTTAAGCGCGTTGATTTTGGAGGTAGGGTATGCGAACGTCACATCGTCGAAGGAGATCGTCCTAATCGGGCCTTCGAGCGGAATCGCGTCTGGCTTGTCGAAAATCGATGGCTCCAGGTCAATTAGTGCGAACACCCGCTTTGAAGCCGCTTCTCCCCTCTGGAGTTGGTTCAGAAGCATCCCGAGTATGAACATCGGCATGGTCATCCTCGTTGATATGAGCAGGAAGGTAACGAACTGCCCGACAGTGATTTCACCAGACTCCATCAGCCATCCACCAGCCGATACCAACAGCCCGAAGGAAAGACCCGCGACAACATAGATACCGGGAATGAATCGGTTCCGCAGGTTGGAGGCGTGAATGGCTTGATCTCTGTATTCGCCGCTCTCACTCTCGACGCGAGAACGCTCGAATTCGCTGGCGTTGTAGGCCTGCACGACTGTAATTCCAGACAAGACATTCTCGAGAATCGCGACGATTCCACCAGTGCTCTCGCGTTGCTTCCTGTATCGCCTCTGGACCCTAGTCGAGAACCAAACCACCATGGGTATGATGAGAACAAGCGGAATGAATAGAATCAGTGCCAGCTTCGGAGACATCCAGAACATTATCGCGTAGGCCCCGGTGAAGGTGATGATGATTCGAATCATACTGGTACTGGAATCGGAGACGACGTCCTCCAGTTGTGCGACGTCGGCCGACAGCACGGACATCAGATTACCTGTCTGTCGAGTCTCGAAGTAGGAGGCTTCCATCGCCATCAGGCTTGTGGTCGCATCCATCCTGATGTCGTGCTGGACCTTGTAGGCCGTTGACTGCCAGAGGAACTCGCTGAGGCCTTGGAAAACAGCGAGAAAAGAAAAGGAGACGAGGATCAATAGGCCGAATCCGATTTCGACGGGAGCTATCGGTCCAATCGACGGCAAGAGGTCAGAGTTGACAAGGGACTCTATTGTCGAGTCTGTGTAGACCTTGTTCTGGTAGTAGTCGGCAGCCATTCCGATTGCGATGAAAGGTATGAGGTCGAAGGCCCGGGCCACGGCGTTGGCTGCAATGCCCCCCATGGCCCTCCTCCAGTAGCGTTTGATGTAGGGCACTATCCGCCATATCTTGCGGCCGACCACCTGCTTCTCGTCTGAGAGGTCGGACTCGTCCTTACTGATTCCAATTCTCTCTGAGGAAGTTCTCCCATCTTTGTCTGACACAGTCTACGGGGGGAGCGAGCACCGTTTGAATACATCAGTCGGTGAACTTGATGTCGTGGTGCGCCGGCCGGGATTTGAACCCGGGCCATGAGCTTGGAAGGCTCAGATGCTACCCCTACATCACCGACGCTCGGACAGTCGAGCATCGACCCGCTATAAACCGATTCGGTGTTCTCACAGGCCTTCAAAAGCGAGAGCGCGCGGCAAGGCTCATGCTAGTCCGACAACGTCTTGGAATAGCGGTGATGATCCTGTTCCTACCTATCAACGGCCCTCTGTGGAGGATGGCTATCGAGTCTCTTGGGCAGACCATCCCCATCGGGGAGTTCTCTTTCTTCTCCCTTTCAGTTCTGCTGTTCGTTATTGGGGCCCTGATGATTTTCACTCCCGAACTGGAGTTGGGTCAAAGGTCATAGAGAGCCTTGGGCCAGTCTATGTGGATATTCGTCATCAGATTGGTGACCTCATCCCTATCCCATCCATCTGAAAGCAGAGAATCGCAGAGCTCGCGGGTCCTCCTTGGTACGGTCTTCGGTCCCAGAACCGCCCCCGGTCTGCGCGGGTCGTCGAGGTAGTCGGTCTCCATACCCCATGGAGCACATGCGCTGCGGGCACTACCAGTCAGTGCCTCCACACTCCCCTTGCCAACACTAACCGTGGCCGACAAACCGTGAGTGAATCCTGCGCTGACATCGGGAGGGGCATAGTGCCTGACTGCCTGATTCAATGGAAGACCGGCCTTGCCACAGAGCTCAGAGAGCTCCCTACATGTCTTCTCCCCGTTGTCCTCGACATGCAACTGTATCGCCACGCCAGCGCCTGATGCCATCGACATGATCTCTAGTAGCAGATCGTTGGCGGCTGTCCAAGTCATCTCGTCTACGGGATAGTGGGGGCGGCCGACCTCGCCAAGGCAATTGGCCTCACCGGCCTCGATGTGGTCCAAAGCTAGGCCGACTGCCTCGATGTGGAGTTCAGTTGAACGCTCTAGGCCAAGCGGTTCGATTTGATGTTCCCATGCCACGGGATGAGGGCCGAGCACCACACCTACGTCAACGCCGTGAGTGTCTCTGACCTCGTTGGCCATGCCCAAAGTCTCGGAGTAAGCGAATCGGTAGCCATCGATGTCGGTTGGCAGGGCCCCTGAGAACCCCGGCTTGTGTACCAGCATTATTCCGGTCCCTCCACTCTGCACGAAATCGGAGATTGCCTTCAAGAATCTGTTCTCACGATCCAAGTGCATGTGTTGGTCTAGAATTGGGCCTTTCCACACTCTACCCTCGAGCATGATCTCACGCCAAAGCGCCTTCGGCCTCGAGTTGGGAGAACCAGTAGTCGACGGCCATCTCAGCAACGCCCTTAGATGGCTGTCCAAGGACCAGGCCCTGTCCATTGTTGAACAGCAGGATCGTGCATCTGTGCCTCTTTGCATCGATCCTGAGTGCATCCAACCTTAGATCGTGCTCTGCCTCGGAGAATCTCTCCCCCGCGAGCCCTAGGAAAACTGCCCTGCCGAGCGAGAAGCTCGCTAGCATGTCCCCCTTCTCAACGATCAGGCCAGACTCTGGCATGCCAATGCCGAGGAGGAACTCCTCGGCGATCAGGGTAGCCGCCTCGATGTTAGATATGCCGTGGACCAAAATCGAGCCCTGAGGCTCGATGACAAGCGTGGAGCGGGGGTTCTCGTGGCCGACGACAGCGTAGGCCCCGTTGCTTCGTCCCCCACCCATCTGTACGGCATCTTCGAGGGTGACTGGAATCAGGGGGATGAATCTGAAAACCTGTGTCTCGACCTCAATGTTGGCTCGTTCGTCGGTCATGCCTCCACCTCCATGGTCTCCACTGCCCGGCAGGCCAAGAGACTAGCCTCGATGGCGGGAACATGGGCCTGTTGAACGGGTGCCAACAGTGTAGCCCCCCTCGTTTCGCTTTCATCAATCCTACTGTTTCTGAGATCTGACAACGCACCTCTCAGACGCGCAGCGATACGGACATCCCGCTCTTCGATGAGTTCGTCCGTCAATCCTTGTCGCTCTTCTAGCCACCAAGCGGCGCACACTGTGGCTGCTGCACCGAGGTCGGCGTCTATCCCATTGAATGGGGTGACTTTGGGGATGGCCAGCTTGCGTGACTTGGCCCACCTCTTCGATCTCCATATGGTAGCAAGTAGGTTGCGAATTCTAACTTGCTCGTCGGCGCATCTTGCGAGCCAGTCCGCCCATTCCCCATCGTCCAAGTCGGGGATAATGGAGTAGATGGGCATCCCGCCCCTAGAGTTATGTGCGTGGTGCAGAAGGCGAATTGGCTCAGGGTCGGGGATTGCAGGTCCCTCCACCTCTAAGTCTCGCAGGTCCTTGACCAGCATGCCAAGAGTGGTGCCAGAGGCGGCGGCGGACTCGACGTGGACGCCGTTGCTGCGTTTGTCCTGCTCCTCCTCCTCCATCATCGCTTCGAGTTCGTCAGAGGATGCCAGGAGGGCCAAACCATCCCATTCACGGGGCCTTAGAGATGCTGGCATCCTGATGCAGGGCAGGTAGGGCCATAACACGATAGTACCACCATCGGGATCATCGTGGACTGAGGGTTCCCAGCGCAATTCCGGTATGGCCACACGCTTCCGAGACGCCGCCTTCGGTTCAATACAACGGTGAAAGCGGAATTGTCGAGTTCGGAATACTGTAGCATTCAAGGGTGATGGGCTTTCAAGCAGGGTTGATGGAGATCAGTGGGCCCTACTCGCTTGAACCCGTGGTATTGCTGAATGAGGTGTTCCCCGGCCACACTAATGCCATGAACACGCTCTACGGTGGTAGGCTGATGTCAATAATGGACACCGCCGCGGGAATGTCGGCTTCGAAGTTTGCTCATCGGGAGTTCGTCACCGTTTCCGTAGATGCCCTGAAGTTCAGGAGGCCGGCATTCCAAGGTGACGTCATAAGGACTACAGCTAGAGTTGTGTGGACTTCTCCGAGGACTGCGGGCGTCCACGTGATCTCATGCAGACTCTCGCGTTCGGAGTGGGAGGGGGAAGAGATTTGCTCCGGCTTCTACTTCATGGTCGCGGTCAATGAGTCGATGAAGCCTGTTCAGATTCCCCAGTTCACACCAGAGACAGATGAAGAAAAGGCCTTGTGGGAGATGGTGGATGCGGCTCGAAAAGCCATGAGATAATCTGCGATTGCGTGCTACTGCAAAGTTACGGCGATGTACCCCCTGTGCTACAAGTGGTTCAACTGGTTCTTCCAATGCCCATGCACTTATACCCTGCAAGAGCCGCTCGGTCCACTGGATGTACTTAGCCGGGCCGAAAGGCCCGACGGAGAAGAGGAATGCGGAGCTAATCGGCGGACTCTCTTTAGTCGGGACGCGAGGAACCTTCTGCGCTGTTCTAACGGAGCGGCAGCTGACCATCGAAAGATTCGATGGTAAGGGCGTCAGGCTAGACTTGGCTGCAATAGATAGAATGAGGCATCTGAAGGTCCCTCTCCTTCCTGCTGGAACCGTGCCACTAGGAATTCTGATTATCTATCTCGGAATCACCACAATCGTGTCACCATGGCAATGGCTAGCAATCGGGACAGGGGTTTTCGTCATCACGTTAAACTTCCTGTCCAGATATTCAATACTCGCAATCGAAACCAGTTCGGAGGATCGGCATCTGGTGTCTGGAGATGAGGGGAATCTGCTTAAACTGTGCATGATGGTCGATAGAGTGAGGCATGGGAGCACAATCGAGGAAGCTCTTGTAGGCTTGGAGAGCTTGGAGACGGAGTTGCCCACATTCCCAGCCATGAGGGACGCCAAGGGGCTTCTTACAGCTCCAGCAGAGATGCCATCGAATCCAAACTCAGTAGTGTCTGCGGACCCTGTGATTGGAGTTCACCGTGACGCTGTGAAGATGGAAGAAGATCCAATTGCCCTAGACGAGCCCACTATACCGGCGCACGTCGTGAGCCTGAATCGCGAGCCCGAAGCCGTCCAGGCCCCACTGTACCAGCACGGTCCAGTCATCACATCCGACCAAAATGCCTACGAGAGAGCATGGGGTGGAAGGCAGGCTCCCTCATGGTATGCTGAGAAGAACCTCGACAAAAACAGCGGTAACAGGATGGATTCGGCCATCACGGACGCCGCTCAGGGTTTGGACCTCTTCGCCAGTGGGGGGATTTTCGACTCTGATTCACCAATCGTGACCCAGGAAGAAAGCGAACTCCTGCCTTCCTACGGATTTGGTGATGTGGACGCTGCTCCCGACTATACGCAACGCCGCCTGTCTAGCTCTCAAATGATTAAGATGGCCCAAAGCGGTTCAGTAGTACCTGACGAGCCTTACCGTAGGTCCATCCTACCTCCGCCGACAGAGGAAGCAGTGCGAGAGGAATGCAAGGCGGGTGTCGTGCGTCAGGCGAGGGCGAAGCAGGAGTTGAATCGGCGAACGAGCTTCGAGATTATGCAGCAACCAGCGAGCCTAGAAGAATACCCCGCATTGAACAAGTTGGCCGCAACCATGGTATCTAACAGAGTATCGAAGAGTAACAGGGGTGTAATGGGATTTTCCTCAGGCTGGTTAGGCAGGCTCCTGAGGCCCAGCGGCGGAGTCCCTAGAGTATATTCACCAAGTCGGAGGGACGTAAGTGCGATTGGCAAAGAGTCGAAAAAGGGCCTTTCCCGCTTCCAGTCGTCACAACACATGAGGCTTAGGAGCGACCAAGAGCACCAAGCCGAAGTCGGAGAGAGAATCAGGAGTATGCGGTCAGCAACGGGGGCGTCATCTGCACGGGACACCCTAGATTCCATCGTCTCGAGGTTGGCGAGTGGCGAAGAGGAGTCCCCCAGGTTGCTCGAAGCGGCGATCGATTCGCTCAGATTCAACCAACTCAAGCCCACTTCCTCTAAGGAGGACCCGCACCCTCTACCAGGAATCAGACGACTTGGGTGATTACAGGCCGACGATTCTGCGATACCGGTCCAGCCTCGCATGGTATAGGCCCCGTTCCAGACCTTGTAACTTTGAGGAGCCGAGGCCTCCAATGGTGAAAGATGAGGTGACGACAGCGTGAACCAGAGCTGCTCGAATCGCCTCGACGTCGTTCAATGCTCCGGGCCGACCCGAGATGTTTGCTAGGAAGGCCCCCGCAAAGGAATCCCCGCACCCGGTAGGGTCGACGATGTCGTTGGTCGGGAAGGCTGGCAGAGAGAAAATCCCACAAGGGAAGTTGGCCAGAACTCCCCCGGAGCCTCGCTTGATGATTAAGGCACTCGGGCCCCTGCCAGCGGATTCGCCTCCGTGGAGAGCAGATCCGGACAGGATGGGTTGAATTGCTCGGGTAAAAATGTCCTCGCCCGAAATCGCACAGACCTCCTCTTCGTTTAGAATGGCGATATCGGCCTTTCTCAATGCCAGTGAGAGCTGCTCGAACTCGGTTTCGATCCACAGCATGAAGGTGTCAACCGCAGATATCTCGACATTCGGGCATTGGTCAAGGACGGAAACCTGTGTACTAGGATGCGTATTGGCGCAGAAGAGGACCTTCGGAGAAATCCATGGACTGGGAATCTCAGGATCGAAGTCTCCCAGAACGTTCACCTCGGTCGAGATAGTCTCCACGTTTTCCATCGTACCCTCGTACCTTCCCGACCACCTGAACGTCTTGCCCTCCAACCTCGCTACGCCTGAGAAGTCGAGACCCAACCCCTCTAGCACTGACTGGTGCTGCTCGGAGAAATCAGCACCCACGGGGGCCACTAACCCTACTCTGGGCATTCGACTGGGGGACACTGGCATGTGGAATGAGGCCGAGACTCCGGCATGCACTGCTGAGCCGCCTAGTATGTCTGAGCCACTAGCGAACGCGGTCTCGATGTCGTCGTAGCCAATGCTCCCGACGATGACCATCTCCAATTAACGACCCCCTGAGAGTAACCCTGGATGAGTGTCCAAGTAGTCGGTGGTGATGTTCCTTTCCCTGAAGTCGGACTCATCCAGAATGGCTCGATGCAATGGTATCAGAGTGTCGACACCCAGTAGGATGATCTCATCCAGCGCAGCATCGAGCCTGACAATCGCCTCCTCCCTTGAGGGGGCCCACGCAATGACCTTGGCAAGGAGAGAGTCGAAAGCATCTGGCATGTCATATCCAGTGTGTGCATGAGAGTCTATCCTGACACCCGGTCCGCCTGGCCAATGGCACTCCCAAACCTTGCCGGGAGAGGGAGTCAAGGTCACTGGATTCTCAGCGTTTATCCTCGCCTGAATAGCATGGCCATCCCACCTGACGTCTTGCTGGGACAAGGGGAGATCTTCTCCCGCGGCGACTTGGATGCCCAAGGAAACCAAATCCAACCCAGTAATCATTTCGGTGACGGTGTGCTCGACTTGAACTCGTGGATTGGCCTCCATGAAGAAGAACTCGCCCTCGGCATCCCTCAGGAACTCGAAGGTCGCTAGGCCTTGGTATCCGATTGCCTCCGCGCCGGCCACCACAAGCGCGCCGATTTCCTGTCTGACATCTTCACTAAGCCAAGGTCCCTCTTCGAGAATCTTCTGATGGCGACGTTGGATCGAGCAGCATCGCTCGCCGAGGTGTATCGCCTTGCTGCCATCACCCAGAACCTGGAACTCGATGTGCTCGGCGTCACCGATGAACTTCTCAAGAAAGACTCGATCATCGCCGAATGCAGATGCTGCCATACCTTGACATAGTCTCAGCGCAGATTGAAAGTCTTCCTTTTTCCCTACTACCTGCATCCCGATTCCACCACCCCCAGAGGCGGCTTTGATGATAAGCGGGAAACCGATCTCTGCGGCAATCTCAAATGCCTCTTCAGGATTAGCAATCGGTTTGTCCGAGCCCCTCGCCACAGGAATGCCAGCATTTGACATCGCCTCCCGGGCAGCAATCTTGTCTCCGAGCAGGCGGAGGGACTCGGGACTAGGGCCGATGAATGTGACGCCCTCGTCAGCGAGGCGTTGGGCGAATGCTGCGTTCTCGGCGAGGAATCCATAACCAGGGTGTACGGCATCTGCGCCGACGTCCTTGGCTGCGGCGACGATGGCCTCGATGTCCAGATAAGAGGCCAGTGGATCGTCACGGGGTATGTAATATCCCTCGTCTGCTAGCCTGACGGGCAGAGATAAGCGGTCCTCCCTGCCATGGATGACAACTGCCTCCATGCCCATCGAGCGCAGAGAGCGTAGGATGCGGAGCGCAATCTCTCCACGGTTCGCGATAAGGACACGTCGGAACACGTTCCCTGCTGAGTGCACGTTCGTATGAGTGAATCGGCCTACGAAATCAGTAGACGTCCCTGAGGTATCGCTTCTCTGTTTTCATCAGTCCGGTCTCGACAAAGTCCTTTGCCTCGTCCGGGCTCATACTACCATACTCAACGCAGATTTCAATGAGAGTACTGTGGACGTCTTTGGCCATGTAATTCTTGTCACCACAGACGTAGAAGTACGCGCCATTTTCAATCCAGTTCCAAATCTCCTCACCGTGCTGCTTCATGAGGTGCTGCACGTAGACCTTCTCAGGGCCAGCTCTGGACCAAGCCAGATCGTGCTTGGAAAGGACGCCTCGTTCCTTCCAGTCATCCATTTCGTCCCTGTAGTAATACTCTCCCTCTTCGGTCCAGTCTCCGAAGAAGAGCCAATTGCGCCCGTTCGCTCCATCGATGTCTCGCTGTTGAAGAAAAGCCCTGAATGGGGCGATTCCAGTACCTGGGCCGACCATGATGATGTCAGTCGATCCGTCTTGGGGGAGGACAAACGAGCGAGTCGGGGACATGAATGCCCCTACTTGCGTCACGTTGGTGTCGCATCTATCGGCCATGAATCCGGTGCAGAGCCCGGTTCGGTCCCTGTCGTGGTGATTGTAACGGACTATGGCTACGGTCAGATGAACAGTGCCTTGCTCGAAGTCGGGACTGCTGGCAATCGAATAGAGACGCGGCTTGAGCCTGTCCATGCCATCGACCAACTGTTGTGGCGAGAACCCGATGTGCCCGAAGTCGGCGATGGCGTCGATGTAGTCCCTCGACCATATGTAGTCCTCCATAGAACTAGGATCGGAGGTCAGATTACTCCAGAGCGTGGCTGCTGGGTCTCCGGAAGCTCCAATCTCAACGTAGTCCTCCGGGATATCTTCGTCGGTGCCGCTGCCTTGCCAATCCATCAACAGTGAACCATCCGAGGTGGAGTAGCGCTGACGTCTCACGATCCTCATCTCGATTAGCCCTGTGTCGTTTGACAGGCGGTCCCCTAGGCCCCCGATCCATTTCTTAGAGACACGATGGATCTCGTATCTATCAGTGAGGGCTTCCCTCAGGGTACAGTCTCCAAGGTGAGTCTCGACCTCTTCTTCTCCTGAGAAGTTGGTAACGGATAGGAGGGCCTCGACCAAATCCGGAGGGCACCTTGGAATGATGCCGAGAGCGTCTCCGGCCTTGTATGCCATGCCCGAGCCCTCCAAATCGAACACGATGTGTCTAGTCTCCTTACGAGAACCATTTCCATTGAGGATGAAATTTTGGGTAGGGGTAGAGTGAAACGGGTTCTTCGCACTCCAGTCGGACATGCCTTCACTCTCAGTAACTGGGAGTTGTAGTTCGTTTATGAACGAATGCGGAGGGGGTGCTCCTCACGAAGCGAAGCATCAAGTCTCGGAGCCTCTAACGCAAGCCATGGCGGAGGTTCTGTTCCTCGGAACCGGCAACGCATTCTCTCCCCCGGGGAGGATGCACGCCTTGGCCCTAATCGACGGCATAGTTCTGATCGACGCGCCGCCCACCGTCCTTCCGCAACTCAGGCGCGCGGGCATTTCGCCCTCGGATGTTCAGCACCTACTAATCACCCACTGGCACGCCGACCACACCTTCGGGTTTCCGTTCCTGATGCTCGACAGGGAGTGGCTGGCCCCGGATAGAAATGCTCGGAATACGTTGAGTATTCACTCTAGACCAGGGGGCAGGGAGCGTCTGAGTGAGCTCTGCGAAGTCGGTTTCCCCGGTAGTCTTGACGCCGCGCTCAGGGAACGGGCAGCTTGGTACGAAGATGGGTGTGGATCTCTGGAAGGAACACAATGGAACTACGACAGGTTCCCCGTCAGTCACACTCCCGAGACTGATCCTCACGGGTACAAGCTGATGCACGAGAGTGGAACTACGATTCTCCACTGCGGGGACTCGGGGCCGTGCCAAGAAATCGAAGAACGGGCTCCGGATTCAGATGTCGTAATCCTAGAAATGGGGGTGCCCGACTATGTTGACAGTCCCCATCATCACAACCCGTCTCAAGTAATTTCGTTCTCTGAGCGACACCCTAATGCCATGGTTCTGGTCACGCACAACTTCGCCCGATCGCCGGATAGCGACCATGGATTCGAAATACCTGAGTTACCTAGTAGAATCCAACAACTCAACGACGGGAATCGTCTTGAAATCGATGATAACGGAGAGTTATCGTTGATAAATTAACATTTAATTATTTAACCCATATTTATACTGTAAATTCAATTCTGTACTTCCAATAGCAATAATGGATTCTCTGGAAGCAGATTCTGTATAGTCCCGAAGTTGTGAATCCCTTCAAACTTCTCAGTTTGTAAATACAAAGGTATCTGAGGTTTCTAAATGTAAAAAATGCATTGATAAAATATGGAGGAAACGATTGATTGCATGCTGTAACTTAGTATTGTATCCATTGTCCCTTGATTGTTAACATACACGTTACAAGACGTGTGGAATGTATCGTAAATCGCGATCTTGCAAGACACTCTTATTACCCCCGACTACTTCGGTTCGAGGTACACACTTGCTAGCAATGAATCCACTGGGGTGGAGGATTAGCCATGAGTGGGTTTATTGCGTCGGTGTTAATTAATGGAAGGAAATATTTTCGAGAAAATTCTCGGACAAGATAGCCTCTTCACCGATAGAAAGGCCTTCGACCACGCGTTCGAACCCTCGCGCCTGCCACATAGGGAGCACGAGGTAGATGCGCTCGTGCGGAACCTAGTCGACGCGCTCAATGGGCACATCCCCTCGAACATGCTCCTTTACGGTGTTCCTGGATCGGGAAAGACCGTAGTAACTAGGTTCGTGCTAGGACAACTCCGAGAGAAGGGAAACGAGATGGGGCAGTTCGTGAATACCTACGAAATCAACTGCAGGAACGTGGATACGAAGTACAGGGTTGTTCAGACCATTGCGAGTCAGTTGGCACAACGGGGCGACCCGCCCGTGCCGTTTACCGGATGGCCGACAGATAGGGTGCTCGAGACTCTGATTATGAGGATGAGCAGGGCTGGAGGAGTTCACATAATTGTACTCGACGAGGTTGACAACCTAGTCGGCCGAGCAGGAGATGACCTGCTATATGCACTGACTAGTCTGAACACGGTGCTCGATAATGGTCGATGCTCGATTATAGGTATCAGCAACGATTTGCATTTCACACAGCATCTGGATCCAAGGGTGAGCTCGAGACTCAGTCAGGAGGATGTGGTTTTCCACCCCTACGTTGCGACTGAGATTCAGAACATTCTCGGCGAGCGCGCTTCGATGGGCATTAGGGAGGACGTGCTCGAACAAGGCGTGATTAGGCTGTGCGCAGCGCTCGCTGCTCAGGAGCACGGGGATGCGCGGAGAGCTCTGGACCTGCTCAGAATCTCCGTTCAAAAGGCTGAGCAAAGGGCCCAGTCAAAGGTCGATATCAAACACGTGAGGCTGGCTCAGAGCCAGTTGGAGTACGATCAGGTGACGCCGGTGCTCAAAACGCTGCCCCTGCACCAAAAGCTCGTTCTTTTCTCAATCTGCTTGAATGAGGAGAATGGCCTGAGAAACATCTCGACCGGCGAAGTCTACCGAACCTATGCAGATGCCTGTGCCAAAATCAGCATCGAACCACTGACCACCAGGCGCGTTTCGTCGCTGTTGAACGAGCTCGATACCATCGGACTGATCATGGCGAGAAACGTCAGCAAAGGTAGAGGAGGTCGGAGTAAGCAAGTCAACTCGGCCATCCCAAAGGCCATAGACGCGATATCCTTGATGAGTGAGAGTGAGCCACTAATCAAAGAGGCCTCCTTTGGAAAGTACCATCTCCAAGTTAATCTTTGAGCGAAACGGTTCCGACAACGGTTATACCGAAAGGGCAGGTCGCCGGCTCGATGTCAAAAGATGACTCCGAGTGGATGAATGCACTGCTGAGGCCGAGCAGCCCCCTGTCCGCCGGTGCCATATTTATCGGACTTTGGGTACTCTTCCTCACCACTGTAAACATCGTTAGCGGCGCTTACTCGCCGGGCCACAAGGTCCTGTGGATTGACTTTCTGACCGATGGCATCTCGACTAACACCGAGGAAATGGGCTTGGTTCTCGATGACGCGGTGTTCGGGACTCTCGGTGTGGCGATTCTAGCTGCTGGCATAGTTGGCATGGGCAAGTCTCGCGAGGACGGCTTCGCAGGCTGGTTCCGTGAACTGCCCCACGATCCGATCTTCACCAGTCTGTTGTCATCGAAAGATGGGTTTGCCAGGACGTTGGCAAGCTGGATGATTCTAGCAGGACTTGCTTTCTATCTCGTGTGGAGTGCATTGAACACAACTTGGGTCGATCCCGGGGTGTACTCGGTCACGATTGCCTTGGTAGCCTTTGGATTTGGACTCCACATGCTACAAGCGTCGGAGTCGTAATCAATCACCGCTATCAAACCCACACAGCAGCTTCCTGCAACGCTGTTTGGATTCCTCGCTGCACCATCTGACGACGACGCCTCTGCCCGGCTGACCGTAGAGCACCACCGAGCCCAACGGAGCCAAGGGATGCAATATTAGTGGGGCAAGGTCCTCTTCTCCTACTACTTCTATGAGGTAGGTCGAACCGTCTTTCATCCAAGAGGAGACTGCGTGCTCGCAGGCTTCCAATAGTGAGGGAGTGAGGGACCCGGCGGGACTCTCGCACTGCAGCACTCGGTCGTATGCGGAGGGATCGAGAGCTTCGGCGCCTTCCCATGGCTCCCTCCTAGTTAGTCCGTCAACTAGGGCGATGTCGGCGGGTCGGCCAAGGTCCTGCAGCGTGTGGACGGTTACGTCCCCGATGGCGATGACCGGCCCCCGTTCAAACTCGATGAGAGCAATCACCTCTGACATAGCTATGGAAGGATCAGCCTCTGGTCCCGGTACCAACTGGCCGAACGGATCCTTGAGCTCTGCCTCGACCGCGGGAGTCAGGCTGATTTTGCCCTCCCTCACCGAGTTCGGGATCCAAGGCATACCCGTGCGGTCAATCTCTCCATTCCTGATTCGAGAGCTTGAGAGCGGCTCCCCATCCCAAGCCATGAGGGGCTCCACCTCGATGACCTCTAGCGGCTGAAGGTGGTTCTGAAATCTCATTGAATTGATTTCGTCGCATGTAGACCGCGTCTCTGGGGTGCAGATAATGGCCCCAGCCTCTGGATGAGTGGGGGCTGGACCGTAAGGATCGTCGAGGACTCCAAAACTGATGCGCTCAGATGACTTCGGGGCCAATCTATCGCGTATGTCCTGACAACGCTCCTCCCAACTCAGTACCCGAGGATCCTTGGAGAGGGCGGATGAATCTGAGGTTATCCACACCTCCAAAGAGGTGCAGGCATCGAGCGATCTCTCGATGAATCGATAATGGCCATCATGGAAGCGATCGAAGGTGCCGCCGATGAGGCCGACTTCATGCATCAGGATTCCGCCTGTAGGCCATGCTTTGAGTGCTGTGGAAAAATGTGTGCCCCGGGGCGTAACGGCTACCTTCACAGCGTAGCTCGGGTGCCTGACCCACCCCGGGACGTCTGTCGGATTGCGGGGTAGTCCCTTGATTCATTCTATACAGTCCTCAGGGGACCTAACGCAATCCGGCCACCTGAATTGCGCCAACGATCACACCGCACAGACGGTCACGCTGGTCTTCGACAGGTGGTCACCCATTCCGTGGTGCCGTGTTTCATCCTCTACCTCCGGCGAGGGGGGTTCGTCCACACGGTGTTGCCGGTTGGGCATCATGCGGCACCCTGAGACGCACAAGAACCCAACGGTGGTTGAAAAGTGCGGATTCCGACGTATTTTCGTATCAAGAAAGGTCTGAGTGGAACCCCGAGAGACCTAGAATTAGTCGCTCGGCCACCGACTGATCTCCATCCATCATCATCTCAATAGTAAATTTCGGCCATCTCTCGGTCGGTTGGGCGAGCCACCCTACTAGACTGTGCGTTCTACCAGAGACAGGCGGAGTCTTGTCACGCGCGGACTCGAGGGCGTCCAGTAAGTCCATCAACGGGTCGAGATTCTTCGTAGAGATCTCGTCGCTGGAAATGCTTCGTATCCTATTCTGTAGCGATTGTATCAACTCGGGATCACAACCTGGGTGTGTGATCGAAGAGAGGCCGGGAGCAACACATTCCTCACCAATGGGACGCAGGATGGTTGCGCACCATGGAGACCGGTGAGAAAATAGGTCATCCATGCTATCCTCCTGCAGAAGTCGCATTAGTATCTCAGAGGAGATTGGGGCCCACCATCCCGGCGGCAAATCTCTTCGAAAATGCCGAATTGCCTCTAAGTCAGCCTTTTGTTCGCCCAAAGTGTGGCTCAGCAGTTTGGACCACGTATTGAGGCAATGACCCTCTGGTAACTGCAATCCTCGCTCCCTGATTCTTTGAATCATCTCTTCGTGCTCTCTGGGTGAGCTCTGAGTGTTGTCGTACAGCCATGATACGCCCCTCAACGCAGAAAGGGATTCCCCGGGAGGTTCTGACAACCATGCCTCCACTGCCCAGCCAAGAAGGTCACCATGGGAGTCGTCGGGCAGCCATGCCGAATTCTGGATAAATTGAGAGGCTAACCAAGCCGCACCTCTGTTTGCTTGGGTTGGATCTATGGCTGGCCATGATCGAAGTAGGTTGTCAGGATCCTCTCTGAGCTTCGCGGTAATCTTCTCTGCGTATAGTTCCAATACCGAATCGGATGCTTGGTCGGCAATGCTGGAAATCTTGTCTATGGGGAGATGGTCGACATCCAAGAGGGCGAGCCATTCTGGGTCCATCCTGGTTGACAGGCGTTGCCACCTTGGCCACCTTGCCCACTGAGGCGAGGCGACCCAAGCTGCAAGTGGGTACCTCGCCTCCATCTGGTTGGCCCACTCCTCATCACCCTCAGGAAACTGTGACGCTGCTGAGCCGACGATTGATGCCATGTCTCCATCAAGCTTCAAAGGGGTGAATTCGTGACTAGGGGTACGTCCGAGAATATCCCAAGGAGAAATTGTGTACTGTTCGTTGTCATGGGATGATGCGATAGCCTTGGCCTCCTCCATTAGACGAATCGGAATTGCCTTGCCGCCTTTTGTGGAGAAATTCAGCCATGGAAGAGTCCTCAAACGATCCAAACCCAATCTGTCGAGACTCGCGAAGGGGGGCATCATCTCATCCAATAGCACCAATCTCAAGTTCGGGTGCGATGCAACGATCGATAGTATATCGTTTGGCAAGTGAGCCGCTATCTCTAGGACGAGCGGGGTCCCGTCAACTTCCTGCAAGGACCAGAGAATGAGTGACTCGCTGGCAGACTTCCCCAGGCCTCTGAGGTCGACTAGTCGGATGGATGATTCCTCGGTCGAAAAGCTCGCGCTGCCCCAATCCCTCCTGAAACGTCGCCATGTCGAGTCGTCGGTCTTGACTCTCCTGGAAGTCGAAATTCTGTCACGGATAGCCTGTAGTCTCCTACGTCGCTCGTGGTCAGTCAGCCTTGGATGCGCCCTCTGTATCCAATAATCCAGTGCTGACATTGGATACTCTCTGCCCTCCAAGTGTAAACCACCCAAATCAGCGACCACTATTGCATTCGACTTTGCTGATCTGAGCAGGACCGATCTGGGGAGCCTCTCCTTTATCGGTGCAGCGACAGGCTGGTTCGGACGGACAACAGGGGCCATCTCATGGCACGAGCCCAAGACCCATGGGCCGCGGTGGTAAGCGAGTTCGTCGAGTGGTGGGTCTGGCTTAGAGCGCGGCGGTGAGAACCACGCCCCCGGAGAGACGGTGATTGACGGATCCTCGTCGAGCAACCTTGCCCTCATCACACCAACAACCGGAGCCTGGCCCACGTACGCCTCGATCCTCTCTGGGTCTGCGAGGTTTGGGGGGGCTTCCACCACTTCCATGTTGCCGAGATCGAACCAGCGCGGAGAACGCTCTGTTAGCACGGCCCAATTCCAAGACACCCCCTGGTTTCTAGTCGAAGCAGGATGGTCGCCTGAGGGCGGTGGTAGGCGATTTGGTATTAGCACCAGGGGATCACTAGGGGGAGTGAGAAAACAAAGGAGGAGGTTTGTCTCATCCCGAGAGAGAATGCAGTAACCATTCCGATTTGAGGGTAGTTCGGTTACTGTCAACGCCTTCGACCACTCGTCGTCCTGCAGCGTCATCCATCCCTTCTCAGTCAAGCGGATTTGTGATCCACGGCTCCCGGGGGGCAAGTCGCTAGAAACCAAGTTCTCTTCCCTCATTCTGCGAATCTCGGCCGATGCGTGAGGTACCCTCAGTCCCGAATCCACCGCTAGTTCGCTCACAGTTGCTTCACCCTCTGCGAGCCTAGAAATGAGCCTCGAACGGTGCTTGCTTCTGATTCTACGAGGTGAGATAGAATAGGCCCGTCCCATATCACTCTCGGAACCAATTGACACGAACTATCACCTACAAATAAAGTCACATTGTAACCTAGTATTAAATTATGCTATTTCATTACATTTAATTACATATTTCCACTGGAATAATTACTGCTTCCAATTGTGCACCGGATATTGGTGGTGATTATCAACAGTATTGTGTCACTATCTGTAACCAACGAGACGAAATACATACAGAAGCGTTATATCACCATCCGCCTTCCTGTGAAAGACGGCTCGAAAACAGAGTCGTGGATAGCACCAGGTGATAGAAAATGAGAACAACTAGACTAAGGCAGAAGATTAAGAAATTCCTAGATGAGAGAGGCGAGGCGAATACGACCGAGATCCTCGAACACGTGAACTCTACGATGAGGCACGGGACAACACCTCAACAGCTTGGTAACGTCCTATCGAAGGACAAGGACATTCTCAAGGTCGCCACCACCAAACGCGGTGGCGCGCTATCGGGAAGGTACGAGATATGCGTGTGGCAGGTCCGCCCGGGCGCGCTTGACAAGAACTGATTAGACTTCCAGTTCCTCGCTCCAATCACCGCTGCGTGCCAATCTGTTCATTTTGGCACGGTGGGAGAAGGCGCGTTGGCTGGCGGCGTCGAAGTCGTCTCCCGAGCCAGCCCACTTCATCAGGGCCTCGGACTGGAGTGCCCTGCCATAAGAGTACGAAAGTTGCCACGGGTGCTCGATATCCATCTTGTTCATCAGATTCAGGTGGGCCGTGGCGTCCTCGTCAGACTGCCCTCCGGAAAGGAAGACGATGCCGGGGAGATTGTGGGGGACGTGCTGGGTAAGGCAATCTACGGTCATTTGGGCGACCCTCTCCCTCGATATCTGGGTCTCGCATCCCTTGCCGGCAATCACCATGTTCGGTTTGAGCAGGGAGCCGGGGATATGGACGCCTTGGGCAGCACACTCAGCGAAAGTTGCATCTAGGGTAGTGGATGTGACTTCGAAGCAACGCTGGGCATCATGTTCCCCCTCCATCAGGACTTCTGGTTCGATGATGGGCACTAGGCCCTGCTCCTGACAGATGGCAGCATACCGTGCGAGTGCGTGGGCGTTGGCGGAGACGCAGGCCTCGCTTGGAATGCCATCTCCGATTCTGATTACAGCGCGCCACTTGGCGAAGCGGGCACCCAAAGCGAAATACTCGGTGCAGCGTTCCCTGAGGCCATCGAGTCCCTCTGTCACCTTCTCATCTGCGTGATGTGCTAGGTCCTTGGCACCAGTGTCGACCTTGATTCCAGGGTGAATGCCCCTAGAAGAGAGTGCATCAGGAATCAGGGTCCCATCGTCCATGGACTGGCGTATCGTCTCATCAAATAGGATCACTCCGCTGACGGCCGACTCATAGCCTTCGGTGGCGAACAGGTTGGCGCGATACGCACGCCTCGCCTCTGACGATGGTTCTACTCCGACTGCTTGCAGTCTGTTTGACATCGTTCCGTTGCTCTCATCAGCAGCTAGAACGCCCCTCCCAGGAGCCACTAGTTCCCTAGCTGTTCTCTCCAAGAGCTCCTTGTCCAATCCCAGACCTCGCTCCACGGAGGGTGGAGTCAGAAAAGAAGCCATCGTCGGAAATCTCTGTGACTCAGCAGCGTTTGAGGGCGGGAATTCTCCCTATGCGTCGATCTCGGAGGAGACGAGCCTGTGAACCCCTGAAGAGACCTCGATGACCTCTGATTGCACGGAGGCCCTCTCGTTGCCTAGGAACTCGACGCCTCTGGTTCGGCCACTGCACACGCCGGTGCCTATGAAGACCGAGTCCTCCGATGCGCAGAGCTCATCGCGAGCCCAGATTCGCTCGATGTCGCCTTCTATCATGAGCTCGGCACGCTCCCGGTGCCCTTCGTTCTTGAACACGAGGCGTCCCTCGAACGAAGCATCGAGCCCACGCAAAGCAGTGGCGGTGATGACTCCCTCGGGTGCTGCCCCTATGCCCATCAGCATGTCGATCTGAGAATTTGGGTCCGCGGCATCGAGGGCGGCAGAGATGTCCCCGTCACCTATGAGCATTATATCGGCATCGAGCGCACGCAAGTCACGGAGAAGGTCCTCGTGCCGGGGGCGGTCCATGACCACGATTCGGAGTTCGTTCGGACGCTTGTCGAGAGCCGCGCATGCCGCCTCGACGTTGTAGGCCACGTCGGCCTCTAGGCTGACTTCGCCAGCGATGGCCGCGGGCCCAGCAATCTTGTCCATGTAGCAGTCTGGAGCGTGGAGCAGAGATCCCCTCGGGCCCGCTGAAAGGACTGCCATGGCGTTCGGAAGGTCCAGAGCTACGTGGTTGGTGCACTCCAAGGGGTCGACTGCGATGTCAATTGAAATTGCAGAGGGGTCCCCCTGCATTGAGCCGAGCGGTTCTCCAATCCAAAGCATGGGCGCATCGTCGCGCTCTCCCTCCCCGATGGCGACCCTGCCGTCGAACGGCACGGTGTCGAAAACCGCTCGCATGGCCTCGACTGCAGCTCCATCGGCTGCCTTGCGATCACCGCGGCCCTTCCATTTGGCAGCGGCCACAGCAGCGGCCTCGGTCGCACGCAGAAAGTGCGGAACCAAATCGGTAGTCGCCATGTGGCTGGGAGGGGGGGCGAGACGTTCAATCCTGCGGGTCACCCTTTGACTTCCTTACCACGTGGACGTCCTGTACTCTGGCGTTCGGGTACTGGCCCTCGGAGTCCTTCTCAATCGGCTTGAGCATATCCCAAGCACACAAAAGCCCGGCGCTGACGCCACACAGCGCTTCCATCTCCACCCCTGTCGTCCAGTGAGTCCGAACCGAAACAGTGCAACGCAATCCTGCTTTCTCGACCTCCCAGTCGACCGTGCAGCCTTCGATTGGCACGGGGTGGCAGTGCGGCAGGGTCCTAGGGGTCTCCTTGACAGCCTGGATTGAAGCAACAGTGGATGCCTCGCGCACGTCTCCCTTGGGCGAGCGGCCATTCGCGACCACGTCTAGTCCCTCGGGGGACAGCGTCAGAACACCAGTTGCAACGGCCTCACGGGCGACGACCGGTTTTGAGCCGACGTCTACGATACCGGTCCACGAGCCATCCATAACCACACCAGACACCCCTCGGATAGGATGCTCCCTCTTCATAGGCTCGCAAGATTGGCATTGGGATGAAATACCAACATGTGGATTGGGTAGTATGGCGGAGGCGTTCCGTGACAGGGCCACCCCCGGGACGGTGCCGATCCTGATATCGGGCTTGGCACACGACAGGCCCGCTACCGATGGTGTCAAGCTGCAGGTGATCGACGACCTCTGCGTTGGCTGCTCGTACTGCCTGATGGCTTGCAAAGACGATGCCCTAGTCGTCGAAGGGCTGTGCGAGGTCATCGAGCAGAATTGCACCGACTGCCTCCTATGCCTGCTGTGGTGCCCGACGGGCGCCTTAGTGTATGCATGAGGTGGAATTAGTGGGGAAATCGAAGGCCGTAGTGATTGGTGCGGGCGTCGGGGGGCTGTCATCGGCAGCCCAACTCGCACAGACAGGAAAGTACGATGTCTCGGTATACGAGAGGATGTCATTCGCTGGCGGTCGCTTCACTCAACACGACCACGACGGGTTTCAGATTCCCACTGGCGCGGTCCACATGATTCCGCACGGGTGCAAAGGGCCATTCGCAGACCTCCTGTTGGGGAAGCGTAGCAAAGGAGGGCTGGATCTCGGGCGTCACGGCGTCGAGTTCCTCCCGACGACCAAGTTCGCTTGCCAACTCAAGGACGGCAGCCTCTACGGCGCTGATTCTGTCTATGGTATCCTGCCTTGGTTCCCAATGAAAAATGCGCTGAACCTGCCCCGGCTCCTCGCTAAGCGCGCCAAGCGGCCCTGGGGGAATGAGACCGAGGATGGACGAACATGGCTGAAGCGCTTGTTCACGGACGACTTCATTGACTTCTTGGATGCGTTTTCCAACTTCGCCATCAGCCTGCGCTTCGACCAGATGCCTGCCTCGACAGTCATCAGGATACTGCAGAACTCATTCTGGAGCGACAGGCCCTATATTCCCAAAGGCGGGTGCAAGGGAGTGATTGATGGATTGAAGGCTGATTTGAAGCAGCATGGGGCGCGAGTCAAGTTATCGCACGAGATTACCGAGATTCTTCCCGGTGAGGCGGAGGAGTCCACCAAGGAGAAGCGATTCTGCATAGGCGTGAGGCGCCGGGGCAGGGAAAACCCGACTTGGTTAGGTGCCGATGCAATAGTCCACAATGGCGGGCACCCAAACCTCCTGAGCTCCCTCTCTGATGACTTCGAGGTGGCAGAGGGCGTCCGTGAACAGGTCGCGAACACACAGGCAGTCGGCGGAATCGGATTCGTCTTCGACCTCGACGACGAGATTCCACACCGTGACAGTGGTGTAACGATGCTGCCGAACCTCGACAGAGTAGGCGGATACGTGATACCGACATTCTCGGAGCCTGGATTGGCCCCCGAGGGAAGACACATGATGATCACACACCAGTACGTCCCCGACCCCAGCGTGAAGTCCGAGATTTCCAAAGGTAGGGATGATCTCTACGAAGCGATACCATGGCTCTCCGACCACGGCGAGGAGTTGTGCGTGCACACCTACCATAGGAACTGGCCGTGCAACCGCGCCCCACAGGGCGCGGAGTTACCGGCTGACATCGGGGTCGAGGGTATCAGGCTCGTTGGGGATGGAGTGAAGGGACATGGGTGGATGATGGTAGAGGGGATTGCGGCCAACGTCCCTAGCGCTGTGAGAGACGTCAGCAGAACAATGGATGGGGCCTAGTCAGCCGAGCCCGGCCTTCCATACCTCTCCGTCCACGCGGACTTCCTTCTTCCATAGCGGTGCCTGCCCCTTCAGCTCGGAAATCAGCCACGAGCAGGCAGCGAAGCCCTCCGCTCGATGGGCAGAGCCCACATGAATGCATACGATTGGCTCACCTGGCCCCACCGAGCCGGTTCTATGGGCCATCACCACAGAGCTGACTCCGAAACTGTCCACGGCTTGCTCGGCGAGGCTCTCAAGGACACTGAGGAGCATCTCCTCCCAGGCATCGAACTCCAGTCGCTCAACGCGGACTCCGTCCTCCCGTCCCCGTGTCAGGCCGACGAAGCTGATGACGCTGCCGCAACCATCGGCGTCGACCAGCGCTCGGAGCGCTTCGGGGTCGAGTATGTCTTCGGCGACTTCGACGTGGACACTGCCTGTGCTGGACATGCTCTCGGCACCTGAGCGTTGGCATTCCTGCTTCAATCCGCCGCTACGAACCATTCATTCCCGAACCGCCGGTCGCCGAAACCAGAGTGGGGACTGGAGATGCGCACCGAGCCGCCCGGGGGGCACGAAGCAACCGCAGAACGGAGAGCCGCACGAAAAGCAGTAGAATTGGCGGAGCCGATTCACATCCTAGGCGCTGGTCTGTCAGGGTTGGCTGCGGCAGCCACGCTCGCTAGCGCTGGGAGGAATGTCCACGTTCACGATATCCGCGAGGACAGTGGAGCGCGGTTCGATGGTGACTTCCAGGGCATCGAGAACTGGACCAGTGACGCTGACTTCTTCGACGAGATGCGTGACTGGGGGCTTGATCCTAGCGAATTCAAGTCGGATGCGTTCGACGTCATCGACCTAGTCCACCCCGACGATGTGATCACCCAGCCTAGCACAGACAGCGTCGCCTTCAGAGTCGTACAGAGGGGTACCGAAGGGCACACCATCGACCAAGGGCTCAAGCGCATGGCCATCGAGGCAGGCGCTGAGATTCACTACGGCACGCGGAGGGAGCCCGGGGACTGTCACATTGTCGCCGCAGGGCCGAGGGAGTCCAGCGCAGTGGCCTTCGGCGAGATCTTTCACACCGACCACCCCAACCACGTAACCTTCCAACTGAACGACAAGCTGGCACCTGGTGCCTACTCCTATCTCATCATAATCGATGGCATAGGCCTGATCTGCACTTGCTTGTGGCGCCAGCAGCGCAAGAGCACTCGCCACCTCAACGAGACAATCGCTTGGTACGAGCAGCACTATGACCTGAACAGGAGGCCAATCAAGCGAGTGGGTGGTAAGGGAGACTTCGGTCTACCGACGCGGTACGTCCACGAGGGGCGCTACTACGTCGGGGAAGCCGGTGGGCTACAGGACTTCATGTGGGGTTTCGGTATGCGCTATGCCATCACCAGCGGCGTGCTCGCGGCGAAGGCCGTGCTGGGGGAATGCGACTACGAAACAGAGGTACGACGGCGCCTAGTTCCACTGGTTAGGGCAAGTGCAATCAATCGCTTCCTGATGAACAGAGTCGGAAATCGCGGCTTCAAGATGGTCGCGAGATACTGGATGTGGAACCAGAGTCGCAAGGGCGACGGACTTGCATTCATGCGCTGGCTCTACAAACCCGGCTTGGGGCGGAGAACAATCTGGCCGATGGTTAGGCTCGGAATGCTACGTCGCAAGCAGCTGACCGACGGTAGGACAGTGCACCGCATGCCGTTCAGGAAGGCCCTCAAGAGAGACATTTGGGAGCCGGGTGCAAGGGCGATGGAGATAGGAGAGGAGTGGCGGTCGGTCCAACGAGGCGAGAGGATGAAGCCACGTGGGGAATCTGACTCCTGAAGGTGCATCGAGGCTCCGTTTGGTTGATATGGCGTCCCTCGGTGGAATCTCCATGACATCGTGGCCTGAGCTGGAGCCGATGCAGAACAATCTGGTGAACTACGGGGTCACCGACAACGGCATCGCCGTCATCGAGCTGTCCTCTGACTCGTCCGGAGAGCCCTGGACAGAGGGCAAGACCTCGGTCAACACCTACACCCATGCCATGATGCGTGACATCGACGAGGCCGTGCTGCGCGCCCGCTTCGACGATGACGTCGCTGTGATCATCCTCACCGGGCACGGCGAGAAGTTCTTCTCAGCAGGAGCGAGCATCAGCATGCTCGACTCAGTGAGTCCCGGCTTCAAGTACTTCTTCTGTCTTCACGCCAACGAGACTCTCAGCAGGCTCGAGCAGACCCCCAAGCTGGTCATAGCCGCCCTGAACGGCCACGCAGTCGGCGGAGGGCTCGAGATCGCGATGTCCGCCGATATCCGCGTCGCCCGCAAGGACTCGGGGCAAGTCGGCCTGCCAGAGGTGTCCCTAGGCGTGCTCGCCGGGACCGGTGGCACCGCTAGGCTCTCTCGCCTCGTCGGCAAGGCGAAGGCGATGGAGATTATGGTGACTGGCAGGAAGTTCTCGTACGAGGAGGCCAAGGACATTTCCCTGGTCCACGACATCTGGGATGGCAGCCTCGAAGAATTCCAACAGGACGTCATTGACTATGCCGGCCAGTTCACCCTTCCAATGGCAGCCAGCAAGGCGATTGGGAACATCAAGCGCAGCGTCCAGAGTGGAATGGAGATCCCGCTCGAGTACCACCTCGCATTGGAGCGCGAGCTGCAGTCGGACCTGTTCCAGAGCTCGGATGCCAAGGAAGGCATAGCCGCCTACGTCGAGAAGAAGACGCCGCGCTTCAAGGGCAAGTGAGTCGCTGGTCCGCTACGGCTGAAACCTCATGATTGTCTCAATCGGACAGTTGTCAACTACTGCGATGCCATAGTCATACATCTCCGAGACCCATCTCTCATCGTTCATTTCCGACTGGGACCAAATGATCTTGATGTCGCCATACCACTGCATTCGCTGAGATATTCTGGATACCAAGTCCCAATGGTCTAAGTCACCTAGTAGAATGATGACATCCACTTGGGAGTCTATGTCTTCAATTGTCTCGTGGGCATTCAAGTCGATATTTTCTAAGCGAGTGGATTGCAGGCACACCATGTGAACCGCTCTACCAAGTTTCCTCAGAGCCCCAGTCAGCTTGTGGATATCCTGATTGAAATCTTGTTTTGTTCCGATAATTGCCCAGTTTTCCTGCTCCATCGCCCACTCCGCTGCTGCCCGCCCCCCAGTCAACCTGAGCGTGTGCAAGTCGATGCCCACATCCCTAGAAGTGAAGCCGTGCCCCTAAGTCCTCGCCCGAACATAGTCGAACAAATATTGGTGTGAATCATCACACCTTCCATGTTCGGCGAACTAATTATTCGATGAAACCCCTCCGACCTACTGGCGAGAAAGTCGGGGTTTGGGCATGAATACGAGGAAGGGTTTGCGTGGCAGAAGGATTCCCAATACTGATGGAAGTGAGATCGCTAGGGGCATTTCCCTGTCGATCAAGAGACTGATGGATCGCCGTATCATCCTTGTCGACGAATCGACGACACTGACTGAGGCCATGGAAGAGATGCATGATTCCCAGGTTTGGTCCTTGGTCGTATTACGAGAGGGACAGCCATTTGGAGTCGTGACCGAGAGGGATTTGCTCAGGCGCTGCTTCAGGCCAGGACTTGATCCAGATATTCTTACGGTAGGGCAAATCATGAGCTTTCCGTTAGTGACTATCGACAAGGATTTCGGTGCCGGAGCGGCACTCAATCTACTAATGACCGATGAAATCAGGCGATTGTATGTTGTCGATGGAGAAAAGAAAATTATCGGCAGGGTGACTCAAACCGGATGTCTGCGAGGAACACTCGATCTCATCTTAGGGCTGCAGCAGGTCTTCGACCAAAAGTGAAAATGAGGATTGTCAGAAGCCACACCACAGTGAAGGCTCGTCTTCTGGCAGAAGTTCGCGATCGATCTCCCATGTGCCGACCCAGCCCTCACCCAGTTTCAAGTGGGCTTCGTAAGCGGTGATCGCCCAGCCTCCGGAGTGCTCAACATCGTATTCACCGAACTCAGCATCGCCGTTCAGCACTCCGAGCAGGACGACGTAGCCCTCGACGGTACTCATGACCGAGGCGGAGTCATCACCGGATGAGCCGGCGTGGTGGATCTCCTGCCACGAACCGCTAGGCAGGAGGACAGCGAGGAAGACGTCCCTACCTCCGGCCGACTCAATCGGGGTCCCGTCGAGATTCAGCTCTCCCTCCCAGGTTCCGGCGAGCAGGAGCGCGCCCGAGCCGAGGGGCTCAACGTGGTTGACCGTCGCCTTACCTGCCCTGACATCAGCCGGGGCACGCGCGAGGTCGAGCGAGGAAAGAGTATCGACTTGGGCTTCGGTTAGGTCGTCGCGAGAGACGATCGCGCTGCCCGGAGCATCACCGAGGAGGAATATCGGAGAGACTGCGAGGAACAGTGCCAGCAACGCTGCGGGAAAAATGAGGGAGACTGAGAAAACCCGGTCCCCTGTGTCGGACACAACCCTCCGGGTGCGTGATGTGAGATTCATTTCTCACCGAACATGTTCGGATTCAGCAAATATCGGAACATGTTCGGGGTTCCAATAATGCACCATATTTCTATGGCTCAGAGAGACTGACACGATGGTGATGAGCTCTATTGAGATGAAAGTGGAAGAGTACGGATTGGAAACCAGTGGAGAAGTGCATAACAGCCCTGCTCCTTTGCTGATGGCGCTGGCGATTACACTGTGCCTGGGTGGCCTGCTGATATGGCCGCTAGCGGTTCTGGGAGTGCCGCTCCTGGTGTTCTCGATTTTCACGTGGCTGAGGGAGGAGGTAGGACTCTGGGCCGGGCGACCGCCGAGGGACCCTGCTGAGTGGGGCGATGCCTCGTGGGCGATGGTCTGGATCATCGTCACCGAGTGCATCATCTTCGCCTCCTTCTTCGCCTATTGGTTCTGGACACGTTGGCACACGGTTAGCTGGGACGGTGCTGTAGGGGGTACTTGGCCCGCGTCTGGGGTTGAACATGACATAGCACTAGTTGGCTTCAACACCGTTCTGCTGCTGGCCTCAGGCGTACTGGCCCACCACTCGGCCAATAAACACGCCAAGGACGATCGTGCGGGTGCGACCAAAGTTCTCTACGGTGCCATCCTCCTAGGTGCCGCCTTTCTCGTCATACAGCTCTACGAGTACGCGAACGCCGGCTTCCTCTGGAGCGATCACCCCTATGGCACAGCATTCTTCTCGCTGACCGGACTACATGGACTCCACGTACTAATAGGCCTAGTCGCGTTATCTGTGATTGGCGCGCTAATGCACGGTGGGCACATGCCGTCTGAGAAGCACGACGGCTACCGTGCGGTGACGATGTACTGGCACTTCGTGGACGCTGTCTGGGTGTTGCTCTTCCTCATCGTCTACTTGGAGGTGATCTAAGTGGAGATGGGGAAGCGCACCTTCGGTGCAGTCGCTGGCAGCATCGCCATCCTGCTGCTCACCTTCGCGGCGATCTTCAACTGGTTCCAGGGACTTGGGGGGACTGGAGAACACGCCGCTGTATACGACGAGTTGTTTACCCTCTACTGGGGCTTGGGGACGGCAATCGGAGTGGCCGTATACATCTACTTCCTGTGGCTGCTGACGACCTCCACCGACGAGGGGCTGGACGAGATGACCTGTGGGCAGGCTCCTGTCGACCGTGGCGATAGGAAGGTGGCATACGCAATCACAGTGATCATCACACTGTTCCTGCTCGTGCTCTCAGATGTCACCTTCGACTCAATCGACTTCTTCGAGAAACCCGAGACGACCGACGAGTCATTCACAATCCAAGTAACAGGCTACCAGTACTACTGGGACTACCAGTATCCCAATGGGATACACTACACGAGTGCGACGGGGGAGCCCCTGCGTATTCCCGTTGACGTACCCGTGGTCTTCGAGGTCACCAGCGGAGACGTGTTCCACTCGTTCGCACTGCCCGAGCACCGCATCAAGATCGACGCTCTGCCGAGCCGGACCAACACGGGATGGATCCTGGCGGAGGAGGCTAGTACAGAGCCCTACCCAGTACGGTGCTTCGAGCTCTGCGGTGACAATCACGCAATCATGATGGGTGAGCTCTTGGTGATGGAGAAGGCTGACTTCGACGCTTGGTACGCAGGAGGTGATGCCTGATGCCAGGTATCTTCAAGAGGTCTCGCGCAATCGGCGTATTGCTCGCAATCTCCTTGCTCATGGCCGTAGTACCCTCTCTGAATGCCCTGCCAGGGGGGATTTCATCAGTGCATGTTCAGAATGGCTGCAATTGCCACAGTCCAACGTCTGACAATGGAGTGGTGCTCTCACTGGGGGGCCTGCCCGAATCCTTCGTCGGTGGAGAGGCGTATACCCTCGAAATTTCCTTCATCGGTGGGCCCGATGCATCGGGGGAGAACCAAGGGGGGTTCAACCTCCGAGTGAACGGAGGAATATTGATCGCACTCGATTCGACGGTTCAAATCTGGGAAGGTTCTGCAACTCACTCTGAAGTAGGAAACGACCAACGCGCTTGGCAGGTTCAGTGGGTGGCACCCGAATCCGACACGATTCGGGCGTCCTTCACGCTGCTCGGAAACTCAGTCGACGGTGATGGCACACCTGACTCGGACGACAGGTGGAACGTTCTCGAGTACGAGGTCGCCGGTCAGAACACTGGTTCTGACTCATTCATCGACATAGACGAGCCGGCATGGCTAATCATCGTTGGCGCACTGGTCGCAATCGTCCTAATCATCGTAGTCGTGCTGTGGAAGATGGAGAGTTTCGGCAAGACCGAGCTCGTCCACTGGCTGACCACCACCAACCACAAGGACATCGGCTTGCTCTACCTATGGGCCTCGATTATCTTCGGAGTGATAGGAATGGCCCTCTCAGTCCTGATTCGCCTGCAGATGGTCGTCCCGGATAACGACTTCATGACCGGTGGGCTGTTCAACGAAGCGGTCACGATGCACGGTGCCGTCATGGTACTGTTCACGGTCTCCCCCATGGCCTTCGCCTTTGCGAACTACATCGTACCGCTGCAGATTGGCGCACGCGACATGGCTTTCCCCAGATTGAACGCCCTCTCGTTCTGGTCCTTCGTTCTGGGTGGACTGGTCGCGGCATCCGGGTTCTTCTTCGGCGGTGCCGCCGACGTGGGATGGACGTTCTACTCCCCACTGACGAGCATCGAGTACACCCCCGGTGCGGGGGTGTCTCTGGCTGGTGCGGGGTTGGTCCTGTTGATTCTCTCGGTAACCTGCTCGACGATCAACTTCCTAGTTACGATACTAAGGCACCGCATCCCCAGTATGGGAATGATGCAGATGCCGATGTACACGTGGACGATGCTGTTCACGGTGTCGCTGATGCTGGTCATCTTCCCGGCGCTACTCGGTGCAGTACTGATGCTGGTTGGGGACCGGGTGTTCGGGACCCTGTTCTTCGATCCCAGCATAGACGGCACCACCTGGTGGCTGCACATCTTCTGGTTCTTCGGACACCCCGAGGTGTACGTCGTACTGCTGCCGGGTCTAGGCATGGCCATGGAGGTCGTACCGACCTTCGTGCGGCGGCATCTGTACGGTAGGCGGATTATCATCTGGGCCTTGGTGGCCTCCGTGGTGCTCAGCGTACTCGTGTGGGGGCACCACATGTTCGTCACAGGCATCAACCCCACCTTCCGGAAGATCGAGACCATAGGAACAGAGCTCATCTCGGTGCCGTTTGGTCTCGTCTACCTCTGTCTGCTAGGGACCTTCCACAAATCAAAGCCCGACTTCACCAAGCTACCCCTGGCATTCGTCATGGGGGCGATTGGCATCTTCCTCATCGGAGGCATCACTGGGGTCTACCTGTCTAGCGTGGCGATGGACGTGCAACTCAGAGGCACCTACTACATCGTGGCCCACTTTCACTACACTCTGGGCTCAGTTGCGGTGATGACTCTAGGTGGAATCTACTACTGGTACCCCAAGATGTTCGGCAGGATGCTCGACAGGACTATGGGTTGGTGGCACTTCTGGATGACCTTCTTGGGGATGAACCTGACCTTCATCCCGCTGTTCGGGCTGTGGGACATGCCGCGCCGGATTTACGTCTACCAAGATAGCGCGGGGTGGGCGACTCAAAATTTGCTCTCTACTGTGGGCTCGCTCGTGGTATTCGTGGCCCAGTTAATCTTCTTCTGGAACTTCATACGGAGCATGAAGAACGGTGAGCACGCTGGAGACGACCCCTGGGGGGCGAGCACCCTCGAATGGTCGACCTCCTCGCCTCCCCCCAAACACAACTTCGACGAGTTGCCAGAATTGACTTCCGGAAGCTGAAAAGGGCCCCGGGAAAGATCGATTTGAGTTCATTCTGAGGCCCGAACATGTTCGGGAAGAGGGTCATTGACCTATTGGAACCTGCCATGTTCGGGGGGCTAGATGAGAGGAAAGGGAAAAGCGATGGCGTGGAAGCGCGTTGCGATAGCGTTCCTGATTGTTTCCTTACTCTCGATTCCGTTGGCGAACGCGATTCCGGGCGGCATCAACGGCCCCATGGTGGAGAACGGTTGCATTTGTCATGGTGGGGGTGTGGTAAGCGGGGATGTGCAGATCGAAATAGGGGGGCTTCCCGTTGAATGGGAGCTTGGTGAGAAGTACGAGATTCTGATCTCTGTGGTAAGCCAGGTACCTGAATCCGGTAGTGCTTTCGGGGGCTTCAACCTCGTTGCAGACGGCGGAACTCTAGTCGAAACAGATGAGACCGTGCAGATTCGAAATGGTGAAGCCACCCATACTGAGATTGGCAATATGCAAAGGGAGTGGGTTGTCTCTTGGATAGCACCCGACTCTCCGTCAAGAAATGTTGAATTCCGCGTCTATGCTAACACCGTCAACGGCGATGGTGAGGCGGGCACTGAGGACCAATGGTCCACTAAGAGCGTCAGCATAGAGGGTCCCGAAGGGAAGCCCATCTACCTGACTGAGCCGGGCAAGGCCCGTTCCCTGTTGGTTGGGCTAGCAATTGCGGCGATAATTGTCAACATCCTGCCCGATACTGGAGGTAAATTGGATGAGAAGGCCGAGGAATGAATATGAATAGTGTGACTGGCATGACAAGACACGAGGCAGATATGCAGCATCTACTGATTTCTCTCCGTCTACCGGACGGCCACTGGGCCGGTGACACCACCCGTGAGAATCACCACGTCGCAGTCAGGATCGAGGAGCACATGCCTCTGCCAGGAGGACGTGGTTCTGCCCAGGGAACCATTAACGGTGAGGGGGTAAAGAGATTCAAGACATCCCTAGAAGAACATCCGGGAATCGAATCAATCACATACTACGGTGACGAGTCCGATAGTGTAGGGATAGGTCTGACTATTGCGAAGGGCGGTGGTGGCTTCGTACGACCTCTCATCAAAGCTGAAGTAGTGCCACAGACACCATTCGAAATCCGTGATGGATGGGTCGAATGGGAGTTCTCCACTGACCACGAACATGTGATCAATCTAGTAAAGGGACTAAAGAAAAGCGGCCTGCCTCACAGGATTCACTCCCTGTCCAAGGAATCGGCACCCCGTTTGCTAACTGTTCGACAGAGAGAAATCTTCGACCTCGCCGTTAAGAATGGTTACTACGAAGTCCCTCGGAGGGCCACTCTTACTGAGCTAGCGAAACAGGCAGGCATCTCAAAATCTACGATGTGCGAGATAATCCACCTCATAGAGAAGCAAATTGTTAGTGAGTTCGCAGAGTCTGTTCGGAGGCAGAGCCCTAAACAATGAGCAGTGAAATAGGCTGGAAATGTAGGGCGGGGCAGTTATTCAAATAGACGAGCATGGTGGGATTAATATGGTTGAGACGGAGGTCGTAGAGAGTTATCCCCCCAACTTCGAAGCGTGGATTCAGGAGTTCAGCGAATGGCAGACTCGGATTGGCTTCGACCCCTCGTGGCTGGGTGACTACCGCTTCGACATCAAGTTCGACTGGGACACCGCCGGAGGCGAGATCGAGTTCGGCGACTTCTCGGGGATGCCGAAGTGGGAGCGACGGATGCAGATTCCCCAGCAGAACATCCGCGACGCCATTGTCAGCATGGTCAACGTCCAGGGCGATACCGAGTTCGCTAGCGTCGAGCAGCAGAACCATCTCCTTGCGTCCGCACCCACTGAGTACGATCGCAAGTCGGCCCTGCGAATAATGTGCGAGGAACAGCGCCACGGCTGGCAGATGGCCTACTTGTTGTGCGCCTTCTTCGGAGAGCAAGGGGTGCGCGAGGCAGCCAAGCTGCTGGAGCGCAATGCGCAGGACGGCACTAGGATACTCGGCTCGTTCAACGAGCCGATCGATCACTGGCTGGACTTCTTCATGTTCACCCACTTCATCGACCGTGACGGCAAGTACCAACTGAAGATGCTGAGCACTTCCTCGTTCAAGCCTCTTGCAGCGAGCATGGGTCCGATGCTCAAGGAGGAGTCCTTCCACCTAGGCACCGGGGCCAATGGGTTGCGCAGGGTGGTGAAGCAGGGGGTGATTCCCTGCGCGCTGGTACAGAAGTACGTCAACAAGTGGGTCAGCACCGGTCTCGACCTGTTCGGCACCGACGACTCGACCAGTGCCCAGTGGGCCTACGTCTACGGTATCAAGGGGAGATACGACGAGCGCGAGGCGGCTGTGGAAGCAGACCGGGAGCACTTGAACGAGGCTAGCAGAGAACTGTACTTCCAGGAGTTGCGCGACGAGATGAAGCGAATCAGCAAGGTTCGCATGGAGGGCGAACCGGAACTCTACATCCCCTCTGACAAGTTCCGCAGGGGCATCGGCAAGTATGCCGGGAAGATGTACACCGTAGAGGGCGAGCAATTCGAGGGCAGCCAGAGGGAGTACGAAGCATACCTATCCTCGGTCCTGCCGAGTGAGGAGGAGGAGGAGAAGCTCGTCAACGAGTACATGCAGCAGGAGTGGATACAGTACCGCGAGTGGAAGGGAGACTGAATCCCGGGGGGGCTTCCATGCAGCATGTCGCTCTGACTTGGTTCGACAAGGGGCGTTGCAAGCCGTTCTTCGACCGCCTGACCGAGTACTTCCACCAACACCATCACTCGGAGGAGCAGGACGCTGCGGTATACGAGGAATTGCTCTACCGCATCCGTAGGCCCTACACCCCACCGATGCTCGACATGATTGACGAGTGGATGGGTCTCGAACGCCGTGACTGGCGTGAGGAGGCACAGAGGGAGGTGCTGCTCTCGCTCTACGCCATTCGATACCCAGACACGCTCCTAATCGAGAGTCTGACCGAAAAGGTGCGCTCGGACATCCGCAGGCTCTCAGCCTACCTGCATTTCACCCACCATACCTACTCCATCTGGGACGAGGACAGTCGCAAGGGACTAGGTAAACTTGGGATCGAAATCCCAGCCACTGAGCACGCCGACCCGTTCGTGTACGGGGCCTACGTCACCGCGATCGAGCTGCTCAAGGACGTGGCTCCATACACCTGCTTCCTAGAGCACGACGTGCCCCGACAACGCCTGTTTCAGGCCGCGCTCGCGGCCTACGGACGCGAGGCGTGAGCACGGCTTATTGCCGTCCTCGGCTCCGCTGAGTCATGACGATTCGCACTGTGGCCGTAGTCGGTGCCGGAACGATGGGCGCGGGGATAGCACAGGTCTGTGCCCAGACAGGATGGAGGACGCGCCTGTTCGATGCGTTTCCCGAGGCGCTCGAGCACGGGATGAACGCGATCGAGGCTTTCTGGGACAGTGGGATAGCGCGGGGCAAGACCACTGCCGAGCAGAAGGCCGAGTGGTCTGCCAACCTGAGCTCGACTAGCGTACTGGCTAATGCCGTGGACGGAGCCGATCTGGTGGTCGAGGCTATCCCCGAGCGGATTGAGCTCAAGCAGTCGGTGTTCCAAGAACTTGAGAGCCTAGCACCCGGTCATGCCATCCTCGCTACTAACACGTCAGGGCTGCCGATTTCCGAGATCGCTGCAGCCACCGGTTGTCCGGATCGGGTCATCGGCATGCACTTCTTCAACCCGGTCCCATTGATGCGGCTTCTGGAGGTGGTGCGCCATGAAGGCGTCTCCGATGAGACCATCTCTGCAGCCGAGTCCATCGGCGAGGCGATGGGCAAGACCGTTATCTTGGTCCGCGACGTCCCGGGCTTTGCGACCAGCCGCCTCGGGGTGGTGCTAGGCAACGAGGCGATTCGGATGCTCGCCGAGGGGGTGGCCTCGGCCAGCGACATCGACACAGCGATGCGTCTGGGCTACCGTCACCCAATGGGCCCGCTCGAGCTCTCCGATTTGGTGGGGCTGGACGTGCGCAGGGACATACTGAACAGCCTAGCCGATGCCTTCCTAGACGAGTCCTACAGGCCCCACCCGATGCTCGACCGCCTAGTGGAGGCGGGGGATCTTGGGAGGAAAACCGGCAAGGGGATCTACGACTGGACGAGCGGCGAGAGGATTGAACGATGAAGAATGATGCCTTCCTGTTCCTATGGGCGAAACTAGCGAGAATCGTTCGTGGGTGCTCCACTGGTCTCTCGGTGATTGTGGACGAGCCTGGTCACCTGCGGATTGAGTCGCGTTCGGGCCGTCCATTCGTCAACGTGCGAATCCAGCGAAGCCATGTGGGGGTCTACTTACTGCCGATGTACTACCACCCAGAAGTCCTGGGGCCGCTATCGGAGAGGAAGTCTGGCAAGGGGACGTTGCGCTTCTGCGAGGATGAGGACCCGTTGATTGACGAGCTGTCGGGGTTGATCGAGCGCTGCGCTGCGCTCGTCGGGCACTACTAATATCAGGTTGAGTACTTGGACCAGCTCAGGCCCTCTGGGGAGAAGATGCAGGTGCCCTCGCAGGTGTCGTCCACGGTACCGGTGCTCAGGAAGTGGAAGGCCATCAGCCTGGCCAGGGGTAGGCCGCCGATCGAGTTGTGCGCGGGATGTGGTTCCTCCCCGTACGTGTTTCCCTCGGGGGAATGCTCGTAGCCCCCATCGAAGAAGACCCCTACGGAGCCAGTGTGACCGTGACTCACAGTGTCCCCCAAGCCGTACGGGGTGATGGTTGAGCTATCTAGGAGTGGAATGCCCCCGGTCCTCATCATCCTGCTTGAGGAGATGTTGGAAATTTGGAAGTCGCCGATGGAGAACAGGGTCATCAACTCGAAGGGAGCGACCTCGCTGCCGTAGCCGTCATTCATCAGGTAGAGGAAGGTGTCCGTCTCGGTGGGGTCCCACAGGGACTGTAGCACCGACATGCCGACGGCCCTGTCCATCTGGTCGGGGTATCCGTACTCGCTTGAGAAGCCCCAGTAGAACCTGTCGTACTGGGTGCAGCGCTCGATTATTTGCGAGAAGGCCGAGCCCCCCGCCCAAAGCACCCCTCTGTTCAGGTCCGGGGACAGCCCGATGACGGAGGGGCCCCTGAGGGCGCCATTGGAGTACCCCGTGTATGTCGGGCTGGTGGTGTCGATGAGCTTCGTCCCGTTGTGGTAGTATTCCGAGAGGTCCGAGCAGGCCCCCATGAATGTCCTGACCATTACTACCTGGTTGACCATCGCTTGCTCGAGGCGTTCAGACTGGTGCTGGAAGTACTGCATGTTCAGGACCGCGAACTCGATGCTGGTGAAGTCGTCGGAGGCCCAGCCGTAGAAGCTGGTTCCGAGCATGGCAACGTTGTTCTCGTTCGACCACGCTCTGAGCCCAGTGGTATTGCCGTCACCTAGGAAGCCATGCCCCCATATCGTGAGCGGCGCAGGATTGCCGGACTCGGCCGCCGTGCTAGGGATGAGCAGCCAGAAGTTTATCTCCCGGTTCTCGACGAAGATTGGGGTCCTGTCCTCGGCCCTCTGGATTAGTGTGGGGGGATAGAATGACTCTGTGTACTGGGGAGCAGTGTAGGTTCCCGTAATCAGCCAGTGGCTCCTGTTGCCGTCTTCGAAAACCTCCGAGTTGCTCTCCACCGTGCAGCCCAGTCCATTCCCAATTCTATCCAGTGCGTCGTTCCTCATCGACAGTAGAGGTCCAATGATGGACTCAGTGGATGCGGTGTGGAACTGCCAGGCTGCCTGCAGGTCAGCGGTGGTCACGTTCGTGTTGGTGCCTGCCCAAGCGAAGAGAGTCACAAATTGTGATCTTCGGTTCTCGATGTCATAGGAATCGGTTGTCACGCCATCCCGAAGGGCGGCGAATCCCTCGTGTGCAGCGATTGGCACGTCGTGCGAGTCGGTCAAACCGGAGATTAGTACCACGTAGCTAGTATCGTGATCCAAGGACTGGATGGTCCTGATGTGAAGGATGGTCGGGCGGTCATCCTCGGAGCGGGCATCCAACTCGACCCAGTGGGGGATGAGCTCGCCCGTATCTCGATTCAGCAGTTTGGTTGGATGATTGGCTTCGAGGCTCTTGCCGATCGTGTACTGCCCCGCTAGCTCAGAGACGTCAGGTTCGGTGGAAAAGGCCGTCATGATCTGGGAGGAGGGGCTGACACCGTCTATCTGGTTGAGGATAGGGACCTCGACGACGGGAGAGAATGATGAGCCTGGAATCGAGTTCGGGGCGTAGTTCATCCTGACGCCGGTCACCGTGCTTTCATCCTCGGTTAGGAAGGCGTCTGAAGGGAATGGCAGCATGCAGTGTATGGGATTGGTGTTGTCGCATCCATCCGTATGTGGAATCGAGGTGATTTCTGGGGCGGGGTCGTCTCCGTTATCAGAAGGGTCTGACGGGGCGCATGAGCCATCGTCGGCAGACGCCAATGGATTGAAGTTGGTCGCTGTAGGGTCGGTGCAACCTGGAATCTCCTGAGGTTCGTCGGTGACACTGGCAGTGCAGCCAGCGAGAAGCATCGATACGCCCAGCAGTATTGCGGTGGTCTTGCGCCACTGGCCACCCATGGCTGCCGGAAGGGGACCGGGTTATCAAACCCCTCACGTGCTAACCGCATTGTACGCAGTAGACGCTTTCGGGCTGGCCACCCTCAATGAATGTAGTGAACCAGCCGAGGAAGTCCACGCCCTCCACCTCGAGCGTATAGAACCTCTCCGAGGTCAGTATTGTGTGCGCCTGGCCTGGCGAGAGGTATCCCGAGTAGGGCATGTCTGCCTCCTCGATCTGGGCATCGGCGCCGACGACGACCATCTTGTAGTCCACAGTCACATCGTTCTCCAGAAGGGCATTGAAGAAGCGCATGGTCTGGTCGTAGGCATCGTCGAAGCGCGCGAACCTGATGTTGTTGTCGTGCGTCCAAGCCCGAATCAATAGGTCGGCGCTCGTCATCTCGTTGAAGTTGAGCCCGACCAGCGGGAAGTCAGTCAGAGTCGAATTGAGGCCCCATATCTCGTAGAAGTCGTAGGTGTTGTTCGAGACCAGTCCGCCGCTGCCATCGTTGAAAACGGCGATGTTCGTATCGGGGTAGTCATCCGAGGCCAGCGCCCCGTAGAACGGTGCTGGTAGCGATCCTGCGCTGGATCCAGTTACGAAGATGTGTGTGGGATCCGGGTAGTTATCCAGCATGTAGGCATAGGCTGTCTGGGCGTTCACGTGCCCATTGTGGTGTACCGCCCCACCAGAGTATTCGGTCACAGTGTTACCGAGGAAGATGTCGCCCGTGCAGTAGGGTACGAACACGAAGGACCAGTCGGCCAGAGGGTTGTCCCTGTTGTTGAGGTTGAAGATCCCGCCGTTGTTCGAGTAGACCGAGGAGGCAGTGCTTGGGTTATCCCAGTCCCCTACTGTGGTCTTGAAGGTCCCTCCTTCGAACTGGCAACTGTAGTTCTCCCAGCATCCGCCGCCGCCCTGGAAGTAGAGAATCACCCGAGACGGGTCGGCGTGCCTTGTCCAGAACGAGTAGTTTGAGCCGTCCGAGCACTCGCAGTCACCACCAGGGTCGTGTCTGACCCAATCGATTCCGTAGGACGACTCCCAAGGTGGGTAGAAGCAGGAGTCGTCGTCGTCGGTAGCTGCGGATTGGTAGTTAGTCGCTGTCTCGTCCATGCAACCTATGATCTCGTTGATGTCCCACACGCCGTCTCCATCCGAATCCGCGTATTCGCAGGAGCCGTCATCCGTCGTGGCCGTGATGTCGTAGTTCGTGGCAGATTCGTCTATGCACCCCAGAATGTCTGCATTGGAATCCTCGCTCGGCTCTGACACGCAGCCTGAGAGCAGCATGCAGCCAACGAGGGCTAGAGCGATTGAGGACCGGCGGCAACTACGCATGTACGAAAGGGAGAAGGCCAGAGTTATCAAGGTAGTTTTTCTGGATTTCGCAGTGCTAGAGGCTCTTTGTCAGCATTCTATGGAAGTGATGGACCCCGGCCTCCCTGGTCGGGGAGTACCGGCCACGGTCGTAGGCTCCAGCGTCGACGCCACGCTGGGTGGTCTCGACGATTTCCTGATCCTCGGCCTCGACCTTGTCCAAATCGCCCCCGGCACCCTTTCCTAGCATCGATTTGTTGCCGACGAAGCCATGGTAGATGATGCGCGTTCGATTGACTGAGAGGGGAACTACTAGGTTGACCGAGAGCCCCCATGGGTAGAAGTTGAGCATCAACCCAGGGTAGAGCCAGTAGTAGTACGCCGCCACTCGCTCGCCGTAGTCTGGCGAGGATTCGGGTAGGTCGAAGGCGGACTCGCCCTCGTTGGCAATGCCTATCTGGAGCACGCCGCCTTCGAACAGCTCGGTGCGATAGTCATCGTAATCAAGCGAACCGTGGAGGTCCGCGTGGACATACGGTATGTGGAGGCCTTCGAGGTAGTTGTCGACGTACAGCGCCCAATTGGCTTGTATCTCGTATGAGCGATGGCGCGATGGATCGTGCTCAAAGTTCTCGATTGGAATCCACTCGAGCCTGTTCTGCAATTCTTCTATGCAGCCCTCGAAGCCGGTTGGATTGGTACCGGAGAACAAGATCCCTTTCCACCTGTGAACGGGAAATGAGGCGAGGTTGTCCGATGGGCTGGGGAAGCCCGCGACCCCTTCGAACTCAGGCATGTTCCTGAAGCACCCGTCCAAGCCGAAGGTTCGGCCATGGTATGGGCATCGCAGGGTCTGGGCCGAGCACGGCTCGCTAGCGATCAGCATGCCCCTGTGGGTGCAGACGTTGGAGATACATCGAACGTCCCCGTCCGTGGTCATGAGCATCGGCTCGCCCACCAATGCTTCCATGTGGTCAAGCGGCAGGACGTTCGATTCGGTGAGCTGTCTCTCGTGACCGGCGTAGTGCCATGACCCGGAGAAGGCAGCGAGCAGTTTCGAGAACAGCCCATCATCCGTGTAGTAGAGCGAGGGCAGCGTCTGCGCCTCACGGATATCCGGGTTGATCAAGGGGGACAAGGTGAACGCCGTGCTAGCCCTCGACGCAATCCGATGTAGCAATTTCGACGCTAGACATGTGGTTGACGAAGCGCTCGACCCTGTCGTCGTTCACACCAAGATCTCCCGACCCCAGCCTCGACTTTGAGTAGACTTGGAGGACTACGCCTTCCTCGTCACAGTGACCGTTGACGACGAAGTCGTCTGGGAAGCGCCATAGCAGGGTCCTGAACACAGCATGGGTCTGCTCTGGCCACTCTCCGATGATTTCAGTTCTGGGCTCGGAGCCTATCCAATATCCAACCTCCCCCATTACGGCCCCTAGGCTCGAATCAAACCTCAACTCCGTAAGGCCCTCCCCTCGGTGGGGATCAGGCCCGATCATTGTGCAGTTCCTTGAATTCTCGGGGCATGCAGTCGGGAAGTCACTCGGTTCGATTAGTAGGTCGGGAGCCATCACCTGAATCGAAGCCACGGCAATGAGGTAAATTACAACGATTCCTCCGACGGATGCAACAGCGCGCCTTCTGTCAGTCATGACTCACCTTCGGCTACGATGACCCTAGCCGCCCTGAGTACACGGTCGTGGAACGTGTAACCCTGTTCGATGACCTCTATGACGATGCCTGGCTGTGACCCCTTCGGACCCTGAACAGTGGCGATAGCCTCCATGCAAGTTGGATCGAATGGTTTGCCAGCGGCCTCGATCGGAGTCACGCCCTCCGCCTCGAGGGCGGAACTGATGCTATCGAGGGTCATTCTGACACCCTCGATGACCGACTCGGCCCCGTTGTCCCCCTCTGCGGACTCGAGGGCCTTGCTCAGGCTGTCAACCATCGGCAGCAGTCGCCTGGCGAGTGAGGCGCCACCATACCTGATTGCCTCTGAGCGGTCTCTAGATGCCCTCTGACGCGTATTGGCTACCTCGGCGTTGGCGTATTGGATCTCCTTCTCGAGTTCGGCCAATCGCCCCTCCAAATCGGCATCCTCGGCATTCTCGGCCTCAGGGACCTCATCCGAACCCTCCTCTGACACGAACGTGGGTTCGGAGCACCACTCAAGAATCCAATGGTCGGAGTCAGTCCGCGTAGAAGTATTCGCCAGCTGCCTTCTGCTCGCGGTCCTTGCGGCTCGACGGCTTGTTAATGCGGGGGCGGTGGGACTCCAGGTCACGACGGAAGGTGACGTCGACATCTGACAAGAAGAGGTTCATTCCCTCGCGCAAGGAAAGGGGGCCTACGGCGTGGCCGTGCTTGCCACCCTCCCCTTGGAAGACCAGAAGTGTGTCACTGACGATATCGATGAAGTAGGTGTCGTGGTCGATTACCATGGCAGCCTTCTCGTTGCTTTCCATGGTCCTCCTGATAGCCTTCGCCGCCTCCATTCTAGCATTGGCGTCGAGAAATGCACTAGGCTCGTCGAACAGATACAGGTCGGCCTCCTTTCCGAGGCAAATCGCGATGCTGACGGCTTGCATCTCGCCACCAGAGAGCTTCTTGGCCCTGAGTTCAAGCAACTGGTCAATCTGCAGTGTACGGATTACTTGGGTGTGGAACTCGCCTGACCTCCACGAGACGCCAATCTCGCTGTCCAGCCACTCCATCACTGTTCCCTCGAAGTCGGTGCTGACATGCTGTGGCTTGTAGGAGACTTTGGAGTCCATGGTGCACCATCCTTGGTCGAGTTCCATCTCGCCAGCAATCATCCGCACCATGGTCGTCTTCCCAGTAGAATTGGGGCCGACAACGCCGACGACCTCCGCGGACCTCACTTGCCCCTCACCGGTCGTGAGTTCAAACTCTCCGAGCGTCTTCTCCATGTCCCCCCACCGAAGCATCGCCTGACCGAGCCCCTCGCCCCTCACTCGGCCCTTCAGAAACCTGATGGGTTTGTCTCGGATGCGGATGTTCTCCTCGGGGAGGAAACCATCCAGATAGGCATTAATCGCGGTTCTGGTCGATCTTGCGGGAGTGAAAATTCCGTATGCGGCGCGCTCGCCGTAGACAATGTGGACCAAGTCGCAGAGGACGTCTAGGATAGCAAGGTCGTGCTCGACCACGATTGCCCTCTTGCCTCGCTCGGCGAGATCCTGGATTATGCGGACGATTCGCATCCTCTCGTGGATATCGAGGTAGGACGAAGGCTCGTCAAAGAAGTAGACGTCGGCCTCCTTCAGCAAGGTGGCGCAGATGGCGACCCTCTGCAGCTCCCCACCCGAGAGTGACTGGAGGTCGCGATCGAGGATGTGTTCGATAGTTAGTGCTTCAGCATACGATGCCACCTCACCGCGCTCGTCAACTCGCTCCAACAGCTCCTTGACCAATCCATCGAATATCTCGGGCAGTTTGTCGACGTACTGCGGCTTGACGGCCACAGTAGCTTGCTGCTTGGATACCAATGCGAGGTAGTCCCTCAGCTCGCCTCTGGGGAACGAGGGTAGAATCTCCTCCCAAGCCTTTGAGTTCGAAGTCCAGTCCCCTAGATTGGGTCTGATGGTCCCGGAAAGGAGGTTGATTGCCGTGGACTTGCCCATCCCATTAGGTCCCAGGACCCCAACCACCTTCTCCTCTCGAGGTGCTGGGAGGCGGAACAGACGGAAGCCGTTCTCGCCATAGCGGTGGGTCATCTCCCCTTCCAGCTCTCCTGGGAGATTGGTGATGATGAGTGCGTCGAAGGGGCACTTGTTGACGCAGATGCCGCAGCCAATGCACAGTGGCTCTGAGACAATCGGCTTGCCGGTGTCGTCGTCGAACACAATGCACTCTATGCCGTTGCGGACCGGGGGACAGAAGGCCCAGCACTCCGCGTTGCACTTCTTGGGTTGGCAACGATCCTCGAGAAGAACGGCCACCCTCATGCTTCTTTCCCCCTGCGTTTCGTTCAATATTTCTTCCGTGCGGCTTGCCGGAGGCAGCCACTTTTCGCTCAGAGTCCGAGGAACCGGAACCTCACATACACGTATGCTGCCAATAGCATCTTCTCGGTCTTAGACAGCTGAACCCTCTCAGTGAACACATCGCCATCGCGCTTGATGATCTTCTTCATGATTGACTGATAGAAGAACATCATCGCCGCGGGAGAGTATCGAGACGATTTGTCGAGCATGGGGAGCAGCTTGAACGCCCGCCCTCTGTAGCCTTCAGCACGCTCAAGGTACTCCTTGACGAACGGGGTCCAGCCGGGGTGGTCCATCAGCGCCTTTCCGCTCTTGACGTCCTCCTCGGTAATGCCCCAGCGGGCGAGATCCTCGATGGGCAAGTAGATCCTGTCACGCTCAGCGTCCTCGGCGACGTCGCGGATGATGTTGATCAGTTGCATGAACACCCCCCAGGACTCCGCGGACTCTCTCGCTCGTGGGTCATCGTAGCCGTAGATTTCGATGCAGACCAGTCCCACTGTCGAAGCTACTCTGTAGCAGTAGGAGTAGAGGTCCTCGAAGGTTTGGTACCTATTTCGGTGGAAGTCGTTCTCCATCCCACTGATCATGTCATCCAAGAGTTGTCGGTGGATGTCAAACGTCCTCACAGTGTCCTTGATTGCAATGAAGATCGGGTCAGTGGAGGTTATGTCCCCATAGGATGTTGACAATTTCTTCCTGTAGTAGAAGAGTTGTGACATCTTATCGTTGTAGGTCGATCGGTCGAGCACCGGCTTGCCAGGGCTGAGACGCTCGATCTTGGCTCTGTAATCCACTGACTCCGGATCATCTGAGGATCCCCCGGGGAAAATGTCTACGAAGTCCCCATCGGCGATGTCGTCGGCCCTCCGGCAGAATGCGTAGTAAGCCATGATGGCACGACGCTCCGTTTCTGGTAGATACTTGAACGAGTGGTAGAAGTTGCCGGCCTCCCGCCGGGTCAGCTCCTCGCAGTACTCGTAGGCCGTTTCAATCATGTGGTCGGGGACATCGGGCTCAGTCCAGATAGCGGCATCGATATGTCTGAACGGGTTGACCAGTTCCCCTCGTGAGCCGATGACGCCCATGAAGCGGGCCCCCTCGCGCACTGCCTCGAGTGCGGTGATGCTGATGGCGTGTGCCGCTTCCTTGGTCAGGTCAACTGCGGCCCTGATTCTGTCGATGGGTTGGTCGGCATCGTCGAAGTCACCAACATAGAGGCTCCGCTGAAGCCCGTCATCGGGCATCTCCGCAACCCGGGTGTCCTGATTCTGCGCCATAGCGTCCCCGAATTCGGGTGGCCACGCGCTCCACTTGAATGTCTCCCGAGTGCGATTGCGGAGAGCACCGGATTTCTGACTAGCCCATCAGACGGACTCGCGTCAGGCGTTGCGATTGGAATCTAGGAGGTTCTGACTTCGACGGACAGAGGGCAGGGCAAGGAGGATTCTGTTCCTCAGTCGTTTGATTTCAGGCCGCATGACTTTGATGCGGCTCTCGGAGTCCAGAACGTTCTGATTGCGCAGCAGCGCCAGCGTTTGTTGACCAATGAGCACCGGCATCATGCATGCTCCGCGCAATCGGAATTGCCTGTGGGGTAGCAGGCCGATGTACTCGACCGCAGCATCCAAGTGAGCGGATGCTTTGTCAATATAGACATCAAACAAAGTTCGGAAACGATCGATGGACTCCGATTCGAGCAGGTCGTGCGGCGACAAGCCGTGCTCGGACAACGCTTCGCTCGGTAGATAGCAACGCCCCAATCGCAGATCCTCCGGGACATCGCGCAGGATGTTGATCAGTTGCAGCGCCTTACCGAACCTCACACCAGTCTCGAACAATTGCGCCTTGGTTTCGGCATCGGTCTCGAACAGATGCTCGAGGGACATGTGGGTCCAGAACTCGCCGACGCAACCGGCTACACGATAGGTGTAATCGTCGAGTTCCTCCTCCTTGGCGAGCGCGGTGATGGCTGCGCCACTGACGTCTGCGAAGCGTCGTAGATCGAGGCTCTGACCGCTGATGATGATATCGAGGCAGTGTCGGATTCGCTGTTGATCAACTGAAGAGAACCGCTTGATGCAGTCCACGGACGAGGTGCTGCTCTCCAGCAGCTTCGCCTCGTGGGGGTTACTATGGAGACGTGCCAAGGTGGAGAGGTCAGGCAGCGTGGTAGAGCGCTCCTGAATCCTTTCGTTGAACTGTTCCAGAGCCTGCAGTCGTTGGTCAGACGGACCGTCTTCCGAATCAGCGATAGTGTCGGATGTGCGGGCCAGAAGGTAGAGCAAGCCGATTTGGGGCCGGATGCCGGAAGGCAGTTCCTTGAGGGTGAGGTAGAACGAGCGCGATGTCCCTTCCAGAATCAAGTCGAGTTCGGGGTCTAACAGCTCGGGCATGAAACCACTACCTCAGCCACGCGGGTGGCTCACTCCTAAGACTCTCGCAGGCCCGCTTCGACCAGCACGCCAAGCAGGACCTCTCCGATTTTCGAAGGATCCCTCGCGATATGTATACCAGCTGCCTCGAAGGCAGCGAACTTCTCCTCAGCCGTGCCCTTCCCGCCTGAGATGATGGCGCCGGCGTGACCCATCCTCTTGCCTGGGGGGGCAGTGGCCCCGGCTACGAAGCCGATGAGTGGCTTGGAGAAATTGTCAGCGGCCCACAGGGCGGCATCCTCCTCGGCCGTGCCTCCAATCTCTCCAATCATAACAACAGCCTCTGTCTCTGAGTCCTGCTCGAAAGCAGCAAGGCAGTCGATGAAACCAGTCCCGGTAACCGGGTCGCCACCGATTCCGACGCAGGTGGTCTGGCCCTCGCCCACGCCCATCGTCTGGGCCACCGCCTCGTAGGTGAGCGTGCCAGACCTAGAGATGATGCCGATGCGCCCCTTGGCATGGATGTATCCGGGCATGATACCAACCTTGCAGCCACCGCTCTCGCCGGGGCTGATGATGCCAGGGCAGTTAGGTCCGATGAGCCTGACTCCCGGTCTCTGATCGATGTGAGCTACCACTCTCACCATGTCCAGAGTGGGGATACCTTCGCTGATGCAGATAACCAAGCCACCGCCGTTGAGTTCGTGGAAGGCGTCAGCGGCCTCCGTGATAGCAGAAACGGCGAACCTGGCAGGTACGTAGATGACGCTGGCCTCTGCACCGGTCTCGGAGATTGCCTCGGACATGGTGTCGTAGACGGGGACCGAGCGTCCTGGGAGGTCGACCGACTGGCCGCCTTTTCCCGGTGTGACTCCTCCGACGATGTCCGTGCCGTACTCGGTCATCCTGATGGCGTGGAACGTCCCTTGGCTGCCCGTGATGCCCTGCACCAGGACCTTGCTGTTCTCGTGGATCCAGATGCTCATTGGGACGTACCTCTGATGAGCTTGACGATTGCCGCTCCTGCCTTCGAGAGGGTGCTTACTGTGACGACGTCCAAGTCGCAGTCGTCGAGGATTTGTTTACCCTCCGAGTGGTTTGTGCCCGAGAAGCGAACTACGAGGGGGACGTTGAGGCCAATTTCATTGGACGCCTCGATGATGCTGCGGGCGACCATGTCGCATCGGATGATGCCGCCGAAGACGTTGACTAGGATCCCATCCAGACGGGGATCCTCGAGAATGATTCCGAAGGCGGCGGTGATAGATTCGCGGTCCGCTCCGCCGCCGATGTCGAGGAAGTTCGCCGGCTCGCCGCCGTAGAGCTTGATGACATCCATCGTGGCCATAGCGAGGCCGGCGCCGTTGACCAAGCAGCCTATGTTTCCTTCCAGATCGACGTACGAGAGTCCGTGCTCGTGTGCTCGGATCTCGATGTCGGACTCCTCCGAGAGGTCATGCAAATCGGTGCGCCAAGGATGCCTGAAGGAGGCGTTGTCATCGAAGCTAATCTTCGCGTCGAGAGCGACCATCGTGCCGTCCTCGGTCCTGACCAGCGGATTGATCTCGATCATTGAGCAGTCCCTGTCGACGAATAACGATGCGAGCGACCCGATCATCTTGACGAAGGAGGCGTGTGCCGGGCCCGAAAGACCCAATGAGTTTGCCAGCGTGCTCTTCTGCTCGTCCTGAAGACCATCCAACGGGTCAACCCAAGCCTTGTGGATGGCCTCGGGAGAGGTTTCGGCAACCTCCTCGATGTCCACGCCACCTTCGGTGGAAACCATGATGAGAATCGAGGCCTTTTCGCGGTCGATGAGCAGGGCCAGATAGTACTCGTGCGAGATGGCGCAGCCGGCCTCGACGTAGAGGTTGCTGACGAGCTTGCCGGATGGGCCGGTCTGTTTGGTCACCAGCTTGTGCCCGAGGATGTTCGAGGCGTACTCCTCGACGTCCTCGCGGGAGGATGCTACTTTCACCCCGCCCTCCATGACCAGATCCCCCAAGTCGGGGCTGTACAGGTTGCCCTTGCCACGCCCGCCGGCATGTATCTGGCTCTTGACGGCGACCGTTCGCGAGCCGAGCGAGTCATAGGCCGCGAGCGCCTGCTCGACGGTGGTGCAGTGCACTCCTTCCTCGACTGCGACCCCTGCTTCCCTGAACAGGGACTTGGCCTGGTACTCGTGGATGTTCATGCGCCTCGGCCACTCGCACCACATCCTTGAACGATGCGCCCGGTCAGTTCCCTGACGAAAATCGCGAAGTGATGAAAGGGGGGACTACATCCGTCTTACCATGGATGTGATCGTACTCGCAGGTGGGTTCGGAACCAGGCTTCGGCCGTGGACGGACAGTATGCCTAAGCCCCTGCTCCCGATTCTTGACAAGTCGATGATTGAGCACGTCGTGGCGGTCCTACCCGAGTCCCTGGTCGACAGAGTCCTGATTGCCGCTGGTTACGGGGTAGAACAAATGCGTGAGTACTTCTCAACGCTGAGCCTGCCATACGAGATGGTGATCGTGGAGGAAACTGGGCCGCTCGGAACTGGGGGTGCCATAGCGAACTGCAAGGATTATCTGGCCGGGGGGACCTTCTGCGTAATCAACGGTGACCTGATTACAAGCCTTCGAGTCGAGGAGATGCTTGAGGTTCACAACACGAACGAGGGAATTGCGACAATCTCGCTCTGGGAGGTAGAGGATCCATCGAGGTTCGGAGTCGCTGACTTCGACCATGAAGAAGGCAAGATAAGTCGCTTCCAGGAAAAACCACCCAAGGGGGAGGCCTACTCGAATCTCATCAATGCAGGGACCTACATCCTAGAGCCTGATATCTTCAAGCTCATGCCCGAAGGAGCTCACAGCATCGAACGGGACGTCTACGAGGACCTCGCAGAGATTGGTGGCCTCAATGGGTTCCCGTTCGAGGGGTGGTTCGTCGATGCCGGCACCTCTGACTCCTACATCGAAGCAGCGCAGGTCTGCATAGCCAATGGGTGCTTCAGCAGCGGGATGATTGAGGGTGACTCGTGGTTCGGCGAGGGCTCCAGCAACGCCGGTGATGTACATAGGAGCGCTGTCGGTGCTGGTGCGGAGATAGCCGAGGGAGCGACGATTCGTGACTCCGTAATTCTCGAGGGAGCAACAATTGGGTCTGGATGCAGCATTGACGGGTGCTTAATCGGGTTGGGCGCTAATATTCCTGACGGGGAGAAGTTGTTCGGCGAAATAGTGAGCCATGTGCTTGGAACAGACTGAGTCGGTGTAATGGGTGCAGACTTCGGAAAAATAGGATTCTCGGGGGTCCTCAGACCATCACAAGTAGTGTCATCGGGCATCATAGAGAGAGAACTCGAGTCCGAATCGAAGGAGTTGCTGATAGTAGCTCCGCCCGGCTCGGGCAAGACCGTTCTTGGCCTCTACGTCTGGTCGGACCTTGTCAGGCTGCCAACGCTGGTCCTAAGTCCCAACTCGGCCATCCAAGCCCAGTGGGTCGCCCGGGCAAAGGAACTCTTCCACTTGGATGGACGCGAGGATCAGATTGGCACCGACCCGAAGAATCCCGGGATACTGACCTCTCTGACCTACCAGTCGGTCACCTTGCCCAAGCGGGGAGGAGAGAGTATGGACGAGGCGGCCCTAGAGCTTTGGATCTCGAAGCTGATGACGCTAGACGAGGCGGATGGTTCGGTGGAGGCTGAGGATCGGGAGAGCGCGCTGGCTTGGATCGCCGATCTGGAGGATAAGAATCCGGACTACCACTCGGATAGGCTGGGCCACTACCGCAAGAAGGTGAGGGACGACTTCGCAAACCACGGCAACGCCATGTGGACCCTTCACGAGTCCGCTAAGACGAACCTGATGCGGCTGTCCGAAGTCGGCATCGGGCTGATTATCCTAGACGAGTGCCACCACCTCATGGAGCACTGGGGCAAGGTGCTGATCGAGGCAAGGGAGTTCTTGGGAAACCCAATCGTACTGGGGCTCACAGCGACCCCCCCTGACGAAGACAACGAGGCCTCAATGGACCGGTACCTCGACCTGTTCGGAGAGGTGGACTACGAGGTCCCGGTGCCCGCGCTGGTCAGGGACAGCAACCTATCCCCCTACCAAGACCTCGCCTACTTCGTGCGACCCTCGCCAGACGAGCTGCGGTACATCGCAAATGTTGACGAGGACTTCAAGGACCTACTAGGAGAACTGAGGAGGGGGCCTGAAGGAAACAGGGAGGGGCGAACCCCTCAACTGGAGGTTTGGCTCGCAAGGGTGCTGGATGGTCTCACGCTGCCAGCCGGCGCGGCGAAGGACTGGGACTCGTTCAGAAGGAGGGACCCGCGCCTAGCTGATGCAGCGAGAGCCTATCTGGCCACTGGAGGGCTGAGCCTTCCCCTTGGAGTCCCAGCACCTGAAAACGAGCTGGTCGCCACGGGGAGTAGCATGGACACAGTGATGACTGTGCTCGACCGCTATATCAGGAACGGACTGATACGCTCTGAGAGCAAGGAGGACCACGCCCTCGCTGAGGAGGCAAAGGAGAAATTGAGGATGCTCGGCGTTCAGATTACCGAGGGTGGGGCGAGGGCCTGCGCATCGCCAGTCGGCAGGGTCATGGCTTACGCGTCCGCGAAGTACGGTGCGCTCAGGGAGATACTCGCCGCAGAGATGCAGGCTCTCGGGACGGACGTCCGCGCGGTCATAATCACCGACTTCGAGAAGACTTCGGCAACCGCACTGGTCAAGGGGGTGCTCGACGACGAGGCCGGAGGAGCAGTGGCCGCCTTCCGGGCCGTCCTAGGTGCCGAGGCTACTGACAGACTCGACCCGGTTCTGATGACCGGGACCACAGTGCTGGTGGACGACGACCTCCTAGATCGTATCTTCCCGAAGTTCGAGGAGTGGGCAACGGAGCGGCAACTGGATATCAAGTTCGACTACGTAGAGAGAGGGGGCTACTTCGAGATTAGGGGCAGGGGCAAGGACTGGCTGCCCAGATACTACACGATGATGATTACGGAGATGTTCCAAGAGGGGGTCACCAAGTGCCTAGTCGGCACGAGGGGGCTTCTGGGGGAGGGCTGGGACGCAAGTAGAATCAACGTGCTGGTCGACCTGACCACGGTTACCACGAGCATGAGCATCAACCAGCTCAGGGGCAGGTCGTTCAGGCTAGACAAGCTCTGGCCCGAGAAGGTTGCTAACAACTGGGACATAGTTTGCCTCGCAGAGGAGTTCAACAAGGGCTTCGACGACTACCACCGTTTCAAGAAGAAGCACAAGCAGTTGTACGGGGTCTGCGATGACGGGGCGATAGAGAAAGGCGTGGGCCACGTCCACGCGGCGTTCACCGAAGTGAAGCCAGAGGGTGTCTCGGAGACCATGGACGTGTTCAACGAGGAGATGATCAGGCGAGCTAGGGACCGTCCGCGCACACGAGATCTATGGAAGATAGGGGAGCCGTTCGACGCTGTATCGAGAGAGGCGATAGAGGTAAAGGGGGGGTTCGGAGGAGGCTTCCCGCCAATGAAGAGGATAGGTTTGGCGGAGTGGTCGGACGAGTCCCTAGTGCTCGCAATAGCAGACGCAGTGGCTTGCTCACTACAGGCACTGGGCGAACTAGGGCCCAAGGCCAGGATTGCGGGTGGAAGCCGCGGTGGGGGTTGGATGAGGTCTTACCTCGAAGACAGCACGGAGAAGGAGTCTACGATTTTCGCCGAGGCGATGCAAGAGGTACTGGGGCCCCTGGAAAACCCTCGCTACATCATCTCAAGGGAGGTAAGGATGGTCAGTGAGACCTGGCTGAGCAATATCCTCCCAGAAGTCGTCGGGAAGTACTTCCGAGCAGGAAAGAACGTGCTGGCCATGTACCACGCTGTCCCCAAGAGGCTGTGCAAGAACAAGGGGGATGCGGAGGTCTTTCAGCAGCAATGGAACTGGAAGGTCAGCCCGGGCGAGGTCATGTACGGGCGCGGTAAGGATGGGAAGAGCTACGTCCAGGCCGCCAAGCAGGCCGGCCTGATGCCCAAGGGGTCATTCCATAGGAAGAGCGTGTTCACCTGAGTCACTTGCCAAAGCCCCGTCACCGTCAAAGGGGTCTGACGGCTCGCGGTGTCGTGAGTGACTGCATCGTCGTTGTCAATTTCAAGACATACCAGAGCGCGCATGGTGCCTCCGCAGAGGCTCTGGCACGAGCCATGGCTGGTATCGAGACTGAGGCGAGGCTGGTGGCTGCCGTTTCTTCCATTGACCTCGCTGCCGTTGTGGCAGCGGCTCCGGCAATCGAGGTCTGGTGCCAGCACTTAGATCCCATCCAGTTCGGCTCGAACACCGGTTGGACCCACCCAGCCACAGCCATCGAGCGTGGCGCTTCAGGCACGCTGATCAACCACACCGAGCACAAGGTCAGCCACGAGCACGTGGCTGCATTGCTCGAGCAGGTCCCAGATGGCTTCAGCGTGTGCGCTTGCGCCGCCGATATCGATGAGGCGAGGGCGCTGGCCGCGCTCGAGCCGACCTTCGTTGCTATCGAACCCCCCGAGCTGATTGGCGGGGACGTCTCGGTGACGAGCGCGGATCCGAGCATCGTCAGCGGCACCGCAGCGGCCGTCAGGGAGGTCTCCCAAGCCGTTGGGATCCTATGCGGTGCAGGGGTGAAGACCGGGGCCGATGTCGCCAAAGCCATCGATTTGGGGACCTCAGGGGTGCTTCTTGCCAGCGGAGTCACCAAGGCAGACGACCCTCAAGCCGCATTGCACGACCTAGTCTCGAAACTCTGAGCATGGATGGTCGGGACCCTCGGGAAGGACTTCGTATCCAACCACAGCCCTTTTGTCGTTGTCGGCAATCGGGGGTTGGTTATCATGGGCGACGGCGAAGACGGGAAACTCGATAGAATTGGCAAGAAGAAGTACAATGAGGAGCTCTTCAGGCTCCAGCTCGACCTAATCAAACTGCAGGAGTGGGTCAAGGCGGAGGGGCTCAAGGTCGTCGTAATCTTCGAGGGCCGCGACGCAGCGGGCAAGGGCGGCGTCATCAAGCGCATAACCCAATACCTGAACCCGCGCGTCGCGCGGGTCGCCGCGCTGCCAGCACCAACTGAGAGGCAGAAGACCGAGTGGTACTTCCAGCGCTACGTCAACCACCTGCCAGCGGCCGGGGAGATTGTGCTGTTCGATCGCAGTTGGTACAACCGCTCCGGAGTGGAGCGCGTGATGGGCTTCTGCACTGAAGATGAGTTTCGCGACTTCATGCGATCCTGCCCGAATTTTGAGAGGATGCTGATTAGGTCAGGGACGATCCTACTCAAGTACTGGTTCTCAGTGTCAGACGATGAGCAGCTCAAGAGATTCAAGGCTAGACTAGACGAGCCTCACAAGCGATGGAAGCTGAGCCCGATGGACCTCGAGTCACTGACCCGGTGGGAGGACTATTCGGAAGCGAAGGACATCATGTTCGCGCACACCGACACCAAGCAGGCCCCCTGGTACGTGGTCAACTCGGAAATCAAGCGTCACGCCCACCTCAACTGCATCAGCCATTTCCTATCGATGATCCCGCACGAGGACCTGACGCCGCCACCAATCAAGCTGCCCAAGCGCAAGAAAGCCAAGGGCTACGTACGCCCGCCGATGTCCGAGCAGACCTTCGTACCGAACCATCACGAGTCACTTATGGACTGAGGAAATGGAACAGGGGCCAGTAAATCTCTCAGAGGCCCTTTCATCATTCCATGCACTCTGGAGCCCGCACATCATTGCGCAGATAAATGACTACGACGTCCGTATCGCGCATGTCGAGGGCGAGCACGTGTGGCATGCGCACGATGACACTGACGAGTTCTTTCTCGTTCTCGGAGGGGAGTTCAACATCGCAATACGCAGTGACGATGGCGATGAGCGGGTCGTGAGGCTGCAAGAGGGTGATGCCTACGTGGTTCCCAAGGGAGTTTCTCATAGGCCATTCTCGCCCGGCGCATCGATTCTGATGTTCGAGCCTACGGGCACCCTGTCAACTGGCGACAGCGAAGAGGGAGGCATCCCCGAGGGCGTGGACAAGACCACTGGTCACAAGCTCAACTATTGATTTGGCAGGATTATTGGGTGCCCGGTGGCTACGATGGGCCCATGGGGGTCAGCGACTTCCGGTGGAGCAGTCCGAGCACAGCGGGGGCGAGAATCATGCTGGCCAGAAGCGAGAGAGCGATCATGATGGCGCAGAACAACCCGAAGGTCGAGAAGAAGCCCATCTTTGACTGGTTGATCACCATGAATCCGGAGATGTCCGATACTGCGGAGCCGAACAGCGCGATACCCGAAGCGCTGCCAACGGCTGCCAGTGAGAGGTGGGGCGTCGCCCCCTTCTCACGCTCCTCGCGGTACCTCTCGATGACGTGTATGACGTAGTCTATACCCACTCCGAGAGACATTGCTGCGATTGCAACGGTGACCATGTTGAGCCCGTAGCCGGCCAGTTCAATCAACGCATACAGCCAGACAATTACGACTAAGATGGGGCCGGTGGTCACTGTAGCGATGAAGAAAGGCAGGGTGCCCCAGAGGATGGAGAGGACAAGAGCGAGGACTGTAAAGAAGACTGCGTAACCTGTTCCCAACAGGAAATAGGTAATCACTCCGGTAACTAAGATTGTCAACCCCACTCTGCGAGCGAACTCAGCGCGGTCCTGCATCCCCTCCTCCCATCTCTGCCTCGCCGAGGTCTCCTCCCGGAAGCCCCACCACAGGGTGATTGTGCAGAGCACCACGCCCAGAAGCAGGGTGTCCTGCATCTCGTCCTGCATCGAGTCAGCGGCGACGAACCTGATGACCGGCTCGCCGGTCGGGATCGCCCAAGTGACCGGATACTCCTCGTCGGCCGAGGAAATCTCTCCGCGCTCCCTGAGAGGACTCCGCGCGAGCTCCTGTAATGGTGCCATGTCCCCCTCTAGTTGAGTTAGGGTAGGCCCAACCAAAGCGAACTGCTCGGGGCTGGAGATGCCGAAGCTAATCGAGGCACGAGGGTAGTGCGGGGTCTCACCGAAAACAGTGAGCCATGGGCTTTCGTAGTCCAACTCCTCGGCTGCTTGGATAAACTCGGCGACTATGGAAGGTGGCATTGCGGGGTAGCCGCCACTCTCTGGGATTCCACGGGTCAGCACGAAGCCATATAGGAATATCAGGCACTCCCTGTCATCCAGCGAAGGCAGGCCTAGGATGTCCTTGTTGCAGCCGACACCCCCGTCATCTGTGGATGGGTCCCAACCCGCCTCGACGAAGGGGGTGACATTCCATGCCATCGCGGCCTTGGTGAAGGTTAGTATCCCGTCCACGGCGCGCAGCTCGACCTCTCCCGTCGGAAGGCTAGAAATCTGGTCCGGGTCCTCCGGTCCGTGCGAGTTCACGTTGATACGGAGCTCTCCGAAGGCGGCTATCACCTTGGGATTCGCCATGTCGCCCTCGACCAATATGGAGGCGGGTTCGCCCTCGTCGCTGAAGCGCTCGTTGACCAGACTGATTCCCATCGCTAGGTCGGATTCGACCTCGATGAAATCCTCGACCTGGAAATCTCCCTCCAAAGAGAGCATCAGCGGAACGGCCATCGCGGTGATCAAGATAGTCAGCACGGCGACCACTGGAGCATATCTCGCTGAATTGGTCGTGACTGCGGACAGCCACGCCTTAGGTATCATGTGCACCAGACCCTCATTCTCATCCTGCAACTTCCCTTTTGACCCCAGCCATTGGTCGAAGTCGTAGCGGACCAGAGGGACCCAAAGGCCTGTGAGGACGAATGCGGACAGCACTCCGAGACCGGCCTCTATGCCAAAGGAGCGCAGGGCGGCAATGTTCGAAGTCATGTTGGCCATGAATGCGACTATCGTGGTCGTTGAGGTCAGCAGGATAGCACGGCCGACTCTGGTGACAGCGGTGTGAGCAGCCTGCTCGGGATTGGCTCCCCCTCTCCTCTCCTCCTTGTATCTGTGCAGCGCGTGCAGGCTGTCGTCTATGCCCAGAGCCAGAACCAGAATCGGCAGGAGATTGGAGAACTGTGAGCGGAATATCACTTCCATCCCGTATCTCTGTCCCAAGATAATCGTCCATCCGATCAGACCCTGCATCCAGATCAACGACAGAATCAGGCCAACTGACACGATGGCCACATCGGACACTCTCCTGAGACTGAGCCACAGCAGTATGGTAATCACCAACGCCATTATCGCGATCAGATAGGCGCTCGACAGCAGCTCGCGGTTTATTTCGACGTTGACGCCCTCGGCTAGCATCAGAGTGACGACCATGTCATCAGTGTCTCTCAGGTCCTCCTCGAGGGCCAGATAGAGCCATTCCATTGAGCAGCGCTCCTCGCTCGCCAGAGCTCTCTCACGGCATTGCTCGACCGAGTTGTGGATTGGTTTGGTCTCAAGTGTGACTCCGTTCCACTCATATCCGAAATCCGAACTGGAGTTCAACCATGAGAATGACCAACCGTTGCTCTGCATGGCCTCTCTTTCGAAGTTGATGAGCAGCCATGCAGAAGACGCTGACCATCGCCCGGGGCCCCATTCCTCCGCAGTGATGGTCCCATCCGCGAGGAGTTGGTGGTCGTAAGGTCCGAACACAGGGCTTGATTGGTCTGGGGTGAATCCACGATCCTGAGACAGGAGTCTGAGAAAGGCGCCTGAGCTGTAATTGGCCAACCTGTGTGCAGCTAAGTCGATGTGGGCCTGAGTGAGGTTCTCGTCGTCGAATGACAGGCACTCGAGGACGCCGCAGTCGGCCCAGTCGGTTGACGGAGGGGCCATGGTCAGGGTCTCGGGGTCGATTCTAGGGCTAGTCAAGGCTGATTGACCCGACATGAATGCCCTGAAGTCAGTTGCGAGGTCAAGTATGCCCACCACAGGCTCGCCGGTAATCTCGGATGCGAACGAGAGATAGAATTCGGAGATCTCGTGCTGCCTCAGGTACTCGGCCTTGGCGTCAATTTCTCTCAGCACGGTGAGGTTGAGTATTCCTCCCACGGGGTCGGTCACACCTAGTCCGTCACCGGTGTAATCGGCTATCATCACGACATCGGAGTTAGGCTCGCCAAAGTAATTCGGGTCCCGCAGGTATATTCCAAAGGCCTCGATTCCACCGGCTGAGGAGAATTCCTCCAGGAGGACATCGTTGGCTTCGAGCTCCGGCGACTCTAGGTCGTAGGACTCGATATCGATTGGGCTGAATGCAGCTGATAGCCCGGGGAGCATCAGCAGAGTGATGACGAGAACTAAGGGATGGGACTGCCGACTCCTAGGGACAAGGAAGTCCGCGACACGGGCGAAGTCCCTCATAGCGCGGCCCCGTGTGAGAATGGTATTTCACTGATTGCGTATGACTCACAGACCACTGTCCCTAAGCCTCTCGAGTGCCCCTCGTTGGGACTTGCTGAGTTTGTCTGGCTCGGCGATAGAGAACTCGATGTCGAGCGGCCCTCCGGCGTGACCGTGTCCCTGCAGCCTCCTTCGGTCACCGATGCGGGTTCTCTCTGGCACGTCGATCTGTACTCTCTTTCCTGCAGGCGTCCTGATCCTAACCTTACCTCCTAGAAGCAGGGTCGTGAGAGGTACGGTCACCTCCTGGATGAGCCTACCGTCCTCCCAGCGACGTCCCTCGTCGGCGTCGAGCCTGAGCGTGATTAGCAGGTCCCCGGACTCTCCCTCAGGGTGCTCGTGTCCCATGCCCTTGAGGCGCAGCAGCTGCCCGTGTTCAGCAGCAGGCGGGACCTTGACCGTCAGCGTGCTGCCCTTGGTCTGGACCCCGGTGCCATTGCAGGTCGCGCAGCGCTTGGAGGTCCCGAAACTGGAGCCCCTACACTTGGCGCACCGCCTCATGCGGCGGTGGCTAAATCTGACCTCGGTACCGCTGACAGCTTGCTCCAAAGTGATATCCAGCCCTGCCTCGATGTCTGCCCCTCGTGTCGGCTGCACCGACTGTGAACGCTGTGGGGGGTGCTGCTCGAAACGGACGTCGGGGCCGGGTGTGGCGGTGGCTCCTCGCCCGCCCATGAACTGGGAGAATATGTCACCTAGGTCAACCCCGCCGAAGCCGCCACTGAAGGGTGAACTCCCTCTCCCGTCTCGGAACATGTCCTCCATGCGCCTGCGCTGGTCGTGCTCGCTGCGGGCTTCGGCAGTGCCGATAGCCTCGTAGGCGGCCTGTATCGCTTTGAAGCGCTCCTCTGCCGCCGCATCGTCGGGATTTCTGTCGGGGTGGTACTGCCGAGCCAACTTGCGGTACGCCCGCTTAATCTCGGCATCGGTTGCATCCCTAGAGACGTCGAGCACGCGGTACGGGTCCTCGGTCATCGAATCTGTCCGGCAGGGGCGTGCCTTCAATCTGATGAGTAAGAAATAGGTGCCGATGCGCTAATCACGAGGGTTGGATTCGGGGTGCCATGGGCGTAGGGTGGGCGGTCTTCCGCAACTACGTCGAGCATGCCAAGGAGATCTACGGTGACATCACCGACTATCCTCGCTTCTTCCTTATGCCTCCCTCGGCCATGGTCGAAGCCGACGAGCGCGGGGGAAACGTCGTCACTCTGCTGGCTCCCGACGAGCACATCGACCACGAGGTCGAGATGGTGATTCGGCTCGGGGACGACCTCAATCCCATCGAAATGTGCGTCGGCATCGACACGACCAACAGAACTCGGCAGAGCCTCGCGAAGAAGAAGGGGTGGCCGTGGCTCGAGGGGAAGGGTTTCCGAGGCTCAGGGGTGCTTGGCACCTGGGTGGCGTGGGACAACAGAGCAGTGGAGATCGGACTCTCTCTGAACGGTGATACCAAGCAGCAGGCATCGACCGAACTGATGGTGCACTCGGTGGATTCGATCATGGGGCACCTGAGTGGTTGGTACGACCTCTCGCCGGGTGATCTAGTGTGGACCGGAACCCCGAAGGGCGTGGGACCAATGCACTCTGGAGATCTCATCGAGGCGTGGATGAGGAACGCTGAAGGCGATACAATCAGCGTGCTCAACGCCGTCTGCGAGTAGGACAAACATTCAGTATCATCGTCCTCGGTGAGCCCTCATGGATGGAGGCACCCGTCGCATCACAGGAACCCGGCTGATCGACCATGATGGCGCGGTCCAGCAGGGTGACTTCCTGCTTCATCCGGACGGCACCGTGTCACCCAGCAAGGGTGACGAGGACGTGGTCGAGAACATCGACGGCTCGATGCGTCTGGTCACGCGATCATTCCAGAACTGGCACACCCACCTCAGTATGGTCCTCAACAAGTCGATGGGCGAGGCCCTCCCGCTAATGGAGTGGCTCGAGACCTCAATCTTCCCGGTCGAGAAGAATCTGACCGCCGGGTTTGTGGAGGCGGGCACGAGGGCCGCGGCCGCGGAGATGATTGCCACAGGAACCACCTTTGCATGCGACATGTACTATCACCCAGATGTAGTCGGCCATACGCTCTCAAAGAGCGGAGTGAGGGGAATCGTCTGCGGGCCCATCACAGAATTCCCGACGCCCTCCTACCCCGAGGGGCCGGGACAGGCGCTCAACACAATGGAGCGCCTGATTGCCGAGGGCTCGCCTCGCCCGGAGAGAATCGATTACGGCATCGGTACCCACTCTGTCTACACCTGTTCCGAGGAGACCCTGAAGAAAGCCTCCGAGATCTCCCGGGACACTGGCTGCACCCTGAGCATCCACACCTCGGAGACCAGAAAGGAGGTGGCGGACTGCCATGCTGAGCACGGCATGTACCCGATCGAATACCTCGACTCAATCGACTACTTTACAGAGGGCACAGTTTGCGCGCACTGCGGCTGGGTCACCAAGAAGGAGATGCGGATTCTCGCTGGCCACCACGCCCACGCAGTCCACTGCCCCGTCAGCAACCAGAAGCTGGCGTGCGGAGGGACGATGTCCTATCCCGCGATGAGGGAAGCAGGGGTCGACGTGCGCCTGGGTACCGACGGGGCGGCGAGTAACAACGCTCTGGACATGCGCGCTGAGGCCAAGGCCGCCAGCCTAGTTCAGCGCCACGACCACTGGGATGCGAGGATCCTCGATCCGTTCGAGACCTGGGGGCTTGCCACCAACGGCTCGACCGACTGGGTCACGTGGGACCTCGATGACATCAGGATGCGGCCTTGGGGCCGTGGTGGTAGAAGGCTTCTCGCCAACCTGATCTACTCCGGTGGCAGGGTGCTCGACGTCTTCGTCGATGGTGAGGCGCTGCGGCGGGATGGCACTACCCTGACTATTGACGAGCGTTCGGCCGCGAGCTCGCTCGAGGATGCAGTTACGGAATACTATGCAAATCTCTGACTCCATAGGTAGCCTATGCTTAGTACAATAATAATGAGTTAGAGTCCTGCTAGTGCCCTGTCGAAGTCGGCAATGATGTCTTCCGAGGCTTCGATGCCCACAGATATCCGGATCATCCCGTCAGTTATCCCGACTGCATGCCTGTCCTCTGGAGACATCAGCCTGTGGGTCATCGACGCGGGGTGCTGTACGAGGGTGTCCACGTTGCCCAAGCTGACGGCTAGGGAGGACATCGAGAGGCCGTCCATGAAACGGGAGGCAGTCCCGAAGTCTCCGAGCTCGATTGAAATCATAGCCCCGAAATCGTCCATCTGACGAGATGCGAGCAGGTGCTGGGGATGACTCTCCAAGCCCGGCCAGTAGGTCGTCCTGATCTTTTGATGTGATTCCAAGAACTCCGCGAGGGCACGTGCATTTGCGCAGTGCTCCCTCATCCTGAGTGGCAGAGTCTTCAGGCCGATGCTCGTGAGCCAGCAGTCCAATGGGCTGGGGACGGCTCCCATGTACCGGACCAGCGCACCGCCGCCGTTCTCGATGAAGTCGGGGTCCCTGCTGACCAATGCGCCCCCTATGACCGTGCCATGACCGTTGATGAACTTCGTAGTGCTGTGGACAACTACGTCTGCACCCAAGGCGAGGGGGCGCTGTAGGACCGGAGTCGCGAACGTGTTGTCCACAACGACGCTTGCACCGTGCGAGTGGGCAATCTCCGCCGTCTTGGCAATGTCGATTACCGACATCGTCGGGTTTGCCGGCGTCTCAACGTAGACTATCTTGGTATTCGGGTTCAAGGCTAGCTCCGCCTCGAGCAGGGTGGGCTCAAGAAGAGGGACCCTAGAGGTAGTGATACCGTAATTCGGGAGTACCTCCTGAACCAGATGGTTGGTAGTTCCGTAGAGTACTGACTGAGCAACTATGTGATCTCCCGATCCAGCGAGACCGAGTAGGGAGGAAGTGACGGCGCCCATTCCAGATGCGAAAATCTCCGCCGCTACCGACTCCTCCATGCCGAAACCCTCCAGAGCTGCCAGCTTCCTTGCCAGTGATTCTCTGTTCGGGTTCCCAACTCTCGAGTAGACGTGTGCCTCGGTCTCCCCGGAGCCCCAGGACCGAATTGCTTCGGCGTTCTCGAACACGTAAGTCGAAGTCATGTGGATAGGATCAATGTGTGATCCGGAGGGGTCGTGCATCTCTCCGGCATGGACTGCTTCCGTAGACATCTTCCGATTCAAGTCGCCCTCTATATTTCCATTCATGTTCATCGAACTGCGGATGCTGGCTCATCATATAACGTATCCAAGAGTTAACTAGCGGTGTCCATTCAATCACTTAGTGATGCAAGGAGTAGTGACTGCTCCGACTAATTCAGTCGCTGATCCGTTGTCTCTTTCCTCGTGACTCGGAGGAAGGTGCCATACTCAGTGCCGCCTGTGCCTTCGGCGAACTCGTCGCCCTGCTGGGTGATGTACCGGGCAGTAATCGCCATGTGGGCACGTCGAAATCGATCTAGGGCGTCGATAGCACAGTCGTAATCGTCCGTTGCACCGATTCGACGAGCCCCGTCCTGCAGGGATGGACCGGATTCTAGCCACTGGAGGAACCGGCGATGGGCCGGGGGCATGTAGTCACGCATGGTTCTCAGGAAGGGGCGACTGCGGTCGTCCTCGTGCATCACACCCATGGCCGCGTCGAAGGCCTGAAGCAGCGAACTCTGGGCGGCGCTGCCCCCGATAAGATGCTGCGGGGTCTTGTCGACGCCCTCGTAGATCACTCCCGCCTTCGGCCAGCTGGAAAGATAGGGTCGGACGTGGTCGTAGAATACACGGGGGCGGCAGCGTTCTTCCATCCGGTTCATGAGATCGGTAATGGCGTAGATCCTATTCGTGATTGCAGCGAGGCATCCGGGGACGGTGGTGGCGTCCCCCTGCTCGAGGCCAATCCTAGCCTCGATGATAGCCGGTATGGCTGCAGCGCCCTCAGCTTCAATCGAGACGGTCACTAGGTAGAACCAGTCTTCGTCGTCGCCGCCTGCGAACCTCGTGTGAGTGCGCAGGGTTTCGGGGCGACGCGGGTCGCCGCCCTCCTCCATGGACCAGTTGTCGATTACGATCGAGGCGTGCGAGATAATCATGGGTCGACCCAGGCGATTCGCAACCTGTTTCCAGGGTAAGCTGACGCATGCGGGAATCAGCTCGGCGGGAGTTTCGCCGGCATGCACGTAACCGCTGCCTAGTACCGACAGCAGCAGCATGGCACGTCGGCAGATACCGCGGTCGTCCAGCAGCGGTTGCGCGTCCAGTACGGGCAAATCCCCTATGGAGGCCCGGGCCGAGAGCGGGTCTTCGCCAAAGGCAGCGGCCGCTTGCTCCCATGCTGTGTAGGCCTTAGGAAGTTTCACGACTGGGTCGGTCCCGGGGAGGAACCCTCGAACTGGGTCGATGTCATGTTCACAAAGGATGGTATCGACGTTCATGGGACTCAGATTTCCTTGGGCCGGAGGATTTCCTCCACCGTCCAGCCGCCGTCTGACTCGACGAGCAGCGCGGCCGCTGCCGTGGGCATGATGTGCCACTGGCCGCTCAGGTGGTTGATGAGCATCTCAGAGCCCGGATTGTGACCTAGGATCATGGTAGTCCCCTCGCCGAGCATGTCCTGTAGCTCGTGCATGAGGTCGTGCACACCGGCATGATATATTCCGGGTCTGACCTCGGTCGGAACCTCGCCAAACTGGTGCGACATCCCATCTAGGGTTTCCCTAGTCCGCACCGCGCTGCTGACGAGGATGAGTTCGGGGGCCCAGCCGCGCTCGGCCAGCGCGTCGGCCATGCGAGGCGCGTCGCGCTGGCCACGTGGATTCAGCGAGCGGTCGTGGTCGCGAAGCCTAGGTTGGTCCCAACTGCTCTTCGCGTGCCGCATGACGATGAGTCTACGAGCCACTCTCACTCCTCCTCTGCATTTCCGAACGAAGGAGGGCGCTTCTCTTTGAAGGCAGTGACACCCTCTACAAAGTCCGGTGTCTGAGACGAGGCAACCATGAGAGACTGCTCGAACTGGAGCTGGGTCTCGAAGAAGGTTGAGGTGGCTGCGTCCAGCAGCTGCTTGGTGCCCCTTCGGCTGTTTACCGACCACCCTCCCCAGTCCCTAGCTACTTCGATTGCCCTAGGTACTAGGTCAATCTCATCGACGACCTCATCCACTGCACCTCGTTCGAGCGCCTGCTCTCCGGACCACACCTCGCCTTCGAAGAAGAACCTCTTTGCCACCTGATGGCCAACTAGACGTGGCAGCAGCCATGTCGTGCCTCCGTCGGGAGACAAGCCGAGAGCGAAGAAGGCGGCGGCGATCTTTGCCTCGGGAACGCACACACGGTAGTCGGCGGACAGCGCGAGCCCCAGCCCACCGCCAGCAGTGGCACCGTTGATTGCGCACACGAACACGGTGTCTGACCCCTTGATCCTGAGTAGGAGGGGGTGGAGGTAGTCGGTCATCTCCTTGACCATATCCCCGATGGTCTCGTTCTCGATGCCCTCCGAGAAGTCGTCGATGTTGCCCCCAGCCGAGAAGAATTTGCCTGAACCAGTCAGCACCACACCTACGCATGAGGGGTCTGCCATCAACTGGTCCAGTGTGGCTATCAACGGACGAATGTTCTGGGGGGCGAAAGTATTCGAAGAGGTCTTTGGAGAGAGTGATACTACTACTACCCCGCCGTCGACCCGTTCCGAGGACAGGGGCATGGCGGGCGAGGAGGGCTGGCGCTCTTGAAGTGCATGAATCTCATAAGAAGGCGCACGGTGGGGCGCTCGTGCACGACCGCGAGCAACTCTACATCGGCGGTTCGTGGGTCCGACCCAACGGAGAAGGCTCTATCGAGGTAGTCAACCCGGCCACCGAGGAGCGCATCGGTTCGGTGCCCGTAGGCGATGCCAACGACGTCGATGCTGCGGTTGCTGCAGCACAGGAGGCTTTTCCGGACTGGTCGCAGACTTCGATCGAGGAGCGCGCCGAGCTGCTGAACCAGCTGTCCGCGGGGATCAATGAACGGAGCGAAGAACTTGCGCAACTCATTACCGCCGAAGTGGGGACTCCGATAGAGTACTCGCGCATGGCCATGGTGGGAACGCCGCGGGTCGTCTCGCGCTCCTATGCCAAGATTCTGGACGGCTTCGTGTGGGAGGAGGAGGTTCGCAACTCGCTCGTAGTCAAGGAGGCCATCGGCGTGGTCGCGATGATTACCCCCTGGAACTTCCCACTCCACCAAATCATTGGCAAGGTAGCACCGGCGCTCGCCGCGGGGTGCACGATGGTTCTCAAACCCTCCAAGGAGGCCCCCCTCAACGCCTTCGTCTTGGCTGACATGCTCCATGACATTGGCCTGCCCGCTGGCGTGTTCAACCTCATCTCCGGTCACGGCCGCCAGATAGGCGAGACGATGGTCGGGCATCTAGGCGTTGATATGGTCAGCTTTACGGGCTCCACCAGCGCGGGGGTGCGCGTCACCGAGCTCGCCGCGCCGACCGTGAAGCGTGTCACGCTCGAACTCGGTGGCAAGAGCGCGAACATCGTGCTCGACGACGCAGATATCCAGCGGGCTGCCAGCTCGGCCATCTACGCCTGCTTCGGCAACTCCGGCCAGGAGTGCTCAGCGCTGACCAGGCTGCTTATCCCCGAGGACAAGAGGGAGGAGGTCATCGAGGTCATCGCATCGAAGATTGGTCGGTACACAGTAGGAGATCCGCTCGACGAGGCTAACCGCTGTGGACCTCTGGTGTCCGAGAGGCAGCAAGAGAGCGTGTCGGACTACATCGCCAAAGGAATCGACGAGGGGGCAACGCTAGTCGCTGGTGGAGAGGGGATGCCCGAAGGCACGAATCGGGGATTCTACGTCAAGCCGACCGTGTTCGCGGATGTCACACCCGAAATGACGATCTTTCGCGAGGAGATCTTCGGCCCTGTCCTCTCGATTACCACATACTCGACGGAGGAGGAGGCAATCGCCCTCGCCAACGATTCCGATTACGGCCTCTCTGGCGGCGTTTGGTCGGGCGACGAGGTGCGGGCTGTTCGAGTTGCACGTCGGATGCGTACCGGTCAGGTCAGCATCAATGGCGGCGCGTTCAACGTGTCCGCTCCCTTCGGGGGCTACAAGCGCTCGGGACTCGGTCGCGAGCTGGGGGTCCATGGACTCGAGGAGTACCTCGAGATCAAGTCGATTCAACGCTGAGGCGTTCGCATGGGCAAGTCCAGACTACTGATAATAACCGGCACGAGCGGCGTAGGCAAGTCCACTCTGACCTCCAAAGTGGCATCTTCACTGGGCTTCTGCAAGGTGGCAGCGACCGACACCGTTCGAGAGGTGCTTCGCACCCAGTTCGACGCCGATCAGGAGCCAGCGCTGCATCGCTCTTCCTTCGAGCCTGCTGGCAGCGGCGTCATCGTGGACTGGCATGCCACGGTTGCGGTCCTATCTGAAGGGGTGTCGGCGATAATCGACAGGGCACTCGGGAAAGGGGGGGATCTTCTGTTCGAAGGCGTGCACGTAATCCCCGGCTCCAAAGTCATGGAGAATTGGAGGGCAGCGGGCGGCACTGCTTGTGGGGTGGTTCTGAACGTGCCCGATGAGGAGAGGCACATGGAGATGATCCTGCGTCGCGAGCATCACAACGGTAGGGCAGCGTCCCACTATCTAGACAACCTCGACCGAATCCGAGCCATCCAGGACGAGATGATTAGGAACGCTGGGGCCTCTGGCTGGATTGTAATCGACGTGACCGACGACGACGATCCAATCGGGCGAATTGAGGGCGGGCTCGTCTAACGACCGACCCACTCGGCCTCGGAGCGCTCGAGGAAGGCGCTTACACCGACTTCCTTGTCCTCCGTATCGAACAACGCCACGAACTCCGAGCGCTCCATTAGGACGCCTTCGGTGAATGGAAGGTCCAGAGCGGCGCGCACTGCTCGTTTGGCTACCCCGATAGTGTAGGGTGATTTCTTCGCCATCGACTCGGCAATCGCCATCGTGGCAGTCTCGAGATCCCCCCTACCAACCATCTTGTTGATGAGTCCGATGGCAAGTGCTTCCTGGGCCGAAACCATGTCTCCGGTGAGTACCATCTCCATCGCCTTGCCGTAGCCGACCAGACGGCATAGCCTCTGGGTCCCGCCTCCGCCCGGAATGAGCCCGAGGTTGATTTCAGGTTGTCCGAAGGTCGCCCTATCGGAGGCGATCCTAATGTCGCACGATAGCGCGAGCTCGGTGCCGCCACCGAGTGCGAAACCATCGACCATGGCGATAGTCGGTTTGGAGAGGTTCCATATCGCCTCCCATGCGTTGTCCTCGAAGAACGGGCGCACGTCGTCCGAGGTTTTGCCAACGAACTCCGAGATGTCTGCCCCTGCAGCGAATGCAGCCGGCTTCTGGCGCTTCCCCTCGAGTGGCTCTGGAGGTGGTGCGCCCCGGATAACCACACAGCGCACGTCGTCATCGGCCTCGACGCGTATACACTGGGCCTTGATTGCCTGATGGGACTGCAAATTGAGGGCGTTGAGCTTCTCCGGGCGGTTCAGAGTCCACACCGAGACCGAGCCACCAGCAGGGCTCGATCCCCCTATGGGGACGTCTTCGACTAGGAGGACCTCATCGCTCATGCGATGGCGAGCATCGCCTTTCGCTTCAACATATCACAGGGCTATTCGCCCGGGCGGGCCGGTGGTGGGAGGTTTGGCGGACCAGGCAGGGGTGAGGGTGGTGGAGGCATGTCTGAGGCAGAGGGTGAAGGGGGCATGAGAGGGTCGGGGGGGAGCATAGAGAGGGTCGGCTCCGGCAACTCTGGTTCAGGTGTTCCTCCGGGTCGGCGTGGTACGTCTAGGGACACCCTAACCTTGACAATCCTGTTGGCATCGATCCTTACGTAGGAGATTCCCTGCGGTATGCTTGGATCGGGCTCCTCGGGCTCCGTGAGCACGGTGAGGCCATGATTTGGATTCTCCAGTAGCCCAGAGATGTCCTCGCCGTCCTCAACCTCGGTCCACTTGCTCACCTCCGAAGCGACCCGGCGGGCGAGCTCGATCCGACGCTCACGGTAGATTCTATCGCGGATCTCATCCTTCTTTACCCGCCTATGGGCTAGGTAGTTCTCGACTTCGGTTTCCATCTGAGACTCTGGGTCCGAGGTGGCGATGTACACTTTGGCCAGTCCGGCCTCGCTGTCACCCATCTGGAGCCCGCTATCTTCGAGCTCGATGGCCGCTGCCTGGATGGGTATGGGAATCGGTGGAGGCAGGGAAGATGGGCTCACGGGTTCGGTCGCCTGCCGGCCCCTGCTTCTCCTGAGCTTCCCCTCTCTGCGCTGGCCCACCCCCTCCTCCGCAAGAACAGGTGGTGGTAGCTCAATGACTCCGACCATGTCAATCTGGGGAGCCTTTCTAACACTGGGAGTATCGACCATGACATTCTGTCTGCCCGTGAATAGCAGCAAGGAGACTAGGAAGAGGATTACAACGACGCCCGCAATTTGCACCAGCAGGCCCTCGCTAGCGATGAAAACGTAGTAGATCGGTATGGCGACGATGATCGAGGCAATCAGGAAGAGTCGTGGGGTCGGGGCCATGCTACCATCACGTCACGAAAGAACTCGTCTATTCACTTTGACGGGGATTTGAGGAGTTCAGACAGCCCCTTCAGGGCCCGTCCGCGATGGGAGAGGGCGGATTTCTCCAATGCTGACATCTGGCCGCACGTGCGGCCATCTCCCTCCTCTGGAATGAAGATCGGGTCGTACCCAAAGCCTTGCTCGCCCATTCCCTCATCGGCGATTCGTCCGCGGCACACACCGGTGGCCTGCAACGTTTTGCTACCGAGGTCGATAATAGCGACGGCGCGATATTCGGCTTCGCGATCATAACTCCCCTCAAGCAGTCTCAACACTCCATCCAAGCCGATAGTGCTCTCGATGTATGACGAATACACGCCCGGGAAGCCATCGAGCGCATCGATGAACAGCCCCGAATCCTCGACTAGGATGGCCGAACCAACGAGCGGGGTGCCTTCGACCATCGAGCGAGCCTGCTCGATTTTGGCCATAGCGACGGCCTCTAGGCCATCGGACTGGGGTTCTATGAACTCGGGGAGCGTTCCGTTCACGACGAGGGGAGACACCCTGTGGCCGAGGGGCTGGAGCAGAGCTGCCGCTTCGGTGACCTTGTGCTCGTTACCGGTCGCGAACAGAATTCTCATCCAATCACCTACCCGTGGTACCTCACTCTGCCCGTAATCTTCTGGAAGCGCTCGATCACCTGATTGGCGGGCTCTACGTCGGATGGTGCGCTGTCGCCCTCTAGGTAACCGCGCACGACGGCATCAACGGCGCCCCCCACGACCGAGTGGCTGGCAGTCAGGCACTCGTTGAGGACCTGAAGATCCAACCCGAGGTGCTCGAGCTCGGGCGATTGCCGCGCTAGGCCGAAGTCGATGAGGTGCAACTGCCCGTCCTCGGAGACCATCACGTTGTGCGTGGTCAGGTCCCCGTGTGAGACCCCGGCCTCATGCAGACTCCTGATTATGGAGCCTAGACGCTCGAGGCTTTCGACATCGGACGTTCCATCCCTCAGGGAATCGTACATGGGACGTCCCTCAATCCTAGACATCAGGAGCCACGCTGCCTCCTGATCTACGTCCATCAACGACGGGACTGGGAAGCCAAGCCCTTGCAGCCTGCCGAGAATACGTGCCTCGGCTGTGAGTCTCTGGCGCGTTAGCCTTCTATCGAGATCAGGATGCCTGTAACCCCGGGCTCGTCTGGTCTTCAGCACTGCCGACTTGCCCAACCACGAGCCCGCTGTGACCGTTGCCTCAGCTCCCTCATGCATAATCCCCTGGGGGATCCACATGGGAATCGTCTCGACCGCCATGCAACTCCGAGGCTAGGTGACTTGAAAGCGGTTGCACATACGATTGCTAGGTCGGCATGTTCATCGATACGCGCGCGGGCTACCAGATACATTCTCCGTGATGAGAAATTACGTGCACAATCTTCGCTCGACGTCATCGAGCAATGATTGGAAATAGTAGAAAGGTCACGTGGCGTTGATTCTGAGAGGATAGAAGTATGTCAACGACCGTCTTAGGTACTGTGCTCTCGCCGATCAATATCAAGCAGTGGTGCGAGGAACACGCTGACGAGTTCAAGCCCCCTGTGAGCAACAAGTACCTCTATCTTGGCGAGGATTTCTTCGTCATGGTCATTGGCGGGCCCAACGCCCGCAATGACTTCCACAAGACCAAATCCGAGGAGTACTTCTACCAGTTCAAGGGTGACATCTGCGTCCAGACTATCGAAGATGGGGGGGTCGTCAACCATGTCATTCGGGAGGGTGAGACATTCTTCATTCCGCCCAACGTGCCACATGCGCCCCAGCGCCCACCTGACACCATCGGTATCGTCGTAGAGCGTAATCGTCATGCCGGCGAAACCGAGCACCAGCAGTTCTACTGCCCCGACTGCCACCAGTTGGCCTGGGACGAGGAGTTTGACTGCGATGACATCGTCGACCACTTCAGCGCGTCCATGGAGGCATTCTGGGCCGATGTGGAACGGGCCACCTGTCCCAACTGCAATACCCGCATCATGAAGCCAGCACCTGTTGCCAGGATTGAGACGGAACCCAAGGTCCGGATTATCCGCCAGGGAGAGTAATCCGGGAGTCACTGCACATGCTCAAGATTGACATGCACACTCACATCATTCCTCGCAACTGGCCCGACCTGCATGAACGATATGGATACGGGGAGTGGATCCAGCTGCGGCACCATGAGTCGGGCAAGGCCGAAATGCATTCAGGAGGGACTGTCTTTCGTGTCATCGAGGAAAACTGCTGGGATGCCCATGCCCGCCTCCAGGACATGGAGAAGACGGGAGTTGACGTGCAGGTCATCTGTACGATTCCCGTGCTCTTCTCCTACTGGGCAGAGCCCAAGGACACCCTGGACTTCTCACAGATTCTCAACGATGACATCGCGCGGACCGTGAACAAACATCCAGGCCGCTTCATCGGCCTTGGTACAGTTCCCATGCAAGACACGGACATGGCCATCGAGGAACTTGAACGCTGCGTGAAAGACCTGGGCTTTCCCGGCATCCAGATTGGGTCTAACATCAATGAGCGCAACCTTGACGACGAGGACTTCTACCCGATCTTCGAGGCTGCGCAGAACCTCGATGCCTGCGTCTTCATCCATCCCTGGAAGATGCTCGGGCAGGATCGGACGAGGGATCACTGGCTGACCTGGTTGGTGGGTATGCCTGCCGAAACGGCCCTTGCCATTTGCTCTCTAACCATGGGTGGCGTGCTCGAGCGACTTCCGGATCTACGCGTGAGCTTCGCCCATGGCGGAGGCAGCTTCCCCCTGACCGTCGACCGAATCGTTCACGGCTTCCAGGCCCGCCCCGACCTATGCCAGACCAAGACAAAGACACCCCCGAGCGAGATGCTCAAGCGCATCTATGTTGATTCGGCCCTCCATGGCGAGGAGGCGCTTCGATATGTCATCAGTCGCTTCGGTGCCAATCGTGTCTACTTGGGTTCCGACTACCCTTTCCCGCTGGGGGAGGACCCCTCGGGCTACATCATCGAGAGCATGGATGATCTCGACCAGGCCACGCAGCAGAGACTTCTCTCTGGAACTGCCCTTGAGTTCTTGGGAATGTCCGAAGCTGACCTAGGGGGCTTTTCGCCCAAGCATCCAACCAAAGCATGACGTTGCAGGCTAGCAGAGGGTCAGGCTTCCTTCCTAGTGGCGGACTGATGCGCCCAAACAAACAGAAGGGGTACTAGCATCATGATTGAAGCCTGTAGGAGTAGGGACGAGTATGGATCTATGGCCTCGCCCAAGGAATGGACGATTACCTCAACGGTGCCATCATCGTTGTGCGCCACCCAAGCCACGCCATCGGCCAGCACCTGGGGCTGCGTCTGGTCTACGTCCTCGTCGTGAGTCAGTTGGATCAAACCTCCCTCAGCCAAGTCTGAGACGTAGACGTCGTTGTTCCTTGCGAACTCGCCAGAGGGTGCAGAGGGGTCGTCCCTCGTGACTTGCAGGAATGCCACGCGGTCATTTGAGATGCTGGGGGATGATGAGTCCCACCGTGGGTTCGACAGCAGGGTCTGGTTGATGGAGAGCGTGTTGACCAGCACGGTCCTGTTAACCGGGCCCACGTCGACCACAGCCACGACCCAGTGAGAATCCATTGCCAAGTCGGTCACTGTGGAATTGTTGTAGTCGAAAACCATGCCCGAGTCCGCCAGCGATTGCTCGATTCTCTCTTCCGCCCTCGGATCGAGGGGGATGCTGATGGTCAGCTGCGACTCGATGGAGGTGATGTTGACCACCGGGCCAGTTCCAGTGGGCTCGGACCACGCGATGAGTGAGCCGGAGGAGGCGATGACCGTGGTGTTGATACTGCCCGTGGGCATCTCGATCTCCTGCGACGAGCTGTCCATCAGATGCAGGCCTTCTTCAGTGAGGGAGACAATTAGCGTCTCACCGCTCTGACTAGTTCCCAGAGCGAGGTCGATGATGGGCAAGTCGGAATCCTCGCTGAAGGTGGGATGAAGCACCCCCACACCATCGTCGTGTTCGAAGTAGTCAAGCCTATGCTCTCCAAAGACGACGAAACTCGACCCAGAGGTGATGACTTGAGGTGCCTGAGCCCAATGATCTCCCCCGACCGACCGATTGCTCTGTGAGGTGATGTTCCATACTGTGATGGACACCCCCTCATCAGCAGCCTCTTCGACGCCTACGAGCCATTCCCCTGAGCCTGAAGCGGAGGTCGGTGACTCCGCCTCATTAATCGTAAAATTCTGGTGAGTGGCATCCCAGAGGAGGACGGAGCCAGTTAGCACAATCAGTGCTGTGATGAAGGCCCCGGTCTGCTCTCTGCCAGGCTCCCTGAACGGGTCGAGCAGAGAGGATGCGGAACGCAGAGTCCGGCTAATCGAAGTCCCGGGGTCATCGAGAATCCTCGCGAGTCGGCGGGTGAACAGTCTCTCGTCTGCGATGCGCCAGATTGGCTCATGGGTCCTCGCAGTCATGTTGACTGCCATGATACCAATCGTCATACCGCCGATGATATCCACGATCCAGTGGATTCCAAGGTAGAGAATCGAGAACGCCGTGAGTATGATGAAGAAAACTAGGAACATACGATATCTGCTCCATCTCCCGTCCTCGTCCCATCGATGCATGGACAGCCAAATCGCGAAGGGTAGGCCGATGTGGAGGCTCGGCATCCCGTTGGTGAAGGGGTCAATGCGGTTGAACCAGTTATGGATCTCGGGCGTCAGATCGTAGGCGATGGTCTCCATCGTTGGGATGTAGTCGCCGGCGACCCTGACGTTGAGGAACAGGTAGAACGGGATTGCCAAGAGGTAGACCCAGAACATCGAGAGCGATACGCGATCGGCCATGTGCCTGTCATCGAAGTAGATTGGGTAGAGGAAGGAGGCGAAGGTCGCTGTCATGAATCCCATCACGTAGAAGTGCGTCAGCGCGACGTCGAGGAAGTCATTTCTCAGGCCCTCCTGGACCCACAAAACGATGTCCCCCTCTATCGCATAGACTAGTGCGGTCATGTCGAGTTGCGTGTTGGCCATGAGCACACGATCCAAGCCATCGAGCACGTCCTTCCAAAGATAGACTGAGAAGACCACTAGCATGTGCGCCCAGTATCGTCTGAACATGTCAATGAAGCCGTCCAAACTGACTTTGGCATAGGGCGGTTTGAAAATCGGGATCATCGCGATGCTGATCAGAATCGCGCCCGTCACCCAAGTGATGTAGATCCCGGTATCTGCTGCCATTCTAGACATCTCGGGATGCGGCTATGACATCAAATCGACCCACGTCGACTGCGCGGTCATGTGATTCTGAGTGAGGGACCAGAACCTCTCTCTAGCTTTTCGGTGATACGGGCCACGATGGAATCGAAGGCCTGGGCCGTCTCCCCGTCGGGCTCAGAAACGATCCTGTGAACACCATCGTCGCCACCCCTGACTATTCCAGGATCGAAGGGGAGTGAGCCTAGAAAGGGGACGTCTAACTCCTTCGCGGATTCTTCTCCCCCGCCCGATTTGAAGACGTTGAGGGTTAGTGCCCAGTTGCCCTCGTCATCCGTCTCGCACTCAAGCGGAATACCGCTCGGCCCCATAACCGAGATGATGGTGTTGGCCTCCGCAGTCCCTCGAATGGTGTAGCCGCTCATGTTCTCGATTACACCGAGGACAGGGATCGAGATGGTCTTGGCGAAGTTGATCGACTTGCGGCTGTCGAGCAGCGCGATCTCCTGCGGAGTCGTTACAATGACGACGCCATCTATCCCGGGCAGGCTCTGGCTGACGGTCAACGGCTCGTCGCTGGTGCCTGGTGGAAAGTCGATAATCAGGGCGTCTAGCTCCCCCCAAGCCACGTCACCGATGAACTGCTGGATGGCCCCGAGCTTGATTGGCCCACGCCAGATTACCGGTTTATCAGGGTCCTCGATCAGGAAGGCCATCGAGATCACCTCAAGGCCGTGCGGGCCGATGGCGGGGAAGATCTGTCCGTCCTCGACGTTGAGGTCGGCATTCTCGAGCCCGAGCATCTTGGGAACGTTTGGACCGGTGATGTCGATGTCCATCAATCCCACCTTCTTGCCCTGGCGGGCGAGCGACAGCGCGAGCCCGGTGGCGACAGTGGACTTGCCGACGCCGCCCTTGCCTGAGAGCACCATCACCTTGTGCTTGATTCCCTCGTCCATCTTGGAGATGCGCATCTTTCGCTGCATCTGCTGGTACGCCTGCTCCATCTGAGCGCGCTGCTCGTGCGAGGTATCCGGGGCATCTACCTCTGGTGGCTGCTGACTGCTGCCCGCGGGATGGTGGGATACAGGTGAATCTGCCATCGTTCGGAGGGTATCGCCGGACGTACTTCAAACCTGTTCTGCTGCCCCGGCGGCACTCACTGTGGAATCGAGCTTGGTGTGGTTAATTACCCAAGGCACTTTTCGTCTCAGCGTGCGACTGCTGTTCGTGTGCTTAGGGAACACCTGCCGTAGCCAGATGGCCGAGTCGCTCGCCAGGGACTTGGGCCACGAGGCAGCGTCCGCTGGAACCAATGCCAGAGGCAATGTCAATGTCGCTGAGTATGCCCTGGAGGTGCTGAGGGAGATCGGTGTCGATGCGACGGGACAATATCCGAAGTCCGTCGACACGATTGACACCACGGGATTCGACAGGATCATCAGCATGGGATGCGGAGTTGAGTGTCCATCCCTACCGATAGATGTTGACTGGGGGCTGGATGACCCAATCGGCGAGGAAATTGAAGTCTACAGGGAGACTCGTGATAGGATACTCGCGAACCTTACGGGGCTATCCTGAGGTCCGACGCTTAGAAAAGCCGCTCTGGTTTCCAGCGGGCTACGCGAGTGTAGTGTAGCGGTTATCACCCCACGTTGCCAACGTGGGAACCCGGGTTCAAATCCCGGCACTCGCACCACTGCGCGACACTCATTCTAGTTTCGAGTTGCGCATGGCGTAGACGAAGGCACCGACGCCGAGCACTAGCATGAGGCCCAGAGACGCGATAATCAGATTGGTCGAGTGCTCGGTGAACCAGTTACTGCCGTCGCCACCAGAGGAGGTCTTCTCGAGAGTAATCAGGTGGTTCCGCTCGCCAGATGGGGTCATGGAAAGGTAACTATCGGTGGCTCGAATCAGAATCGTCATCTCCCCCTCACTCAGGGTCGACCTAGCACTGAACTCGAGAGTGTAGATGTCATCGCCAGCAACGCGGTCCGGTCCGATTCCGTCATCGGACAGCAGCATCCATGAGTCGGACTGGCCTATGGGGGCCAGCCTGCCAATCTTCGCCTGTGCTGAGGAGACACCGTCGTAATCCTGGATGGTGACCTCGAAGATGTGGTTAATCGGGGCGCCCGACAGTGGTACTTGGACGGTTTCAACCATGATCTGGTTACGCACAAGGGTGAGGTTCGAAATGCGCGGCGAGTCGTTCTCTATCTCGAGTCGCTTAGCTGCCTGACCATAGGAGTCCGGGCCCGTGTGGACGCTAATCGTTGAGACTGATGCGCCCTCCCCGTCAGTGATGAGTATGGGGATGTTCTGCTTGCCCGGAGCCATGCTATGTGGGACGGTGAAGGCTCCGAGCCACGACTCGCCGGTGTTCGTAAGTGGAGTCACGCCCCCTCCAACGCTCATCAGATCTACGACGGCCGACTCGACTCCGTGGCCATCCTCCGCTGTGACAGTGACCTCGACCTGCTCACCGCGCAGGGTGGTCTCGGGTGAGAATTCGATGGACGTCATCCGTGGAGGAGCGTTGGTTACCAGAAGGCTGGCATCGATGTTGACCGTGACCCAGACGTCCTGCATCGTCACAGTCACTGGGATCTCGCCAAACTGTAGGCCCTCGTGGGTAATGCGAGCAGTCCAGACGCTGTCGTGGATGACTTGGTCACCTAGGAGGCCCGAGTCAGAGAGCTCGATAGTTCCAAGGTCGATTCCCGAGAGGTCGACGCTCACGGCGATGATGTCCGTATCGACATCGTCGACGATGACCTCGAGATGAGCCACACCCCCCTCGGTCGTCAGGATGCCCCCACTAAACCTGACCGAGGACTGGGAATCAGAGGCAAAGGCCGGGGGAGTGTTTTCAGCGAGGGTAATGATAGCGGGGTAGAGGACTCGGTCGATGGTCTGATGCTCTAGGAAGGCGATGTCGTTGTCTGAGCCGGAATCGCCCAGTTCGACTTCCACCCAGCGGTTCACCTCGCTGAGGAGGCCAGCGAGCGCGCCCTCGTTAATCACGCTTCCAGAGGCCATGCTGATTTCGCCGAAAACACCGTGCCAATCAGCGGTGGTGACGTTGTGGCCATCGACCTCCTGTTCGCTGTAATCGGTGACGGTGACATCCAGCACCATCGCTCTGTTGCCCACCAGCGAGAAACTGTCTCCGACCAGGAGAATCATGGGGCAAACTCCGGTCTCCCTGGAAATGGGATTCGAGAAGATGGAAGAGGACTCAGGAACCTCGGCCTGGCGTATGATGGGAGAGTTCTCAGGGAACTCGTCCTCTACCGAGCCGTTGTCCTCGATGTAGGTGTAGCGTATGGTACGGTTCTCCCAGTCCTCTTGGGGAACAGTGTATTCGTAAGTCAGGTTGTGCTCGGCTTCGAACTCCTGCTCTATGGGCCCGAAGGGCGTGGCCGAGACGTTGAACCAGAACTCATTCTGGATCTTGTCCGCCTCAAACAGGTTCCCACTGGAGTTCTCGTAGACGCTCGACTCGACGATTCTCCTCACTAGGCCGAAGCTGCCCTCGGCGTCACCACCATAAGTGCCGTCGACGATAACGGTGTTCGCGACAGTCTCACCGCCCTCGGATTGAATGTGTAAAATCGGGATGGTGCCGTTTACTTCGATGTACGGATACTCTTCCGAGGCGACAAAGTCGAATTCACCACTGCCATAGAGGCGCGTGTACTGATCGGTTCGGATGCCTTCCTCCCACTTCTCTCGGATGATGAGTTCATCGAGCTCGAAGGAGAAACTCTCGGTTGCCCCTGCAGACAGCCTCACCGAGGCATTGGCCTCGATCTGAATGTCCTGGAGTCGTCGGAAGCCGTCGTCGTCCCACGTCTCGAAGTAGAGCAGCGAGATTTCGCCGTAGGCACCAGCGGTGCTGTTGTTGTCTCCCCCGTTGAAGGAGAGCCAGCCGGAACCCTCGAAACGCATGCGCTCGGTGACCTCTCCCTCGGAGAAGGAGCGAAGGACGTAAGCATCCCTGATTTGAGCGTCAATGACGAAGTCCTCCCCATCTTCGCCGCCTCGCAAGGACAGGGTTCCGTCCCCGGACATCTCGAAGTTCTGCTGGATTAGCTCGACGCCGTCGTAGGTCTCGTTGAGCCAAATCCTGTCTAAGTTCAGGCTCACCACGGCACCCTCCGAACCGTTGGTCATATCGAGGAAGAGGGTGCCATTGCCGAGCTCGTTCGACTCGAGGATGGTGCCAGTCCTCCTCTGCCATCCTCTGCCCTCGAATGAGATGCCTTGACCTTCGGTCTCCTCCGTCTCCGTCAACGACCATTCGGTTTCCCGAGTCACCTCGTGGTCTGCAATAGGCTGGTTCCAATTGGTGACCTTGAGCGTCCTGCTGCAAGCCGCTTCGACGGTTTCGATCTCGATGGTCACGACATCGTCAAAGGCTGGGGTGGTGGAGAGCAATACGTCAATCTCCCCCCCAGCGCTGATTATTGAGACGTTGATGTTGTCAATGATGTCCACGCCTTCGCGAAGGTGCTGCACGCTGAGGTTAATCGCTCCGGGCGAGGAGCCGTTGGTGAAGGGGGGATCGAAGGTGACGCGGTACCTGTGTAGGACGCCGATCGTGTAGTTCCCATCGTCGTCCCACTGCCAATCCTCATCCCAGTCGACGAGGACCTGACAGGTCGTTGCCTGCTCCTCCTGAGCGCCTACCATGAAAGCGGAGAAGCTCAGCAAGAGCATGGACAGCACTGCCAGAGCCGCATAGCATCGTGACACGCCACTCTCCCGAGATTAGGGCATTTCAACCAATGCCCGCCATGACAGGCGCTCTGACATCAGAAGAGGGGTTCCTCGTAGTCGTCGTCGGCGCCCGAACGTTCCCTCCAGAGATTCGCAGGCATGCCGTCGTAAATGTGGGCATAAGGGTCCTCGTTCGCGGATTTGTTCTTCTGTGCCTCCGCCGCGGCCTTGGCGAAGTTCTCTGCGTTGGGCTTGAACTTCCAGTAATGAATTCGCCACTCCCTACCATCCCACAATGTGGTCTCCTCGGACTCGGTGGTAAGGAGGTCGTAGTCTTGGAGCTGGTAGAACAGGTTCCTGTCAGTCGGCTCGAGGGCATTGTCGATAATGCGGTTCGAGAAGCCGAAGAAGCCGAGCGCGTGTTCGGCAATCGACTCTGCAACGGTGGTCTCCATGTCCATGTCGACCTTGCTCTTAATCGCCTGAGTAAGTTGCGCCAGCGTCAGTCCCATGCCTTCCCACTCATTGCAAGTTGGGGGTCGACGTTATTTCAAACATCGTACCACATGGGCCGATTCCGGTGTTCGGAGTCCCCGAAGCGGTTAATCTGAGCGCCCGTGTCGCTGGCCTGTGAGTGATTCGGATGCACCGAGGTTTCTAGGTCTCGAAGAGTCCAAGTCGGGGCCGTGGGACATCGCGGTCCTCCAAGTCCCGTTCGAGATGACCGTCAGCTATGGCGAGGGCACGGCCAGCGGGCCCTCCGCGTGCGTCAGGGCGAGCTCACAAGTCGAACTGCACGATCCCATCCTGCCAGACGAGCTTCCGTGCGGCACCTCAATCCACACTGCAAAGCCTTGGTTCTCCGAGGCCCCGAGCCTGCGCGAGCAACTCGACTCGATAGCCGATTACCTCGGTCCTTGGATGCGAGGGCATCACTTCCCGCTAGTCTTGGGGGGCGAGCACGGAATCCTACTGCCGATTGTGGAGGCGATAGAGGGTCACCCAAGGGTTCCGAGCCTATCTGAACTGACAATAGTGCAGGTCGACGCACATGCGGATTTGCGTGACGAGCTCAACGGAGAGCGATTCTCTCACGGCACAGTAATCAGGAGGGCCCTAGATGCCGGGGTGGGTGGTGTAATTCAGGTCGGCGTCAGGGCATACAGCAAGGAGGAAGCCGAACTCATCGAGCAAGACGAGCGCGTCGAGACGTGGCTGGCACGCGATCTTGTCGGGGTCGCTGACGGGCAGTCAAAATGGACGAGGCTGCTAGAGAGGATTGCTCAAATCGAGGGTGCCGTTTGGCTGACCTTCGATATCGATGGGCTCGAAGGCGCTCTGGTGCCGTCGACAGGAACGCCGACCCCAGGAGGACTGTCCCACTGGGGGGCGGTCGAGCTCATCGAAACGCTCTTCGCCGCTCCGGGATGCGAGGTCATAGGAGCAGACGTGAACGAGATTGTCCCGGATGCAGAGGGTACGCTGACGGAGTTCAGTGCGGCGCTCACCGCCACCAAGATTGTGTCTTGCCACATCCTCGCACAGTACCCACAGAAGGGTTGAATCACCCCTGCTGACTCCCGTTTCCATGCAGCGTACCGCGGCGCTGGTGCTGTTTGCGATTGTCGTCGTCGGTGGAGCTGCCCCCGTCACCAGTTCTCAGCAGCCGAGCATAATCCAGGAACACTGGTACCACAGCTATGCCACGCTGACCGTGGATCTGCAAGCCTGGGAGGACGACTACCCAGAGGTGGTCAGGTTGGTCAGTGCTGGTACCACGCTGCACGGCAGGCAACAGTGGGTGCTGCAAATCTCTGACTGGTCGGTCGAGAACAAGAGCGACGGCTCGCCCAAGGAAAAGGTGTACATCGACGGGGGACACCACGGCAACGAGCACCTCGGGACCGAGCTCGCATTCCTGACCGCTGAGTTATACATCGAGGGATGGAGCGACGGCGACGCCGGGGCCATCGAGGTGCTGAAGAGCACCGAGATTCACATCATGGTGCTGCTCAATGCCGACGGTAACGATGCCGACAGCCGGTGGAACATGAACCAAGTCGACCTGAACCGCAACTACGACCACCACTGGACAACTGACGAGACTGCTAGTGGAGATGGGCCGTTCAGTGAGCCTGAGACCAGCAACAACGCCGACTACATGCACGAGTGGGTGACCGACGCCGACCTCTACGTCACCATGCACACGGGCACGTGGATTCTGGCCTACCCGTGGGGCTTCACTCCCAGCATGCCCTCAGACTGGGAGCTCTTCGAGTTCATCCGTGACGACATTCACGAGAAAATCGACGGCGACCTACCAATCCGCAACGCCAACGCCGGCATCTACCCAACCCACGGCACAAGCCGCGACTACGGATACGGAGTGATGGGCTACCCATGCTTCACCTTCGAGACCGATGACGAGCAGTTCCTGCTCGGCAGCATTCAATCAGTCAGCGACCGTCTAGCGCTCGAACTAGAGGTGATGCGCTACTTGATTTCCAACGTCTGGTACTGGCGAGCCAGGCTCAGTGTGGATTCGCTGGTAATGGAGGACGGCTACGTCGACCTGAGCGTAATCAATTTGGGACGGGCCAGCACGACCAACGCTACCGTGCACTACATGAACGAGGCGGGTGAGGTGCTGTGGCACTCGGACAACTTCAGCGTCAACGGCAGCAATCACACCGATGTACGGCTCGACGCAAGCGATTTGGCCATGACGACGGGGGGCGGCTTCGAACTCCACTACCAGAAGCGTGTGACTGACGCTGCCCTGTGGGTCAACGAGCCGGTCAACGAGTCGGTGGTGACAATGATGGAGGGCAGTGATGGGCTGCTGCCTGCGCCCTCGCTGATACTGAGCCTACTGTGCGTCCTAGTCGCAGCGACTAGGGTGAGAAAGTCGGAATCAGCATAAATTCACAAATATGTTATTGAATAATTACTCCAAGAGGAGATTTTTCAAGGCAATTCTTTGTATATCAAGAACGAATCGGCACGTTCGACGTAATTATGGATTGGAGTAGTTGTGAATTTAGAGACGTAGGCGGGCAGTTGGTTCTACCTTTGTTTGAAGGCATCGAAAAGGCGCCCAACAACGCGCTCTCAGGGTTGAGTCGGAGCCAGCGCGCGCTAGTTAGGAAGGCGATAGCATCCGACGATTTCGAGGCCAAGAAGGGAGGGCGGATGTCCGTGTGGACGCCAGGATGCAACATACTGCTGGTCGGCATGGGCGAGAAGAAGGGGCTAGGGAACAAACGAGCTCGGGACACCGGCGCTCGGTCGATTGCAGGGATGTCTAAGAGGAAGGGGCTCGATGTGACCGTCAGATTCACCTCTGGATGGACCAGCGAGCGCATGGTTGACTTCGCAGAGGGAATGATGCTGCGAGACTACGAGTTCCTCAATCACCAGGAGGTTGACGATGAGCACATCGCCGATCCGTGGCGCGTTGAGTTCCAAGCAAGCGCTCGTCACCAGGGGGCGCTCAGCGAGGGACTGGGGCGCACCCATGCCGTGGTGGGGGGCGTCCACCTAGCGAGGAACCTAGGCAACGAGCCCGCAAACGTGCTGTACCCAATGGAGTACGCCCGCAGAGCGGTTGAGTGGGCTGAGGGCAAGGACGATGTCGCGGTCGAGGTCTATGACTGGGACAAGCTGCAGGAACTCGGCATGGGTGGCCTAATCAATGTCGGAAAGGGCAGTGAGCGCAAGCCGTGCATGGTCCTGTTCACACTCAACCCCGACGCCGACGAGGGGGTTCAGAGACCCTGTGTAGTCGGCAAGGGTATCACCTTCGACACAGGGGGGATTTCGATTAAGCCGTCAAGCGGCATGTGGGACATGAAGTACGACATGTGCGGGGCTGCCACGGTCTTCGGGCTCATGCAAGCGCTGCACGAGACTGGTTACGACCGGAGAGTGAACGGTATCACCTGCCTCGCAGAGAACATGCCAAGCGCGGGTGCGTACCGCCCTGGTGATGTATTCAAGACGTACTCTGGCAAGACCGTGGAGGTATTCAGCACCGACGCCGAGGGCCGCAACGTACTGGCAGACGGCCTGTGGAAGGCCGGAGAGTTCGACCCAGAGTACATTGTCGACCTAGCCACGCTGACGGGGGCCATCGTAGTGGCACTAGGCAATCAGATTACCGGAATGTGGAGCAACGACAGCGACGTGCGCAGACATCTCGTAAAGGCCGCCAGCAGGTCGGACGAGCCGGTGTGGCACATGCCACTGAACGCCCAGTTCCGCAAATACATGACCGACTCTGCCTTCGCCGACATCCGTAACGGCTCGATAGGCGGACGCGCCGGCTCGTCCAACGCCGCTGCTTCCTTCCTCGAGTTCTTCGTGCCGCACCGTGGCTACGACGAGGATGCCGAAAAAATCCCGTGGATACACCTAGACATAGCAGGTACGGCGTGGGGACCGGGCTCCAAAGCTCGTTCAGAAGGCGCTAACCCGCTGTTCCAATACGGGGTCTCCGGCGTTCACGTCAGGACACTGTACCGGCTGATCACCGAAGGCTGATCAGGACTCGTCGTCATCGTCGGCATCTACGACTTCGAAGTCGGCATCGACGACTTCCTCACCTTCGTCGGATTCCTGCTCGGCCATCTCGGCAGCCGCTGCCTCGTAGAGCTTGGTCGAAACTGCGTGCATGGACTGTTCGAGCTCGCTCATCTTGGTCTGTATTGTGGCCTCGTCGAGGTCCTCGAGAGCTATCGGCTGGTCATCCTTCATGATGAGGGCTTCGAGCTCGTCCAACTTGGCTCGGACAGGTTCGGTATCCTCATCGGTGAGTTTGTCCTCGGCATCGTCGAGCATCTTGCGAGTCTGGTAGACGACGCTGTCCGCGGTGTTTCGCATCTCAACTTGTGTCTTGCGTCGCTTGTCCTCGTCGGCGAACTTCTCGGCCTCGACGACCTTCTGCTGGATTTCATCCTCGGACAGAGAGGTCTGACTTTCAATCTTGATCGACTGCTCCGTGCCCGTTCCGAGGTCCTTGGCAGAGACGTCAACGATACCGTTGGCATCGATGTCGAAGGTGACTTCAATTTGCGGGATGCCCCGTGGCGCGGCTGGTATCCCCATCAGGTGGAAGCGCCCGAGCGTGATGTTGTCCTTTGCGAAGTCGCGCTCCCCCTGTAGTACGTGGACCTCGACTGCAGGCTGGTTGTCCGATGCAGTAGAGAAGGTTTCGGACCTGCGAGTGGGGATGGTCGTGTTGCGCTCAATCATCGTGGTGGTGACGCCGCCCAGCGTTTCGATTCCTAAGGTCAGCGGCGTGACATCGAGCAGGAGCACGTCGGTGACGCCCTCGTCACCCACTATGATGCCAGCTTGGAGGGCCGCACCCATGGCAACCGCCTCGTCTGGGTTGATGCCCTTGAACGGAGCCTTGCCGACCTCCTTTTCGATCGCCGTTTGTACGGCAGGGACCCTCGTGGAGCCACCCACCAAGAGGACCTTGTCGATGACGTTGCCCCTCTTGATTTCAGCGTCCTTCATGGCTTGGCGAGTCGGGCCCATCGTGCGTTCGATTAGGGGGGAGATCAGCTTCTCGAACTTGGAGCGGGAGAGCGCCATGTCGAGGTGCTCGGGCTGACCGTCCCTCATCGTGATGAACGGGAGGTTAATCTGGGTGGTTGCCGTTCCAGATAGCTCGATCTTGGCCTTCTCGGCACCCTCTCGAATCCTGCTAATAGCCTGAAGATCCTTCTTCAGGTCGATTCCGGTCGACTTCTTGAACTCGGAGACAACCCAATCGATGACGACATCGTCGAAGTCGTCCCCCCCGAGGCGGTTGTCGCCGCTTGTGGACTTGACCTCGATTTGCGGCTGGCCATCGACTTGGTAAATCTCTAGGATCGACACGTCGAAAGTCCCCCCTCCGAGGTCGTAGACTAGGATGGTCTGGTCCTCATCCTTGTCCACACCGTACGCGAGTGCGGCTGCGGTCGGCTCGTTGATGATTCGCAGGACATCGAGGCCGGCGATTCTGCCGGCGTCCTTGGTGGCCTTGCGCTGGGCGTCGGAGAAGTAGGCGGGGCAGGTCACCACGGCCTGCTTGACTTCGGCTCCGAGGTACTCCTCGGCGTCGGTCTTGAGCTTCTGGAGTATGAACGCCGAGATCTCCTGCGGGGAGTACTGCTCGCCGTCGATCTCTCTTGTCCAGTCCGTTCCCATCTCTCGCTTGACCGAAATGATGGTTCGCTCCGAGTTGGTCACGGCCTGCCGTTTGGCGGTGACACCGACCAGTCGCTCCCCGTCCTTGGTGAACGCGACCACGCTGGGGGTGGTCCTTGAGCCCTCTGAGTTGGGGATGATCACGGCCTTCCCCCCCTCTATAGTGGCCACACAACTGTTGGTGGTTCCCAAGTCGATGCCTATCACTGCTAAACTCATGCTCTTGTCTCCTATGTCTTGTCCGTCCGTCTACTGCAGGTCGAAAGTGATGTCCAGAATTCCGTTGTTGAGGTCCCAATGAGGTTGTCCCATTGCAACCTGAGGCAGAACGTAGTGCTTGAACGGGTGGAGCTGCGTGGTCCGCATCAACTGCAGAACCTCTCCCCCTCCGGTCAGGCTTAACTCGATGTTGCCCGCATCGATGTCGCTGTGCCTGGAGATATCGATGGTGATATGCATCTGTCCGTCATCGACGTACACGTCGTCGTCGGGAATCGAGTCGTCGTCGGGGGCCTGTGTGCTCTCAACGCTGACCTCGGCCTCGGCCTCGGTCTCCGTCGGCTTGACCTGGATGTCGATGCCCATATTCTTGAGGAATTCCCCGAGTCCCTGGGGGCCGCTCAACATTGATTCCATATGTTTCCTGAATTCCTCTGGGTTCGAGTTCAATTCGAACTTAGTCTCGCTCATTGCCATGCGGCTGGGGTCGATGCCCAGATTCTCGAACTGATCCCTGACCTGATCAATCATCGATCTGAGGGTCTGTTTGTCTATCGGCATCCCCATCTCCTCGAACATTCGGACCATCTCCTCGATGATCTTCGGGTCGAAATCGTCTCTCTCACTACCGGACATAATCTCACTACTCAACCTGAGGTTGTATAGTGGGATAGAGTGGGGGTATTTCAATAGAACGGATACAATGTGCCTTATTGGGTCCTGAACGAGTATGAACGGATTCAAAACGGGGCCGAGACTCGGCACCTCATCATGGTCGAATCGGAGCAGGACGTCGCACTCGAGGACACCGATCGCATCCACGGACGGGCCGCGCTCGTGAACAACGTCAAGGCAGCTTCCTCCCTAGCCGGTGCGGTACGCTCGACGTTGGGGCCCAAGGGGCTAGACAAGATGCTCGTCAAGGCCGATGGTTCGGCACTGGTGACAAACGATGGAGTGACCGTGCTGGAGACCGCCCAGGTCGAGCACCCGACTGCTAGGCTACTCATCGAGGCTTCGTCCTCGCAGGACCGGGCCGCCCGTGACGGGACGACCACCACTGTGCTTCTCATTTCGGAGATGCTCCATAACGCACTGGAACTCGTTCGCATGGGAGTCCATCCCTCTGTGGTCGTCAATGGCTACGGAATCGCCCTCGAGGAGGCGCTAGAGGAAGTCGAGAGGGTGTCGCGAGAGGCTGACGAGTCGCAGAGGTTGCAGGTCGTCAGCACGTCCCTAGAGGGCAAAGCGGACTCGAAACTGCGCGGTCTGTTCGCAGGACTCGCAATCGAGGGCGCTGATGCGCTAGCCGAGGAGGATGGCGGAGGGGACCTAGAGAGGTTGCGGGTCAAGCGCCTGCAAGTGAGGCAAGGTAACGTGATGGACAGCATCCTGATTCAGGGGCTCATGCTCCCGAAGTCGAGGGTCGACATCTCCACTCCCACGAGTTCGAGCGGTGGGGTGGTCGCTATCGTCGATGGCGGCCTCGACCACCCGAAGTTGGAGATTAGCGCGAAGATCGAGGTCGACAGGCCCGGCGTGATTCAGGGCTTCCACGACAGGGCCATCGAGAACCTGCAGAGGCAGGTAGACCACCTTGCCTCACTGGGAGTCGATCTTCTAATCGTGCGTGACGGGATCGCAGACGAAGCCATCTCACTGCTCACGAAAGCGGGCATCACGGCCTACAGGCGCTTCGAGCGCACCGATCTGGAGCTGCTGTCGAAGATGACTGGGGCCAAGCTCTCCAGAGATGCCCTTCACATCGACGAGGGTGATGTGGGGAGTTATGCCGGCCGCTCCGAGGAGGCCATCGCCGAAGTCAAACACACTCTGATTGAGGGTACCTGCGGTGGCGCGATGACGCTCGTGGTGAGAGGTTCCTCGCCTGCAGTACGAGAGGAGGCGATGCGAATCTTTGACGATGCAATCGGAGTTGCCCACAGGCTCACGAGTAAGCCCGGAATCCTACCTGGTGGAGGCGCGATACAGACCCATTTGGCTCGGCACCTGCGAGCGTACGCACCGAGCCAGGTGGGTCGCGAGCAACTTGCGATAGAGGCCTATGCGGCCGCTTTGGAGGTTGTCCCCCGAACCCTCGCCGACAACGGAGGGTTCGACCCCGTCGGCGTCGTCCTAGCCCTGTCGGCAGACCAGTTGGAGTCAGGTGCGTGGGTCGGCTTCGACCTCGGCAAGGGGAAGAACGGCGATATGGGTAAGGCTGGCATCCTAGACCCCCTGTTCCTAGTCAGGCACGCGCTCTCGGGCGCGACCGAGACGGCTATCAGCGTCCTTAGGATTGATGACGTGCTGTGGGCCAAGACGGAGATTGGAACTCCCGATTGGAAGGAAGAAGAGGACTCCGAGGGCTAGTTGCTCGAAATGCTCTCAATCATCGCATCGACCATGGCATCCAAGTCGTACTCGGCCTTCCAGCCCCACTCTTCTTGGGCAGCGGAATCATCGACGGTGTCGGGCCACGAGTCCGCGTACGCTTGACGCCCGTCGGGGACGAAGTCGCAGGTGAAGCCATCAATACGCTCTGCAATCGAATCGGCTAGCTCCAGCGCCGAGAACGAGATTCCCGAGACGTTGTAGCCGGCCCTCGAGGAGCCTAGTGACTCCGCCGGTGCGTCCATCAGTTCCAGCGTAGCTCGAATCGCATCGTCGATGTACATCATCGGCAGTCGCGTATCGGGGCCCACGAAGCATTCGTAGTGCCCCTTCTCGAGGGCTGCGTGGAAGATTTCCACTGCGTAGTCGGTGGTCCCTCCACCAGCTGGAGCCTTCCACGATACCAGGCCGGGGTAGCGGATCCCGCGGCAGTCTACACCGAAGTTCGCCAGATACTCCCTCGCCAGCGCCTCGCCAGTGCGCTTTGTCTCTCCGTAGGTGGTCGTTGGGTTGAGGGGAGAGTTTTGAGCGGCGATTTTGGAGGCGTCAGGTCCGAAGACGGCTATCGAGGAGGGGGCGTAGACCCTCAGGTCATTGTTCATAGCAGTCTCCAGCACGTTGGTCATGCCCCCTACGTTCACCCTCTGGCACAGATCTGGATCCTTCTCACCGGTTGCGGAGAGTATTGCCGCGAGGTGGTAAATCGTTCCTACTTCATCTTCCCTCACCACAGCATCCATCCCGTCACCGTCTAGCACGCTCAGCAAACGGAATGGGCCGTCCTCGAGGAACGGGTGTTCGGGCATCTCTCGCACGTCCGAGGCGATGACGTTGTCAGTCCCGTGGCGGGCCCTCAGTTCCTCCACGAGATCCGTGCCAATCTGCCCGAGAGCCCCGGTGACGAGAATCTTGTCACCGGGAGGTGCCATGCGCGGCGACGGTATCAGACGATACTTGAACATGGAGTGTAAGGTGCGCATGTGTTTCAGAGCCAATGTAGAAATACAAGAGTCAACGGCTTCGAACCCCGTTGATTGCATGAAATATGTCATAGTTACGGGAGGCGTATTGAGTGGGCTGGGGAAAGGAGTCACGGCGAGTAGCATCGGCGTTCTCCTGAAAAGCGCTGGATTGCGCGTCACTGCGGTGAAAATAGACCCCTACCTGAACAGCGATGCTGGAACCATGAGTCCGTTCGAGCACGGAGAGGTCTTCGTGCTCGATGACGGGGGAGAGGTCGATCTCGACCTAGGGAACTACGAGCGCTTCCTCGACGTCTGCCTGACTAGCGAGAACAACATCACCACCGGAAAGGTCTACGACAACGTAATCCAGAAAGAAAGGAGGGGCGATTACCTCGGAAAGACTGTGCAGGTGATTCCACACATCACCAACGAGATTCAGGAATGGATCGAGCGCGTGGCGCACATTCCCAGCGATGGTAACGGCAAGGTGCCCGACGCCTGCGTCATTGAGCTCGGCGGGACAGTCGGCGATATCGAAAGCGCCCCATTCATCGAGGCATTACGCCAGTTCCAGTTCAGGGTAGGGCAAGACAATGTCTGCTTCGTACATGTCAGCCTGATTCCAGTAATGGGTCCGGTAGGTGAGCAGAAGACCAAGCCAACCCAGCACACGGTCAAGGATCTGCGTGGCCTAGGAATCAACCCCCACATGCTGGTGTGCAGGTCGCAGAGTCCCTTGATAGATGAGACCCGCCAGAAGGTCTCCGCTTTCTGTCACGTCCCACCCGAGGCGGTAATTTCCGCACACGACGCGTCTAACATCTACCAGGTCCCTATCATGCTCGACTCACAGGGGGTCGCAGGCATGCTCTCCGAGAGGCTAGGATTCAAACTGCCTTCCAAGAGGCCGATGCTAGAGAGATGGAAGGTTATGGCCGACCACGTCGATTCCCTAGAAGATGCCAAGGAGGTGCACATCGCTACGGTCGGGAAGTACACTGGGCTCTCTGACTCCTACCTCAGCGTAATCAAGGCACTACAGCACTCCTCATTCAAAGTCAACCGCAAGCTGGTGATCGACTGGATAGAATCGACGGAGCTCGACGAGGAGACTGCGGGCACCGACCCCGAGGCGCACGCCGCTGCATGGGAGCTGCTGAAGGCAGCCGATGGGATTCTCGTCCCCGGTGGTTTCGGGATCAGGGGCATAGAGGGGAAGATCAAGGCCGCTGAGTACGCGAGGGAAAACGGGGTCCCTTTCCTAGGAGTCTGCCTCGGCCTTCAGATCGCCACAATCGAGTTCTGCCGCAACGTGCTCGGACTTGAGAGAGCCAACTCCACTGAGTTCGATGAGGACACCCCCAACCCAGCGGTGGTGTTCATGCCAGAGATCTCAAAGACCCACATGGGTGGGACAATGCGCCTCGGCACCAAGCCGACGCCTTTCCTATTGGATGACTGCAAGATGCGACGTCTCTACGGTGGGGTCGATTACGTCAACGAGCGCCACAGGCACCGCTACGAGGTCAACCCCGAGCTAATCGGGCAAATCGAGAGCGCCGGACTGAAGTACGTGGGCAAGGACGAGACCGGGGAGCGTTGTGAGATTATGGAACTGGAGGGGCATCCCTACTTCGTCGGCACCCAATACCACCCGGAGTTCAAGTCTAGACCGGACAAGCCCAGCCCACCTTACCTAGGCCTCCTGAAGGCATCTGTCGGCATAGAAGTCTAATCGACTGCAACTGGCAGTATCCGCGTTGTTCGAAAGCCCTGCAGGACCTTCATGTAGGCAAGCGCCACGAATTCCGCATCCAGTTCCTCGTCTCCGGTCTCAATCCTCAGCATCCTGACAGTAAGCAGCTTAGCTGGAGTCACCACTCCGAGGATGTTATCGATTCCGATTGCACGGAGAACCTCCGGTGAGAGTTGCAGGTTACCTCGCCCAATCAGGAAACCCTGGCCACCCATAGGGGATAGCAGCAGAGTGACCGAGCCAGAGTGAGGGGTCAGTAGCCCCAGCAGCCCCGCCTCGTCGAGATCGGTGCCGACCTGATTCGAACCAATCGTAGCATCGATACCTAGGTTTGTCAACTCGAATCCGTTCAACTCTCCAATTGCGCGCAGAGTTCCGCCAGAGCCCCAGATAACCAATCGATCTTCGTCGGAAATTATGACGTCCTTGATGTGGTCGGAGAGCCCCTCGAGAACCTCTTCCTCGCCTGCGGCTTCTATCAGTTGCTTGGCGCCCTGCATCCAGCGTGGGCTCGAGGGCGTCATCGCCTCGGCGTACATCCTGATTATCCAATCCCCCTGGCGGTAGCGCTCCTCGTCTAGGTCAAGGACCTCGGTGCTAGCAACCAACAAATCACCGTTCAACCAAGCCGATAGAACCTCAGCTGCTGCTTTAGGAGACGAAGCAAAGCATCCTGAGTGCATTTTGACCCCGGTCGGCATGCCGATGACTGGCAGTTCCGAGCGACCATTGGCATCCAATGCCTCCACGATGTCCCTCGTCGTGCCATCGCCCCCTGCATAGAGTAGCAGGTCGATCCCGACCTCCAGCATGGCTGCTACCACTTCCTTGGTGTGCGCGGCGGTAGTCTCCCCCCGCGAGGAGTGGACTGCGCTGAGAGCGCCTATGGTGGCATCTTCAGGGAACCAGTCAGTGCCCATGCGACCCTCGCTGGTGACCCAGTGCAGGTCATCGAAGCCCATCCTGTGAATCGAGCCGAAATGAGTCAGGGTCGCGGTCATACGCGGGCCGGAGCGATCCTCGGCCCCCATCGAGCGCGCCAACTCGGCTTTCCCGTCGCTGCCCTTCAGGCCCAGTCGGCCTCCCAAACCAGCATCAGGGTTAACCAGCATTCCCAGTCTCGCCACGGGTGTGCGGAGACGATGGGCGTTATTATCGCTACATGCCTCTTCGGAAGAGCATGAGAGTCGTCGTCGCGCTCGGTGGAAACGCCCTGCTGCGTCGCGGCGAGCCGCTGACCGCGGAAAATCAGAAGAGTAACGTCGGTGACGCTTGCGAGGCCTTGGCCCCAATCGCATTGGAGCACGGACTAATTATTACGCACGGAAATGGACCTCAAATTGGGCTTCTAGCACTTCAGTCTGCCTCCTATGAAGGAGTCGATGAGTATCCACTCTATTTGTTGGGAGCGCAAACAGAGGGTCAGATAGGTTACATGATTGAGCAGGGACTGGGGAATTTGCTGCCTATCGAAACCCCACTCGCGACCGTCCTGACGATGGTGGAAGTCGCCCTCGATGACCCTGCCTTCGACAACCCTACCAAGCCGATAGGGCCGGTTTACAGCGAAGAGGAAGCGAGGAAGGTTGCTGAGGAGCGGGGGTGGTCTATTGCCAAGGACGGTGACAGATGGCGCAGAGTAGTACCGTCTCCCGAGCCTCACCGGATCTTTGAACTGCGGCCCATCCACTGGCTTCTAGAAAAGAATACTATCGTGATTTGCGCAGGTGGAGGTGGCATCCCGACCGCGTACAATTCCGATGGGGATCTGGAAGGCGTCGAGGTGGTGATCGACAAGGACAGGGCCAGCGCCCTACTGGCTAGGCAGCTCGATGCCCGCTTGCTGATTCTCGCAACAGACGCCGACGGAGTTTACCTCGACTGGGGCACTGACAAGGCGAGGAAGATTGAGAGGACTACCCCCGGTGAAATCGAGCAATACGAGTTCGACGCCGGTTCGATGGGCCCCAAAGTGGAGGCGGCCTGCGACTTCGTTCGGAGGACCGGGGGGCGGGCGGTAATCGGAGCGCTGACTGACCTCGGAGCCATGGTAGCCGGCGAGGCGGGGACGCAATTCACCATCGAATGACGGGTTTGTGCCCGATTAAACGGCCAAGCCCTTCATATCAGCAGGTCGTCGGCGCAGCCGACAGAGATGGTTCAATGGCGATGATATCGGTTGACGTGGGTGCCGATGACCCCCATGAGTACGCCAGCGGCACCACCGCTGGCGAGGTCATCAAGAACGTCCACGGGCGTAAGTCGGGCGCGGTCGCTGCCCTGGTCGACGGGGGGCAGAGAGACCTGTCCTTCGCGCTCGAGGCTGACTGTAGAATCGATCCCATCCTCGGTGGGTCCGAAGAAGGCCTGTACATTCTGCGTCATAGTTGCGCCCACTTGCTGGCCCAAGCGGTCACCGAGTTGTACCCAGAGGCGAAGCCGACCATCGGCCCTCCCATCGAGAACGGCTTCTACTACGACTTTCACATGGATCCGATTGGCGAAGAGGACATGCGTCGCGTCGAGAAGCGCATGAAGGAGCTCGTCAAGCAGAATCTCGCGATGGAGAGGGAGGAGCACGGCAACGAATCTCTCCGTGAGATGTTCGCATCGAACCCGTTCAAGCTTGAGATTATGGACGATAATATCGGTCACGACGTCGGTTCCTCGGCCTACAGGCAGGGTGACTTCGTCGACCTCTGCCGCGGCCCTCACGTATCCTCCACCGCCCAACTTCGATGGTTCAAGCTGACCAGCACTAGCCAAGCCTACTGGCGCGCTGACCGGGAGCGGGAGTCTTTGGTACGGATCTATGGGATGTGCTACGCTACCAAGGACGGGCTCAAGGAGCGCGAGCGACAACTGGGGGAGGCGGCCAAGCGCGACCACAAGAAAATTGGAAAAGAAATGGAACTCTACATGATTAACGAGTTGATTGGGAAGGGACTTCCCGTGTGGCTGCCAAACGGCGAGATTCTGAAGTCGGAGATCGAGAGGTTCGCGATAGAGACCGAGGATGCATACGGATACGTCAGGGTAACTACCCCAGTGCTTGGAAAGAAGGAGCTGTTCGAGACTAGCGGTCACCTACCTCACTACGCGGACATGATGTACCCCCCGATGGAGATGGACG